>NZ_JBQFSR010000003.1:0-448425 GCF_056538105.1 Ruegeria sp. BH6
CAACCAGCGTCAGAAAATCTCAGAACAGCCCGGTCACACTACAATTGATCCCCAAGATCAATCGCTTAACACACTCAACCCGTCAGAACCACAAAACAATGGGGTGAGAGGCAATAACCTCATCCAAAACAAAGCTTCAATGCCGGAAAACCAAATACACTCAATAAGACTGTTGACCTCAGCCTCTGGGACCAAAAGCCTAAAACCCACTGACACGCTCGACCAGCCAATAGACCGACACGCTGCCGATGACATAGCCAGTGATTGGTCGGGTAACCCCGCTCAGCCGTGATGGATTAAAGCGCGCCACCTGACGCCACAGAAACATTCCTACTGACAGGCCCGCAATAAAGGTAAGTTGTCCGGCCTCGACCCCAAGGTTAAAGGCCAGAAGTGCAGCTGGGATATCCTGAGAGGGCAGGCCGATCTCGGACAGGGCACCGGCGAAACCCAGCCCGTGTAGCAGGCCAAAACAAAAGCAGACAATCCATGGGTATTGCTCGGACAGTCTGATCTGCCCTTCTTTGTGTTTGAGAATTTCCAGGGCCAGGAAAACGATCGACAGGGCAATCACCGCTTCGACCGGGGCGGCAGGAACGTGCAGCACCCCCAGCGTAGCTAATGCCAGCGTGATCGAATGCGCGACTGTAAAGGCTGTCACTGCGCCGACCAGCCGCCACGGATCGCGCACCAGAATGAACAAGGCGAAGACAAACAGTAGGTGGTCCCACCCTTCCAGGATATGCTCGAAGCCAAGCCAGAAATAGCTGATGAAAACGGACCATGTGGTCGGATCTATTGGCAAAGTCAGGGCCGGCTCTTCAGGTGTGAACCGGAGGGTGGCAATTGCAGATTCCAGTGGCTGAACGCGCAGAAGGACATCGTTGTTTTGTCGTTCGAGGCCCCGGATTGTGACTGTTTGTCCTTCGATCTCAGCCCCGCATTCTGCAACCCACGAGGACACCCAAGCAACCGAGTCGAAGATCGGCGGTGGACCGTGCGATGGGGTGCAAGCTTCGGGCAGGATCGCGTCAATCCTCATGGGTTGGCCGTTCACATCCGGTATGCGCCACATCACTTGCCAGGTGCCTGGCGTCAATTGGCGGAGGTCCAGATATCCGGGGTCAAGCGCGTGTGCATTGCCGGACTTTGGGGTGCAGGCCAACCAGATCGCTATTATCAAGCAAAACAGGGCCCTCATTCACCGGACCCCGGTGTTTCAACCCGGTACTGCGCGGCAAGAGTTTCGTATTGCGCCTGCGCCAGTTCCTCGGCCGTGTCCCGACGCCATGCTATCAAAACCGCATCGCGAATGTCCGTAAGTGGCGGCAGATATTCGGGGCGCGTTTCGGTGACACGGACCAGATGCATCCCATATCCCGATTGAATCGGCCCGGCCCAGACGCCCGGTTCTAATGGGACCAGCGCAGCCGAAAACCCCAGGCCAAATGCGGCATCGACGGCGCCGGGGGGCGACAGCGGCATTGATCGAGGCATCAGGGATCGTACACCAAACTCTGACCATTCCCTGCCCGCCGTTAGTGCGGAAAGCGCGGTGTCCACATCCTCGGGCACCGGCTGATCGCCCAGATACACCTGATCGAATGCCTTCTGCCAAGGTTTAGTAAAACGTGCCGGGTTTGCCGCGACATAAGCTTCAAGCACAGCATCTTCGGGGTCTACCGAGGCGGCGATTGCATCCGACAGGAAATCCATCTTTTGTGCCAACCGTGCCCGGATTACCTGATCCCCGCGATCCAACCCCAGGTTGCGCGCCTCGCGCACCAGGATTTCCTCGCGCACCAGGGCGTCGATCAGCACCTGCAACTCTACGTCATTGGGCGGGCGTTTCCAGGTTGTTTCAAAGCGGGTGACCAAAAGCGTGACATCAGCGTCGTCGATAACAATTGCATCACCCCGTTCAGCGCTTTCGTCCTTTGGGCCCACTATGGCAAACCAGCCAAAGATGGCGGCTCCGATCAGAATAAAGTGGAGCAGGGGTTCTTTCAAAATATGCATGCTTAGTTCCGAAGACGCTTTCAGACCCGCCTTAATAGTAGTGGCGGGTCCTTGGATAAGTCAAACAGACTGCAGAATAATTACGCTTATATTCCAACGCAGTGGTGGTTCTTCGAAAAAGGCCATTCACCCCGGAGTGTACCAAATCGGTGAGGAATAGGCGCGTTCCTGATGTATCAGTTGTGCGTCTTCTGGCAGATCAATGCCAAACCGCAACTTGTCGTATAGCAACCAACGCGGGGTGGGGATTTCCAGAACCCTGACGTAATAAAAGGCCCGTTCATTCGGGTCGAAATCCGGGTCGGACCAAACGGTGATCAACTCGGACGCGCCGATGGTATTGCTCCAGCTCGCGGTTTCCACATCCACAGTATTACCGACCTCGGGTAGGTTGCCATCTGCATCCTGTGACCGATCATCAGACCAGGCGACATTATAAACCTTTTCCTGCATCGCCCCGTCTGCATCCAGCCATCCTTTGACGACCTGAACCCGATCCAGATTTGCACCGATCGGGTCGCGCAAGGCACCAATCAGGAAATTCGGTGCGCCATCCCCTTCGCGCGGGCGCAGGTCACCACCCATGGGTACGCCTTTCGTGTAACCGACATCCGCCAGCAAGCGCGTCTCAAGGTCGCCCTCGTCAAACGCCCAGCCTCCAAAGAAACGCAAACCGATCCGAGGACCGGTGGTCGCATAGGTTTCGCGGCGCTTGAACGCATCGAAAATGGCTGAGCGTGTGTTGTCGGTGGCCCAAACGGCAGTGTAGCCAGAAGCGACCAGCAGATCGCCCGGTATCTCGCCCAGCTCATTGGCAATAAAGGGATGTTGTATCCGGGTGGGCGACGGTTCCACACTGACAGATTTGCCGAAAAAGTTGTCTTCTTCGGCGGTTGCCAGCGAAGTATGGCTGTCAGTCGCGCCGCCCATGCCGAATTTATAGGGGTTCACGCCGAACTTTTCTTCAAGCATCAGGCCGCGCTTGAGGGCTTCGCGCGCATACTCGCCCGCTAGCATGTCCTCGGTTTTCAATTCGGTGATATCGAGGTTGCCAATATCCCAGTTCTCATAGTCGGCAAAGGGATCATCCGGGCTGAGATACGGGTGGGCCTCGCCGTCTCCTTTGATTTGCGTGACCTCGTAGTGAGGCTCCCACTTTGCGCGGTTCTGGACGTATTCTTCGTCAACCTGTCCACCGTGATACGTGTCTTCGGTTGGGAACATCCAGCCGTTTGATAAGTTGCCGTTGTGGGCGAAAGCCACCGCCCGGCCACCGGTTTTGGCTTCGTAATCCTCCAGCCAAGAATAAAGCGCTTTGGGATCGGTGTTGCCGTAGGGTGGCTGTGTCACCGGCGGAACAACCTGCAATGCGCGGATTGGTCCGTCGCGCAACATAACATTCCGGTGCAGGTTGAAGCCCTTGGGCACCGAGGTCCATTCGAAACCGATAAACGCGGTGAATTGACCGGGATCGTTGTGCCGCTCCGCGGCCAGGACGATATGTTCCCAGGTGAACGCAAAGGCATCGGCCCCCGGGCTGTAGGACTCCAGCAAAATTTCCGGCAGCGTCATCTGAGAAAAATTTGTGATAATATCGAAGGCTGCTTTACCAGCTTCTTCGCCACCGGCCTTGTATCCTTCGTACCATTCCAGGCCCTTGGGGTCTGAGATCACGCCGGGTTTGCCAGCTTGTAAGTCAGGGGCAAAACCCATCAGGTCAGTATGATCGGTCAGCACCATCCAATCCAGCGGTCTGGCCAGTCTTACTGGTTGCCCGGTGGAGGAAATCACCTGCTCGCCTTTAGCAAATCGCCATGCGTCGTCAGGCAGCAGCGTGTTGCCGAATGCGCCCGCATCTAGTGACAGCCCCGTATGCAGATGCGTGTCGCCCCAAAGCGGGCGCTCCGGGAAAGTGCGGTTGGCGTAGGGTGAAAAGGGACGCTCGGCAAAGGTTCCCTCGGCGGCTTCCTTGGTGGGAACGGCATCGGCAATAGCGCTTGCCGGGACAGAGACCAAAGTAAGTAAGCAGACAGACAGTCGAAGCATGTGAACCTCCCCATTCACAGAGTTCGCGGATTCAGCTTGTGAAATACTGAGAATATATATTCTTATTTGACGATATCATGTTGTGTGCTTCACGTGTGAAAAACTTTTTGACTATTATCCAGTAGGCAGCATGGCTTGCTTCAAAGTGGCAGCTGTATAAGAGAAGCCAACCGATCCGCCGCGTCCGAAAGTGTATCTTCGTCAAACGCCGCGTACCCCAGCAGTAAGCCCTGCATCTTTTGCGGCAACACACATTGGTCAGACAGCGCGCTGATGCGCAGTCCGTTTTCCCCGGCCCGCTGGCTGATTTCAATGTCGGACATTCTGTCTGCAAGTGCCGCTCGAAGTGCTACGCAAAGATGCATGCCCGACGAGTCCGGCTGAAGCTCCAGTAGGTCACAGGCGGGGGCGAGCGCGGTGAGCAGATGGCTCTGACGTCGCGCATAAACGCGTCGCATGCGTCGTAAATGCATAGCGAATTCACCGCTGTTCATGAATGTCGCCAAGGCGGGTTGCGGGATCAGCGAGGCGCGTGGTCCCACACGATCAAGATAGGTCCGCGTGCTTTGCAGCATGCGTTTGGGCACAACCAGATACCCGATCCTCAGTGCCGGGCTGACGAGTTTTGAAAAGCTGCCAAGGTAGATCGTGTTATTGAGGACATCCAACCCCGAAAGCGATGGCAGAGGTTGCCCCCGATAGCGGAATTCGCTGTCGTAGTCGTCCTCGATCACCACCGCACCGGTCTGTCTGGCCCAATCCAGCAAGGCGACCCGGCGGGGCAAGGGCAGGCTGACCCCTGTTGGATAATGCCGCGAAGGCGTGACGATAGTGGCATGGGCCTTGTCTGGAAGGCTTGTCACATCCAGCCCGTCCTGATCGATACGTACTGGGCAGGCTAAGTTTCCTGTATCCCTCAGAATCGCGTGAAGTTTCGGCCAGCATGGGTCTTCGATCGCAACCTGTTTGCCCGCACCAAGCAGCCCGTGGAATATAACCTCGAAGGCTTCGCGCGCGCCCGAGGTGATCACAATCTGCCCCGGATCACAGGACAAGTGTCGCCACGCGGCAACGTGGTCCGAGATGGCCGCGCGCAGCGGATACCAACCCAAAGGGTCCGCTCGCGCCAAAAGCTCGGGTGTTGGGTTGCGCCATGCGCGTTCAAGGTGGCGTGCCCATTGTTTGTGCGGCAGCAGGGATTGATCCGGCAGACCGGTTTGAAAGGGCAGCCATTTCTGGGTCTTTGGACCCGCCGGGCGGGGGATGGGCTGCGGTTGCGACAGGTGGGTGATCTCGCTGGCCACAAATGTGCCGCTGCCTTGCCGGGTGACCAGATACCCTTCGCTGATCATCTGGTCATAAACCGCCTGAACCGTTGTTCTGGATATCGACAACTCGGATGCCAGTGTGCGGCTGGCTGGCAGCCGCGTCCCGACCAGGTCAGAGGACTTAGATATGAGACCGCGCAGCGCCTCAAGCAGTTGCGCCTGAAGCGAGGTCTTCAGCGATGCATCCACCGAGATCGCAAAAAGATCTCGATTCAAATTGGCCTCAGGAAAAGTTTTAAAACTGGACATTTGAAAACATCCAATACTCGGGCACTACAGTCATAGCAAGATCAAACCCGAGCTATGACCATGAACGAGACTTTGAACATCACCGACAGATCCCGCCTGCGTCGATCCCATGAGCGGGGGCATTTCGACCGTGCCACCATCAACAGTATCCTGGACGCGCAACCCATGTGTAGCGTGGGTTATGTGATTGATGGCAAGCCCTTTGTCACTCCGACGTTGCAATGGCGAGAGAGCAATCGCATTTATTGGCACGGGTCCTCGGCCAGTCGTGCGCTGCGCAATTCTCGCGATGCGCAGGTTTGTCTGTCGGTCGCAATTCTTGACGGGTTTGTCCTGGCTCGGTCCGGTATGCATCATTCCGTTAACTCGCGGTCGGTCACGTTGTTTGGCACCGCGGTCAAGGTTGAAGACCCGGCAGAAAAGCTGGACAAGCTAGGCAGGTTCGTGAACGGCCTGTTCCCGGGGCGATATGAAAGCCTGCGGCCCGATCACGCGCAGGATCTGAAGGCAACAATGGTGCTGGGCATGGATATATCGGAAGGCAGCGCCAAGGTCCGCACGGGCGGTCCAAATGACGAGGAAGAGGATTATGATCTGCCCATCTGGGCCGGGGTCATTCCCGTTCACACGTCGGTTGGTGATCCTATTCCTGATCCCCGAAACATCGATGGCGTGCCGACGCCCGAACATGTGCAATCCTTTCGGCTGTAGGGCAGGGTGATGACGGACCTTTCGGTAAATCTGAATGTTGCCGCCCTGCTGCGCAACAGGCGAGAGCACCCCTGGCCGGATTTGATAGGTCTGGCAAGGATCGCCTTGAACGCGGGCGCGGCGGGCGTGACGGTGCACCCCCGCCCGGATGAGCGCCACACCCGGCCCGATGATGTGCGCGGGCTACGCTCCATGCTTGACGCGGACTTTCCAGACCGGGAATTGAATGTCGAAGGCTATCCAGATGAACGGTT
Organism: Ruegeria sp. BH6; assembly: GCF_056538105.1. Lineage (NCBI taxonomy): Bacteria > Pseudomonadati > Pseudomonadota > Alphaproteobacteria > Rhodobacterales > Roseobacteraceae > Ruegeria > Ruegeria sp. BH6. The sequence continues at coordinate 6,608 of NZ_JBQFSR010000003.1, forward strand.
TCTGTCGCTGGTTCAGCAGGTGCGCGCGGACCAGGTGACGTTGGTTCCCGATGATCCGGGTCAGGCGACAAGTGATCATGGTTGGGATTTCCCGGCGCAGGGCGCGATACTAGCGGATGTGGTTGCCGGGTTACAGGCGAACGGTCATCGCGTATCCCTGTTCTGCGACCCCGAGGCAGCGCACATGCCGCATGCGGCGATGACCGGAACAGATCGGGTTGAACTTTACACCGGCCCGTTCGGCGGATCTTAAGACGACCCAGTGGCCGAGACGCAGGAACTTGACCGTCTGGCCGCTGCAGCGACCGCGGCTGCGGCGCAAGGGCTCAAGGTCAATGCGGGCCACGATCTGACGGTCAGTGGCACGCGCAAACTGATCGCTCGGATCCCGTCGATTGCCGAAGTGTCCATCGGGCACGCGTTGTTTTGCGATGCTCTGAACTTTGGAATGACTGAGACGGTTCGTCGGTATCTTGGGGTCTGCAGCATCCCTCAGGCAGATGATCTGTGGGCGGAAACTGTCTGAAACAGACAGGTGTCGCCGACTATGGTCGCACCCGGCTTTGGTCGTGACATTTTCACTGCTATTTGAATAAGCCTTTGCGGCAATTCATCTGCAAATACTGGCGAGCCTGGATTGGCTGTAGTACACCTTTGCAGGTATGGGGAAGATTGCGGATAAACCTAAGCGGGAACAAGCAGATAGCGAGCAACGGCGTCAGGTCACGGTGCTGTTTGCCGATATGGTCGGCTACACCGCAATTGTTGCATCGCTTGGGGAAGAACAGGCGTTGGGCTTTGTTCGGCTGACCTACGATACGCTGGTCCGGGCGGTCGAGGCCCACGGTGGAACGGTGCGCGATTTTGCTGGCGACAGCATAATGGCGCTGTTCGGCATTCCTGACGCGACCGAAGATACGGCACTGCGGGCCTGCCGGGCCGCTATGGCGATCCATGCGGCATTCGAAGCGTCCGCCGCGGATATCGAAGCGCGTTTCGGCGTGCGCCCGAAGGTGCGTGTGGGGATCAGTTCCGGTACGGTTCTGATGGCGGCTGTCCAGGGCGAGAGCGGCCCGACGACTGCTGTGGGCAGCACAGTGAATCTGGCCGCGCGGCTTGAAAATCTTGCCCCGCCGGGTGGAAGCCTGATCTGCGACACCACACGGGGGCTGGTCCAATGGGTGACCGAACTTGGCTTTTTCGGCGAACATCAGATCAAGGGTCTGTCCGCGCCGCAAAAGCTGTGGCAGTTGCAGACCGTTCACCCCGACGCAACCCGGTTCGACGCATCAGTGGCGCAAGGGTTGAGCGGCTATGTTGGCCGAACAGATGAACTAAGCACGATCTCCACCGCGCTGGAGCGGGCGAAAGACACCCGGTCCGTGATTGACCTGGTTGCCGAGCCGGGGTTGGGCAAAACGCGGCTGGTTTTCGAGTTTCTTCATCGCCTACCTGCGGACGAGGTGTCGGTCCTGACGGGAAACTGCTTTGCCGATGGCCAGCAGGTTCCGTTTCTGCCCTTCCTGGAAATCACGCGCAATTCATTTCTCATCACTGATGCCGACAACCCGCAGCGGGTTCGGGCCAAGCTTGAGACCGGGTTAAAAACATCCGGGCTGTTCACGCAACAGAACCTTGGGTTAATGATGAACTTTCTGGGGCTCACGCCGCCCGAGGGGGTTCTGGACGGTCTCGACGGTGTTCTGATCGGTCTGCGTATTCGCGAGTTGCTGACCGAGCTGCTGCGCCTGAAATGCGCGCGGGGTCAGGTTGTTTTGCTGATCGAAGATGGTCATTGGATCGACAGCGCGTCAAAGGACTTGCTGGCGAATATGATCGAGGCTCCGAACTTGTCGAACCTGCTGATCATCCAGACACGGCGACCCGAATACACACCCAGTTGGCAAAACATGGCCGGGGTGACAACCGTGGCGCTTCGCCCGCTGAGGGCCGAAGACCTTGCCACGCTGGCGCAAAACCGTCTTGGGGTGGACGCTCTGCCCGATGGGTTGGCCGAACAGCTGGCTGACCGTGCCGGCGGTAATCCACTATTTGGCGAAGAAATCTTGGGCTTTCTGCTGGATCAGGGAGTTTTGCGCGTCGAAAATGGCCGCGCCCATATCGAAGCGGATATCAGCGACAGCGGGCTGCCCGTCACCATGCGCAGTCTTTTGACAGCCAGAATTGAACGACTTGATCCCGAAGATCGCGCCTTGCTGCAGGCTGCAGCCGTGATTGGTAGGCGTTTTGATCCCGGTCTTTTGTCCCAGATCACCGAGACGACCAAGTCAACCGGCGCCACCCTACAACGGCTGCAAGCGCAGGATGTGCTGTACCGCGAGCCGAACTCGTCGGATTATATCTTCAAACATGTTCTGCTGCGGGATTCGGTCTATCAAAGCCTGGTTCTGTCCCGCCGGTCCGACCTGCATCTTGCCATTGCCGAGGCGTTGGTGATGCGCAACGCCAACCGGTTGCACGAGGCCGCCGAGGTGCTGGCCTTTCACTATGGACAGACCGATCGGGCAGATCAGGCGTTTCACTACAGTGCCATGGCTGGTGATAAATGCCTCGGCGTTTATTCACTGGACGAAGCCAACCGGTACTTTGTGGACGCTCTTGAGCTGTACCAAAACGACCCAAGTTGTGCCACAGATGCAGAATTTGCCGGATTCATGGCCAGTTTTGCGCTGTGTTCCAATATCTCACTGCGGGTCAAAAAGATTATCGAACTAGCTGGGACAGTGCGTCCGATCCTGCAAAAGATCGGTGACAGTCAGGATCACGCGCTGTTCCTGCACCATTATGTCTCTTGTCTGGTCTGCAATGGCAAATACCACGAGGCGCATTGGGTTCAACAGGAACTTACAGACATGGCCAGTCGTCTGAATGACCCGGCCTCCAAGGCGTATGCCATGGTGAATGAGCTTTCGGTCTCAATCTATCACGCGCCGATCGACAATGACCGTTTCGAGGCGCGAAAACGCGAAGTCGAGGCTGTGCTGGAACAGATCGACGACGCCTATATCCACAATTTTTATCAGGCCACTGTTGGGTGGAACGAACTGACACGGGGGCGGGTGGCGCGGGCGCATGCCGCATCAGATCGGATGATCGCCTTGGGAAAAGCCAAAAACGACCCGCGTGCGCTGGGCTATGGAACCGCCATGAAGGCGCTGATCGCGATGGTCACCGATGATCACGAACTGGCGCTTGAAATGGCTGAGAAGGCGCGCAAAGCATCAAAGGTCGAATTTGAGCTGGCCATAGCCGAAGCAGCCAGAGTAGGAGCCATGGTGCCGCTGGAAATGCCAGGGGCGACTGAGGTGGTTCAAAACCACATCAAGGCCTGCAACGAAAAGGGGTGGACGCTGTTCACCTTCGGGCCCGCGGCGATGCTGGGGGTGGCCTATGCGCTGAACGGTCGGATCACGGACGGGTTGCGCCAGATTGAATGCGCCATTCAGAAACGTACCGACGAGGGCACTCAGATATCCGCTGACTGGGCCCGTCTGTTTCTGTGCGAGATGTATCTGGCCATCCTAACAGGTGAAGGCGGCGGTTCGCTGGGGGTTCTGTTTCGAAATTTCCGTTTGATTTTTTTTGTTATGCTGTTTGGAAAAAACCGTCTGATCGCGATGGTCGAGCAGGTGCGCAAGAACCCTCAGTTCGACCAAAAGGGCCACTATATCGCGCGCTGTGATATGATCATGGGGCTGCTGTACAAGGCGAAAAAAAACAAGGCGCAGGCTATCGAGCATCTAAGCCGGGCCCGCGTCATCGTCGAGTCTGCAGGGCGATCTCCGATGCTGACACGCATTGATATGGCGTTGGCGGAAATGGCATAGCCCATCCATTCGAACTGCTCAGGCTGATGGTTTTCGGGCGCGCCTTTGGTGGCTGAAGATCAACTGATTGGATTGGAAATCCGACCGGAAATCGGCGGCCCTGCCGGACAGCGCGTAATAGAACTTCATCAATCCGGGTTCGATATGGTGGGCTTGTTCGATGCAATCCTCGCATATTCGTTCAATCCGAACCTGAGGGTGCCGGTCCCGAATAGCCGCGATCAGCCTTTGGTGGGTTGTTTCCAATTTCTGAAATTCAGGGGTTTCCAGTACGTCTTGATTGCCAACCAGCACGAAAACGGGTTCCAGGTCAGTTCGTCCCTTAAGGTCGACATACCCGGCCTCAAGCATCGCCATTTCGTGCCGCGTTTTCTCATACACCGAACTTGAGACAACGATGTCATAGTCCACATGGCGGCAGCTTTGTTCGATCCGTGCGGCGACGTTCACCACATCCCCGATGACGGTATAGTTGAACCTGCGCTTTGACCCGATATTACCGACGCAGGCCCGACCCGTGGCGCAACCGGTCGCCAGCGCAATCGGCGGCCGCCCCTGCATGACGTCCGAGGCGTTGAACTCTACCAGCGCCCGTCGCATCAACAGCGCCGCCTTTGCGGCACGGCATGGGTGATCTTCGACCGGCAGGGGAGCGTTCCAAAACGCCATTACCGCATCGCCGATGAATTTGTCTATGGTGCCCCGTTCCAGCAATATCTGGTCGCCGATCTGAGAAAAAAGTTGATTCAGCAAGGTGACAAGATCGGTGGCCGAAACTGACTCGGACAAAGGCGTAAAGCCTCGTATATCCGAAAACATGACGGTGATCTCCTGTGTTTCACCGCCCAGTTGAAGCTGATGCCCAGACACCTCAATTTCGTCCAGAATCTCGGGCGCGACATAGTGGGAAAAGATCTGTCGGATCACACGTTTTTCGCGCTCGGTCGAGATGAACAGATAGCCCGCCAGCAGGCCGAAATTAGCCATGCCCCCCATCAGCGGAAAGGTAACGTCGAACAGAACCAACTGGTGCTGGAATGCCAGCCAACTGATGCCAAGGACAACCGCCGCAGCAACGCCACCTGCAACAAATGACGCAACCGCCCCGAACCGCGCCATGACGGCCGTGACCACTACGCCAAGAATGACGAAAGACAGCAGTTCGAGCGCCGACGTCACATCCGAGCGGCTTAGCATTTCGTCGGTCAGGACCTGTTCAAGAATTTGCGCATGGATCGACACGCCCGGAACAGATTCACCCAAAGGTGTCTGGTGCATGTCAAACAATCCGGCGGCCGACGTGCCGACCAGAATGATCCGCCCTTCGATTTCGGCGCGCAGATCGGGATTGTCCTGTGGCTGCATGATATCATCAGCTGACAGATACAGGTCCGGGTTATCGCGCCTGTATCTGACCCAGACCTCGCCGTTTTCGGTGGTTGGCAGGCGGAATTGACCAATCTCGACCGCCAGCATGATACCGGCCTCATCCGGCATGCCTTCGGCAATGATGACGGGTTCGTCTATGGCAACCCTTAGCGCCTCAATCCCCAGCCCCGGCAGCGCACCATCCGGCCCGCCCCACAAAATAGGCACGCGGCGCACGATGCCCATACCGCCAAGGGGTGAGACATTGACCCCTCCGATGCCTGCTGCCGTTCGATCCAGCGGTGAGGCTGGTGGGGTCCAATAAGGAACAGTAACCAGCCCCGAGGTCGGCGATTCCCCTATTTCGATGATCCCGGCCATCGGCGTAACGTGCCTGCCGTCGCTGGATTGTCGGGCTGCCGCGCCCAATACAACCGGCCAATTGGCGATCTCCATTCCGAACAGCACGTCATGGTCCAGCTTCTCGGCGTGGCGCTCAACTGACAGCACCCCAGAGAGCGAGGGTTCTTCCAGCAACCGCGCAGGCGAGAACCTGTCAGGTTCGACGAACAAAATGTCAAAGGCGATAGCGGCGGCACCATATTCGCCCAGGTTCTGGACCATCTGTGCCAAAAGGGTTCGGGGCCAGGGCCATTGCCCCCAGTTTGCCAGCGACTGTTCGTCGATATCCACAACGCGGACAGGCAGATCAGGGTTGTATTCGCGTGGTGAGATGCGTTGCAGAATGTCGAAATAGATCAGCCGCGTCATCCGCACCGGATACGGATCGAGAACCCGGATAAAACACCCGAAAAGGATCAGGCCCAGCCCTACCAGCTGGAAGGCCCGCCGCCGCCCTGTTCGTTCTTTGGGCTTCCCGGTCACGTTTGCCTCCGAATGTCGTGGTCAGCCCGGACGGACCTGAACGGGATGTGCGCATTTTTCTGCGGCAACGACTGATCTGATGTCATGCAGCGGGGCCTGTGTTTGCTCAACCGCCGCTATTGCCGCCGTTACCGCCAGTGGTGCCACTGCCGCTACCGCCGCCAAATCCCCCTGTTCCGCCACCACCAATCGTGCCACCGCTGCCTGGCCCGCCGCTGCCGGAACCGCCGCCGATCGAGCCGCCACTGCCATCGCCACTGCCGCTACCGTTTCCGACATTACCGCCACTGCCGTTGCTGCTGCCAGTGCTGCTGCCGACGCTGCCGCCATTGCCGCTGCCGACGCCGACGCTGTTTGACGGGGACGACCCGGAGGCCCCAGCGCTTTGAACCTCACGCGGTCCCCAGTCAGGGCCTGATGCAGGGACCTCTGATCGTTGCGGCAGAGGTGGCACGGCGTCCCTGCCGCAGCCCGTCACGTCTGTTTGCAATGGAATCAGCAATTGCTCTTGTGACTGAACAAAGGGGAACCCTTCTTTCACCGCTTGTTCGTAACTTTCCTGATCGACAGAGCGCCCGATACGTCCACTCTGTGTGGTGGCGAGAAGGTTGCATTTGCGCCCGGTCTCTTGGCAAATGCCGTTCTGACCACACATTTCTACCCGGCCCTGTAAAATCAGCATGGCGCTTTGCGCGCCGGGCGCGACCCATATGTCAAAAGTCGTTCCGCGTACGGCCATGGTCGCAGTGGGCGTTTGAATCGAGTAGGCGCGCTTTTTACTTTTGCCAGAGATAAAGCGAAAGCTGCCGCCAAGGGCCTGAACCGCGAAGTTCTTGGCCTTTTTGTTGCCGCGCAGCATTGTCACATCCAGTGTCATCCGAGCATTCGGGCCAATCGCGATCTTGGTTTCATCGACGAAAACCAACTGAACCAGACCGCTGCCGTCGGTGGATATGGAATCGCCAGATGCAACTTCCATCCCTGTTCGCAACGGCTGCGATTTCCCTGCGCGTGTTATTTCAGCGCCTTGTTCGACGCCGATGACTTTTCCTATGTTGGCTAAGGCCTGCGAAGGCAGAAGCAAAACACAACAAATAACGAGTAACGATTTCAACCAAGCCAACCTAACGTCCTTCCCCCACAGATAGGTACTGAGCGCATCGCGCCCACCGCTCGGTTTGCCCCTCAATAAATTCGTATTTTTGAATTATACGCTAATAAATCTATACAAATATGCCTTATAGCCCGTGTATTTGGCAAGTTTTCAGTTCAGAGCGCGTCATATTGAGTAGTTTGAAGAATTCCTTCGCGCAATTACGACTGCTTATATCCGTCTTCAAGAGCGTCGAAATTTCGCTGATTGCGTGTGCGTTTGCGACGAATTTGAGAAAAGTGAGCAAGGCATAGAAAATCGCCTTGTATCCGGGTGACAGGCAAGGATATACCCGCCAGCGGAGACGTGGCCGAGTGGTCGAAGGCGCTCCCCTGCTAAGGGCCGCGCCACTTCAAAAAATCCCATTAAAATCAAATGTCTAAGTAAAGCGCGCACCGCGCCTGCACCCGTTTTGCACCAACTCTCGCGCGCGTCGCGATTGTCACGCGGGGCGCGCCAGAAAGAACCCATCCAAACACAAGGAAGGGTTCAAACATGTTCAATCGAAATCCGCCTCCAGCGCTCAATGCACCCACCTCAGAAAGGCCGCGCCTATTCCGCCTATGACGTGTGTTTTCCAGACGTACCGAACTGCTTCGCCGCTGCCGATGAGTCGGGGGATGTTATCGAGAACGCCATTTCGGCACTCGATTACTATTTTTCGGATCTCGATGATCTGCGCGTGGCGCGCGACCTCCAAGCCATTCGCGTTGAGGTGGCTGAAGAACTGACAGAGGGGGCCATCTGCTCTCTGTCCCATTCATACCGCACGACACAATCAAGGTACGCAAGAACGTGAGTGTCGAACGGGACCTGTGGAATGCAGTCGAACAAGCGGCAGTAGTGGTGACAATCGGAAGTGTTTCTGCATTTCTGGAATTGGCCGTACGTAATGAAATCTTGTTTCGCCAAATTGCTTCCGCGGACGCAGTGCGTCGGGCTTACCAAAAATCGAAATCATTCTATCTCGCTTTCTACGCAGTACACTGCGTGGCTTCTGTCTCCGTGTGCTAGGCCCGCTCCGATTTGCTTGTTGGCCCTATGGCATCTGCTCTGGTTCGGGCGGGTACAACGCGTGCCGTTGCAGAATGCGATCGACAAGATGGACCGGACATTTCAGGAATGGGGCTGGTAAGATGGTTTGTCAGGATTGCAACAGGGGCGAAGCTATCAACCGAGAATTGCATATAAATGCCTTAACTTGATGATAGTTTGCCAAGTGTAGGCACAACGACCCCTGTGGAGAGAATTATTGCTATGAAGAGATTACTGGCACTCATTCTGGTCATATCGAGCTGCGGGAAGATCCCCGAAGTGTCATCAAACTACTACCTTACCAAGACCGACATACGGGTCGATGTAACTCGGTCTGTAACATGCAACTCACTTGATGAGTTGGTTGTTTTGAATTCTGTTGCTCCGATTTTAACCAATTCGGCTGATACTACCTCACAGCACGTCTTGGATTTTCAGCAATTTTCGGGTCCGTTTTCGGATCCTGATGTCAAGGTCCAGTTTTTTGAGGATGGAAGATTAAAGAGCTTAAATTCCACACAGACTGGAACGGCGAAACAGGTAGTTGAGTCAGTTTTGACCGTAGTAGCAGCGGGACGATCACGAATTCTTGACAAGGAAGATGGAGAGGAATTCAATGCTTGCAAATACATTGAAGATAAGAAGAACAAAAACACTGGCCTTCTGACACTTCAGTACTCGAAAGAGTTGACTGTTCCCAGCACCAATATCCAAGAAATCAAACCAGTTGATGGCAGTCTCGTTCATCACTTGAAGCTTGAGAAGCACCTAGGAAACTTGTTCACTCGCATAAGCGCGGCGAACTATTCGCGACTGAAACATCCAGTGGACAATAACAACGAAGATCAGACCAATGTATTGATCGCCCGGCAACTTACACGGGTCAACTTTGCTGTACAATCTGATCTCAAGGGTGAAAAAATCTGGGAAGGCGCCGCGTTGATGGCATTGCCGGGCAACGAATACGGCATTCCAATTCCCCGCAAAGCAGCTTTTGGAAGCCAGGAGTTGGTGATCGAATTTGCGGACTCCGGGTCGCTGGAAACGCTTCGATATGCCGCGAAATCAGGCGCTGGGGACGCTGGTGCGTTGGCTTCGGCGGTCATTGATGAGGCTCAGGGATCGACCGTAACCGAGCAAGCAAATGAATTAAAAGCTGAGGCTGATCTGATCAAGCAAAGGCACCGACTAACAGTATGCCAAGCGGACCCTTCGAAGTGTCCATGAGTGCCCGCTTCCGGAAGCGGGCTTCAAATTCAATCTTTGGAAAACGAAATCTTCAGAAGTTCTACGAAATGATCAGCACGACGCAAGCAGAAACAGCCCGAGGCCACCGATATTGGCGATGTAAAGAACAAATTTGCCACTATCGCGGTATTCTAGAGCGCGTATCTATGCCGCCCGGCGGGTCCGGCTAGGTTAAATAACCGGCGAAAAGACTGTGTCTGAAATCAGTGAGGGATTGTCTTGAAGGCAAGCCGAGACTGCACGGCAATTCTGTAGAATACGCCTGGAGGGCCTGAATGAAGGTCGGGGCGAAAGTAAAGCTATTTTCTAACGTATCGCAGATGAGAGGGCATATCGCATCGTTTGCTAGTTATACGAGCTTTTTTGCTGCTTCGAAGATCAACGATAAGGAGTGAGCGCCGGCTTTGCGGGACAAATCTGCCGTTCAAACGCAGCGTAGCAATTTCCGCTTTCGAACCAGGAGTTCGAATAAGGGGATGTTGATTCAAGAAATTGGTAAAAACTGTCTGCCAATCCGAAATGAAGGTTTACAACTACATTCGCTGCCGTTTCGTATCTTTAGCGACTTGAGCCACTCAGGTAAGGGCGCAGGACACAACCACCTGCCTCACACCTTGAGCTGTGATCAGTTGGAAATGTAGAACCTGTTCATTTCATCAGGTTCTACTTTCCATAAACTGGCTAACGGTTAGGCAAGCTCACGCGCAATGTGACGAGCCTGGGACTGAGCTGAGGCGACGGAAGCTTCGTGACGCTCATCAGCGAATTCCTGGTACTCGGCCGCAGCTTCGAACATGCGTTCTGCGCCCAGGTACTTGCGCAATGTGCTGATATGCGCAGAAAGGTGACCCGAGTCATTGCGAATCCCACCGTCCTCAAAACCGAATTCGCCAGCCGATGTCAGCAGCACCAGGGTTTTTCCGGACATGATCGGTTCCAGAGGGAAGTCGCCACGCGCCAAATCAAACGTAAATGTCTTGTTGATCCGGATGATCTGATCAAACCAAGCCTTAAGGGCTGCGGGCATGCCGTAGTTGTACATGGGCGTCGAAATCAGCAGGATGTCGGAGCGGTCGAGTTCATCAATCAGCGTATCAGACAAGCTGACCAAAGCGCTCTGTTCAGGAGTGCGTTCCTCTTCTGCTGTAAAGACGGACGCGATCCAATCGTTAGAAATGAAATCTGGCGGGGTCATTCCGACGTCACGCACAATTATTTCAACGTCGGGATCAACCGTTTTCCACTCTTCCACGAAACTGTCCGCCAAAGCGCGGGAAATGGAGTTATAGGCCGCAACAGGGTTGTCGGTGTGGCGCACGCTGGCGTCAATTCTCAGGATTGTGGTCATCTTGTCACCTAGTCAGTTTGCAATGAACCATTCAAAGGTGAAGCCAGTGACGCGCAGGTACAAATGAAGAGAATTCTGAATGGAGTGAAATGACCTCAGCCATCTCCAATCGCTGAAAAAATCTTCTCCAGATAAGACGCCGTCGCAAGTACATCCGCGTCCCTGTTTGCTCCGCCGCTCAGGGATAGGCTGACCCCCGGTCTCCGTTCTCCAAATTGAATGGAAATTGTTGGGGCATTGAGGAAAGCGGCTTTCATCGATACCGACAGGATAAGGGCGTTTTCCCGTGCAAAGACCCCTTTATCGCGGGTCACAGCCAGAACCGACGGCGGGTTCGACGGCAATGTCGGGTAAAGCAACATCTTCCCTGCCAGTTCCTTGCCAAAGTCCAGGATGAGGGCCCGCCGGATTTCCAGCAAGGCCTGCAGATCTGTGCCAAGGATTGAAGCCGCCTGAGCAAGGCGATCCTGCACATTTGGGTCCAGTCTGGCCTGCCGGTCTCCGACCAAACTTGGCAGAAGACGAAAGGCTTCGGCACTCACCAGCGTTCCGCAGGTTTGGAAGACCTCCGTGACACGAGTGAAACTTCGGATATCAACCCTTTCCAATTCGACGCCATGCTCGGACAAATGCTGCAGGACCTGTTCGTACATTGCCTTGATTTCAGGGGTAAATCCCACGAGGGCATCTTCCCTCAGGCACAGAATTTGACGGCATGAGTGCCCGGTTTCTTTGCAATCCGACAAAACGCGATCCACGGCGCATATTTTACTGACTTTCAAAGCGAGTGAGCCTGGCGTATCCAAGGAAGGTGCCAGAGGTAAAATCCCAGCGCCTTCGTAGCGGTCCATGGTTGGGCGAAACCCCACCAAGCCCTGACAGGCGGCCGGAATGCGCACGGAGCCGGAGGTATCTGTGCCCAAGGCGATGTCGGCCAAGCCCAAGGCAACGGCTGACGCCGATCCGCTCGAGGACCCTCCAGGCACCATTGTGCTATCCAAAGCATTCAGAGGGGTGCCGAAATGCGGATTAACTCCGAGCCCGGAGAAGGCGAACTCCGACATGTTCACATGGCCCAGAATGATCGCGCCCGCAGAACGGAGCCTGGCCACGATTGGAGCGTCATTGTCTGCTGGTTGAGGATCGATGGCCAAAGACCCCGCATGGCTTCGGAGCGCTTGCACGTCGATATTGGCCTTCACCGCAAGAAACTGGCCGTCCAACGGGCCAAGCAGCCTTCCTTCGGCCTGCCGCGCGGCGGCGGATCGAGCATCCTGCAACAGTCTATCTGGCGCAACGCTAAGGAATATCTCGCGATGCGCGTCGAGCGAATCCAGGAAGTCGCGCGCCCGTTGAAGGATATTCATGCCGTCAGAACCGGAGTCTGATAATAAGGCAGTTCTTCAACCCGTACGCTTTGCCGGTCTGCCTTATATTGCATGCGCACGTGCTGCGCGATCTCTCCGAGAGTCGCGAACCAGACGTTACCCCTGTTCAAGATAGATTCCATCCAGTCTTCCACCTGCCGCCACCGCGCCAAACGCCCGGTCAGGAACGGATGCCAGATGCCGATCCAGAAGCCACCTTCTTCGTATTGGGCTTCGAATTCCTCCCAAAATGGGGTCAGCCCGGCGCGTGGCCCGGCGACGGGCATCATGTAGCCAATCTCCTCAAAATGGGCGAATTGCGGCCAGTCGTCGGTCCCCCAGTGCGATGGAAGTTCGACCAAAGTCCGGCCGCCGGATCGCATGAGGTATGGCACATCATCCGCCATCAGCGAACTGTCATAGTCGAATTCATGCTTGTTCAGCAGGTCGATGACGGCTTGCGTCACATTGTAAACCGGTGCGCGATAGCCTTTTGGCACATTGCCCAGAACCCGCTTATGCGACTCCAGCGCGCGTTCAAACCAATAGGTTTGTTCAGACGCGCTGTGGTTTGTCGGGTCTTCGTGCAAATAGCCATGATGACCGATTTCATGACCATCTTTCAGGATGGCTTGCATAGCATCTGGATATTGCTCCACGACCCATCCGGGGGCGAAGAAGGATTGTTTCAACCCGAGACGCTTGTAGGTTTCTAGAATCCGAGGGATGGCAACCGTCGGCCCGTAACGCCCCATGGAGATCGGATAGAGGCGATCATGCCCGTCGACCGGCTTTGCGATATGGATCAGGCTGTCCGCATCGATATCAAAGGTGATCGCACAGGCGCATCGTGCGCCGTTTGGCCAGATTATTTTCTTCTGCATGGTCTAGCTCCTCTGTCACAATTGCGGGGCGTTGTTCGTCAGCCAATCGTCATACCAGCGCTGCAATGCGGATTTGACGGCGGCATATTCGCTGGCACTCAGCCTTTGATCCGCGGCGCGCTGCATGCCGTCGGTGATGTTTTGAAGAATTTTCTTTTCGTCGCACCTTTTGGCCTCGCCGTGCGAAACGGCCAGTTGTCCGCCGTTGAAGACGCTATAGATATCCGTGGATTTTGCCGAGCTGACCAACAGCTCAACCGGATCAATGCCGGGGTCCAGCCAGGGACCTTCAAGACGGTCCAGGCGCAGGATCACAAAGTCGGCGCGTTTGCCGACGGACAGGCTTCCGATGCTTTGATCCATTCCCATCAAACGCGCGCCACCCATAGTGGCCATGTCGAAAACATCCTTCGCGGTCAGGCTAGGGTTCGCCCGATCACTTGACCAATAAAGGCTTTGCGCCAGACGCATTTCGTCGAACATATCGTCATCACTTGCCAGGCTGGTCCCATCCATCCCCAGTGCGAGGTTGATGCCCATCCGCTTCATCAATGGCGCGGGTGCAATCCCGGACCGCAGCCGCAAATTGGAGCTAGGATTGCACACGATATGCGCGCGCGCCTCGGCCACTCGCGCCAGATCTTTTTCGTCCGCCCATACCATATGCGCCAATGATAAGCCGTCAGTGAGCAGGCCAGCTTTGCCCAACTCTGCGATGGCACCCTGAAAACTCCAGGCTGTAGCCGACAGGTGTTGCAACCGAGACTCCTCGGCATGGGTGTGAATGCGCTGGCCGCTTTCGCGAACCTCCCTGGTGATGTCGCGCAGAGTCTCTCGGCCCGTCCAATGCGGTGCCGTGGGACCAAACCACACATCAGCGCATTCAGAAGCCGCGTATTCGCCATGCATCCGGGACAGAAGCCGCACTAAGCTTTGCGGTTCAATACGTGTGCGCGCAACGTGCTGGCGATGCAGTTTGCATCGCAGAACCTCTGGCAAAGTGGTCAGAAATGACTGGCTTTGCCCATATGGATGCACAAGCTGGTTGTGCCATCTCTCGCCCGGCGCGATGGCACAGGACAGGCCAAGCCCATTATATGCAGCGATTTTGTCCCTTATCTTCGCTTCAGCAAGGGCCGCGGTCTGACCCGCGGTGCAGGCATCCACAACAGCCGTTACCCCATTCTTCAGCAAGCGCATTGCCGAGTATTCGGTGGCGAGGCGCGGCGCAACGTCGATTGTGCCAGCGGAGGCGAAAATCCAAGGCTCTAATAGGTCATCCCGTATCCCTTGGTTGATTAGGTTGACCCCATAGCAATGGTGATGCGCATTCACAAACCCCGGCAGGATCGCCGTGTTTGTGTCCAAGTGCACCCTTGCGCTGGGATAACGTGACTTCAATACGGCCAGAGGCGCCAAGCCACCTATTCTGCCGTCTAGAACATAAAGCGCGAAGTCGTTGTGACTGTGAAAGGCATCTTCGATGATCCAGCGGGCAGAAAATATGTCGCCGCCATCAGCCGTCATGAACAACAAATTCCAGCGCGCTCGGTTTGCCTTTGTCCCCATTGACTGGAGTGATATCCTGCGGGCAGGCCGACATCACGGCGTAGACTGGCATCTCAGCTTTGAAGGTCATGCTATTCCCCGGTTTTGACACTGGGGCAGCCCAGGAAAGGCTGCCATCAGGGTGAACTGGTACGTTCATCCACAGATTGAAGGGCGCTGGCACATGCGGTGCTTTTTTCCCGATAGCAAGCAAAGCCTGCCTCAAGTTGTCGGCGCAATTGTCGTGATAGTCAGTGACGCCCAATTGCCTGTACCGGTTGGCATCGCAAGCTGCGATCGTTGTGTCATGAACACCCGGCGATGTGTCTTGGGTCAGCGTCAGAAGTGGATTGCGCAGATTGCTGACCAACCTGTCACCGACCTTTGGGAAAACAGAAAGAAGATCCGTATGCACATGCGGCATAGACAAATATTCATGCAGCTCTGCTGCATTGAACGCCCAGAAATCGCAGACTTGCCAGCCGGTCGGGTTGGTGATGGTCAAAGTCTGCCCAGCTTCCAAACGCGCCGCGACACCGCAACGTGCTGGCACTGTATACCGTTCTGCAATGACCGGGACGCCGTGGGCAGAGACCGTGCTGTCCAGAGTTTGATTGAAACCATCGGGTTGGGAAGGGTCAAAACTATGCATGCGCAAGAACTCCTGATTAGGGGTTCAGAAACGCATGCTTCTCGGCAATTTAGAAATGACAAAAATTCAAGCGACGGATTAGATCGTTGCAGACGCGCTATTCTTCAAAAAACCTTTGACCGACGACGCTGTCGCGAAACTCATCTGCTTGGTCCAATAGCCATTCCCGGAACACACGAACGCGTGCACGATTGGCGTAAGTTTCCGGGCAGACGAGAAAATAGCTCTTGTTCTTCAATGCCGCGTCAAAGGGGGCGACCAGCATATTGCGTTCCAGAAAACGCGCGGCGGCCAAAAGGCTGACCAAGGCCACACCATGACCATCGCTTGCCGTCAGCAAGCAGATGTGTTCCTCGGAATAGGTGACATAGGGCTCGACGTCACTAGTTTGCAAGCCAGCCGCGTCCATCCATCGCTCCCAACTCGGATCCGCATCAGAAAACCCGCTCCATTGGTATTCGATCAGACGAGACTTCAGAAGATCTTCGGGGGAACCCAGTGACTTCGCCTTTTCCACGCTACAGACAGGGGCCACCCAGTCATTCAAGACCCAAGCCACATTGCTGTCAGGATAATCGCCAAAGCCATACCGAATAGCCACATCCACATCGCTGGATTTGAAATCCACCAGTTGGTCACTAGACAGAACCCTTACCGAGATATCCGGGTATTTCTCGTAAAAGCCTCGCAGCCGCGGGCTAAGCCAATTGGCGGCAAAAGACCCGGTTGTTGAGATTGTCAATGTGCCCGCAAGGTCGTCTTCCTCCAGCGCGAGAGAGGCGGCTTCAATGTTTTTGAAGGCCTCAATGATGTGGGGCGCGTAGTTGGCCCCATCCTCCGTCAGTTTCAAGGCGCGGGTCAGCCGGTGAAACAGGGGCACCCCAAGTTGATCCTCCAGCGATTTAATCTGATGGGAAATGGCAGTCGGAGTGACGCATAGTTCATCGGCGGCATCCTTGAAACTCAGATGCCGGCAGGCCGCTTCGAAGGCCTGAATACTTTTCAACGACGGTATCTTCGCCATAACGCGCGGCTTTTCTCTCCTGATGCGATGCTATTTCGTCGCTCCACTTTAACCCGATTACCAGTTCACATGTGGGCGAAATTCTCAGCCGTGAGGTGAAAACATCTAATTTGAGAAGATAGGGCATTCTCTCTTGAATTTGCGTGAAAGTTGGGAGGTTGTCTTGGATCCATTTTTTAAAGTCACCGGCATCGACAAGTCGTTTGGCGCCGTTCGTGCATTGCACAACGTCAATCTGCTGGCCTCGAAGGGCGAGTGCATTGCGATTTTGGGCGAGAACGGAGCGGGGAAAACCACGTTCGCAAGCGTTTTGATCGGTCTGTATCAGCCCGATAGCGGTGAAATCAAACTGGGCGGAACACCTGTTTCGGTGACCAGCCCAGCAAAAGCTATTGAGTATGGGATCGGCATGATCCACCAGCATTTCAGCCTGGTCGGCGCAATGACCGCCGAAGAGAACATTTTGATCGGCTTACCCAGCACAAAGAGGGGTGCCGAAGCGCGGGCGCGCATTCGGCAGCTTTGTAGCGACTTTGACTTTAGCGTCGATTTCGACATCCGCGTCACGGAAATGCCTGTGGGCATGAAGCAAAGGGTGGAGATCCTTAAGGCGCTGTTTCGCGATGTATCGATCCTGATCCTGGATGAACCCACCAGCGTTCTTGCCCCGACCGAAGTCGCGCCGTTTCTCAAAGGGGTGCGCAAGCTAGTTGCCAACGGCTGCCTCGTCTTTTTCATCAGCCACAAGCTCGATGAAATCCGCAAAATTGCCGATCGCGTCATGATAATGCGCCATGGGCGTGTCGAGGGAATTCTTCCGGTTGCGACCACGCCCATGGCCCAAATGTCAGCGCTTATGATGGGAGACAAGCCGACCGGCGAAACGGTCGAGACGCCCAAGGCCAAAAGAACGCGCAACGACACCAGCTCAGCATCGGACGCTCTGGTTGTCTCTGATGTCTGCCTGATGGATCCAGGCGGCGCGGAAATCCTGCGGGATCTGACCCTTTCCGTGAAGGCTGGCGAAATCCTTGGAATCGCAGGGATCGACGGCAATGGCCAGACGGAGTTGAGCGAGGTGATCACCGGCCTAAAAAGGCAAACCAGCGGCGCCATCCACCTTAATAGCACGGAGATATCAAGCGCCTCCATCGCTTCGCGCATTGCAGATGGCATAGGCTTCGTTCCCGAGGACCGCCATGCCGAAGGCTTGGTCCTGTCGCTCAGTGTCGAAGAAAATATAGCCTTTCGATCCATTGGCGAAGACAGGTTCATTTCTGGCGGTCTGATTTCCCGGCGCGCGATGCACGAGATCGCAAGCGACGTGGTCGCGGCCTTTGACATTAGGCCCCCTGACCCAAAATTGAACGCCTCGGCTCTATCCGGTGGCAATCAACAAAAGATCGTTCTGGCCCGCGAAGTGGCCCGGGCGCGCAATCTTTTGGTCGTCGTACAGCCGACTAAAGGGCTTGATGTCGGCGCAACAAAATTTGTTCAGAACCAGATCCGTGCCGTCGCCCAAAGCGGAGTGGGGGTTCTCTATATCTCCACTGAACTTGAACATGTGCTCGACATCTCTGACCGCGTCGCCGTGATGGCCTTTGGCCGGATCACGGGTGTTGTCGATCCAGAAAACACAACTCTTCAAGACATCGGGCTCTTGATGACCGCATCGCCGGAGGAGGTACAATGAACAGATTTATCATGCAACGCCGGATTGCGATTGCTTTACTTTTAGCGCTGAGCTTTGGCGGCGTGCTAATCCTGCTCGACGGGCACAACCCGTTTGAGGCCTATAAGGTTCTGTTTCTGGAATCCTTCCTGAATTACTGGGGTTTCTCCAATACTTTGGTCAAAGCCTCGCCGATGCTTCTAGCAGGGCTGGCCGTGATCATTCCGATGCGCGCCGGTGTGTTCAACATCGGTGGCGAGGGGCAGATCTATATTGGTGGGTTGTTCGGCACCGTCTTTGCTTTGGCGATCCCCGATCTGCCCGGTCTATTGGGCGTGCCACTGATATTTATCGCCGCCGCCGGCGGCGGGGCGTTCTGGGCGGCAATTCCCGCGTATCTCAAAGCCTATCGGGGCACGAATGAGGTGATTGTAACGCTGCTGATGAACTTCATTGCGATCCACATCGTCAGCTACGCCGTGGCCGGGCCGCTATTGGCCGAAGGCGCGCCATATCCTTATTCAGAGGAAGTCTCAGAAGCCTATCGCCTGCCTATTCTGATGCCGCGATCTGATACCCATGTGGGCTTTGTATTCGGGCTAGCCATGACGGTTATCTTGTATTTCTGGCTGCGCTTTACGCCATCGGGCTTCCAACTGGACCTTGTGGGGCGCAATGCCCGCGCTGCGACCTATGCCGGTGTGGACCAGAAAAAGACCGTCATCCGCGCCATGTTGATTGGCGGCAGCCTTGCAGGCATGGCCGGCGCAATTGAGGTAATCGGGTTGAAGTACCGCCTGTTCCACCTGTTTAGCGATGGCTACGGCTATGACGGAATTGTCGTCGCCTTCCTTGCGGCTCTTAACCCAATTGTCGCGCCTTTGACCGCGCTGTTCCTTGCCGGGCTTTCTGCCGGCGCGGGAACGATGCAACGTGCCGTCGGGGTCGACAGTTCCGTCATCGAAGTGGTCGAGGGGCTCGTTGTGGTTCTGGTCGCCGCCGCCCTCGTGACACCGCGAACCAGGTCAACATCCATTCTGAAACCCCTGGCAAAAAACCTGCGGCTGCGCCGCCAAACACAACGCCAAAAGAAAGAGGCATAGGCTATGATTGATCTTGTTTTGCTGGGCGACGTCCTTGCCGGAACCGCCCGATTGGGTACGCCAATTGCTTTTGCTGCCCTTGGCGGGGTGATTGCGGAACGTGGCGGGCTGTACAACATCGGCCTCGAAGGTCAGATCCTCGCCGGAGCGCTTGGCGCCGCTGCTGGTTCTTTCGCAACGGGCTCCGCCATGATCGGGCTCGGATGCGGGATCATTTGCGGCCTGATCTCAGGCCTGCTACTTGGGTATATGTCGATCCGGCTGCGCATCAACCAGCTGGTTGGCGGTATCGCGCTCAACCTGCTGCTGGCCGGACTCACAGCTTTTCTGTCCCGTCAGATATTCGGGGCTCAGGCCGGAGGGGCGCGGGTAAATGGGTTCTCGCAGATCAATATTCCCTTCTTGTCAGATTTTCCCGTCGTTGGCCCGTCCCTGTTTTCCCAGGATCCGCTGTTCTACCTATTGATCGGATTGGCAATAGCAGCCTGGTTCTGGCTGATGAAATCCCACAAGGGTCTGGACCTACGCGCCGTTGGCGAAAACCCGAAGGCCGCGGACTTGGCCGGGGTTCCTGTCTTTCGCATGCAATATCTCGCGATTGCAGTCAGCGGAGCCCTCGCGGCGCTGGCCGGAGTGCATCTGGTCTTGTCGCAAGTCTATGTGTTTGCGGAAGGCATGAGCGCGGGCAAAGGCTTCATTGCGCTTGCGGCAATCATCTTAGGACGTTGGTCGCCCATCGGCGCGATCTGCGCGGCGCTTTTCTTCGGCTTCTGTGATGCGGTGCAATTCAAACTGCAATTCACCTCGCCAGAGATTCCCTATCAGCTCTTCCTGATCTTGCCTTACCTCGCATCGCTCATCGCACTCGTGGTCCTCGGCGCCAAGGCCAGCGCACCTGCAAGCGTCGGACTGCCCTACGACCGAGAGCATCGATAAATCTCAGCCGTGACGTGAGAAACCATCGTTTTTCACGTCGCGATCCTCCCGTCACCCTGAAAACACATATCCAATATGGGAGAACAACAATGCAATTGAAGTCCAAACTATTGGCGGGGTTTGCGGCACTGATGTTGGCCGGGCCCGCGGCCGCTGAGGGGATCGAACGCGCCGCGATCGTTATGCCCGGATCGATTTCTGATAATGGCTGGAACCAGGCCGGATTCGAAGGTCTCACCAAGGCAGGTGAAGTGCTTGGCTTTGAAGCCGCTTTTTCCGAAAGCGTGCATCAGCCGGAACAAATCGAAGTCCTGAGCGACTACGCACGCCGGGGGTATGACCTTGTGATCGGTCACGGCGGAGAATTCCAGGACGCAGTGGAACGTGTCGCAGCACGCTTCCCGGAAACCATGTTCATGGTGAACAACGGACTGGGCACCAAAGACAACATTGCCAACGCGGATTTCTATTTCAGCCAAATCGCTTATCTGATGGGCTACGTCGCAGGCTCTATGTCAGACACAGGCACCATCGGCATCATCGCCGCGCAGCAGTTCAAATTCACGACCGACACGGTCGCCGGCTACGAAGCGGGCGCCAAAGCGGCCAATCCGGAGATCCGAGTTCTGGTTACCTGGACTGGCGACTGGGATGACATCGCCAAGGGCAAGGAAGCTGCTTTGAACCAAATTTCCCAAGGCGCCGATGTCGTCTGGCCGACAATGGACAGCGCAACGCTGGGTTCCATGCAGGCCGTTCAGGAAAAAGGCGTTTATGGCATCGGCATCTATCGTGATGCGATCAACGAATGGCCGGAAATCCTGCAGTCCGCTATTCTGGATGTCCGAGGCAACATGCGGTCTTACCTGGAACTGGCAGCTGCTGGAAAACTGGAAGGTGCGCTCTACCGGGCGGATGTGGGCAATGAACTGGCCATGCGGATCGGGTCGTTCCACCCAGATATCCCGGTCGGCGTTGTGGATGAAGTCAACAAACTGATCGTCGCCATGAAGTCCGGCACTTTGGTTGTACATCCACAATAAGACATCCCTAATAATCGCTCCTCCTAAAACTCTCGCCCCCAAGTCTGGGGGCATTTTTTATAGTTAGAGAAATCAATGATTGACGCCTTTCGCTTGTACCGCGTGGGATTGCGTTACCCCCAATTTCTCCGGATTGGCTATGCTTTCTATTCCTGGTTATCAGTTCGACAACACCGGAAAATGAACAAATCCAGGTCTGCCTAAGATCCAACCATGTAAAACGCTCAATCAACATCATCCTTGCAAAATCTGTGACCAGACATCCATGCGTATTGCAGCATCGGTCAAACTGGGCTCACAGCGGTCATCCGACGGTTTGCGTGGGTCTTCGTGTCGCGTCAGACGGCATCAAGGTCTGCTGAGCGGGACAATGCGGACCTATTGGTCTTGTGTAACTGAACATTTGTGTCGGATCATTCAGCCAAGCCACAAAATGCCTGAGAGGCGGAAATCATGCGGGTACTTCTGAGTGAAATTCGAGATGCCAAGCACACGCGAGCCGCGAATATTGTGGCGCTTCTTGGTTTTATGGCAAACGCCATATGGACTGTAGCTAATGTCTTCGTGGGAGAGAGGTTTGTTACTGTCGAAAACGCTATCGTCAGTGTCTTGTTTTTGCTTGCTCTGCTCCTGCTTCGTCGCAACAGGCACGGTGCCGCTGCACTTTTGATTTCGACAGTCTTTCTATTGCACATGTTATTTGTTGCATTGACCTTTGGATATGCCTCGGGTGCGCATCAGTTCTTCTTGCTTGGGACAGTCATCCCCTACCTTGTCTTTCCTAGGTCGGCCCGACACGCGGCGAATAGCTTTGCGGCCCTTTCCGGCTTGGCATATCTGGCTTGCACGGCTTTGCGAGATCAGCTTCCCGGAACTATTGTCGTCGGAAGCGAAACGGGTATGGCAATATTGAATGCAGCTTTATTGCTGTTGATCCTAGCGGCGACTACCGCTTTCTTTGTTACAGAGATGCGCAAGTCGGACGATGCGCTGGAGGCCGAACATGCCCGTTCCGAAGACCTTCTCTACAACTTGCTTCCGACTGAAATCGCGGGACGCCTCAAAGACGCACCGGATCAGATCATCGCTGACAGCCTCGATCACATTGCGATCTTATATGCCGACATCGTCGGTTTCACCCAGTGCTCAGCCCGGATGGCACCGACCGATCTTGTAAGCTTCCTCAACCGTATCTTTTCCACTTTCGACCACCTTGCGGCAAAACATAAGCTGGAAAAGATCAAGACCATTGGCGACGCCTACATGGTTGCCGCGGGGACGCCTTCTCCCGTGGGCGACCCGGTTCAGTGCATCGCCGAGATGGCGCTCGACATGCAGGCCGCCGTGCAAGACATGTCGCCCGAGTTTACCGACGGGTTGCAGCTACGTATTGGCTTGCATGCCGGCCCCGCCATTGCGGGGGTAATCGGGACCAAAAAACTTTTTTATGATGTCTGGGGCGAAACTGTGAACATTGCAAGCCGAATGGAGAGCCACGGCGAACCGGGCCGCATTCAGTTAACTGGTCTGGCCCACGAAGAACTAAAGACCGAATATACTTTCGAAGAACGCGGAACCATTGAAGTGAAGGGTATGGGCGAGGTTAAGACCTGGTGGCTTACTGGGCGGGCAACTTCCGCATAGGGCTCTCCCAACACTTTCGCCGCGCACTGGACGAAAGACTGGATCGAGAAACACCGACTTTCGCTGCACCATGCTCGAACTCAACAGACGCGGACTTACCAGACGGTCAACTATCGCGTTGCTTCGAGGATACTTGAAACCACGTCACTTTCAAAAGACGGTGGTCTCGGTTAGCTTAAACTACAAATTTGTTTCGATTGCTGGGTTGACCGGCCACGCAAGAGCACAATGTTTTTTGAACGTCGGCAACTGGCGGAAAAAGACGCACGTGGGATTCGAATCTATGAGGCCAATCAGTCAAAAATTTCTTCATTGGATAAGCGCACTGATTGTGGCTTTGCCCTGCGGCGCAGTCGGTCAGTCTGACACAGAAACGATTCCTCGGATCGGTTTGCTAACCTGGTCGGCGTGTGAAGAGGCGTGGCTGTCGAATAGCTCTGGTCCCTTCTTGCGAGGGCTGGGCGAGCTCGGATACGAGCCAGGCGAATCTGTCTTGATTGAGTGCCGGAGTGCAGGCAAAAGTTACGAAGGACTAACATCGGCAGCGGCCGATCTCGCGCAACTTCCATTGGATGTCATTGTCGGGGACTCGGAGCCGGTGGCCCGCGCCGTGCGCACCGAAACGTCCACTATCCCGATGGTGATGATCATCAGTGGCGATCCGGTAGACGGAGGTCTGGCACAGAGTCTTGCGAATCCGGGAGGTAACGTTACGGGCGTCACCTACTATGCCACAGAACTCACCGCCAAGCGGCTGGAACTACTGGTAGAGTTGCTTCCAGAACTGACAAATGTCGGCGTCCTCGCCAATCCGAACGTGGCTTACATGCCTTTTGAAGAGGATGCGAAACGGGCCGCTTCACGGCTAGGTATCACTGCGACGATATACCAAGTTCGTGAACCTGACGATATAGTGGAGGCGTTCTCGCAGATGAAAGCCGACGGCGCCCAGGCAGTCTTCGTGCTGCCCGACTTGATGCTTGCTAATCAAGCTACAAAGATTGCCGAACTCTCTCTGGATCATGGTCTGCCGTCGATGGGGTGGGGTGGTTGGTTCACGCCAGTTGGCTTTTTGATGGCCTATTCTTCGGATTATTACACGATGATCCATCGGCTCGCCTTCTACGTGGACCAAATCTTGCGCGGTGCAAATCCGGGCGACTTGCCAATTGAGCAACCAACTACTTTCAGCCTGTCGATCAACCTGAAGACGGCAGAGACCCTTGGTGTAGACGTGCCGCAAGGGTTGTTACTTCTGGCGGACGAGGTGATCGAATGAAGCTCAACTGCAGGGCATTTGCTTCGATTGGTGCAGCGTAGCCGTGGAAGGTAAGCGCGGCAAACCACGTCGGTCTCTGTTCCGGAAATACTTCTTTGTTTTGTTTGTTGCTGTCAGTGTTCCGCTTCTAACAACTGGAGTGAGCGACGCATGGTTCGGCTATCGCGACCAACGCGCCTTGCTTAACTCACTTTTGCGGACGGAGGCGAATTCAGCGGCCGCCCGGATTGATGCATTTCTCGAAACTATCGAAAACCAACTCAGTTGGACCGTTCGGCTAAACTGGTCAGCAGAAACTCTCGATCAACACAGATTCGATGCTTTGGGAGTTCTACGCCAGGTTCCAGCTGTCGTGAGCATCACGCTCATAGATGGTAACGGTATTGAACAACTCTTCGTCTCCCGGATCGAACTGAACAGAATCGCGAGTGGGATTGATCGGTCCAGTGATCCAGCGGTATCTGGAGCGCGGTCCGCACAGTTATGGTACGGTCCGGTCATCTATCACCAAGAGTCAGAGCCGCACATGACAATCGGTCTGGCCGGCAATCGCAAGTCTGCCGGCGTCGTGATCGCCGAGATCAATCTAAAACTCATCTGGGATGTAATATCGGCCATTCAAGTGGGAAATAGCGGCCAAGCCTTTATTTTGGATGAAACCTATAAGCTTGTCGCACACCCTGACATCAGTCGTGTTCTGCGCGGCACTGATGATGTGACCTTGCTCGCCATGCGCGATTTGCAACGGAAAATTGATGAGGCGGAAGGAAATGCCGTCGTCGCAAAAGACACGTTCGATGGAACTGTCTTAATTACTATGTCGGCCGTCTCGGGAGCAGGATGGGTGGTTTTCGTCGAGCAACCACTGTCTGAAGCATTTGCACCGATCTATTCTGCCTTGTTGCGTACAGCAGGGCTGCTGCTTGCAGCCGCCGCGTTCTCCGCTTTGATTGCCTATTGGCTCGCTCGGCGCATGGCCGGTCCCATTGGCAAACTAGAAAAAGGCGCTGACCACATCGGCGCCGGCGATTTTGGCTATCGCATTGAAATCGCCACGGGCGATGAACTGGAACTGCTCGCGAACCGGTTCAATCTTATGGCCAGCGAACTCGCTGTATCTCAAGAACGATCAGAACGGATCGCTAGGCTGAAGCGCTTCCTCGCGCCGCAAGTCGCCGAGTTAGTTGAAAAGTCAGGAGATGAAAGCGTGCTTGCAGGACAGCGAGCGGAAGTTGTCGTCGTCTTTTGCGACCTTCGCGGCTTTACCGCTTTCTCAGCCAGATCAGAACCTGACGAGATAATGCGGGTGTTATCTGATTACCATGAGACACTCGGCTCCATAATCACACGCTATGAGGCCACGTTGACGAATTTTTCGGGAGACGGGCTGATGATACTTTTAAATGCGCCGGTACGATGTGCACAGCCAGCAATACGTGCGGTGGACATGGCAATCGACATGCAGACGGAAGTTCAAAGGCTCGTCTCCCAGTGGCGTTCCTGCGGTTATGAACTCGGGTTCGGAGTTGGACTTGCGACCGGCCAGGCAACGGTCGGTCGAATTGGGTATGAGGGACGCGTCGAATACACTGCCATCGGCAATGTCGTGAATTTGGCTTCGAGACTGTGTTCATCTGCTGAAAATGATCAAATCCTCCTCGATCCAGTTTTGGCGGAGGCTGCGCGTGAAAAGTTTTCGTTGGTCTCACTCGGTAGCCGCAGATTTAAAGGCTACGAGAAACAACTCGTCGTATTCAGCGTTTCTCACAGTTAGTTTAGCATCCCATCTGACTAGGAACTGGATTGCCAGACGCTTCAATTCGATACTTGCCGCTTGTAGCTCTAGCGGAAGCAATTGGAACCAATTCAATCTGTCTAAATGATTTGTTGGTGGCGGGTTTACACGCCTAAAACTGGACCTTCACCGGAAGTTGAACAACGGCAGGTTTGGGTGTAACTCTTTGCCAGAACGGGCCTGGGCCGGACGCTACCAACTACATCGCTGCGCTGGAAGAGTGGCTGGACACTGGCGTAGCACCAGAGCTTTTGGATGCAGCTTATGTCCATCCAGTCACCTGCGAGCCAACCGGTCAAGGCGGGCGGATCATCTGTGCGCACCCGACCGTTGTGACGTATGACGGCTCTGGCGATCCGAGTTCCCCAGACAGTTTCAGTTGCGAGATACCGGAGTGAGATATTTGAGCTGAACCCATCGGGATGCCTGGGCTTCAAGTCAATGAATTATTTGTCGTTGTTTCATGGGTCTGAATACTGGGGCACTGAGGGTCTGGACCCGAGGGAACTGTGTGGTCCGGGTGTTTTGATAAAGTTGTACGACCTGTTTGAAGCAACTTCGCTGCGTCTGCGTCAGGTAGCTTCGTCTCGCAGAGCCGTCATTCGTTGAAAGTTACTCGATGTCTCGTGTGCGAGACAAAGTCGCCTTTAAAGGCAAAACATCAAACGAGTGCAGCCAATCAGCCAGTCGTGTAAATCTAGAACACGGTGGCAAGAGCCGGAATTGTAGAGTGACCTGAAGAAAAAATGAAACAGACGCCATTCATTGAATAGTCAGTTCATTTTGAAAGCGTTTTCTTGATTAGTGTCGCGTATCTCAGCATGATCCAAAGATGTCGGCTGGAATAGACAAATGGTTAAACGATCTCGACCTGAGTCAGTACGCAGATGTTTTTGCGGAAAACGATATCGATGCGCGTGTTCTGCCACTACTATCTGGCGACGACTTAAAAGAGCTCGGAGTAAGCCTTGGTCATCGCAAAATCATTCTTGCCGCAATTCACGAGCTAGTCGACCAACAGAACGCAACCTCCCCGTCACAAGCAGCTCGTGAAAAAACGCCCGAAGGCGAACAAGCGTCCACCTCAGACAATTCACAAAGTGATGATCTGCGCAAACAAAAGCATGTTGAACCACCTACTGCAGAGAGGCGTCATGTAACTGTTGTGTTTGCCGATCTTGTAGGTTCGACTGAACTTACGAATCGCTTTGATCCCGAAGACATGCGGGACTTGCTACAGAACTACCAAGATGCCGTTGCAGGAGCCGTAAGCCGATATGGTGGCTACGTTGCAAAGTACTTGGGCGATGGTCTTCTCGTGTTTTTCGGATGGCCGCGGGCTTACGAAGATCACGCGATTCGGGCGGTAAAAGCCAGTCTTGAGTCTGTTCACCGTGTCAAAGAACTCAAAACGCCTGACGGAGAGCCTTTGTCAGTCAGACTGGGAGTTGCGAGCGGTGATGTTGTGGTCGGCGATACCGTTGGCGAAAACACATATGAGGAGGGGGCCATGACTGGTCCGGTCGTCAACCTTGCGGCTCGGATTCAAGAACATGCTGAGCCAAACTCAGTCGTTTTGTCAGTTGAGGAAACCGAGACAGCTTTACATCGGATATTCGAGTTCAAATCTCTTGGGCAGGCAGAGCTCAAGGGGTTTGCTGAACCACGTAATCTGCAGAAAGTGATGTCAGAACGCAGTGCGGAAAGCCGGTTTCGGGCCTCACATCGAGACGATGTCGACAGCGTCATGGTTGGGCGGAACTACGAAAAGGGAATTTTACTGCAATCATGGCAACGTGCTCAGAATGGCCACGGAGACGTTGTTTTGCTCTCCGGTGAAGCCGGAATAGGAAAGTCGCGGCTTACAGAGGAATTCCTTGCAGAAATCACCGAAAACGACGAAGTCGATGTCATAAGGCTGAACTGTTCCCCCTATCTCAGCAGCAGCCCCTTTCATCCGGTAGCCCAACGAATATCCCAGGATGCGGGTGTTGAACCCGACTTTGATGACAATCTGATCCTTGAGCATGTCAGAAAAATGCTTGAAGGACGACCAGGGTTGGACTGGGAACAAGTTCTGCCTGTCTTTGCAGCGTTGGTCGCACCTCGTAGTGCGCTTGCCCAAAAGGTGCTCGAGATGTCACCGCAAGAGCAGCGCGACATAACAATCCAAACATTGATCCACACAGTGCAGGTACGGGCAAGCGTGCACCCGGTTATTCTTTGCGTAGAGGATGCTCATTGGATCGATCCTTCCACACAAGCCTTGTTGGAGCGGTTTAAGTCGATATGCACCGATCTTCCTCTGATGATCCTGATAACCCATAGACCCGGGTGGGAATTGACCCGTGATAGTGGGGACACGCACGTTCAGTCTCTGGTTTTGCGCCGGTTCGATTCTGCGCATGTCTCAAACCTTGTCGAAAATATTACAGGCAAGAGACCGGACGACGCTCTGATCTCTACAATAATTGAAAAAACCGATGGGGTTCCATTGTTCGTGGAAGAAGTGACCCGAGCCATTGTCGAATCCGGCGAGCATGGGCACGGCCACATACCATCGTCATTGAAAGGCGCGTTGATGGCGCGGCTCGACGCAGTTTCACCAGAGGCTAAACAGGTCGCCCTTACTGGATCGGTTATTGGCCGGGAGTTTGAGCCGAGCATATTATGTGCCGCGAAGGGCCTTGAAGAAACTGATATCAACAAATGGCTCGAAGAACTTTCTCGAACAGGCTTGATCTTTGAAAGTGGGCACAATCGCGGGCATTTCGTTTTCCGCCACGCCCTTATTCGCGATACCGCCTATCAATCCATGCTGAATTCAACCCGGAAACAACAGCACGCAGACGTAGCGCGTGCCTTGATGGGGATAAGGTCATCTGAGATCGAGCGTCGCCCCGAACTCGTCGCGCGCCACCTTTCAGAGGCTGAGGACTGGAGTGCCGCGTTCGAAAAATGGCAGACCGCGACAGAAATGGCGTTGGCGCGATCTGCCAGCCAAGAAGCGATGACGAACGCCAAGGAAACTTTAAGAGCTGCTGAAAAACTTGGCTCAGACCCCAATACAGAATTGATTAAAGGCAAAATCCTGGTCGGCCGCAGCCATGACAGCCTGGGCCAATTGCCTAAAGGCATAGCAGTTCTTAAAGACGCTTCCAACGCGGCCCGGGCGGTGCACAACGTGGAACTAGCCGCTGACGCGGCCAACCACTTCGCTGACTCATGCATGATGTCCAGCGAAAGGCACAGCGAGGCGATCGAACTCTGCGATAATGCGCTGAAAGATTTGCCCGATGATGATGATGTCCGTCGGTGCAGATTGATGAGCCAACTTGCGCGCGCCCATATGTTTGTAGGTCAGTTTTCCGAAGGTGCCCGCTTCGGCCAGCAATCCATGGAACTGGCCGCAAAATTGGGCGACTATAAATCCCAGTTCTCAGTAATGATGATGCATTTTGGGGCACCCTTTGTTGCGCGTAAGGGAAGAGAAACCCGCGATTGGCGCGAAAATCTGGAGGCTATGCATGGTGTGGCCGAGCATCTTGGCAGTATCGATCAGGGTCGAGACCGGACTCTCAGCTTGTTTGTAGGTGCCGAGATGGCAGACCGTGAGTTGATGGACCATTCTCTGGGCTTGCTCACCGAGATTTCGGAAAAGGACAATCATTTGCAACTCTACTGGGTTCAGAAACACGCACAGGCCATGGTTGCAATTATGGACGGCGATTTTGGCCAAGCGGAAAAACACGCCACCGAGGCCGTGAAGATCGGTCGAAAGACCCATGGGGAGCATGTTGAGGGCGTCTACGGGGTTCAGATGTTCACTATCCGCCGCGAGCAAAACCGGCTGCACGAGGTCGCACCTGTGATCAAGAAATTGATGACGGACAGTCCCGAAGATATTTCGTGGAAACCAGGATTTGGCCTTATCGCAGCTGAGCTCGGGTACAAGGAACGTGCTGAACGTATACTGAATGAAATGGCCGACAATGGCTTCGATCTCCCACTCGACGCCATGTATTCAACGACACTATCCTATTTAGCCGACATATGTGTCGCCATTGAGCATCAGGAACATGCCAAGAAACTCTATGAAATACTGGCTCCGTACGAAGAGCTGACGATCACCGCAGGGGCAACGACAGTATGCGCAGGTGCAGCTGCGCGACGCCTCGGCAGTCTGGGCACGGTATTAAAAGACTGGAATGCTACAGATATGATGTTCCAGAAGGCTATAGAAATTGACACGCGCATGAAATGCCCACCCTGGATTGCTCACAGCAAGGCGGCTTATGCATCCGCATTGAGGCGACGGGGACGCCCGAATGATGTGGAACAGGCGTTTCAACTGGAAGGGGAAGCGTTGGCAATTTCGCAGAAATTGGGTATGGTTTCCCTAAGGTCAAAGCTCGAAGGAGTAGCGAGTTAAGGTACTTAAACTGTTTGGGGGACTTAATGCCTAGATACATAATTGAAAGAAATTTTGCCGAGCAGCTAAACGTCAGTGAAGATGACAAAATTCACATCAAAGAAATCAATGACGAAGTCGGCGTCGAATGGATTTTTTCATTCCTCAGCGCAGATAAGCGCAAAACATACTGCTTGTACGAAGCCCCTGATGAGGAGAGCCTCAGAAAGGCGGCTGAGCGACTGAATATTCCTGCCGATGTCATAACACCTGTGGATCGGATTGATCCGGCAATATTTGCCTGATCAGCAGCCATTTTTACCCACCTCAATGAAACGACTTCGCGAGACAACGCGACGGAAATAGCAATTAGCTGAGGCAGCCCTGCAAGAAGCCTGACCTGACTATTGGGAGGCTTACGCATGTTTGACCTGAAAACACTCGACGGAAGTACAGCTATTGTGCATCAAGACACCTTGGACGCTCTTGATGCATCACTTCGCGGCGGGGTCTACCAGAAAGGCACCCCGGAATACGAAGACGCAAGAACAACGTGGAACAGCATGTTCGAACGTTACCCAGGTTTCGTGATCCGCGCTCTGGGGGCAAGCGATGTGCAGAAGGCAGTGAATTTCGTACGAGACACTGGCCTCGTAATGTCGGTTCGGTCGGGTGGGCATCAGATTGCAGGGCACGCTGTCGCAGATGAAACAGTCATGCTCGATCTGTCCCAAATGCGGTCGGTTCACGTAGATCCTGTCAACAAGACTGCTCGGGTTGGACCGGGTGCACTGCTAGGAGATGTGGATCGTGAAACCCAGGCGCATGGGCTTACCGTTCCTGTTGGCATCAACTCGACCACGGGTATTGCGGGCCTTACCCTTGGCGGCGGTTTTGGATGGACCACCCGGAAATTTGGCATGACGATCGACAACCTGCTCTCAGCGGAAGTCGTGACTGCGGACGGAGCCATTGTAACCGCATCCCCTACAAGCCACCCGGAACTTTTCTGGGCTATCCGCGGTGGGGGTGGAAACTTTGGTGTCGTAACCTCATTTGAATTCCAACTGCATGAGCTAGGACCCGATGTCCTGTCTGGCCTCATTGTTCATCCGATAGAAAATGCGCCAGAGCTCCTCGCTGAATTTGCTACGATTGCTGACAATTCCCCGGATGAGCTGACCGTCTGGAGCGTGATGCGAAAAGCGCCTCCTCTACCGTTCCTGCCAGTTGAGTGGCATGGGCGAGAGGTGTTGATCTTTGCAGCCTGCTATAGCGGGTCGATGGAGGAAGGTGAAAAAGCTATGGCGGCATTGCGCGCGCTAGGTGAACCAATCGCCGATGTGATATCTCCCCACATGTTCGTAGACTGGCAGGCCGCCTTTGATCCTTTGTTGACGCCAGGCGCCAGGAACTACTGGAAGAGCCATGATTTCGATGCACTTTCTTCGGATGCAATCTCAGGACTCTTGGAAGCGATTTCCAGCCTTCCTGACCCGGCGTGTGAAGTTTTTATTGCCCATGTGGGCGGAGCAATGGCGCGCGTCGAGGCCGGTTCTACCGCTTATCCCCAAAGGTCTGCTCACTTCATCATGAATGTTCACACGCGTTGGGAGGATCCCAGCAAGGATGCCGAGTGCATTGCTTGGGCGCGAGATCTTTACGACCAGATGCAACCGCATGCGACTGGAAGTGCGTATGTCAACTTTATGCCCGAGGACGAAGCAGACCACATGGCAGGAGCATATGGGGACAACGGTGAGAAGCTTTCTAGGATCAAGGGCACATACGACCCCACCAACTTGTTCAGGGTAAACCACAATATCTTGCCTGCGTGATGAAATTCAGAACTGCATAAATTGATCCAGATTGATGCTGATTGTTTTGCTTTGGCGTCACGCCGCATTCCTCGTTGGCTAGTTTTCAGGCCAAGTGGAGCATCCAAGCGACGATCGCGCTGGTGATCATGCACCCAATGGGTTGTGGTTTCCGTAGATACGGCCAAGAAATGCAATATGCGTATGTGTCCGCTATGGGCTCGGAGCAGCCATTCGCTGCACAGAGCATCAATGACTGCTACGCGGACATAGGTGCCGTTTGCTGCGGCGCAGAGCTCCAAAATCAATTGAATGATTGCTCGGCATACAGAGCTGACGAACAGAGTGATCTTTCGTTGTCGCGCCTAAAAGCGAGGGGCCCCATTGTACATCTGAGCGAAAAGGCGTCTTCTAAGGCAGAATCGATACATAGCTGGCGACAAACTTCTTAATAAGGAATAATGGTCAATAGAAGAAAGTGCTGCAATATTGGACGAGCCAATCCAATGTTTCTTCCTATTTCTATTTTATAAAGCCATTTTTCGATTAACTTATCATGATTTTAACCATGATTAACAACGGGCGCAGCTCTCTCCCTCGCCTGTCGAGAGCAGATAAAATATCTTCCAATAAATTGTTTTAAAACCACTAATTATATTCTTTAACCCAAAATTAACTCACTATTATTTTCGATTAAAAATAACCACACCCAATGACCGAAGAGCCGCCACATTTTGACCGTTTTTGAGCCACACGCTTATTGGTGACGGTTGCAGCTCGCCGCTGGCCTTTATTTCTACGGGTCAGAAAGTTGCTGAAATTTGTTACGGTTAAGAGTTTCCGCAATCGCACTTCCTGCGTTTGTCGAGGTGTATTCACTAAGAACAATCTTGTGGCCGGTTCCCTCGGCCAAGAGAGGATAACTCATGCCCATGGATTTCGAGAGATCAATAAGCAATTGCGTTTCCCCTTCAGTTCGCACGCGGAAAGGTGTTCGACATTTTGCCAGTGACGAGAGTGGTGCTCTTACCATTTTCGCCCTCTTTATGTTTTTGTGCATCATCGCCACGGTGGGCATGGGCATTGATTACATGCGCTTTGAGAACAAACGTGCAGACTTGCAGTACACGCTGGACAGGTCTGTTTTGGCCGCGGCGGACCTTGATCAAAAGGGAGAACCAGAATCTGTCGTTCGTTCATACCTAGAAACGGCGGGTCTTCTGGAACATGTGACCAGCATCAATGTGGTCAACGACGTTGGTTATCGTGAGGTGTCGGCGACGGCCTTGTCCGAGTTTCCGACCCAATTCATGCACCTTTCCGGCGTCGATACACTGAGTGCCCCGGCGGCAAGTACTGCCGAGGAAAGCGTCGGTTTGGCCGAAATCTCAATTGCCATGGACGTTTCGACCTCGATTGACCTTCCAGCACTGCAAAATGCTACGAAAAGCATCATTTCACAGATTGGAACGAAAAACGGGAGTTGGAGCAACGAGATTTCTTTCTCACTGATCCCATATTCCAGCCAGGTTAACGCTGGCGCGGATTTGCTGAAATACTACAACCTCGACCGTTTCCATGGTCACTCGCACTGTGTCAACTTTATCGACAACGAATTCAGCAAGCCTGATCTTTCTCTGACCAGAGTGCTGGAACAAACGGCTCATTTCGACCCTTACACCGAGACAAAAGAGCCGATTGAACATCCTGTCTGCCCAATCCGCGCTGGATCGGCGATCCTACCATTCCAAAACAATGAAACCGTGCTTCATGACTACGTCGACGGCCTCACCAAGATCGCCAATCCGGTTGTTGACGAGGACTCGGGCCTGGACAATGGCGCGAATTGGGGTCTTATCCTGCTGGATCCCGGTACACAGCCGGTCATCGAGAGCCTTGCCACCCCCGTAGCCAAAGGTGGTGACGGTATCGTTCCGGAAACATTCGACAACCGTCCTCTGCCTTACAACAGCAACGTCCTAAAGGTTCTGATCCTGGTTTCCGACGGAGACAATACTGACCAGCACATGCTCAACCCGTCGATGCGCACCACGATGTCGGATATATGGTACAATGAGGACGCCGATCGCTTCTCGGTCTATCAGTCGAATGGCACCCCCATGTACTGGTGGCCGCACGACAATAGCTGGCAAGATCACGCATACGGCGATGGAAATTCGCGTTGTACGACAAAGGGCAGCAAAACAGAATGCGTGAATGAAGACGAACCGGGAAAAGCGGTGCAATTGTCCTACGTTCAGCTGCTGAAAAACGTGTCGTTGGAATACATCGAGAACAACATTTTCACCCAGTCGCCAAGTGCCTATGGTCAATGGGAGGCCAGTGCGTTCAGCAAGAAAGAGTCAACCGCCAAGGATCAGCGCACCAAACACGTGTGCAAGGCCGCCAAGGATGAAGGCGTGATTGTCTTTAGTGTCAGCGTCAACGCCCCGGCGAACGGCAAAAAGGTACTGGAAAATTGCGCAAGCTCCGCCAGTCATTATTACGATGCGTCGGCTCCTGACCTCACAGATGCCTTTACCTCGATCGCATCCTCTGTCCGTATGTTGAGGTTGACACAATGATGCGTAGGTCGATTTCCGCTCTTGCTAGGTTCCGTTGCCATGAATATGGAAACGTGACCGTCGAGTTTGCTCTCGTCTTCCCGGCTATCTTGTTTTTGGTTCTTTCGGGGGTAGAGCTTGGCTTTGTAACCTTGAAACACGCACAACTAGAGCGCGCCGTCGATCTAACAGTGCGCGACATCCGGCTGAACACCGGCGTCAGTCCACAACACGACGAAATCAAGGCTCTCATCTGTAGTCGTGCCGGTTTTATCAGCAATTGCGAAACCAACGTGCGCCTGGAAATGATCCGGCAGGATCCGTTTGCCGCTATCACAGTACCAACTGTCCCCGACTGTACTGACCTCTCAGAAGTGGCTCGCCCTGTACGAACTTTTCAAAACGGCCTCGAGAACGAGTTGATGGTTCTTCGGGCCTGCGCCAAGATCAACCCCATTTTTCCAACATCCGCAATGAGCAAGGCATTGGTCAACGAAGAAGGCCAGTACGCCTTGACCGCTACAACCGTCTTCGTGCAGGAGCCTAGTTAGTATCATGATCAAGCGACTTCTAATGCGACGCCCGAATCAATTCCGAGCACGGGAAGACGGCTCGATTGCCCTAGAGGCAGTCATCATAACTCCAATGCTCTTTTGGACGCTCATGGCGGGGTACACATTTTTCGAAGCCTACAGGCAGAGTGCCTCAAACATCAAAGCAGCGCATACGATTGGTGACCTGATTTCTCGCGAAACCCGAGAAATCAACAATACTTACATCGACTCGATGGAAGAAATGTTCAGCTTGATGGTGGCCAATCAAACCGATCTGAAAATCCGAATTTCGTTAGTTCTTTATGATGAGGCCTCCAACAGCCACTCGGTAAACTGGTCTGCAATTCGCGGTGGCTTCACCGAAAAGCTGACGGACGCCAATATTGGTCAATACAAAGATGCCCTGCCCCCGATATCGGATCAGAACACACTCATCCTTGTCGAGACGTCCAACACGTTTGTCCCCTTTTTTAGTGTAGGCTTGGGCAACATCGAACTTGAAAACTTCATTTTCACCCGGCCGCGCTTTGCAAACAATATCAAAGGGAACGTTTAAGGCAGTTTGTCGTTGATGCAAGGCGTCGCACTGTCAAAGGAAAAGGGCTTGAAAGGTGAAATCGTTTGTCATGGAGGACAAGCCCGATCTGCTGGACTGAGTGTTAGCCTGCTAGCCACATGCTTTGTTTCTGTCTTTCGCTAATCCTACAGTTTTGTTCTTGAGGCGCGCAGGGGGGCTCTTAGGTTAGCCCCTTGAACAAGCGATCGCCATTCAAGTCCTTTTGACAAGAACCTAAGAAGGATGCGACGCGTCGATTTTCGCGCTGCGAGCGCGCAGTAAATAAAGTCAATTTAACAGGATCGATACATAGCTTGCTACGGTCGCTCTACTTAGAGAGTAGACCAATAGAAGAAAATACAACAATATTGGGACAACCAATAAAGCCTTTCTTTTCACATGCTTTAGGGAGCTATTCCTATTCAGATCAATTGATTCGATCTCGGCATTGTTTAATGGTGGGAATAGCTCCCTTTTTCTTTGCTTTACCATAGTCAACTCGTAAAAAACTATTTATTCATCTCAGATCCCACATTAACCGAGAGTTAACGTGTCAATTATTTCAATTTTTGAGGGATTTAGAGGCTGTCGCTGGAAACAAAAAAACTTAGAACACTGCAATTGTTAACGATTTTTTCTTAAGTGATTCTTTTGGAGATAAAGGTTAAGTCGTTAATAATAAATTAAAAATACCCACTACTTAACGCCGGATGGTTGCCGTATTTTGGGCAGATTTGAGCAACACTTTCTTTGGGGGCGTCTCTATGCCGTCACTAGTTCCTATTTCTTTAAACGAAAAGGATTTCTGTCGTGTTAAACTTCCTTAAAGTGAGCGTCTCTGCACTCGTACTGTCTGCATTTGTAGTCGCGCCAATCGTAACCGTTTTCGCCGCCGATTACGCATACGCAAATAATGGTAACGGCAAAGGTGGAGGTAAGGGAGGTGGAAAAGGGGGTAATGGAGATGGCAATGGTGGCGGGAAGGGCGGCAAAAGCGGTGGTAAAAGCGCTGATGGCGGCGCCAAAAAGGGTTGGGGTTCCGAAAAATCATTGAACAGGACAAGCACCAAATCTGCCAGCAAGGGTCTTAAGGCAAAGAATGGCAGACGTTTGGGGCGGGCTGTGAAGGAAGATTTTCAGGCATTAAGCCGCAACCTGAAGCAAAACGGAGTCAAAGGTCTATTCAAAGGAAATATGACGCGGACCACATCAACGCGAACAAATATAGCGAGTGTGAACAAATCCCTGAAGCCATCAAGCAGAAAAACAAAAATTCTTGATGATGATACGCTTGCCCCTCGCAACCTTGGCAAACTGAATGGCGCTATTAACTCCAGTGTAAATGCAAAACTTGCGCATATCGCGAACGGACAGTATGCGAAAGGTACAGGGCCGGTGAGCCTGGCCGCTGGCCTTGCCGTAGCCGACGCAAATTTCAATCATGTCATGGGTGAAGATTACGACTTGAGCCCTGAAGAAGTGAAGGAAATTGCTGCGGCGTATGATTATTTGGACACGGCTCCAATGACGCTGGAGGAAGCTGAACAGGTTCTTGCCGATGAGGCGTCCACTCCCGGTACGATTGCGCCTGAAGATTTGGAAACCGCACAAGCGGTGAAAGATGCGCACGACGTAACAACAGATGAGGACGGAAATACGATAGGGCAACCGACGGGCGATCAGTTGGCGGCTGCGGAGGCGGTGCATGACGCGGAGGCCAGTTTGTTGGGACATTACAAAGGCGACTTTTCTGAGGACAAAATCGTCGCGGAGGAACAGCAAGACCGCGTCCTCGGCGCGGTCCGTGCCTCCAATCCCGATGAAGAATCGGTAAAATCCACACTTGGCATTTCGGATGACGGAAGCGTTTATGCCGACGGCCAGGAGGACGATGATGTTGATGGAGAACCGGAGGAAGTAGATCAAACCCCGGGTGGAGAGGCGGAAGACGAATTTGCAAGTAACGGATAAACGTAAAGTTAGAGGCCCGAGGCCAAGGATTTAGGCGCTTTTTTCCACATTACGGCATGCTGTTGGATTGCACCAGATTTACGAAATGGGTAGCACTATCGCCGCTTTGGTGACGATCTAAAACACAACTTTCGCGAAACAACCATGTCCCCTTTGGGCTCGGTGCGGTCATCCTACGAGTTCGGTCGAATGACTGCTTTGTCCGCAAAGCAGACATCTACGCTCCTTATTGTTGACCTTCAGCCATCGCCAAAATCTTATCTTCCGGCAGAAATGTGACCCGACCGACTAACAACGCCTCCGCGTCGAATACCCGATACGCTTGGCACTCATGCTTCAACGCTGTCGCCTTCTGATTTTAGGAGACGAAATCATGGTAGATTCAACTGACCGCGCCTTTCACGGAAATCACCAATACGGGATGGGGTATGAACCCACCTATAAATTAGTCACTCGTTATTGTTGATCTACAGTTTTCCAAAAGGTTCAAACCAGAAAGCTGTTCGCAGGCTTTTATAGGCATTCACACAATGAAGAGGTAACAGCCCACGGGAGATGTCCAGACCACACTATTTGCCACATCGTCCAAATAAAAGACGATTAAATGTCTTTCGGAACCCCCGTCTATTATTGCGAAAAAATCGCATCTGACGGCGCTAATGGTTGCCTTTTCGGTTTCTATGGGTGGCCCAAGAATTTCTAGAACTTCAGCCCTCGTCATACCGGGAGAAACAGGCTTTTCAGCTATCGTTGTGAATTCACCTGAAGCGATACTGCTGGAACTATTTTCAGTTTTGACCTGACCGTTCACCGATTGACATCCGGTTAACGCGATCAGTACAGGCAGCAGTAGTAGCGCAGCACTATCAATAGTATTAGCCAACTAACTACTCTCCCTATTGTGAAATTATGAAGTTTTGACTTTTCCGACCCGAGAACGCTGGTCTTTGTCATGTGGAAGAACCACATCAATTGAGAAGGTGAGGCGAGATACACTTTCGTTTTTCGTCCCAGCCTTGCCCCCTAGTGAGGCATCTACAACCCAGATTTCGCCGGGGCCAAAGATTGCCTTTGTCAGACCCTTGATATCGACCTTACGCCCGAGCTTCAAAACTTTCCTACCGCGATCTGCATTCCGGAACAGCTGGTCCGAGATAACGACAGCTTGCCCAACCCGATCCCGGAAGACCGTGCCACGTCCGGTATCTATATCGAAGGGTTGCAGGAAGCGACGCACATAAAACTCAGGTTCGTCCCCCTTTGCTAATTGGGGTGCGGTGAACGACCGCCCTAGTTGATCGAGCGGTGGCGAGACCGATAATGCCAGCTCCGGTTGTGTAAGGTTAAACGGTTTCTGCAGCTCGAGCGGTGCGCTCCCGCGCTCCCACGTATTGTCCGGCTGATAAACTAAACCAAAGTCGACCCCCTCGGGCACCTCGATCCGCTCACCCGAAACCGACGCACTACAAACTTGCGCTGTGGTAGTTTTTCACCGTGAGACGGCGACGACCAGGTCAACAGGCATGGTTGCAATTTTCGATCAAAAGCGAACGGACGCCGATCTAGAGCGGTCAAGTATTCCGGGCGGAAAGCCAACGCTAGGGTGTTTAGTCTAAGCTTTCTTGAGTTGAAGATGCTTCATCTCGAGCAACAGGTCGGCAAGCTGATCTGCAGTCAATTTATCAAATGCGCCCTGTAGTTCCAATCTACCTGGGGTGACCGAGCCGGAGATATGAAGAATCCCGATTGGAATTTGGAGTTCGTCGCAGACCCGCAGGAGGTTTGTATAACTAATAGACCCATTCCCGTTAACGAACGTTCCTAAGGTGTTGATGCCGAGTCCAGCTTTCTTACTTACTTCTGCAGCGGATGTCTTCTTCAACGCAAAAGCTACGCGAAGGTTTTGTCGTACGATCTCTAATCTAGGGTCAGTTTTTTTCACTGGATCACAATATTTTGCTAGTTAATGAATAGTTTTGGGATTTTCACATAATATTGTTACGCAGGAAAGTAGTGAATACCCTAAACCACTTAGCGACGTTAGAGCATTGTGCCCTACTGTTGTGACTAACCAAAATGTGGCTTCGGCTGGGGCCAATGATGATGAGTACAGAGAACGAGTTTTAATCTCTTGCCATGCAGCCATCAGCGGACTACCGTGACCACGCGTCGGCAGAATCCGCCGCCGGGATTGAGACCCCGTTTCTTCGTAGGTGCCCAAAGCCGCACTTTTTTGCGGCTTTCTCTATGGTCAGACGTTCTGGGCCGCTTTTTAGCGGGCCGTATCCTACGAGCGGTAGTCTCAACCCTGTTCGTCTGGCCGCCAGAGGTGTTCTTCTGGGGTCTACCGGGAAAGCCTGCTTAAGGAGATTACATATGTGCGGTAAAATTAACCCGATTGAGACTACAGAAGATCTGACTCTCTTGCTTTCCAAATCTTATGCTCAGGCCAGAGCAATCCATCATTTGGCTATAAATGAAAGTAATCTAGAGCCAACCAAATTGCTCAGCATGATTGAAGGAATGTCAGGTTTGTTGGCGAGCGCGCTTTTTGAAGCGCACGAAAAATCCGACAATCTGTGGACAGAGATTTTTAAAACCCAACCGGAAATTCAGGCGAAAATACTCGAATTCCAAGGAGGCTCTCAATGAAGGAAATAGTCAATTTCGCATTCGAGGACCATCTTGTTCGGGTAATTGAGCGAAATGCTGAGCCATGGTTTGTCGCGGCGGACGTGTGTCGTGTCCTTGGCATTGCAAATAGTCGCGATGCGTTGTCGAAACTTGACGATGACGAAAAGGGCGTCGGTTCAACCGACACCCCCGGTGGTGAGCAGCAAATGTCCATCATCCCGGAGAGCGGTCTTTATTCTCTGGCTTTTTCCAGCCGTAAGCCAGAGGCGAAGAGGTTCCGCAAATGGGTCACGAGTGAGGTGCTGCCAGAGATACGCAAAACGGGTCAGTTCGCGTCGCTGACAACTGACTCGGCAACTGCGTTGCACCGGGAGGATGCTATTGATCAGGCGCTCTCAGCGTGTAGAGAAATTCGATTGACTTGGGGCAGCGAGGCGGCTCGGCAGTTTTGGGTCGATAGTGAATTGCTCGATCTTTTTAATCCTGAGGCTGATCCCGACAATCTGACAGACACGCCTTTGGCCTTGTTTGTAAGGGATAAATGCAAGGTCACGGGATCGCATGAGGATTTCACGCGTTCACGTGATCTGCTGGATGCGCTGCTGTCCTATATTGAGGCGCATGATCTGCCGCGCATGGGGCGGCGCGAGGCGTCCAATGCCTTGCGGGCGCTGTCGCTTGCCTATCGTCAGCCGGAGACGGGTGCGCAGTTTTGGCACCACAAGCGATCTGACACGGGCTATAGCGGGTTGCTTCTGAGCGCCTGACGCACCCCGATCCGGGCGGGATTAACCTCTCCCTCGGATCGGGGCAGTGGCCAGGTGGGCCAGTTCCGGCCGAGGCCGCGCGGCCAACTCCCCGCACCCCTCTGCAAAAGAATAATCGGCGTTGGGATTATTTCGGTCCCTGATCGGGACCGAAACAGGGACTTGTTTCGACGGACCTTCGATGAAATTGCCTTTTTATTTCATCGTGTTGCACCTTATCAGGGACCGATGGGACTGAAATCCGCAGGTTCTTTTACTTCTGCAAGGGGTAGGGGCGCGGGACGCGAGGCGGCCTCATGCGTGGCGCGAGGTTTTCAGTCTGTCAGTCCCTGATTTGTATTTTTCTATTATAAGTCAATGCTTTGTAAATATATGTCAGTCCCTCTCTAATCCCTGATTAGTCCCTGAAAGGGATTAAGTCAGTCCCTTTGTGTAGATTTAAAGGTGTGGAAGTCACAATATTTTGTGATGTATTCTGGACCGTTAACTTCATGAGGGTTTGAGATGCACCAACCAACCTATTCAACGCCTGCCGGGTTTATTGCGGTGCTTAATCTTGATCTGATTGCGGCGGGCGCGGCCCGGCGTCAGGCGGTCGGCAAAGTTGGTGGCGACTTCCCGGAGCCAAACCTTGCGGCGGGTGCCGTGGACCTGATCGAGATCAGCGACCGTGTCTCCGGGTCGGCTGAGGTCAAGACTGAAGGCGGGGAGAAGACGGTCCGTCGCCGCGCCCCTTCATTCCTATCGCGCTATCATGACCATGACGGTCGCCGTCTTGCAGCGATGCGCTATCTTGTTGCCGTCGAGCGGATCGGCGGCATGAAAGGTGCGACACTCTCGATTGAGGCCGAGATCTCGGGCGGAACGGGCGGGATCAGCGATGGCGGCGCAACATCGCGTGTTCAGGATGTGATGTTGGTCCGGATGGTTCACGGCCTTGTCAACCGCTGGAAGTGGGATCCTACCTGTCGGGATTTTGTACGCGGTGTGCCGCGCGTGGTGCTGTTGCCGCGCCGAGGCAATGATCGGCATGCAGAGCGACGCCCGATCACCGCCGTTGCTCTGATCAACGGAATTCTGATCGACGGGCTCTCAATGGCCGAGATCCTGCGTCGATTTGGTTGGTCGGTTTAGTCTAAGCAGCGCGATACGCTGACCGAAGCCGCTGAAGAGAAACTGGAGCTGCTCGCTGATAAACTGGGACTTTCAGCCCGGGTGAGGCGGAGTTAGGATCGCTTTGTCGTGAAAATTTTGACTTGTAGGACCGCAATCGCGCAACAGATTTGACAAGGTTAAAAAGTGACCGGTCAAGGTGTCCTGCGCCGCCCCTCTGCTCGGAAAACTCCTTAGGTGGGGGAGGGGCAAAAACAAGGGGCTCATCGCTTGGGACCGGAGAGGGAGCCTTTTTTCACAACACGCGGGAATTGAATAGAGTTCTCCACTTTGGAGACCCGGAAAGGCGATTGGAGGCGATGGTTTGGTTAAACAGAAGAGTAGTGGAAACGCCAGACATTAAGGCCAGATCAAACATTCGCGCTAATGCCCTGGCAAACAGTGTACGGCACTTGGGTTTCGTTGGAAAAGACTTGGCGCCGGCGGTGCTCGACTATGGTTGGCAGATGGGTTTGGCGATGCGGTTTGGCCTCCGTCGATTTTGCGGAGCCTGAGCGACCAAGTCCTCTATCAGGCGGATCTGCGGTGTGGCTAACGAGCGGCGTATCAAAATAAATCAAAGCAGGAGTTGAATTGTGGAAGGTCGCCGCCGAATCGAGGCGCTCGGCGATCATCTCTCCGAGGCGTTTGAGTTCCGCCCGGACTTCAGGCTCTACAATTCCAGAACCTTGGCGGATCTGGAGGCCAAGCTCCGCGAGGTGTTTTTTGCCTGATCGAAAACGAGAACGGGTCAGGAACGCTTGCACCAGTTTTGCACCAAAATTTGGTGCAAGCACTCCAAACGTCACAGAATATAGATGAAAATCACTAAATACTGTGAAACAGCTTTTCTCATTTTTTTTGCGCGAAAAGCCTTGTGTTTATTGGCTCTTATCGACTACACCCACCGGCGGAGACGTGGCCGAGTGGT
Organism: Ruegeria sp. BH6; assembly: GCF_056538105.1. Classification (NCBI taxonomy): domain Bacteria; kingdom Pseudomonadati; phylum Pseudomonadota; class Alphaproteobacteria; order Rhodobacterales; family Roseobacteraceae; genus Ruegeria; species Ruegeria sp. BH6. The sequence continues at coordinate 49,797 of NZ_JBQFSR010000003.1, forward strand.
CGAAGGCGCTCCCCTGCTAAGGGAGTAGGCCCGGAAGGGTCTCGAGGGTTCGAATCCCTTCGTCTCCGCCACCCACCATTTTTAGATGCGGTCGGAACAAAGGCTTATGTTGTAAGCCGTTGTGGGCAATTGATGGTTTGGCTTATTGGAAAGCCAATGGCCTCGCTTACTAGGATGACCACCGAAGTTTTTTCAGATGTACATTTCTTTGCGCGCCTCGGGGAATGATCTGATCGCGGCGTCAACGCGCGTTTCAGGCAACGCGCACAAGGCCGTGGACAGCCCGTCGGCGATGGCTGCGCTGGGGGCTGAGACCGATACTATGTGGTTCGTTGCTACCTCGTCTTGCGGGTTCAGGATGTGGCCTTGATCATTGGTCAGCATGAGGTTGCCTGCGTCCGAGGTTGCAACGGCACGATCGCTTAATTCGATGGATTTGAGAACTTCTCTGCTGGGTCCGGCCAGTCCGACTTGCCAGGCTTGCCCGTCTTGGCGATGGCCAAGGGCGGCGATTTCCCCCATATTTACCAATACATCGCGTAGACCGTGCGAAGCCAGCAAAGCCGCGATGCGGTCGGTAATGGCGCCTTGTGCGATACCGTTCAGCGTCAGTGCTGAAACACCGGGTTGGGGCAGGCGGATCATGTCGGACCCGATTAAAACGCGAGACCATCCAATGGATTTTCGGGCGGAATGGACGTCTTGCGCGGTCGCCCCATTGGCCAGCGCGGACCAGAGCGGTTGAATTGAAGGATCAAAAACTCCATCTGTGGCCTCGTGCAAGGCCGAACACAGGCTGAGGACGTTCAGCAGTTCGGGGGCTGGGGCTGGCAGTTGCCCGTCGCGGTTCAGGCGGCTGAGTTCGGATTGCGGTCGGTACAGGCTGAAGATGTTCTCAAGCCGGTTCACTTCGGCTTCGACCGCGGTGATGATTGGCGCGGCCTGTGTGTCCGTCAGCCCCTCAAGTCGCAAGCTGGCCGAGGCCCCCAGCGCGACCCCGTGCCAGTGAGCCGTAGGGGCAGACTTAGCACCCGCGGGAAAGGCGGCACAAGCGGCGGACATGGTCAGAAACCGGCGGCGGGAGAGGGCAGTCATGAGGGGGTCTCCAGTTTCAGGTCCAGATCAACGGGGCCCAGAACCTCGGTGTCGGGAATGTCGGACAGAGGCAGCAGATTGCCACCGTACTGGCCAATAAAGGTTTCAGCGGCAGCGGGGTCTGCAAAGGGCACCACCTCGCGCGCGCCCATGCCGCCCGCAACATTGGCTCCGACCACAAAGGTCGCACCCTCGGCGGCGATCCAGTTGGAAACACCCGGCTGTTGCCAGTTGGGCGCGGCGCCCATATCGCTGACATAGACCGCTGCAATGGGTGCATCACGCTCGGGGCTTTTAAGGTAGGCCACCATGTCGCGCACTTGGGCGAAGAACAGAGGTGTAGGGTAGCCTTCCAGATGGATCTGACCTTTGGGGCCACCATGTTCAGCGATGTTCATCTGGCAGAAAAAGCTTAGCGCATCGGGGGTCAAGTCCACTGGGTCAGGGGCCTCGGCGATCTCTTCCTTGCAGGCCGCCAGCGCGACAAACGCGATCAAAGCAAGACGTTTCATGGCTCGACCCTCCGAAACGCGGCGCGGGCGAGGACAAAGCCCAATACCGGCCAGATCAGCAGGGAGGCAGGAGCGGCCCAGACGGGCAGTGCCTGCGCGGCCCCGGTCATGCCGGACGCCATCGCAACGCCTTCGGTCGCGGCGATGTTCCACAAACGGAATGCGTCGGCCGGGTTGGCTACCATCACCCACGGAAAGACGGATTGGGTGAAGGTGCCGCCCTTGTCCATGACGACGGCTCCCAACAAGCCCAGATCATAAAGGACGACAAAGACCAGCCAGAGCCCGGCCGACAAACCTGCTGCTGCCGTGGCGCCCCTAGCCAGGGCAGACAGCAGGTAACCCAGCGCCAGAAACACGGCGCCCAGCAGGATGGATGTGAGGATTAGGCGTAGCAATGCCATCAGGCTTTCTGGCCCCGCGCCGCCGAACCATGCGGCCACTGCACCAGCGGTGCCAAAGCCGACGGTCATGGCAAAGGCAAGTGCGGCCAGATGGGCGGTGAATTTGCCCAACAGGATTTCTCCACGCCCCGCCGGATAGGATAGCAGCAGCGATAAGCTGCCCCGGTCCACGTCACCTGCGATGGCATCAAAAGCGATCATCAACGCCAGTAAGGGGGCAAGATATACTGACAACGTAGTCATCGAGGCAACCGAGACGGTCAGCATATCGACGCCCAGCGTACCGGTAGGCGCGCTGCCTGCAAAGGTTAGCGCCAAGGCGAACAGCACCATGATCAGGGTGGCCACCAGCAGCCAGCGGTTGCGGCGCAGGATCAGCATTTCGGTGCGGGTGATGGCGAGGAAGCGGGTCATTGCAAATCCTCCTGTGCGTAGTGGCGATAGAGGTCTTCCAACTTGGGTGGGGTCATTTCCACATCCGCCACGGCATCGCCCATTCCGGCGATCCGGCGCAGGGCCTCCATTTTGTCATCTGGGGAACACAGCAACTCAACGGATGCGCCATTGATCCGGTCGCCACCCAATGCCGCGGCCAGCGCTTCGGGGTTGGTGCTTGCGCGCACGCGCAGGCGGATCGGCAGACCAGCTAGGGCCGACAGGTTGGTCAACGTATCATCAGCCACCATCCGGCCTTTGCGCATGATGGCGATGCGGTCGGTGCGGGCTTCAACCTCGGTCAGCGCGTGGGATGCGATCAGGACGGCGGTACCTTTCGCTGCCAACTCGTCAATGATGGCGTAAAGGTCTTGCCGCGAAATGGGGTCTAGCCCCGAGGTGGGCTCATCCAGCAGCGCCACTTTCGGCTGACCCAACAGAACTTGAGCCAAGCCCAGACGTTGCCGCATCCCTTTGGAATACGTTCCGATCCGGCGATCCAGCGCATCGCTGAGACCGACACGGTTCAGCAGGCCGGGCACATCGGCTTTGGTTCCCGACAATTTCGCAAACAGTGTTAGCTGTTCCCGTCCGGTTAAAGCGGGATGAAACGACACCGCTTCGGGTAGATACGCGGTCTCGCGCCGCGCTTGTTCGCTGCCGGGGGTGGCGTCTCCGATCCGAATGGCTCCGCCATGGATCGGCGTCAGGCCGAGGATGGATTTGATCAGGGTCGACTTGCCCGCGCCGTTATGGCCCAGCAGCGCCACGCGCTGTCCGGGGGCAAGAGACAGGTTGATATCGTCAAGAACGCGAGTTTTTCCGCGGTCCTTGCTGACATGGTCGATAACTAGGGCCTTATCCGTCATGAGGCACCTTTTTCATAGCTGGGGGTTCAGGGGCTTGCATCAATGGGTTGCTGTCCATCACGCCGCCCGGCAACAGGGCCGGAAAGGCAGATTGCGACCAGCGCACCAGCTGCACGGCGGGGGAGCCGAGCAGCAGTTTGGCTGAGGGTTGGGTCCACAGCACATGGTCCATCGAGTCGTTGGGGCGATAGGGGGCATCGGCGATGCCGTTGCCATCCACATCATATGCGGCGAAATCTGACCAGTAGTTGCCGCGCCCGTCTTCGGACCACTCGACCCATTTGGTCGAGACGTATTTCACCTGTGTCCGGTTCCCGATGAAAGAGTTGCCAACGATGCGGTTGCGTTCGCTGCCAGCGGTAAAGTGGATGCCGATGCCGCATCCCTGGAACCAGTTGTCGGTGAATTCGTTCTTATTTGAATTATACAGGAAGGTGCACTTTTCCTTGGCACCTTTTACTACATTGCCGGTGATGGTGCTTTTATTGGCGTAGTTCAGCATCACGCCATGTTCGCGGTCACCGATGGACACGTTGTTGGCCACGGTCACGTTTGTGGTGAACATAACCGCGTAGCCGAGATCATTACCGATCGAGACATTGTCGCTGACGACCGAATTGTCCGCATACATGTAATGCACGGCGAACCGCAGGTCGCGGAACAGGTTGCCTGTGAAGGTGTTCTTTTTCGACGAGTTCACAAAGATCCCGTCGCGCCCGTACCGGATGTCGTTGTCTTCAACCCGCGCGCCCGGCGCGTTCCAGACATAGACACCATTGCCACGGTCATTCATCCGCCGGTCTTGCCGACCTTCGATCTGGTTGCCACGCACGATGCTGTCCTTGGCACCGTGAATGTCGACGCCATAAAGGTTGCCCAACAACACATTGTCTTCGACCACCGGCGCTTTGGCCGTTTTGGTCAGTTGGATGCCGCTGTCGATCCCGTCATGGCTTGAGCCCGAGCCGATCACCGTCAGACCGCGTACGGTCACGCCCGGTCCGGTCACGGTGATGACGCTTCCCGTGCTCTGGCCGTCAATGGTGGCTTGTCCCAGCCCATCGATGGTGACGGGCCGGTCCAGCACAAGCGTTTCGGTGTAAACACCGGGGCTCAGGCGGAGGGTGTCCCCATCCGCCGCCTGCGCCAGTGTTTCATTAATGGCCCCCGCCCGGTTGGGCACATCCCAGTCCGCCGCCCATAGGGGCGAGCCAAGCAGGAGCGGTATGAGCAGAGGCCAACGCATGGGTTATGCTCCCTGCGGTTCGACCAACATCCGACCGCGCATTTCCATGTGCAGTGCGTGGCAGAACCACTGGCAATAGAACCAGTGTACGCCCGGACGGTCGGCTGTGAAGGTGACGGAGGCGGTTGCCAGCGGTGCAACTTCCATTGCGATGCCGTAGTTACCTAGGCAGAAGCCGTGGGTCACGTCGTCCACGTCATCGAGGTTGGTGATGTAAACCGTCACCTCGTCACCCTGTTTGACGGTGAACTTTTCCAGGCTGAAGGTCGGAGCCTGCGATGTCATGTAGACCCGCACCTTGTTGCCGTCCCGGATGGGTTCTTCGGCGCCTTCTTCCAGATCAATGCCATCGGCCTCGGCCTGTTTGCGGGCGTCTTCCCATGTAACATCGGCGCGATCCCAGACGTTTACCGGGTTGACGATGTCGCTGCGAACGATGATCGAGTCATGCGGCTCGGCAAATGTCGGACCGTCGTGAACCACTTTCATCTCGTTGGACGAGATGTCGATCAACTGCTCGTTCTCGGGCTTCAGCGGACCCACGTTCAGGAAGCGGTCTTTCGAGAACTTGTTCATCGAAATCAGCCACTTTCCGTCGGCATCCTTGGTTTCACCCATGGAGGTCGAGTTGTGGCCCGGCTGATAGTGCACGTCGACCTTCGAGATGATCGGATCCACATCAGCACCACCGTAAGCCTCGATTGCCTTTTCGATGTTCCACTTCACGATCTGGCTGTCCAGGAACAGCGTGGTGAACGCATTGCCTTGACCGTCATAGGCGGTGTGAAGCGGGCCAAGACCCAGTTGCGGCTCACCCACGATGCAGGACCGCGGGTCGGCATCACTTTCGAACAAGGCGTCCAGTTTGGTGACGTCCATGATCGACACGGTCGGCGACAGCTTACCGTTGATGCAGACGTGCTTGCCGTCGGGCGCGGTGTTGATGCCGTGCGGCGAGTTCGGGATCGGAATGTAACGGGTGTACTTCTTGTTCTGACCCTTACGGCCGTCCAGAACCTTGACGCCTTTCAGTTCCTGATAGTCACCGGCCTCGATACCCGCCTCGATTTCTGCGATGTTGAAAACAACCACGTGGTCCAGCTCGTTCTCGGTCATCTCGGCCAGGTTCATACCCATTTCCGAGTTGTAGGAGGTCGAATAGGCGTATTTGCCCTGATAGTCGCAGTCGGTGTTGTCGAGGTTGCCCGACACCATCACCTGCCACGCCACTTCCATGGTGTCGCCGTCAAGCGCAGTGAAGATGTTCACGTATTGCGACGGATCGTCCAGCACTGTGCCGTCGTTGACCAGCGGGGTTTCATCCTCACCATTGGCAAAGACATAGCCGGTGCGCGGGAATTTCTGCGGACGCAGACCGTGGATCGCCTTGGCGTTCGGGATCTCGGTGATCTTGTCGCATTTCATCACATCGCAGCGCACGCGAGCGACACGGGTGTTGGCCTTGTCATTCATGAACAGGTAGCGGCCATCGTAGGTGCCATCGGTGAACGACATATGCGGGTGGTGCAGGTCGCCGTTGTCATAGGTTTTCATGCCACGCTTGGCGAGAAACTCTTTGGTTTCAGGCAGCAGGCCGTCGGTCATGATTTTCAACGACTCATTGGTCTGACCCCAGCCGGTGGCCGAGCAGCGGTTGAACACTGGCACGCGCATCAGTTCGCGCATGGACGGGAAGCCCAGGATGCGCAGCTCGCCAGTCTGACCTGAGGACCAGAAACCGTAATATTCGTCCAACTCACCAGGCTGCAGGTTGGCGTTGGCTGCAGCACTGGCTTGTTTCGCGGTCATCAGGGTCGAGCCCAGACCGGTCCCGGCCAGCACCGCGCCAGTTGCGGTTGCACCTAGCATCCCTCGGCGTGTGATGTTCAGCTTGTTGTCATGTTCCGACATGTTCGTTCCTCCTTTTTTAGGAAACGGATTGCGGTTTGGCGTTCGGATGGTTCGCCGGTGGCTGTCCGAGGGGGGTCTTGAGGTCGACCGACCCTGTCTTGGCCCGCCGTTTCAGTTGGCGGATAACGACGGGACATTTGTCCTCGGACTGGTAGAGCACCTGACAATGCAGGCAGGTGACGCACTCGTTCGGATTGATCTCACCGGTGGGGTGGATGGCCTGAACGGGGCATTCGTTGGCGCAGGTCTGACAGGGGGTGCCGCATTCCTTGTAGCGGCGCAGCCAGTCGAACATGCGAATACGGGCGGGGATCGCCAGCGCTCCGCCCAGCGGGCAGAGGTAGCGGCAGTAGAACCGTTCGATGAACAGCCCAATCCCCAATAAGGTCAGCGCAAAGACCACAAACGGCCAGTCGCGCATAAATTTCAGAATGATCGCGGTCTTGAAGGGCTCAATCTCGGCATATGTTTCGGCCAGCGGGATCGAGACGAAGCTGAGGCCGAAAAGACCCAGGAAGATCATGTATTTCGCGGGCCAAAGCCGTTCGTTCAGGCCCCATGGCAGGGTCCATTGCGGGATGCGCAATGCCCGCGCGATCTTATTGGTCAACTCCTGCAAAGCGCCAAACGGGCACAGCCAGCCGCAATAGGCCCCACGCCCCCAGAACAGCAGCGCGGCGGCGACCGCAAACCATTGGATGAAGACCAGCGGATCCAGCAGGAAGGCGTCCCAGCTGAACCCGGTCCGCAGGCTGCCAGCCAGTGCCATCAGGTTCACCACACTCAGCTGCGCATTGGCGTACCAGCCGATGAAGAACAGGGTCATGGTCAGGTACCCGATGCGGAACCAATAGAAGACCCTCGCGTTCATCGTCACGTGGAACTGGAAGAAGAACGTCGCCGTCAGGACCAGCAGCATGACGCCAAGGACGCCAATTTCGACTGTGCGGTCCTTCCAGATGCGCTTCCACAGGGCGGCTTTGGCGGCGGCCTCGCCGGTGGCGTCGTCAACAACGGTAGGGGCGGTTACGGGCAGTAGGTACTGCTCGGGTAGTTTGTAGCCCAGATCGAAAGTCAGGAAGGTTTTCTCAACTGCGCCCACGGCCCGCTGTACCAGCAGTTGCAGGCGGAACGGCTCGGCGGGATCAAACTCCGCCTCGGCTGGGATTTTAAAGATATCCAGTTCGGTGAAGCTGGGCGCATCAGCGGCCGCAACCTTGCCTAGGCGCTCTTGTTGCTTGTCAAAGAACCGGACCGAATTGTCGCCTTGGATCAGCTGAATCCGGTCGAAGATCCCACCGCGCACATAGCCTGAGCCTTTGAAGCTGTAAGCCCCGCGCCCCAGTACCAGAATGGCCTGTTCGCCGTCGTCCAGCCACTCGACCAGGTTTTGATACTCGGCTTCACCCAGCAGGGATTTCCCGATCGAGGGAACCGAGACCAACGCCATATGCATATCGATAAACGTGTCATCCGGTTCGCCCGGTTCCGGGCGTTTGATGGCGCGCTGATCTCCGGTAGCTTCAAAAGCGGCGTTGACCTGACCGACATCCAGCGTCAGCCGCCGGATCGAGCCGTCACCAGACAGGGTGGTCCAGTCATAGATGGCGTTCTTAGCCATATCGACTTCGCGTTTCGGCCCGTCGGCCTGTAATGGCGACAGCCCACCTAAACCCAGCGCGCGGGCCACTTTGATACCGCCGCGCACAAGGCTGTCGTCGATCACCATGATGGTCACGGTGGCACCCGAGATGATGTCGAGGTCATGCCCCTCACCACCCGTTGCGGCCTCGTGTTTCAAGTCCAGACCAGTGTAGCCTTCGGTCAGCTCGACCATGCGCGAATTGGGAATGCCGATCAGTACGATGGGTTCCGAGTGTTTGACCAGTTGCACACCGGTCAGCACGGCATCAGCGTTTATTGCGGCAACCACATGGATGGGTTTGCCCGAATAGCCGGTGGTGCCCACGAAATCCGAAGTCAGGAAAGCCCAGGCGACGGTTTCGCCCCCTTTCAGAACCGGAGCAACAGGCACGTCATCGCGCACCGGGCCAAAGGCATCGGCACCGGGGGCAAGGTCAGAGGGCTCAATCTCGGGCAGGAAGCTGGCAAGGCTGTCGGCATGGGCGCTGATCGCCATCAGGCAGGACAGGACAAAGGCCAGCAGGATATGGGTTGCGCGACTTACGACCACGGCGCACCTCCGGTTACTTGGATTGACGCCATGGACGCGCGCGGGGCGCGTTCGGATGTTTCTTGGGGCGCGTGCGGGGGGCCTCTGGTTTCGGGCCATAACCGCCTAACTTGGTAGTAATTGACTAGATTGCGGTCATCGCAGCGAGCGACCTGAACAATCCCGTCCGACTTCAGTTCCGGCAGGTTTGGCAGGGGTGCCGCAGCGGTGACGGCGCATAAGGCACAGTCGGCGCATTTCGGGCAGGGCGCGGTTGGGTCTTCGGTCCCTTCTTCGAGGTCCACTTGAACCCAGACCGCGCCTGCCTCCGAGCAGATCTCAACCCACATGCTTTGTCCGGGACTCGCCAGCGCCGGACTAAGCAGTTGCAACAGCAAAAGAAGGGTGCCTGCCATGGCGCACGCCGCGCGTGAAGCGCGGACAGACAGTGTGTGCAGTGGGACTGGGGCAGACATGGAGAATCCAACTCGGCGTTCTTTCCTTTGTCCTACGGGATTCTCTCAGACGGATACTTGACTTAGGTCAGGTATCCGAAATTTGTGACTAATCGTCGGCTTCATCCATCAACCCGCGCAACCAGCGCCCGGCCAGCCAGGATGCGGGCAAGCCCAGCGGGATCGACCACAGGATTGCGCTTACAGGTGCGATCACGCCAAGCCCCATACCATTGGCAACCAGACCCGCCAGAAACAGGTTGATGGCCACGGTTAGTGCCGTGGCGGGGTAGAGCAGGATGGCCAGTTTCCAGACCGGCCATTTGCCCTCAGTGGCTGGTACCTTCCGAGAAGGTGATTTTGTTCCAGACATTATATTTCCCCGAAGGTTTGCGCATGGGCAAGCGGCGAACCTCTTCCAGAGTTTGCGCGTCATAGACGATCACGGCACCATCATCTTCCCAGATCGATACCAGTGCATGGCGCCCATCCTTGGTGAATTCGACATGGGCCACGGTTTTGCCCGGCGCTGGACGTAAAGTCTTCACGATTTCAAGGCTTTGCTTATCGATTACGTGCATCGCATCCTTGTTGGGTCCAAAGAACACATCGGCCCAGACGTAAGGAGAATTCTCATGACTGCGCATGAAGAAACCCGGCCCTTCGGTCTTGATCCGTTTGACCGTTTCCCATGTCTGCATGTCGATCACAGACACGGTGCCGTCGGTCAGGTGCGGCGTGGCCATCACGGTTGTATCGCCGTACCGCCACGTGATGCCTGATCCCAGATGCGGCATACCTGGCAGGTCTAGATCAGCCACTTTCTGACCGATGACCAGATCAATAACTTGCCCGCCCTTGCCGTCGCGCGAGGCACCCATGACGTATTCATAGCTTTGGTCGAAAAAGAAATCGTCCAGATAGTCAGGCGTGGTGATCTTGCGGACCGGGAAGGGATTTGGGTTCTTGAACTGCCCTTCGATACGGAAGTCATGACCCAGTCCGAACTGAGGCGGGTTGTCGCCGTAAAAAACTTCCCAAATCTCGGGAACATCTTTCAGGGCTAGCACAAAGCTTTCGCGTGGCGGGGCCTGATAAACGGCAGAAACGCGGCTGGGATTGCCCTTTTTGCTTTTGATCTCGATGACCTTGGCGACCGAAAGGTCGCTGGTCGACAGCAGGGTCAGGCTGTTGGGCAGGTAATTGGCGACGGCCACCCATTTTCCATCACCTGACATGGCGATGTTGCGGCTGTTCAGCCCCGCGCGCACGCGGCCCACCTGTTTCAGCGCCCAGATATCGTATTTCTGAACCCAACCATCGCGCGACATGATGAAAACATAGCGCCCGTCGGGGCTGAACTTCGGGCCTCCGTGGACGGCGAACGGAGTTTCGAACCGATCCATTACTTCAAACCTATCACCGTCCAACACGCTGACGTGGTGATCGCCGGTTTCGACTGCCAGCGTGATGTTCATCGGGTCGCTGTCCCAGACGGGAGCATCGACCGGGCTGTATTCTGCGTCCAGCGTACGGCTGGCCATGATCTCGGCCTCGCCCCATTCGGGGTTGGTTTCCAGCGGGGATTTCAGCCAACCCGCCAGTTCTTCGATCTGCAAGGCGTCAAGTTCATGCGAAAAGGCGGGCATCTGGGTGGCTGTACGCCCCTCGGCAATCACGGCGGCCACACGCGGGCCGCGCATGCGTTTCAGCGTCTCGGGGATCAGGGCCGGGCCAACACCGCCCAAACGGTTCTCGCCATGGCACGAGGCGCAGTGTTCGGCATAGTCCGACGGGGCGTCGGCCCATGCTGAACCAGCCAGCAGCAGCGAGCAGAGCGTGCCTATTTTCAACGTGTCAAAAGAACTGATGTGCCGGATCATGACGTTTCCCCCGGAACGGCGTGACCTTAAGGCGTTCGCCCGCGTCATCCACGCCGATTTCTTGATTGGAAAGATAGCAGGCCGGATCTTCGGCCCAGGGATCGCCGGTCACCTGCAAAGCCCGGATACGAGTATTGCCGCCACAGACGTCCTTTAATTGGCAGGCCCCGCAGCGCCCTTTCAGCGGACGTGGTCGGGTGCGCAGCATAGAGAGCATCTGGTCCTCGCTGGCCCACAGCTCTGAGAACGGTTTGGTCTTCACGTTGCCGACCGTGTAGTCGGACCAATACGTATCGGGATGCACGCGCCCCAGATTGTCGATATTGGCCACGCCCAATCCGCTGGAATTCCCGCCCCACGCGGCGAGATGTTCTCGTACATGAGCGGCCTTGTCGGCATCGAAATGCGTGCGCACCCAGTTCAGGAAGTACCCCGCATCTGCATCATTATTGCCGGTCACAATGTCCAGTGGGCGCCCGCCCGAGGCGGCCTCCCACGCGCGCTCCAGCAGCAGGTCCAGCCCGTTACGGGTGCGCAGGTGTTCAGCATCTTCGCCCCGGTTCTTGTCGCCGCGCCCAGCATAGACCAGATGCGACAGGTAGAACTTGTCGACCCCTTCGTCATCGCACAGTTGCAGCAGGTCGGGCAGGTGATGCTGAGTGCCCTCGGTCAGGCAAAATCGCAGGCCCACTTTGATCCCGCGTTTCTTACATTCGCGCACACCGCGCAATGCGTCGGCAAAGGCGCCTTCAACGCCGCGGAACCAGTCATTTGTGGCCCCGATCCCGTCCAGCGAAATGCCGACATAGTTGAATCCCACATCGGCAATCATATCAGCGGTTTCATCGTAAATCCGCGTGCCGTTGGTCGACAGCGCCAGCATCGGCACCAGATCGCGGGCGCGTTTGGCAATGTCGAAGAAATCAAACCGGTCCAGCGGTTCCCCACCCGAGAGGATCAGGGCCGGGACGCGAAATTGGCCCAGATCCTCAAGGGTTACCATGGCTTGCTCGTGGCTGAGCTCACCGGGGAACGCAACATCCGCCGAGACGGTGTAGCAATGGCGGCATTTCAGATTGCAGCGCCGCGTCAGGTTCCAGATCACCACCGGTTTCACCGGTCCGGGGCGGCGTTTTCGCACCGGGGTCGGGGTGACGAGTTGGTGCATGTATTCGGTCAGGCGGAACATGTTTCAGCCTTTCGCTTTCAGGCGCAGCCCGGTCTTTTTCAGAATGCGCGTGGAATAGAGGATGTCTTTAGCCCGACATGCATCGCCGAGAATGGCGGTGATCTCGGCGCGCTTTTCTTCGACCTCGTCACGGTCTGCGCCGTGAACCATGGCAAACAAATTGTAAGGCCAGTCGGGCAGGGCGCGGGGGCGTTCATAGCAGTGGGTGACAAAGGGCAGCGCGCCGATCTGGGTGCCCAGTTCAGTCACACGGTCGTTTTGCACATCCCACACGGTCATGCCGTTCGAGGTCATGCCCAGTTTGTAGTGATTAGGAGCAGCGGCAATGCGACGGATAACGCCGCGCGATTTCAGTTCGGCCAGGCGGAACAGCAACGCGTCTTCGTCCATGCCAAGACGCTCGGCCACCCGCGCATAGGGCGCGGGCACCAGGGGCAGGCCGCCTTGCAGCGCCTCGATAATCTCTCTGTCTTTTGCGTCGATCATGCCGCTACCCGGAAGCCGATGAAGAATTCCTGCAATTTGGGGAAACGGAGAACCTCGATCCCCGTTTCCCGTTCGATCGCATCAGCGGTGGCCTCGATCCCCTCGGGCGTTTCGGTGGCCAGTACGAACCACATGTTCAGCCGGTGCGTACGTTCATAATTATGGGCAACCTCCGCGTGCGCATTGACTTTGGTCAGGACGGTTTCGAAATTTTCGACCGGCACCGCCATGGCGCACAGACAGAACGCACCCCCCATGGCGGCCGCGTCGAAAAACGGACCGAAGCGGGTGATGATGCGTTCCTCTTTCATGCGGCTGAGGCGGTGCAGCAATTCGCTTTCCGGAATGCCAAGTTCGGTGGCAATCGCGGCATAGGGATGAGGGATCAACTGCAGGTCGTCCTGCATTCGGTTTAGGATTGCACGGTCGGTTTCGTCCAGTCTCATGCGGCGGCCTCTTTTGGTTGGATCAATGCGCCGGTCTGTTTGAAACAGCGGGTCGAAAACAAAACTTTGTGGCGCGCACCGGCCAGTTCCGGCAGGGCAACGGCGCCGGACAGAACTTCTTGCGCCTCGCTGCGCGAGCGGGCGTGAATCATGGAATACAGGCGGTAAGGCCAGACGTCCTCGACCGGGTTACGTTCATAGCACAGGGTCACGCCGGGATGTGCGGCCAGCGCCGGGCCGGCGGTGTCGATCTGACTGGCGGGCATGTCCCAAACCACCATCGCATTGGCCGACCAACCCAGCGCCCGGTGACGTACGATGACACCGAGGCGCGAGATGATGCCGGCATCGTGCAGCGCCTTGATCCGCGCCAGAACCTCGGGCGTGGATCGGTTCATTGATCGGGCCAGCGCGGTATAGGGTTCCGCGACCAGTTCTAGGCCGGAACTGAGCGCCTGTAGCAGGGCGCGGTCGCCGTCCCGCATGGCCGAGCGATCCACCTTGCGGGGGCCGGGCACATTGCGGGAATCGCCCGACATTCGAAAACCAAGATCGACATTGAATGGGCGTACCAGCCGCAGGTCCAGTACCCGCAGCCCGGTACGTCGGGCGATCCGGGCAAGGGTATCGTTCACATGCTCCCGGTCCGGCCCGGTGGCAACGAACCACAGGTTCCACGTATCCTCGCGCTGGTAATTGTGGTTCACTCCGGGTTCTGAGTCGATCAGGGCGGCGATTTCTTCCAACTGTTCCTCGGGGGCGGCAACGGCGGCCAGGGTGCTGGCCGATACTGCCCCCGGTGCAATCGTCGCACCCACCCGCGTGATCCGACCGGTTGCGCGCATCCGGGTCAGGCGATCGATGACCTCGGCCTCGTCCAGACCCAACGCTGCGCCAAGTACCTCAAACGGATGGTCGGTTATGGGAAAATCGCGCTGAAACTCGTCCAGCAAGCGACAGTCGATCGGGTCAGTGATGTGATCCATCGTCTCAAAGCCCCGTTCTGTGCGCACGTGCGGTGAAGAAGATGCCTGATGGGCTGTCCGCTTCAATCTCGCGCAGCTTTTCAAAGGTTTGCGTGTCATAAACCATGACCTTGTTGGCATCGCGCACGCTGATCCAGACCTCGTGCCCACGCGGGGTGAATTCCATATGCAACACCGCCGGACCGGGTTTGAATTCGTGGATGATGTCCTTGGTGACGCTGTCGATCACTTGAATCGTATCGTTCAGCGGATGGGCGAAATTCACCCAGACCTGCCGCCCGTCGGGCCGGGCCATGGCAAAGACCGGCTGACCGTGGGTCTGTGTGCGTCCGGTTTCGGTCAAAGTGTCGGCATCGATCCAAAGAACCTCGTGATGGCCCACGGCGGGTAGAACGAATTCGCGGCCTGTCAGCGCCCAACCTTCCAGGTGGGGCATCTTGTAGACAGGCATTTCTTCCTGCCCGCGCCCGTAATCCGGTAGGACGCGGATCGGTTCCGGGGCCTCGGCCCAGAGATCCAGCGCGGTCAGCCCGTCCTCGCCAAAAAGGCCAGTGATATAGGTGCGGCCATTGGCGGTGATCAGCGCGTCATAGGGGTTTTTGCCCATATCGGGGATCTTGGTGATCTCGGGCGTGCCTGTCGCGAAATCGGCAATCCAGGTTTCGCCAGAGTCCCACATGGTGAAGACGAACCTGCGGCCCGGCGCGTCGACCAGACCGATTGTTTTGCTACCCGTTGGGATATCTGCGACCAACTCAAGCGTATTGGCGTCGAACACACGGACGCCGCCGGGTTCATAGTTCGACACGGCGACTAGCTGTCCGTCGTCTGAAATTGCGCCACCAATTGCGTTACCGGCCTGTACGACGCGGTTCACGATCTGTCGGGTGACGATATCGACTTTGGTCAGCCCGCCATCGCGCCCGAACACATAAGCAAAGCGTTCGTCGGGCGAATAGACCAGCGAGGCATGGGACAGATCGCCCAGCCCTTCGATCCGCGCCAGCGCGGCCCGGTCGGATTGATCTACCAACAGGACCGAACCCTTGGCGCGTTCGATCACAAGACCAAGATCACCGGTGGCGGTTGGTTCAGCATGCGCCGAGGTCATCATCAGGGTGGCGGCAAGGCCAAGAATAAGCTGTTTCATTGTGCCTCCTGTTGCAGCAGGTAACGGGCGATCCATTCGGCCTCTTCCTCGGTAATAAGGGGGCGCCAGGGGGGCATTGCCGTGTCGGGAATCCCATCGAGAATGACGCCGGTCAGCACGTCCGGATCATAGTGTTGCAGCGTTTGGGACCGAAGATCGGGACCAAGGCCACCCTTCAGCGACAGCCCGTGGCACGACCCGCAATCCTGATGGACAAGCCGTTTCAGGGCGTCGGGGTTCAAGGTGTCGGCGGCAAATGCCGAGGTGGCGATCACAACCGCGCCGGCCAGCAGAACCGAAGTCAACGGTTGGCTGCTCTGCCTGCCAAGCGCAACAGTCCGGTGACCTAGCCTAGCCATGCGCTTGTTCCATCAATTCGGCCACCGAACGTTCGGCATACAGCGAAACCACCTGTCCGATGATGAACAAAGTGGGTGCCTCAAGTGCAGCGCTGCGCACGTCGGTGGCCAGCCTGTCCAACCGGGACACGATGCGACGTTCGGCCCGTGTGGTGGCTTTGCTGACAGCCAGAACGGGCGTCGATCCGGGCAGGTTCTCGGTCATCAGCCCCATGGCGATTTGGCCAATGTTGGCTACGCCCATGTAGACCACCAACGTCGAGTCGGGATCGGCCAACCGCTTCCAATCCAGGTCCAGCACCTTGTCTTCCTGCCGGTGGCCAGTGACATATTGGACCGAGGTTGCCAGCCCGCGATGGGTCAGCGGCACGCCGGTCGAACAGGAGGCCCCCTGCGCGGCCGTGATGCCGGGTGCGTACTCGACCGTGACGCCATGGGCCACAAGATAGGCCGCTTCTTCCGAGCCACGGCCAAAGATCATCGGGTCACCGCCTTTCAGCCGTGCAACGGTGTGACCGGCGCGGGCCTCTTCCAGCAGAATCTCATTGATGCGATCTTGCGGTACGGTATGGCATTTGGGGGCCTTGCCGACCGGAATCAGCCGCGCCTTTTCGGCATGCATGGCAAGGATGTCGTCCGAAACCAGCCGGTCATAGACGACCACGTCGGCCTCTTGCAGCATGCGCAAGGCACGCAGGGTCATGAGTTCGGGGTCGCCGGGGCCGGCGCCAATCAGAAAAACCTTACCGCTCATGTGCAAACTCGCTTGGTCTGAATGTCTTCCGAGCCCGGGTTTGCCTGCGAAAAGGGACGTTGCTGGGCGAACCGGGCGTGTCATGAGAACAGGTTGGCGGATTCTGCTCGCGGCTTCCTTGACTAAAGTTAAGGAGCGCGGGATTTGCGCCCGCGCTCCTTTGACTTGCCTGTATTTTTTGCCTCGGCTCAGGGTTCTACGGTGATCATTCCGATCATGTTCTGCGTTTCCCAATGCGGCCCGCACAGGTATTCCTGCGGGCCTGGAGTAAGGAATGTCAGATCAACGGATTCCTCAGGGAACAAACGGTCGCTTTCGGGTTCGCTGCCGCCTTTCAGCAGCACACTGTGACTGGTGCGTTTGTCCACGTTCATCCAGCGCACTGTCGTTCCTGCTTTCACGGTCAACTGACCGGGGCAGAATTTGTATTTGTACATCAGCACCACTTCGGCGTCTTCGACGGCTGACGAAGGTTGCCCGAACAAGTCGACATAGCGTTGCTCAGCCTCGGCGCAAATCTCGGCGGTTTCATCCGCCAAGACGGGTGGGGCGAGAAGTAGAAGCGCAGGAAGAAGGCAGTGGGGTTTCATGATCCATCTCTCCTTTCCAAAAAAGGGCGGGGGCCGGGTTTTCCGGCCCCTATCCGTTATTGTTTGACCACGTTGATGTTGGCGCTGTCGTCGTCCAGCGCCAGGCTGGTGTTCAGCGTAACGTGGTGGAACCGCGCGGCGGCAAAGTCATCATGAATGGCAAAGCCCACCGTATAGGTCTGACCCGGTTCCAGCGGCACGTCGCCGGGCGCACCCGAGTTCAGTGGCCGCGAGAAGACGACGGTCCACACGCCACCGGACAGATTGGCCGAGGCGGCAATTTCCCCGTCATTGACCACGCGCTGTTCCAACAGATAACCGTTGGAGGCGCTGCCATCAGCATAGACACGCATCAGGTCCAGGTAAGTGCCATCGGCCAGGTATTGCTGGATCTGCGCCTCGGCCTCCAACTTGTCCCAGCCACCCAATGCCTTGCCGCGGCGACCTTTGACTTCGACCTCGGTCCGGCTTTCGCTGATGTATTTGGTCACAGTGTCCTGAGTGCTCAGGCGGCCTGCGATATCCCCATTGGCGGCAATCGCGTCAGCGCCCGGATCAAATGGCATATAGCTGTTGTCTGCGTGGCACGAGGCCCAGCAGCCTACCTGATCGCCCAACTCGATCCCGGTACCGGTGATCATCATTGCGACCTTGATCTGGTTGTCGGGGTCCATCTTGCCGCCATCGACGAAGGGGGCAGGGTTATGGCCTGCATCCGGCCATTGCATGCGAATATAAAGGTTCTCGTCATCATGCGCGGCCTGCACGGTCGCATCGATCACACCACGTTTGCCGGGGATCGGGGTTGGTTCCAGATCACCGCCCGCAACGATCTTGTTGCCGATCGTATCCAGTTCTTTGGCGTGACAGGTCGAGCATTGATCGCCGCCCTTGGTCAGGGGACGGGCCCCGCCGTGGAACTTGCCGTTCTGCACCCACTCAAAAGAGGCTTGCCCGGGGTAGAACAGTTTCAGATCGGCGCTTGCAACGGCATTCCAGTCGACGCTGCTGCCAACATCACTGCCGCCGCCTGCCGGTGCTGCGGCTTCTTCGCCGTTTGCCTTGGCGCGTTCTTCGGCGACGGCTGCGTCTACGGCGGCCGCGATCTGTGCCTGAACGGCCTCTTGCTGGGCGGTTTTGGCTGCTTTTTCAGCCTCGGCTTCGGCAGCTTCCTTGGCTTCGATCTTCGCAAGGCTGGTTAGGTATTCCTGCGGGATTTCACGAATGAAGGCCGGGTTGGGTGCCTCAAGCTTTTCCAGATAGTCCTCATCGGCCCGATCACGGGCGTCCGAGTGGGCGATCCCCTTGTGACAATCGATACAGGTCTGGCCGATCTCCATCGCATTCAGGTGCTGCTGACGTGCGCGCGGTTTCTGGAACTCGGGCATCATCGATTCAAAATCGTGGCAGTTGCGGCATTCACGTGAGTCCGTGGATTTCATCCGCTCCCATTCATTCATCGCCAGATGTACGCGCTTGGCTTCAAACTTTTCGCGGGTGTTGATGGTGCCGACCAGCTTGCCATACAGCTCTTTGGACGCCTTGATCTTGCGGATCATCTTGTGGGTCCAGTCCTTGGGAACGTGGCAGTCGGAACAGACCGCGCCCACGCCAGACCGGTTCACGTCATGGATCGTGCCGGTGTATTCCTCATAGACGAAATCACGCATCTCGTGGCACGAGACACAGAATTCCTTTGTGTTGGTGGCTTCCATGGCGGTGTTGAACCCGCCCCAAAAGACGATGCCCGCGACAAAGGCCACGGCTATTCCGGCCACGGGCATTCCCCACAGGAAATACCGGCGCCAAATTGGTTTCTTTTTTTCCGGTTCGGAAGTCATATCCGGGCTCCGTTTGGCTGTCTTATCTGGCCCTGGGTGGCAGGCCGGTGGATTTGGCTGTTTGGTCAAACAAGGAAAGGGCGGGCGAGGGGCCCGCCCTTTCCGGTTTTGGTTGCGAACTCGTCAGGTTACGTGGTTCGAACGGTTGTAGACGTTGAATTTGCCGGTCGGAGCATAAAGCCCTTCGATGCGGCCGATTTCTTCCAGCGTCTCGGCGTCGAAGATCACGATCTGACCGTTAGGTTCTTTCGAGTCCGACAGGTTCCACTTGGAAACCCAGACCTCAGTACCATCCGCGTTGAATTCAAAGTGAACAGCGGCGCTGCCTTCGTCTTCGGTGATCTGGATGGTTTTCACGATCTCGCCGGTCTCTTTCGAGATGACCTGCACCGATTGCTGAACTTCAGGTTCCGGGTGTTTGGTCTGATCAGCCCAGATGTAGTCCGAATTCGGGTGCGTACGGACAAACAGGCCGGGGCCGTCGGTTTCCACTTCGTAACAGATTTTCCAGGCATCATCCGGGCGGTTTTCGGGATCGTTACCCCAGACGGTCACGGTACCCACACCAAGGTGTGTCGTACCAGCAACCGGGCCGCAATTTGGGTCGACCCAGTTGGCACCCGGACCTGGGTGCGGCAACGCGGCTGTGTCGATCATCGCTTCTAGCTTGTGGGTTTCGGTATCGACAACCACCATCTTGTTTGAAGCGTTCGCGGCGATCTGGAAATAGCGGCCTGTCGGGTCAAAGAACCCGTCATGCAGGAACTTGGCGCTGTCGATCTTGTCGATCCGCAGGTTGTCCAGATCGGTATAATCGACCTGCCACAACTGCCCCAATTCCTTCACGGCAACGATCCAGGTGGGTTCGTTCGGAGTTGTGTAGATTGCGGCCACACGGGCCTCTTCCACGTAATCCCCGTCCACGTTCACACCGCGGGTTGATACGACCTTGACCGGTTCCATGGTCTGGGCGTCGACGATTGCGAAATGCGGCGGCCAATAGCCCCCACCGATGACGTATTTGCCATCGCCAGAAACGGCAACGTCGCGGGCGTCATAGGCAATCTTGACCTCGGAAACCAACATCTTGTCTGGCGTCTGCCAGAGGTCGATCTTAGTCATCTTGCCGTCACGGCCCATGGTGTACCAGAAACGCCCGGGCTGTTCTGGCTCTTCCAATGCGTGGTGTTCAGATGCTTTCAGAACGTGAACGGCATAGCCGGTCGGGATGTGTGTCAGAACCTCTTTCGTGTCGCCGTCGATCACGGCCACTTTGCCCACATCGCGTTCGATGACAACAAAGAAGTTTTCCCAGTTACGGCCATGCAGCGGCTCGGTTGGATAATCGGCTTCTTCGACATAGACCTTGCGGGTCGCCATCATCTGTTCAAGCGACATTTCAGGCGGCTTTGGCGGCTCCATCATGATGTAGGTCGCCATGTCCTTTATTTCCTGCTCGGTCATGATGTCCGAGAAGTTGTTCATCCCGCCTTCGGTTCCCCAGGCGATGATCTTTTCAAGCCGTTCCTGACCTAGTTTTAG
The DNA here is from genome assembly GCF_056538105.1 of Ruegeria sp. BH6. Taxonomy (NCBI): domain Bacteria; kingdom Pseudomonadati; phylum Pseudomonadota; class Alphaproteobacteria; order Rhodobacterales; family Roseobacteraceae; genus Ruegeria; species Ruegeria sp. BH6. The sequence continues at coordinate 70,123 of NZ_JBQFSR010000003.1, forward strand.
GGTGCCGGATTCGGTTACGGTGCCATCGTCGTTTTTGGTTTTGACCATCGGTTCAAGACTTTTGCCGGTGGCACCTTTACGTAGAACGCCGTGACAGCCTGCGCATTGCTCGAAATAAAGTTGTTTGGAGGATTCAAAGGCTTCCTCGCTAAGGGTTGGCTCTTCGGCGAAGGTTGGCGCAGCGACGCTGCCCAGCAGCATCGCCAAACCGACCCCAAAGGCGCGGCCAGTTTTGTTGTAGCTGATTCCAAGTGACATGATCACTCTCCATTTGCGTGGTGAGGCAGGTCCAAGGGTGAGACATCGCGCCCGACGGCTCCTTGACGAAAGTCAACGCCAGGGGCCCATTTCAAGGGTTCGGCAGGAAAAAATGGCGAAAAAAACCGTCATAAAATCTGTGTTTTAGAGGCATGTTTTTCGTGAGGATTGATTTTTGTTAAGTCCGTTGCGCGGGTTGGCTGCTAGGGCTGAAAAAAACGGTTGAGGAGAGCAGCCATGCCCACAATCATCGCCCGCATTCTTGGTGAAGGATTTCGTGTTTTCTTTCTGTCTGCCGGTCTCTACGGCCTGTTTGTCGGCGTGGTCTGGGGGCTGTGGCTGACAGTGCCTTACATGGCGCCGGATTACGGTATGACGCCGCCGATGTGGCACGCGCATGAGATGATTTTCGGCTATGCGACGGCCGCGCTGGGCGGGTTCTTTCTGACCGCAGTACCGAACTGGACCGGCGCCCCCGAGGCGCGGGCGCACTTTATCACTCTGGCTGCCGGGCTGTGGTTGGCCGGTCGGATGGCCATGTGGTTTTCAGGTGTATTGCCGCCAGTTCTGGTCGCGGTGGTCGATCTGGCCTTTGTGCCGGTTCTGGGGGCCAAAATAGCTACGCAGCTGATCCGCCGTCCCAAGCCGCAGAACATGGTTTTCCTGCTGTTGCTGAGCTTGATCTGGGTCGCGGACATGATGACACATCTGCAATGGATTGGGATCACTGAAGGCACTCTGCAAACTGGGCTGCGCGCGGGATTGTTGGCGTTGTGTGCGATGATCGCCATTTTGGGTGGTCGGATTACTCCGGCCTTTACCCGCAATGCCATGAAACGCGCTGGGGTCCCAGAGGCGGACTGGCCGGTTTCGGTCGCCTTGTTCGACAAGGCAGGCATGGTTCTGGCCCTGATCTTGCCGCTGGGTGTTCTGGTGCTGGGTGCAGGGCCGTTGGCCGGGGTTTTGGCGCTTGCCCTTGGGGTGGTTCAGATACTGCGCATGGCCAATTGGCGCAGCCGCTGGGCCGCCCGGCAGCCAATTCTGCTGGCGCTGCATTTGGGTCTAGGCATGTTGGCGATGGGGTTGATCTTGTGGGGGCTGGCAGTGCTGGGTCTGGGCAATGAAATCGCCGCCCTGCACGTATTGGGCATAGGGTGTGTGGGCGGTATGACCCTGGCAGTCATGAGCCGCGCCGCGCTGGGTCACAGCGGCCGTGCACTAATCGCGCCCGCCCCGATGGTCGTGGCCTATGGTCTGATGGCGGTTGCTGCACTGTCACGCTGGATCGGGGCCGAGCTGAACGCAGGCTATATGGTGGCGATGCTGTTGTCGGACGGCCTGTGGGTCTGTGCCTTTGCGCTTTACCTGATCGCCATGTGGCCTGCGCTGACGGGCCCTCGTACGGGCCGGGAGGGATGATTTTCATTTACTTCCGCCAGCCTTGACTTTCGTTAAGGCCCTCCTACGGCCCAGCCGCCATTCTGGCTAGACAAGCTAAACTGCGCAAAGGAGAGCGCAATGCGAGAAGTCATGACCAAGAGCATGGCTCGCAACATATTCTATGGCGGGTCCCTGTTCTTTATCCTAATATTTCTGGCCCTGTCGGCCCATTCCCACTGGTACATCGTGAATTCCGAGAATTCGGCAAAACTCGATGAAAGTGTGGTTCGGGGCAAGCACGTCTGGGAAAAACACGCGTGCATCAACTGTCACACGATCTTGGGTGAAGGGGCCTATTTCGCCCCCGAAGTCGGCAACGTGATGACACGTTGGGGTGTGCTGGACGACCCGGAATCAGCCTTTGAATCCCTCAAGGGCTGGATGGAGGCACAACCGACCGGCATTCCCGGTCGTCGGCAGATGCCCAATTTCAACCTCAGCGACGAAGAAATTCGCGACCTGACCAACTTCCTGATCTGGACGGACAATATCGACGCTCAGGACTGGCCGCCCAACGAGGCTGGCTGAGAAAGGGAACGGAGCAATGAAATACGAATCCCAAAAAATCGCCTACGCCTACTTTGCGGTGGCCATGGCCCTGTTCGTGATACAGGTTCTGGGTGGCCTTCTGGCTGGCCTGATCTATGTATCACCAAATTTCCTGAGCGAGCTTTTGCCGTTCAACATCGTGCGGATGCTGCACACCAATGCGCTGATCGTCTGGCTGATCCTGGGCTTCTTCGGCGCGGCCTACTTCCTGATCCCGGAAGAGGCTGAACGTGAAATCCATTCACCCAAGCTGGCCTATCTACAACTGATCATTCTGGTTGTGGGGACGTTGGGCGTGGTGCTGACCTATACCTTCAACCTGTTCGAAGGAAACTGGCTGCTGGGCAAAGAGGGGCGCGAGTTCCTTGAGCAACCCAAATGGGTCAAGGCCGGCATTGTCGTGGCCGCGCTGATCTTCCTTTACAACGTGTCGATGACCGTTCTGAAGGGCAAAAAGACCGCGATCACCAACATCCTCTTGTTGGGTTTGTGGGGTCTGGCGCTGTTGTTCCTGTTTGCCTTCTACAACCCCGGCAACCTGGCCTTGGACAAGCAATACTGGTGGTATGTTGTTCACTTGTGGGTCGAAGGTGTGTGGGAACTGATCATGGCCTCGATACTGGCCTACCTAATGCTGAAGCTGACCGGTGTTGACCGCGAGGTGGTTGAGAAATGGCTGTATGTCATCGTCGCTGCAGCGCTGTTCTCGGGCATCCTTGGGACTGGTCACCACTACTACTGGATCGGTACGCCAGCGTATTGGCAGTGGATCGGTTCGATCTTCTCGAGCCTTGAGGTGATCCCGTTCTTTGCGATGATGGCCTTTGCCTTCGTCATGGTCTGGAAGGGCCGCCGGGACCACCCTAACAAGGCCGCGTTGCTGTGGTCGCTGGGCTGTGCCACGCTGGCCTTCTTTGGTGCCGGTGTCTGGGGCTTCCTGCATACGCTGCACGGGGTGAACTATTACACCCACGGCACGCAGATTACCGCGGCCCACGGTCACCTGGCCTTTTACGGCGCCTATGTCTGCCTCAACCTGGCGATCTTCACCTATGCCATGCCGATCCTGAAAAACCGTGATCCGTATAATCAGGTGCTGAACATGGGTTCATTCTGGCTGATGACCAGCGGTATGGTCTTCATGACCTTCGTGCTGACCTTCGGCGGAACCGTGCAGACGCACATGCAACGTGTGATCGGTGACTACTTCATGGACGTGCAGGATCAGATCGCGATCTTCTACTGGATGCGCTTTGGGTCTGGTGTAGTCGTGGTCCTTGGTGCGCTGCTGTTCGTCTACTCGATCTGGGTGCCTCGGAAAGAGGTCATCGAACCCGGCGCAGCCGAAACCCCTGCGGAGTAATGCAAATGGATGGCTCCATACAAATGGGAACGGGGGCGGCAAACGCCCCCTTCTACCTGCCCCAGGGCGATGAATGCGATGTGTTCACCGCCGCCTATAACAACGATCTGCCGGTTCTGCTGAAAGGGCCGACAGGTTGCGGCAAGACCCGCTTTGTGGCCCATATGGCCGCGCAGCTTGGCCGCCCGCTTTATACTGTCGCCTGCCATGATGATCTGGCCGCTGCCGACCTGATTGGCCGCTATTTGCTGAAAGGCGGGGAAACCGTCTGGGTCGATGGCCCGCTGACCCGCGCAGTGCGCGAAGGCGCAATCTGTTACCTGGATGAGGTGGTCGAGGCCCGCAAGGACGTGACCGTCGTGCTGCACCCTTTGACTGACGACCGGCGCATTCTGCCGATTGATCGCACCGGCGAAGAACTGGAAGCCGCGCCCGGCTTCTTGCTGGTGGCATCCTACAATCCCGGCTACCAGAATATCCTGAAAACCCTGAAACCTTCGACCCGGCAGCGGTTCATTTCGCTGGAATTCGACTTTCCGTCGCCTGAGATGGAGGCCGAGGTTGTCGCCCAGGAAAGTGGCCTGGCGCTTGAGCGCTGCAAACCGCTGATCCGGTTGGCGAACAAACTGCGGGGGCTCAAGGGTCAGGATCTTGAGGAAGGCGTTTCTACCCGACTGGTTGTCTATGCTGCGACGCTGATCGCACAGGGTATGTCGACGGACCGCGCCATTCTTGCCGCAATGATCGAACCTCTGACTGATGACGAGGATATCAAACGCGGGCTCCTCGATCTTGTCACGGCTGTCTTTGGGTGAGGCCGGCCAATGGTCAAGATCGATTTTGAGCCATGGGAACCCGAAGAAACGATCGGGAAACTGTGGCACACCCTTGCCAGCCGCCTCGATGCACCTGAGGTGCATGTTGGAGCCGCGGTCGACCTTTCTGAGGTCGCGGGGCGGCTGGCAGTCCTCTTCCGAGGGCTTGGGGGTAGTCCGGGCGTTGAATTACGCCCGGTCTCACCCGAAATTTCACGCCACCGGTTAAGCTGGCGTCGCCGCTTGGGAACCGAGGCCGAGCTGATGCCGCGTGCTTCGTTCGATGGCGAGGTATTGCGCCTGCCGGACCGTCTGGCCGTTTTCCCGGCGCGCGAAGCCAACGGCGCGCTATATGTCTGGCTGGCAGCCGTTGCGGCCCATGCCGACACCCGAATTGATGAGGATGACCCCCTGCGGGCCGACCTGCATGCGCTGATCGCTGCGCGACAGATGGTCGAGGCCACGCTGGAAAACGCGCCCGGCTTGCTCCCCCTTTATACCGAACTGTGCAAGGGTCTGCTGCACCAACGTGATATCCCTAACCTGCCGCCGGTCGAAGCCGCGCTGGAAGAACTGGTTCGCCATATGCTGGGTGATCCGGCATCGCTGTCTGCCAAGGCGGAACAGCTGCTGGAGCTGGATGACAGCCTGTCTGCCCCGCGCGGGTATCAGCGTTTTCGCCCGGTCCCCCTGTGGCCCGAACTGCGCGCTGTTGGCTTTTCGGAACATAACGAGGTGGAAAACCCCGATACCGAAGGCCCGCCCGAGGAATCGGGTGAGAAAACCCACCGCGCCCGCCGTCGTAAATCTGATCAGGCTGAGCGGAAAGACAGCCTGATCCTGCACAAATTCGAGGCGATCCTCAGTTGGGCCGAGTTTCTGAACCTGAACCGCCGGGTCGATGATGACGATCCCGACAATGCCAAAAAGGCGGCCGACGATCAGGAAGAGATCGGGCTGGGCCAAATCTCGAAGGCACCGCCCACCAAGCTGAAGCTGCACCTGGATCTGGCGCCCGAGGATGTGAATCGCGAGCGTCTGTCGGGCCGTATCCTTTATCCCGAATGGGACGTGCGCACCGGGCAGTACTTGCCAGACCATGTGAATGTCCTGTTGTCGGATGCCGATATCCGCGAAGACGCAGCCGAGTTTGGCAAGGACCCGGCCACTGCCCGCCGCATCCGCGCGGTGAAACGCCAGTTCGAGGCGCTGCGCCCCGGTCGGGTTATGACGCGCGGCCATCTGGACGGCGACCAGTTGGATATCGAAGCCGCCGTGCGTGCCGAGACTGAACGTCTGGCTTGTGGCGAAGGCAACGAGCGCATCTGGCAGCAATCCCGTCCCGAAGCTCGCGATCTGGCGGTCTCGATCCTGCTGGATGTCAGCCGATCCACCGAAAGCGCAGTCACAGGCCGCGCCGTGATCGATATTGAACGCGAGGCGCTGGCCGCGTTGGCGTGGGGGTTAAATGCTTGTGGGGATGACTTTGCGATCCACGCCTTCAGTTCTCTGAAACGTCAGCGTGTTTATGTGCAGCGCTGCAAGCGGTTTGATGAGCCAATGGGCGGAACGGTCGAACAGCGAATTGCGTCATTGCGCCCGGGGCATTACACACGGCTTGGGGCGGCAATCCGGCATTGCTCGGCCGATTTGGCGGATCAATCGCGCAAGCGCCGGCTGCTGCTGGTGATCACCGATGGCAAGCCGAACGACCTGGATCACTATGAGGGTCGCCATGGTATCGAAGACACGTGCATGGCCGTCCGCGAAGCGCGTCGCGCCGGGCAATCGGTCTTTGGTGTCACCATCGACAAAACCGGCAAAAGTTGGTTCCCGCGTATGTTCGGGCAAGGCGGTTTTGCGGTGATCCCTGACCCGCACCGCCTGACGATGGCTTTGCCGCAAATCTATCGCCAACTGGTCGGCGCATGAGCGATGCTTCTCTGATCGACGAGCTTCCGGGCGAGTTGCTGATGTGGGTTCTGATCGTCTCGGAACTTCTGGTGTTTGGCGCTGGGATGATCGCCTTTATGGGCGTGCGTCTGACCGACCCGGCGGGTTTTGCCGAGGCGCAGTCACATCTGCATCGCACTGGAGCGGCGTTTAACACAGCGGTTCTGGTCACATCGGGGTATCTGGCCGCACAGGCGCTGCACTGGCGACAGGTCGCGCGGCGTGCGGCGGCGCGCATGGCCTTGATCGGCGCGGCCCTTCTGGGCGTTGTTTTCCTGATCATCAAAGGCACGGAATACGCGGATAAAATGGCGCAGGGGATCAATTATGAAACGCATCCCTTCTTCCTGTTCTACTACCTTCTGACTGGTTTTCACGCGGCCCATGTTCTGGCCGGGGTCGGCATTCTGATACTGGTGTCCTGGCGGGATGACGCACGCAATATCGAGGCGGGCGCGCAGTTCTGGCACATGGTCGACCTGGTCTGGATTATGCTGTTTCCGGTGATCTATCTGTTGGGATAAGGGCGATGGGGGACAACACTCTGACACGGGCCTGGCTTGCCCTTTTGGGGCTAAGTGTCGGCTCAGCGGTATTGACCTTGTTGCCGGTGCCGGCTGCGGTCATGGGGGGTGGCATTCTGTTGCTTGCACTGATCAAGACGCGCGTAATCCTTGCGCAGTATCTGGACCTTGCTAGAAGCCCAGCCTGGTTGCGCGGATTCACCATGGTTCTAACCGGGTTTTCGGTGCTGATCTTTGCCCTCTACCTCGTTTGAAGCAGAAAAAAGCCGCCCGATCTGGGCGGCAGTTTTTCAAGCAAGGAGCGCTTTGTTTACTGTGCAGCCATCGGCATCCGCGCGATCTGGCAGCGTTGCCATAGGGCTGACAGCGCGCCGACCAGATGTTTGATATCTTCGTCCGTATGCACCGGAGAAGGGGTGATCCGCAGACGCTCGGTTCCTTTGGGGACAGTGGGGTAGTTGATCGGCTGGATGTAGATACCGAATTCTTCAAGCAGCGTGTCCGAGATGAATTTGCATTTCACCGGATCACCCACCATCACCGGGATGATGTGGCTGGGGTTGGGCAGATGCGGAATGCCTTCTGCATCCAACCGGGCACGCACCTGCGCCACGCGGGACTTCTGCTGATCGCGTTCGGTATTCGACTGTTTCAGGTGCCGGATCGAGGCCGCAGCGCCCGCCGCAATCGACGGGGGCAAGGCGGTGGTAAAGATAAACCCGCTGGCAAAGCTGCGCACAAAATCACAAAGTGCGGCTGAGGCCGCGATATAGCCACCAACCACACCAAAGGCTTTGCCCAACGTGCCCTCGATCACGGTCAGTCGATCCATCAGACCTTCGTGTTCGGCAATGCCGCCACCGCGCGGGCCGTAAAGACCGACGGCATGAACCTCATCCAGATAGGTCATCGCGCCGTATTTGTCGGCCAGATCGCAAATCTCTTGGATCGGCGCGATATCTCCGTCCATCGAATAGACGGATTCAAAGGCGATCATCTTGGGGGCGTCAGGATCGGCAGCAGCCAGCTTCGCCTCGAGGTCTTCAAGGTCGTTGTGCTTCCAGATCACCTTTTGCGCGCGCGAATGCCGGATGCCTTCGATCATCGAGGCGTGGTTCAGCGCGTCCGAGAAAACGATAAGGCCGGGGATTTTCGCAGCAAGGGTGCCAAGGGCCGCCCAGTTCGAAACATAGCCAGAGGTGAACAGAAGCGCTGCCTCTTTGCCGTGCAGATCGGCCAGTTCGGCCTCAAGCAGGACGTGATCGTGTGTGGTGCCCGAGATGTTCCGGGTGCCGCCAGCACCAGCTCCGCACCGGTCCAGCGCGTTATGCATCGCCCCGGTCACCGCCGGATGCTGCCCCATGCCCAGATAGTCGTTCGAACACCAGATACGTACGTCGCGCTGTACCGCCCCGTCGGTTTGACGTGCGTTTGGGAATGATCCGCAGCGGCGTTGCAGGTCGATAAAAACACGATAGTTTCCTTCGTCCCGTAGATCGTCCAGGCTCTGGGTGAAAAATCGCTCGTAGTCCATTATACTGGCTCCCCGGATTGCTGGCTTTGGGCCGAATTTATGTGCATGGTGACGCCTGCAACATGACAATAGTCAAGTTGAAGCAGGAAAAGGCTGGCGCGCCGGGCAGAGCTTTGGCATAGCCTTGCGAAAAAGGACGTACCGGTCGGACGATCGACCAGGGAAAAGGGGAAACTCCGTGGCACACGAAGCACAAAAAGCGATCGCGCGGCAATCGCTTTTGCTCAAGAGTTTGCCGGACCAGCATGTCGATACACTGCTGAGCCACGCAATTTGGCGTAGCTATGATCGGGGCGAAACGATCTTTCTACAGGAAGAAGAGGCCAAGGCCGTCCACGTAGTTCTTGCCGGTTGGGTCAAGTTGTTCCGCATGTCCCCAACGGGGGCCGAGGCAGTGGTCAGCGTCTTTACCCGCGGCGAAAGTTTTGGTGAGGCCGTCGCGCTGCGAAACGTCCCTTACCCCGTTTCTGCCGAGGCCGTTTCGGCCTGCGACGTGATGCATATCCCAAGCCCTTTGCTGTTGTCGTTGATGAAAGAAGACCCCGAGATCGGCGTTTCCATTCTGGCGTCCACGTTCACGCATCTGCATTCGCTGGTGGCACAGCTGGAGCAGCTCAAGGCGCAGACGGGTGCGCAGCGGGTGGCAGAGTTTCTTCTGAACCTGTGTGACGCCAAACCCGATGGCTGCGACGTAGAGCTACCTTATGACAAAATGCTGATCGCCGGGCGTCTAGGGATGAAGCCGGAAAGCCTTAGCCGGGCGTTTTCGCGGTTAAAAACGGTAGGTGTGCAAATCAACCGCAACCACGCCGTAATCTCTGATATCGAGCGTCTGCGGGATTATGCTGAAAGTGATCCGTCGGACAAATGATCAGCCCGACGGGCGTTTCGGGTTTTCCGCGGGGGGCTGAGGATGCTGGTCATTGTCTGACTGAGGTTTTGTACCCCCATATTGCCGCACATAGGTTGCGACAACCCGGCCCGTGATCCGGTATTTCCAACAGATAAAAGAAGACAGGGCTGCGTTGCGCCCCTTGATACCGGGACAATCAAAAAGCAAAGGATGTTGGGGATGACGGTCTGATCGGGCGACTGATGAAGGTGACCCTCGCACGAATGGTCCGGGGAGTTGTTTGCGCAGCTCAATGGTACCTGTAGACGAGATCATTGGGGTCATCTCGCTCGGCATTTGAATCCAAAATTCCTCCAAGCCGCTCTGCAAGGCGGCAGGAGCGGAAGTTGTTCGGATCGATATAACTGACGAGCGACTGGGTTACGTTCCATGTACAGGCCCAATCTCGCAGCGTTCGCGCAGCTTCAAACGCATAGCCTTTTCCTTCGGCATCAGCATAGACAAACCAGCCCAATTCGGGTTCGGGGAAAAGCGGTCCGGAGTTGATGCTAACCTGCCCAAGGCACGCTCCTGAAACACGGTCTTCCATCATCAGTGCCCCGTGCCCCATGAGGGTCCACTGAGCTATGTCATGACAGAAAATCCCCCAGGTCATGCGGTTAGAGACCGGGCCTCCCATGAACTTTGAGCGCTCTGATGTCATCAGCGCAAGATAGTCGGGCCAGTCTGCCATTATTGGTGGTCGAAGTAGCAGTCGTTCAGTCTCAAGCGTTGGTATTTCAGTCACCTGGTGGCTCCCGAGAATTGAATTATGAGTGGGGGCAATTGACTGTCCCCCGCTTGTGTCAGGCTCTCAAACGCCTTCTGTCAGAACTTGTAAGACACCCGAAGCGCGACAGAGTCAGCTGTGATGTCGTCAGCTGACGTGTCATATGTGTCTCGCAGGTACTCAAGGCCGACCAGAACTCTGTCCGTTGCGCGATACGTAACGCCAACGCCAGCAGAGTAGCCATCTTCACTGATGGAACCGCCATCGATGTTCGCATATCCAATGACGCCGTACAGATACGTCCGGCCAAATACGTGTCCGCCTTTGAACTTCAGGCGTATCGTATCGACCTTTTTGGTTTTGTTGTAAGACACAAGCTCAGCGCCCGCATCATAAGTCAGTTCACCGCCAACTACATAGCCGTCAAAATTTTGAAGATATCCGGCGTGGAGGCCCAACGCTGCGTTTCCGTTGTCTTTTTCGTCTTGGGAAACATCAACCGTGGATAGCTGCAAACCAGCATTGAAGCCGGTCCAGCTTTCGTCTGCCAAACATATCGTGGGAGCCATAGCGGCCAGTGTGATCAATGTTACAGTCTTCATTTTTAGTCCGTTTTCTTGTTTGTGTGGACAGGGGTATCTGCCCGCTGGACCTGCACTATGGTTCAACGGGGATGGCTTGCTGTTCGTCGGGGTGTTGGATTTAACGCCGGCCTATTGCAGGTCGGCGGTGCCCCACCCTCAGATCAAAGGATGGGTTTGGACTTGCTGGTCAGTTGCAGCAGTTTTCCCGCGTCGTCATATCGTGCAGTGACGAGAACCCGCCGCGCATGGGCCACTTCCAAAGGCCCACCGACAACCTCCCAGAGCCCGAAGGTAAAGAGGTCCAGCGTTCCGTGGCCTGCCGCCCGAGCAAGGTTTGGCTTTGTCCGGGGTTCGACGTCATAGACGGCCACCCAATCACCATTGGCTTGTTGCTGTAGCTGCTCAGGCGACCCCAACTGCCGTTCGACATCCATCCGGGTGGCCTCCTGGCTGACGACGCTCAGGTCTGGACCATCACTGCCTTTTGCGGCCATGTTGGCGGCACACCCACTCAGCGCGGCGCCAAGGGTAAACGCGACCACTATTGACCGCACGGGCCAAACACAGTTCGCTGTGCATTGAGCTGGAGTACTTTCGTTGCGAGGGGATTCCGAAGAATTAGGATTTCCCGATCCCGGATATTTCCAGAGGTTTTTCATATTATTACCGTATCTTGATTGGGTTGTGAGTTTTGCCAGAACAATGACCGATTGAGTTGCGCTTCAGGTCTAAAACCGATTGCAGCCTGGCCTAATTGTTTTTCGGCCTCAAAATTGATGATGATCCGACCTCTTGTCCGATGGGACGTCAGAGTTCTGATTGCGGCCTGGATTTGCGGCAGATCGAATGGAATCTCGGCTTCAATGGGAGAGCGTATGTTGTGCTTTGCGATGCTCAGTATTGCTGCATAGGCGTTGTTCCGTGGCAAGGAGGCACAAAAACGATACCGAGGACCGCGGAACCGTGTTGCGATACTGCGGCAAACAATGTGCCCAACACCCAGAAGAAACTCGGCCCTGGACAGCTTGCGTTCACCAATGTGGCGCACTGGGCCAACAATCGTGACGAACCGGCCATTGCGTTTCAGTATTCGGTACGCTGCGGCCTCGATGTCCCGACCGCCTACCAGATCAAAGACCCTGTCGTAGGTGTTTTGGCCCTGCGAACCAAAACTGGTGACGTTGTAGTCGATCGTGTGATCTGCACCCAACGTGCGCACCAGATCGGCATTCGCGCCGCTGCAAACCCCGGTCACGATTGCGCCCTTTGCTTTGAGGAACTGAACCATCAGGGATCCGATGGCACCCGATGCCCCAACTACCATGCAATGGTCACCTTTTTCGACGCGCGCAGCGTTGATCGTGCCCCATGCAACGCAACCCGATAGCATTGCGGCTGCGGCTTCGACATGTGACAGGGCCCGGGGTTTGTGCATCACGTAGTCCTGTGACACGCATCGGTAGGTTGCCCAAGACCCGTTTTCGCCAAGCTCGTTGGGAACGACGATCACTTCGTCTCCAACATTGAACCGGGTTGCGTCCTGACCAGTTGCGACAACGACCCCTGACACCGAAGTCCCCATGACGTAGGGGGAATTTGCCGAAGCGCGTTTAGGCCCGAAGAAACGACCAAGAGCGGTGCCCTGAGCCGCATAAATTTCATCGACATGCAGTGATGAAGCGAACAGCTGAATCGCGACTTGGTGGCGCGAAGGTCTTGGCACGGGCACGTTCACCAATTGCAATGCTTCCGCGACATTCCCAGGCTCAGGCAACTCTGTCAAAGCGATTGCCGTCATGCTTTTGGCTGCGCGGTAAACCGTGGAAAGCGCCCTTACATTGTCCAACATGTTTCTCTCCTGAGAGGTTTGGATCAATTGAGGGAGAACGGATTTACGAGCCAAGTCTGCGGACTTGTTTGAGACAAAGATCGCCTGGCTTCGTCCCAGTCCAGGGAAAGCCTGACCAGAAGTTCAAGCAAATCCCGGATACCAGCCAGCCGAGATGCTTGGCGTAACTCGGATATTGAAATATCCCTGCAGACAAGAGCATTCATGGCATTCGATCCTGTGTAGTAGACACAACTCAACTGGGCGCGCGAAGCGTTGTAGCTTGCGGTCTTGGGCTGCATCAGCGCATCATTTAATTCGGGGCGGCAGGTGAATTTCGTTGTCCTGCCAGATGAGTCGGGATATAAACCGACCGCAGGTCTGTAATTGCAGACCGTCGGTCGGTTTGCAAGGGGAAAATGTATGAAACCTACGAAGCGGAAGAATATGCAGCCAGAGGCGCGGCGCGCGCAGTTACTGGGGTGTGCGCAAATGTTGTTCTTTTCGAAAGGTTTCGAAGATACGACCATTCAGGATGTGCTGGATCTGGCCGGTGTTTCGAAAGGTGGCTTCTATCACCACTTCAAATCCAAGGATGAGCTTTTGTTCGGGGTATTGGATGGCATGGCAGAAGGCGTGTTCGCGCAAATGGCTGTTGTTGCCTCTGACGAGAAATCTTCGGCACTCGATCTGTTGCATAACTTCACCCATCTAAGGGCAAACTACCTGCGCGAGCATGACTACCCAGGCCAGGTCGAGATGTTCAAGATCATGAACCAGGACAAAAACCTGTTCCTGCTCGAACAATTCAAGCGCAGGGTCAGAACTGGTGCCATGCCGGTCCTGACCAAAATCATCCAGAAGGGCTGTGACGAAGGAACGTTCACTGTCGCCGATGTTGATACGGCGGCAGAGCTTATACTCTTCCTTATGAACTTCTTTGATTTTGCATTGCTGCGCGCCATCGACGCCCGGGGAACTGACATAGCAGATGAAGCCGCACGCAATTTACAGGCGGCGATCGATATGCAATTTCTAACACTCGACCGAATTCTGGGTCTGCCGGATGGGACAACAGATTTTGGATGGCCGGAAGCGGTGGATGTTACGATGGAAACTGTGCCTTCACCCCCTTCCACAGCCAAATAACGGACCTTGGCAGCGATCAATCAGTCACGAGACCTATGGCGACAGTAATTCTCCTAAACGGAGTAGGGAGCGTTGGTAAAAGTTCTATCGCAAAAGCGCTTCAGAACATTACGACACTACCGTTCCTTCACATCGAAATGGATGCCTTCCTGGCAATGTTGCCAGAGCGGCTTGCTGGTGATCCAGATGGATTGAGTTTTGAAAAGCGTGTGGTGGGCGGGAAAGCAGTGACCTTCGCACGGGTCGGACCAACAGCCAGTCGCGCACTTTCCGGAATGCGCCGTTCAGTTGCTGCAATGGCGCGCACCGGGAATAATTTGATTGTTGACGAAGTGTTGTTTGGAAACACGGAAGCCGGGTCTGCGAGCGCGGTAGCTGAATATCAAAGCTTACTGGAGCCGTATGATTTTTACATGGTTGGTTTGTTTGCTTCGCTGGACGTGCTGGAGGCACGGGAACGAAAGCGAGGCGACCGGACGCTCGGGCTTTCCAGATGGCAATTCGAGCGTGTTCATGATGGGATGAAATATGACTTATCGGTGAATACAGAAGATGCCTCGCCAATTGCATGCGCAGAGTTGATAAAGGAAAATTTGAACCTGTAGGTTGCGAAGATACACAATCCCATCGCTGACCACGTCAATATGACCACCAATGCGAACGATCATCCGGCCCTCGCTCAATCAACCCAACGTCTCGGCGCATGTGGTCGGACAATGGTGTTGTAGTGTTGGGATTTCCTACTGAGCCATTTCTTTTTCGAAAATCTCCTGAGTGTTGCCAAATTCGACGCAACTGACGGGCGCAGAACTCCAAAATACTGCGCGGGGCACGAATTGTATTATGATGCATGTTTCGAGCTTTCAATTTCGGGCACAGCTAATGCGTCCACGAAATGGGTGTCGTGGAGCGACCGGCGTTTTTGTTTTAAGTACTCACGAGGTGAGAGGGCGGTCAGGCTTTAGTGGTTTTCCGAATCCATCAATACAGACCGCTGGTCTGTATATCTAGACCGGCGGTCGGTTTGTAAAGGGAATTTAGCACTCACCAAAACAATCGTCAGTCCCGGAACAAAGATTCCATCTGCACCAGCCGTGGCATAGGCTGCCGCGCTCTAGAGCTTCTCCGACAAGTATTTCATGCGTGACGGGTTGCTTCGCGCGATGCACGAGTGGGCCGCAGCAAACGCAGATAAGCTGGTCTATCCGAGGTGAAGTTGGTTTGATGTGAGCTGGAAATGTCTGCTTTCGGGAAGCTGCACTGCAACACCACAGCCCTTGGCCAACGTCTCTTTTGGGTCGTGCCACGTCGCAGCCTGGGGTATTATTGCTTCGGTCGCTGTGCTGAAGTCGAATGTCCGCTACAATGCTCAAACTCTTAACGGATTCAATTAACTTCTAGCCGTTCGATGCCAATAATTTGGGGCAACGTAGTGGTCTGTGGATGCCGGTGTTTCCTTGTCTTTGACCCGTGTTGAGACACGCTTGTTGAGAACAGTGAACCCAAAATGTATTTTAGGTCGGATTGCGAACGAAGGGAAATCTTCATGATCAGGACTTCTGCGCTGGCGCTGTTTGCTTTCTTCTCGGCAACCTCGGCATTCGCAACTGTTGAGTTGTATTGCGAAGCCCCTGATGGATCAGGCGCAGTTGTTGCTGTCGGATTGGGAACTGTCCCTGGACTCGCGGTCGTGAGTGCGACCATTCACGCAGACAGCAAACACTGGAGCTTAACAGAAGTTGATGGTGCGATACCAATCATCGTGGCGCAGGGGGCCGATGTCGATATGCACACTGTCATCGACTTCGCCGATCCTGAATATAGCCGGATCGTTGCCTCGGTTCGATTGATAACAGCCGTCGAAGGTGACGATTTCGTCACCGTGGGCACACTCACGATACCAGAAGTCGGTGCCTTCCCGCTGATCTGTGAAGGGCCGTAGCCGTCCGATATTTCGCAATACTCGGAGGTCAACTCGGCGGAAGCGGTCATCTCAAATTATGCTTTACTCGAATGTCTGAAATGGGCCGTTGGCGTCGCAAACTGAAGCCGAAACTATGCAGATGCTGCGCAACACCCGATGGTTGCTATGTAACACAAACCGAGCTTTGGTTCGGGACAAATGGACCACTCACGTTGCGCTGATGTTCGCGTAATTTCCAACGTGGAAATTCGACCTGTTTAAGTGCAAGGTAATTAAGGGCTGCACTTGGAGGAATACGTTTTGATGGAAACGAGTTCTGACACTGAGACTTCCCCAGAATACTCCAAAACGGTGGAGAAATTTGACCTGGAGCTGGTAAAGTCTTCCTTTTTGGCAACTTCAGCGACGGGATAAATGCATGCGTAGAATGTTGTGACGCCCATTTGCAGGGCAATCCCCGTGCTTTGAACTGGGTTGCATTGGATGGGCACCATGAGACGCGCAATTTTGCAGAGTTGCGCGAAGAAGCTGCGCGTTTCGCCAACTTGCTGGAAGAACAAGGCATCCAACCCGGTGACATCGTGGCAGGTCTGTTACCTCGCACCCCGGATCTTGTGACAGTTGTTCTCGGCACCCTCTTGGCTGGCGCGGCCTATCAGCCTTTGTTTACAGCCTTTGGGCCCAAGGCCATTCAGGACCGTTTGACCATGAGTGGCGCGAAGTTGGTTGTGACTGACGCCGCGAACCGCATCAAGCTCGACGGAGTGGAAAGTTGTCCGCCTGTCGCGACGATTGTGGAAACGAGACAAGGGGTTATTGCGGGAGACATTGATTTCCGCCAGGTGATGGCCGCGCAATCGCCTGAGTTCGTCCCTGTTTTGCGGAACGTCGATGATCTGATGTTCATGATGGCGACATCTGGAACTACAGGTCCCGCCAAAGGAGTGCCCGTGCCCCTAAAGGCTCTGGCTGCCTTTCGATCTTACATGGTCGAAGGGATCGGCCTGCAACATGAGGATGTTTTCTGGAATATAGCCGATCCAGGCTGGGCCTATGGACTCTACTATGCATTGATCGGCCCGCTACTATTGGGACATGCAACCACTCTGGTCGAAGGGCCTTTCACAGTGGACAGTACATATGACGTGATTTCGAAATTGGGCGTGACTAACTTTGCAGGCGCGCCTACTGCGTTTCGACTAATCATCGCCGCGGGAACCGAGCGCGCGTCACAGTTGCGCGATCAGATCCGTTGCATCAGCAGCGCAGGCGAGCCACTGAACCCCGAAGTCATCCGTTGGTTCGAGACCGAACTGAATGCGCCGATTAAGGATCATTATGGGCAGACGGAAACGGGTATGCTGGTGAATAATCATCACGGGCTCGAACATCCGGTACGCCCGGGATCGGCTGGCTATGTGATGCCAGGATACAGGGTTGAGGTTCTGGCTGAGGACGGCAGCATCGCCGACTTCAATGAGCCAGGTCAATTGGCCGTCAACATTGCGGATTCACCTCTCTTGTTCTTTAGCGGCTACCTAAACATGGGCACCAAATCGATCGAGAACGGATACTATCTTACTGGGGACACAGTGGAGCGGGATGAACACGGATGTATAACGTTCGTTGGTCGGAACGACGACGTTATCACCTCTTCGGGTTATCGCATCGGACCGTTTGACGTTGAAAGCGCTCTGATCGAACATCCCTCTGTAACGGAAACGGCGGTCGTAGGCGTTCCTGACAAGGAACGGACCGAAATAGTGAAAGCGGTAGTCGTACTGGCGGATGGCACAGAAGGTAATGATGCGTTGGCCGCGGAGTTGAAGGACTATGTCAAACAGCGCCTTTCTGCTCACGCCTATCCTCGGCTTATCGAATTCGTCAAAGAACTGCCGAAGACACCCAGCGGTAAAATTCAGAGGTTTCTGCTTCGCCAAGCGAGTGTCAGCGGTGCGTGATCAAGCTTCTCGAAGGCAAGCTCCTTCGTTCAACTGCATGCCAATTCTACCAGGCAGAGAACGACGGTTTATCCCGCGTTGTGTAAGTTCGGTTTGAACGGGATTTTGTGTTCGCGGCGAAAGTCTGCAATGCGGGCTGCGACCGCAGCATCGAAACAAATGGTTGGATGTCGGCTCTGGGCCGAATCTGCTTGCGGAATGCAAATAGTTGTTTCGGCATGTTCGTTCATTGCTTCGCGTTCTCTAATTACTCGGTCATTCTTGTTTGGCCTAAACATCCAAATGTTAGTTTAGTACTCTTGGGATGGACGGCTAATACCTACTGTGATCCTATGCCGTCGCAGTTCATGGGCATTCGATGCGATCAGCTTCGTATATTGTAGGTATTTTGATAGCCATTGCCGCCAGCATTGGCCTTTATTTGGTTTCTTACCAGTACTTCGTTTCGGAGGAGCTTTCGAAAGCTCAGGGCCGGCTCTCTCTTTACCAAAGCTCGGTAAACAGCGAACTCGAACGATTTTCCCACCTCACATATGTGCTGTCACAGGATTCCTTTGTAATTGGAACAGCTGAAGGGGACGGCACCGGAACTTTGAACCGACGCCTCGAGGATTTTGCGGAACAGGCGGGGCTGGATGCGATCTACTTGATGGACGAAGACGGGATCACGATTTCCGCATCGAACTACCGCAACACTGGGAGCTTTGTTGGCCAGAACTACGCTTTCCGTCCGTATTTCCAAACTGCCATTTCTGGTGAACAGGGCCGCTTCTATGCCATCGGGGCAACGACTGGTCTGCCAGGATACTTCATCGCCAACGCAGTGCTTGACGACCAGGGCGCTTCAACTGGCGTCATAGCGATTAAGATCGATTTCTCCAATCTTCAGGATAGTTGGAAAAACTCGGGCGAACAGGTTCTTTTGGCCAATGAAGACGGCGTTGTTCTGCTTTCTTCGAACTCGAACTGGCAATATCGCGCGTTGACGCCATTGTCAGAACCACAGCAAGAACGGATTCGAGATGCCAGGCAGTTCCCGGGGCAAGACTTAGATGCGTTGGACTGGATTGAGTTGCCGGGAGATCAGGCCAGAATTGCGGGGACGAAGCGTCTGCATCTTGCAGCTACGGATTTACCCCATGGCTGGTCGCTTCACTATTTTGCAAGTGACGATCAGGCCGTAGCGCGCAGTTGGCTTGTAACTGCAGTTTTTGTCCTTTTGGCGGGGCTTACATTTATCTTTTTCCAGATACAACGCGCAAGGCGCGTAAGCGCAGCCTTGGTGCGGTCCGAAGAGGAAGAAGCAAAGCTACGCGAGGCAAATGAAAGGCTCGCCATCGAAATCGACGACCGCAAGACAGCCGAGCGGAGCCTCCAACGCACTCAGGGCGAGTTGGAGCGCGCAAGCCGACTAGCGGCTTTGGGGCAACTATCCGCGTCGGTCACGCATGAACTGGGCCAGCCGATCGCTGCGATGCGCAATCACTTGGTGGCAGAAGAGATCTCATCTTCCAGTGGGTCTAAGCTACCACAAAAAATTGGAAGTCTGGTCGACAGGATGGAAGGGATCACGCGCCAATTGCGGTTCTTCGCGCGCTCAGAGAGCGAGGCGTTCGACGACGTAGACTTATGCACCTCGGTCAATGCCGCATTGGCTCTGGTTGCGCCAAACATCGAGCAGGGCCAGGTGAAAATCTCAGTTGATGCGCCGACCGGTCCGGTTTTTATCCGGGGCAGTGCACTGCGGATCGAACAAGTCATCACTAATCTTTTGCGCAATGCGATTGACGCGATGGACGAAGTGGATGCACCTGAAATCCATATCGCTGTCAAAGCTACTGATGATGAAGCGGTGTTGGAAATTCAGGACAACGGTCACGGGTTGGGTGAGGCAACGCTGGCTGAGTTGCAAGAGCCATTTGTAACCACAAGAGAGAGCGGGAGAGGCATGGGCTTGGGACTGGCCATTTCCACCAGCATTGTCAAAGATCACGATGGCAAGATGACGGCCCGAAATCGTGATGGCGGCGGAACAGTTTTTCGTGTCACCTTCCCGACGGCCTCAATTACTAACGAAACGAACGAATGACCCAGCGGCAACCCTTTAAAGTTCTGGTCGTCGATGATGATAAATCAATGAGACAGTCTCTTGTCGAGTTGCTCGAAGCCGCCGGCTGGACTGTTAGCGCCCTGTCGCGCGCGACCCACGTGATGGAGTATCTGGCCAGCGCGTCGCCCGATGTCATTCTGTCCGATGTGCGTATGCCGGGTATGTCGGGGCTTGAATTGCTGGCCAGTCTGGACAGACAAGTGGCGCCTCCGGTTGTATTGATTTCGGCACATGGTGACATCCCGATGGCGGTTCAGGCCATACAGGACGGGGCGTACGGGTTCATCGAAAAGCCATATGAACCACGGCGATTGCTTACGGTCCTGAGGCACGCAGCTGAACAAAACAGAATGCGAAGAAGCAATGCCCGCCTCAAAGACCGGCTGTTCAAGCTGTCAGGCCTTGACCGCATCCTGCTGGGCCAAACAGACGCCATTACAGACTTGCGACAAGAAGTACTTGATCTTGCTGATACATCGGTTGCGGTTTTGTTGCAGGGAGATACGGGCACCGGGAAAGAGCTGGTTGCTCACGCTTTACATGATTTGGGCCGCTCGCCGGAGGCACCGTTTCTGGCGCTGAATTGCGCTGCATTGTCGGCCGATACGTTTGAAGCGGAAATGTTCGGCATCGCGGGTGAATCCGACGGAAGGCTTGCGGCGGCGTCGGGAGGGACCTTGTTTCTGGACGAAATCTGCTCGTGCCCACCAGCGGCGCAGGCCAAGCTACTGAGGGTCCTCGAAGATCAGCAGGTGCTGCCGGTGGGGGCTGTGTCACCGGTGCCGGTAAGCTTCAGAGTCGTATCAGCAACCAACGAAGACGTTGTACTGGCAGCAGACGAAGGCCGCTTGCGTCAGGACCTTTTGTTTCGATTGAATACTGTCGTCCTGTCTCTACCTCCGCTACGTCAAAGACGGGATGATCTGGTTCTGTTGGCAACGCATTTCTTGAACGAATACGCAAAGGTTTATGAGATAGACGCGCCAGAACTCGATCAGGACGATTTGGCCGCTCTGCTTTCACATAGCTGGCCCGGCAATGTGCGTGAATTGCGCCATGTCTGCGAACGGCGCATTTTGGCGGCCCGACGCGGAGGAGGGTCGATGGCCCAGGCCATCCAAAGCGATCAGCACTTCGACGAAGTGCCGGATACCCTACGCGAAGCGGTTGCTGCTTTTGAACGCGAGCTCATCGGCAAAGCCATCAAGGCGCATAAAGGCCGCATGGATGCCGCCGCCGAAGCGCTTGGGATCGGCCGACGGACGCTCAACGAAAAGATCGTCAAACTCGGTCTCGATAAGGAGGCGCTGTTGTAAGCGAAACCACTCTGCGGATATCCGCAGGGAAACAGAAATTCCTCGCGCATTTTCCTTCATAGGCAGGCTGCTGCGCATCCTGAATACTCTGCCCAAACACATTGCGTGATCTGGGAGGAGCCACTATGCGCAAACATCTTAACCGGGCGGCCATTGCAGCTTTGTCGCTGACCGTTGCATCCGAAGCACTGGCTGTCGAATGGAACGTTTCCCTGTGGGGCAAGCGTCGTGCCTTTACCGAACACGTCGAGAAACTTGCGGAGCTGGTGAACGAAAAGACGGGCGGTGAGTTCACGCTCAACATCAGCTATGGTGGCCTGTCGAAGAACAAAGAAAACCTCGATGGGATTTCGATTGGTGCGTTTGAAATGGCCCAGTTCTGCGCTGGCTATCACCGCGATAAGAACCCTTCGATCACTGTCTTGGAACTGCCGTTTTTGGGCGTGACATCCCTTGAACAGGAAGTCGACCTGTCGATGGCCGTTTATCAACATCCGGCCGTTGTCGAAGATCTGGCCCGCTGGGACGCGACTCTGCTGATGCCGTCTCCGCTGCCGCAGTACAACCTTGTTGGTGTCGGTGAAGCACCCAAATCCCTAACCGATTTTGAAGGTCTGAGCGTTCGGGCGACTGGTGGCATCGGCAAGGCGATGGAGACGGTTGGAGCAGTTCCGACCTCGATGTCTGCATCCGAAGTGCGTCAGGCAATGGACAGCGGCATCGTCAAAGCGGTCAGCTTTGCGCCACACGCGCATATGTCCTTCGGCACCATTGAGAATGGCACGTGGTGGACGACGAACCTCAACCCCGGCACCGTCAACTGCCCTGTCGTGGTGAACACGCTGGCACTGGAAGATCTGTCTGACGAACACCGCGAAGCTCTGCTGGGATCGGTGGAAGAGGCACTGGATCACTACGTGAGCCACTACCAGACCAAAACGATGGAAGCGTGGGGCCCTGAGCTGGATCAACGCGGCATCGAACGGGTCACTTTCAGCGATGAAGAAATCACAGCGTTCAAAGAAGCCGCTGCCGCCCCCGCGGCCGAGGCCTGGATTGCAGAAAACACCGAGCGTGGCCTGCCAGCACAAGAGCTTTATGACCTTGTGACCGGGAAGATCGCAAACGGCAGCTAATCCACTCACTGCCCGGCGTCGCCTAGCTGGCGTCGGGTGCCTTTTCCCCTGACAGCGGAGTACAACGATGGCCGGGTCATCCCAGGTGCTGTCTGACGACAGCCGTCTCAGCATTCTCGATCAACATCTCTACAAACTGGAAAGCTTTCTGGCCCTGATCAGCGGTCTTGCGGTTTTCTCGCTGATGGTCATGGCCGTAGTCTCCGTTGGTGGTCGGAATTTCGCCAATGCGCCACTTCCCGGTTACGTGGACTGGATCGAGCAGGCCATGCCGTTAATCGCCTTCATGGGGATTTCCTATGCGCAGCGTGATGGCGGTCATATCCGAATGGACATGGTTGTTGGAGCGCTTAGAGGCCGGACACTCTATATCGTTGAGTTCATCACCACCGCTGTCATTCTGGCGTTGATCGTCATGCTGATCTGGGGGAGCTGGGCGCATTTCGCACGCAGCTTTGACTTTGGTGCTCCACTCTGGAGCCGCGACAGCTCCATCGACATAGGTATCCCGCTGTGGCCCGCAAAGCTGTTGGCCCCCGTTGCCTTTAGCGTGCTTTGCCTAAGGCTTTCTTTACAGCTCTGGGCCTACGGTCGCGCGATCCGGCACCCCGATCAAGCACCTATTGCCGTCCCGCTGATAGCTGACGCAGCCACTCAAGCTGCAATGGAAGCCGAGCACGTCTCGGGCCACGATAACTGAGGTTTAATCTGATGGAACCCATTGATATTGGTCTGATCATCTCGGGCGGTATGCTTGTTCTTGTGGTGCTGGGGATGCGCGTGGCCTTCGCCGCAGCGACAGCTGGCATGGTTGGTCTAATCTGGATCTTCTGGGCCAAGTTTGGTTATGACCCGGCGCGGTTCGGCAAGGCTGTGACTGTGGCCGTCAAAACAGCGGGGCAGGTGCCGCACTCCAAGATTTCAAGCCAGGCGTTGAGCCTTATCCCGACTTTCATCCTGATTGGTTACCTCGCCTATTACGCGGGCCTGACCAAGGCACTGTTCGAAGCCGCGAAGCGTTGGCTGGCGTGGGTCCCCGGTGGGCTGGCGGTTTCGACCGTTTTCGCAACCGCTGGGTTTGCCGCGGTATCCGGAGCCTCGGTCGCCACTTCCGCTGTGTTCGCCCGTATCGCCATCCCCGAGATGCTGAAGATCGGATACGACAAGCGTTTTGCTGCAGGTGTCGTCGCTGCAGGCGGTACACTCGCTTCGCTCATCCCGCCTTCGGCCATTCTGGTCATCTACGCGATTATCGTCGAGCAGGACGTGGGCAAACTGCTGTTGGCGGGATTTATCCCGGGCATGTTCTCGGCTGTGATCTATGGCTTGCTGATCATTGGCATGGCCGTCGTGATCAAAGGATTTGGTCCCGCAGTCACCGGATTTACATGGAAAGAACGTTTCCTCTCGTTGCCGCCCGCATTGCCCATCGTGATTGTCGTCGTCACCATTATCTTCTTTGTCTACAACCCGTTCGGCGGCGATGCTTGGGGTACGCCAACCGAAGGCGGCGCAATTGGAGCATTTGTGGTGTTCCTGATGGCGCTGTATCAAGGCATGCGCTGGTCCGAGCTCAAAGACGCGCTTTTGGAAACTGCCAAGCTGAGCGTCATGATTTTCACGATCATCTGGGGCGTTTTGGTCTACGTTCGTTTTCTTGGGTTCGCCGAACTGCCAAGTGCGTTCTCCGACTGGATTACCTCGCTTGAGATGTCTCCGATGCTGATCCTGATCTGTATTCTTCTGGCTTACGCTGTACTGGGCATGTTCATGGATGCGATAGGTATGCTGCTGCTGACGTTGCCGGTAGTTTACCCCGCGGTCATGGCGTTGAACGGTGGCGAAACCGTAAGCGCCGCCGAAAGTACCTTCGGTATGTCTGGGCCTATGTGCGCTATCTGGTTTGGTATTCTGGTTGTTAAAATGGCCGAGTTTTGCCTGATCACCCCACCTATTGGGCTGAATTGCTTTGTCGTGGCCGGCGTTCGTGATGACCTAAGCGTTCAGGATGTTTTTAAAGGTGTAACACCTTTCTTTCTGGCGGATGCTGCAACAATCGCGATGCTCGTTGCCTTCCCTGCTATCGTCCTATGGCTTCCTGGTCAGGTTTGAATGACATGGAATGATTTTGGGGTGCGGTATGCCGGTGCAGCTAAGGTCTGCATCGATCAGCTGCACTGCAGAATACATGAGACTTGTTCAATGGCCGGTTCGGGCCGTTGGATACACGTGAGAGTTCGGGCGGAAAGCGGTCATTCGCTGCGAGCGCAAGACAATCAGCCTTTAGGGAGAGTAGCAGACCTTGCCCACAGAGAGGAATCTGAAGACAGATCAGATTTACATGCGCGTACAAGTAGTTCTGTGAAGGTCTTAACCACCAGATTTGGTTCGTCACCACGTTTGCGAACGAGCGTGATATGCGACTTCTGATCGAACCGACCATTTCCGACTGAGCGCATTCGTCCCTGACGTACCCAGATATCAGCCAAGCCTTCGGGAAGATAGCCGATGAAACGACCAGTCAGCACCAACATGGCAACGCCTTCGATCTGATGCGCTTTGGCTGTAGAGCGTAAGCCGCGTGAAACCGGCGCAACTTTTTGTTCGTTCAAATAGGCACGATTGCAAAAGTTTGCCTGAGAAAGAAATTCATCAACGGCGGCCTTCGGTTCTGCTTTGAATAAAGGATGGGTTTGTCCACAATACAGGCCAATTCGTTCCGTTTTCAGCGGCTCATATATCAACCCCGGTTTTTTATTGTGGAACACTCCGATGCCTAAAGCGATATGTCC
The DNA here is from genome assembly GCF_056538105.1 of Ruegeria sp. BH6. NCBI lineage: Bacteria > Pseudomonadati > Pseudomonadota > Alphaproteobacteria > Rhodobacterales > Roseobacteraceae > Ruegeria > Ruegeria sp. BH6. The sequence goes on from NZ_JBQFSR010000003.1 coordinate 94,981, forward strand.
GTCCTGAACCCCTATCTCGATATCGCCAGGCGCAATTGAATGCAATTCGATGGCCACATCTGGCGCAATACGAGCAAACTCTGACAAAGCTGGTACGATAGGCGCGTTGTCATTGAAAACCCAATTGTCGATTGCTCCGATAGTCAACCGACCGACCAGTTTCCCGCGCGTCCCGTCTACGGTTTCACCAAACAGATCCAATGCTGCAAAGAGCTTGCGAGAGGCTGCATAGACGATTTCTCCTTTGTCGGTTAGGCGGAACCCCTTGCGTCCTCGCTGGCACAGTCTCAGACCCAAGCGCATTTCGAGATCGGATATCTGGCGCGAAATCGTCGACGCGGACACGTTCAAAACAACTTGTGCTGCCGAGAAACCGCGTGCTTCAACGACGACAGAAAACACGTGCAGCAGATGAATGTCGGCTTTCGATAAGGAAGGAGGCAGCATACATGACCTTTACTTGTATACTTATGCAAGTAATATCTCTTACTTTGTAATTTTATAATTTTAATTGCCGTGCCAAGCTTTGCAATACCAGGAATGAGACCAGAGGAAATGGCACCATGGCGTTGAACGCGGAAAATGCGCCCAAATGGGGAATCAACAATGACTACGCAAAACTTACGGATGTTCTGCTTGGTCGTCCTGAATACTTCAAATGGGTTGAAGCAGGCCCATTGATCGGTCGGACGTTGGCCAATGCGCACAAAACCGGCGCGACCTTTGATCTACAACAGGCGATGTCACAACATGCTGAAATGGTGTCGATTTACGAAGAAAACGGCGTGAACTGTCACTATCTGGACAGTGATCCGGTCCTTCACCGCAATTTCTTCGCCCGTGACAGCTCGGCGATGACCCCCTGGGGCGCTTTGATTTGCCATATGCAGTTGAAGTGTCGGCGTGCGGATTATGCCACCGCGATAAAATTTTATCAGGACAACAATATCCCGATTTGGAAATTTGCGACCGCAGGACACTTTGAAGGCGGTGATTTCAACATCATCGAACCTGGCCGTGTTCTAATTGGCTATTGTGGTGAGCGGTCTGAGCAAGAGGGATCGGAACAAGTAGCCGAATTTGTACGCGCCGAGGGTTGGGAGGCAGTCGTTGCCCCGATCAGTCGCGAGTTTGTCCACATGGACGGGTTAATCGTTCCGTTGGCCGAGAAACTTGCCGTGGCCTGCATTGACGCGATGGAGCCTTGGTTGGTGGATGTTATCAAAGGATGGGGCATTGAAATAGTTGATGTCGAGTTCCGCGAAGCCAAAAACCTCGGGGTTAATCTGGTGGCGCTAGGGGATAGCAAGGTACTGTCTATGGCTGGTGCTACCGACCTAAACGCAAAAATGCGGGCCCTTGGGTTCCAGGTCTATGATCCTGATATGTCAATGTTCACCTTGGGCGGCGGTGGCGTTCACTGCCTGTGTCAGGCCCTGCATCGCGAGGCCGCATGACCAATATCTGGGCATTAAAGTTGATCGTCCGCGGCAATGTCCGATGGGCATGACATAAATCGGGGCACAGCCTGGTGGAGATTGTTCACTTTTTTAAGATCACCATACCTAAACGGACGCTCTGATAGATGTTGCCAACTGGGGCAAGGAAGATGGATCACTGTTTGCGCCTGCCATGCTGAGTTCAGGCGTTTGCGCAGCGAGCTTTGATCTGGAATTGGCGCTAAGCCGTTCGGAAGTGGATGGGCTTCGGGTTGCTAAAGAACTGGCCCCGTTCAGTTATTAGGTTGAAGTGACCTGTGGATCGCCCCAGATCGGTGGGTTTCTTGACGCGGTTTTGTTGCATTAACCTTCGGTACAACAGAAGCATCGCTGTCCCAAACGTGAAGATAACAATAACTCGGCGCAATCTTTCCATAGCGCGTCGATATCCGCGCGACATTATCTTGATCAAAATGCTTTGGTACTGTCGCTGTCCGCTGTCGTCCTAAGATTGGCGTGGGGCTTTGGGAAACAGGACTGCAGACGCACCATCTGCGCATGGCTCAGCCAGAGAAGATCAGATAGGTCACCGCTCATTCTTTGAACGATGAATCACGCCGCAAAGCGGATATCAATGGGTCCCGAACCTAGTTTTCAAACGCCACATCAAAACCCCAGATTTGCTGCAGATAGCCTAAAGTCGCTTCGGACGCCTTTTTGTTCAACGGCACACCATTGCGCACGGAGTGATTTAACCTGAGGTGACGATCGCCCATCAAATCTACGTCAACGATCTGAATATCGGGATCGTGTTCCGAAACGTCGAAACCGTGCGCCAAGGTGTCGCGCACTTGGTGATAACCGCGCTCGTCATGAATTGCGTCGACTGTGTAGAAAGGTTTCCCCTCGTCATCGGTCAGTGAAAACATGCGGAATCGGCGCATGACATTGGGGCTGAGGAACTGTTGCACGAAGCTCTCGTCCCGATAGTTGGCCCAGGCATCCTTTAATATATCGCGCCACGCGCCGCTTCCCGCTATGTCCGGAAACCATTCCCGGTCCTCCTCGGTCGGGTCGGTGCAGATGCGCTGGATATCCTGCATCATCGCGAAACCCAGCGCATAAGGGTTGATCCCCATCGCGTTCGGAGCGTCAAAGCCGGGCTGCGTCAGCACATTGGTATGACTGTGCAATATTTCCAGCATGGCGCCATCCGTCAGCAGACCGGCGCGGTGCAGCTCGTTGGTGATGTAATAGTGAACGAAGCAGGCGCACCCTTCATTCATCACTTTGGTTTGGCGCTGCGGATAGAAATACTGAGCTATGTTGCGAACGATACGCAAAACTTCACGTTGCCAAGACTCCAGAACCGGGCTGTGGCGTTCAACGAAAAAAAGCAGGTTTTCTTCTGGCAACCCCATTTCACGCTTGCGTTTCCGCGCCTCTTCATCGGTTTTCGATGACTGTGTGGGATGATCGAAGGCGTCCCACAAATAGTGTACCGCCCTTTCCTCCTCGATACGCCGCTCACGCTGTCTGGTTCTCTCATCCGCGAGCGATGAGTGGGGCGGGCGCCTATGCCGGAAAACGCTGGACGGCATGAGCGCGTGGGCGGCGTCCAGCAATTGCTCAACCTCGCGTTCCCCGTGCTGTTCTTCGCATTGGGCAATAAAGCCGCGCGCGTAGTCGAGGTAGTCGAGAATACCCTGTGCATCACTCCACTGACGAAACAGGTGATTGTTCTTGAAGAAATGATTGTGCCCAAAGGCCGCGTGGGCAATCACAAGGACCTGAAGCGCCATAGTGTTGTCTTCGAGGCAGTACGAAATACAGGGATCGGAATTGATGACGATCTCATAGGCAAGACCGTTTGCGCCCTTGCTGTAGGCTTTTTCTTCGTGAACGAAACGCTTCCCGAAGGACCAGTGCCTATACATGAGCGGCATCCCGGTCGACGAATAGGCATCCAGCATTTGCTGATACGAGATGATTTCTATCTGGTTGGGATAGACGTCAAGTTCGAGATCATCAATCGCCACAGATTCGATCGCGTCAAAGCTGCGCTGGATGGTCTCGAAATCCCATTCTGCGCCTTCAAACAGCGGCACCCTAACTTCGGTCCGATCAGCCATTGGAAACTCCGTTCGTCTTGCGCGCAAACAACTCGTGCAGAACAGGGTAGATGTCACTGGCGCGCGCGATCCGTTTCATGGCGAAGTTTGGCCAAGCCTCTGCGACCTGTCGGTACGAGCGCCACAGCTCCATACCATTGTCTTCGCTGTTCATCAGATTGGCTTCGGTCTCGTCGACGATCTCCGTATAGGCGAAATATTGGCACCACTTCATCAGTTCACTGTTCAGCAGGTCGGCGCACAGTTGCGAATCTCCGCTGAAATTTTCACCATCCGATGCCTGCGCGGCATAGATATTCCACAGTGCGGACGGATAGCGGGCTTCGATAATCTTTTTCATCTCGTTAAGCGCGCTGCTCACGACCGTCCCACCGGTTTGGCGGGAGTGAAAGAAGGTATCTTCATCGACTTCCGCAGCAATCTGCGTGTGGCGGATAAATACTAGTTCGATCTTGTCGTAGCGTTGCTTGAGAAAAAGATGCAGCAGGACGAAGAACTGCTTAGCAAGGCTCTTCTCCCGCTCTCCCATCGAGGCCGAAACGTCCATCAGGCAGAACATCACCGCATTAGCTGCCGGTTCGGGGCGCATCTCAAAATACTTGTAACGTACGTCCAGCGGATCAATGTAGGGAATGATCTTACGTCGCCGTAGCATCTTGTCGAGCTGCTCGCGCAGCAACTGCCTTTCCGCCTTTCGCGCCGCATCTGGTTTTTCCAACGCCTCCAATTCTTCAACCTGTTGCGTAAGAGCCTGTATCTCGGTGTTTGTCGGGCGCCGCATTGCGAGACGTCGCCCGAACGCATTGCGCATTGTTCGCGAAACACTGAGGTTGGCGGGCGTCCCAGCGGCAGTATATCCCATGCGGTGCGGTTTGGAGACGGCAACCTCTTTCAGACTGCGTTTTACCATGTCGGGCAGTTCGAGATCCTCGAAGAACATGGAAAGAAACTCGTCCCGCGACAGGACGAACATGAACTCGTCTTCGCCCTCTCCATCGGGTGCCCCCTCACGTCCACCTTGCCCATCCTGACCCGACGGGGGTTTCTTAAGCCGGTCACCTGCCTTGAACGTCTTGTTTCCGGTTAGAACCCGGTGTCTGGAACCACCTTTGCTGTCATGTTGAAAATGCGGCTCCCCGATCCCTTCTGACGATACCGAGATGTTTTCCTGCTGGTCGACATCAGCGATTTTCCGACGCCGGACACTTTCGTCAACCGCCTCTTTGACGGCAGATCGAACCCGACGCAGAAACCGCCTGCGGTTCCCAAGGTTCTTATCCTTGGGGTTTAGCCTTCGATCGATGAAATGGGCCATTTGAGCATAGACTCCTCATCCTGCCTTGTTGACCCGCATGTACCATTCAACCAGGCGCCTGACCTGACGGCGCGTGTAGCCGCGGCCGATCATGCGATCAATGAACTCGTTATGCTTGGCTTCGGTTTCCTTGTCCCGCTTAGCGCCAAAGCTGATGACAGGCAGAAGATCCTGAATTTGGCCGAACATGCGCTTTTCGATAACCCTTCTTAACTTTTCATATTTGCGCCAGTCAGGGTTACGACCGCGGTTGTTGGCCCGCGCGCGCAGCACGAATTTGACCACTTCGTTTCGGAAATCCTTGGGATTGGAAATTCCGGCCGGTTTTTCGATCTTTTCAAGCTCCTGTTCCAGAACGCCGCGATTGAGAATCTGGCCGGTATCCGGATCCTTGAAGTCCTGATCTTCGATCCATGCATCTGCAAAAGAGATGTACCTGTCAAAAAGGTTCTGACCAAAGTCAGAATAGGATTCCAGATAGGCTTTTTGGATCTCGTTGCCGATAAACTCCGCGTATCGCGGCGACAGATCGTCTTTCATGAAAGATAGATACCGGCTTTCAATCTCGTCGGGGAATTGCTCGCGTTTCACCGCCTGTTCAAGAACATAAAGCAGATGAACCGGGTCGGCGCCCACTTCCTCGGTGTCGTGATTGAAGGTCTCGGACAGCACTTTGAAGGCAAAGCGGGTCGATGTGCCCGTCATCCCCTCGTCCACCCCGGCCGCATCCCGATATTCCTGCACTGACCGCGCTTTGGGATCGGTATCCTTCAGTGTTTCACCATCATAGACGCGGAGCTTAGAAAATGTTGGCGAATTTTCATGCTCTTTTAGCCGAGTCAAAACACTGAACTGGCTCAGGATAGACAGCGTCTCGGGTGCGCAGGGAGATTCACCTAGGCTGCTTTCCTCAAGCAACTTCTCGTAAATCTGGGATTCATCCGAGGCACGTAGGCAATAGGGAACCTTGACCAAACTGATCCGATCCAGAAAGGCCTCGTTGTTCTTGTTGTTTTTGAACTGCTGCCATTCCGCTTCATTCGAATGCGCAACTATCACACCCTGGAAGGGGAAAGCACCGATATTCTCCGTACCAGCATAAGACCCCTCTTGCGTGGCGGTCAGCAACGGATGCAAGACCTTGATCGGCGCCTTGAACATCTCAACGAATTCCATCAACCCCTGCGTGGTGCGGTTCAGAGCACCGGAATAGGAATAGGCGTCTGGGTCGTTCTGGCTGAATTCCTCCAGCTTGCGAATATCGAGTTTTCCGACAAGCGAAGAGATGTCCTGGTTGTTTTCATCGCCCGGTTCAGTCTTCGCAACGCAAATCTGGCGCAGTTTCGACGGGTAGAGTTTGACAACCGAAAATCTGGAAATATCGCCGTCAAATTCCTGCAGGCGTTTGACAGCCCAGGGCGAAATCAATCCGTTCAACAACCGTTTGGGGATATTGTATTTGTTCTCTAGCATATCCCCCATCCGCGCACGGTCGAAAAGGCCAAGCGGCGACTCAAAGATTGGGCTAATCTGGTCATCCGCCTTCAGTACATAAATCGGCTGCCGCTCCATCAGGTTCTTAAGAATCTCGGCAAGCGTTGACTTGCCCCCACCGACTGGGCCCAACAGATAGAGGATTTGCTTGCGTTCCTCGAGACCCTGGCTGGCATGGCGGAAAAAGCCAACGATGCGCTCGATGGTTTCTTCGACGCCATATATGTCCTGGAAGGGCTTGTATCGCTTGATTGTTCGATTAAGAAATATGCGACTGAGCCGAGCATCCTGACTGGTATCAATAAGCTCGGGCTCGCCTATCGCGGCGATCATCCGCTCGGCTGCGGTAGCCCGCATAGTTGGGTCTTCACGACATTCCAGCAAATAGTCCTGCAATGTCATTTCGATGAGCTTTGTCCGCCCATACTCTTCTGCAAACTGCTCGAAAATCTCCATTTTAAAAGTTCCTCTAGGTTTCGTACTCCTTCGTCCCAGCGCGCTAAGTTCATCCTAGTCTACCACAAAACTGGTCCGTAATTATCTAATTTCTAATCACAATTTGTTTCCCGTTCGTTGCTCCTTTGAAATTAGTATTGTTTGACGCCTGCAATATCTTCCACTACGCGACCCTTTTTGCCGGCTTGGTCGCGCCAACGTTAGTGTGAGTAGAAACCTCTCGTGATCGGGCTGCGGAACATTTGCGGCCCAGTTTCGAGCGAACTCAAGTTCGACCTCTCGCGGGACGTCCCTAACGGCGGTGCGCGCGAGGCGGCGTCCCATCTTCACCATCCGATTTCCCAGGTTATTCGATCCGACACTAGGTTCTGGTTTTTGACGTGCCTCTGTGCATCGGCCTCCAGCCCCATGCATCCGGCATAGGGCCCACCCAGGGCGACGACATCGTTGACAGCGCTTGCCACTACGTTTGCTGGTGGCAGTCCATTATAGGTGGGGATACTTCGCAGGGGAAAACCTAAACACGGTCAATTCGCGATCCAACGTGTTGTCTGCGCGAGAACACTACCATATCGCTGGGTGACCAATAAGTATGGTGTCAATAGAACTGACGCCGGTTGGAAAGTGAAAAAGTTTAATGCGGATTACTCACCGACCGAGGTAATTCGAGTGCCGATTGCGTTGGACAATCAATGGCAGCTTTGTTCGCAAAGTAGACATTCAAGCAAGTTGCAACAAACGACCGCTATGCGGACAGAGCGGGCCTTCGTCAAATTTGCGCCAAGGTCTGCTTGTGGTGCTTCTAAACTACTGCAGGACTGCTTTCTGTCCCCGGCAAGCTGTTGGTTTTGGATCTCTAAGAGACACCAAACAAATGAAAGAAAAGAAATCGATTTGATATTTTTGGACCTTACTTTACAAAATCAGCCATGGCGAAATCAATTGATCAAACGTTAGGCATCGTTGTTTTGGTGAGCCCGCATTTCAACGTTTCGGCAACGACATCTTTCATCGATCCTTTTAGAACTGCGAATTACCTGTCAGGATTAGTGCGGTTTTCCTGGACCTATGTTTCGGAGGTTGGTGGTCACATCGAATCCAGCAGCGGCCTGGTGGTTGATACTGCCCCTTTGGCAAACGTGGTCAGGGGCAAGCCTTGGCTCGTTCTCGTAAGTACAAGCTGGACGCCTGAACGCCACGGGACACGCCAGTTCAAGGCGGCTCTTCAAAAATGGGATGCAGGCGGTGCAATAGTTGGTGGGTTGGATACGGGTGCAATTGTGCTCGCGCAGGCTGGATTGCTAAAGGGCAAAACTGCGACGGTCCATTATGAGCACATCGATGCCTTCGCCGAAATTGCACCGGACACGACGGTATCTGAGAACATGTTTGTAACAGATGGCAAGATCTTCACATGTTGTGGAGGATCAGCGGCAACCGACCTTGGCTTGAGATTTGTCCATTCCGTAGCTGGCGAAAGCATCGCGAACGCCTCAGCGCGGTATCTGTTTCACCATGATGTGCGTGGGGAAGGTCAGTCACAAAACCCCAAGGATGTGGAACCGCTTGGGTATGTAACATCTGGCGTTGTCCGGGATGCGATCGACCTTATGGAAGCGCATTTGGAGACCACGTTGTCAATTCCCGCTATATCTCAACAGTTAGGCGTTTCGCAGCGGCAACTGGGCCGATTGTTCCGGCAGTATGTCCAAAAGTCACCCGTTGAATACTACCGAGATATCCGCCTTGATCGAGCGCGTGGCCTCGTCACGCAAACCGAGCTGAAATTCAGCGAGATTGCAGAGGCGTCGGGGTTCAACGGTCAAGTGCATTTCAGCCGCGCTTACCGCAACCGGTTCGGCCTGACGCCCACTGCTGATCGCATTGAAGGTCGTGTGCCGTTCGAGTTTCGCGCCTGGCCAATGTTCAAGCCTGACATCAGGTCCGAAGGTGTCTCGTAGCCTTCTGCATAGCTGTGAGCATCTCATCACGCTGCGCTGAGAGTTCCTCGGTGCTTTGCCCGTGTGCATGCGCTGTCATTTCATCGACCAGTTTTCTGATCACATCATCGTCTAAGCGTGGATCACCCAGATCGTCCCACCAGCTGTTGAACGTGTCTTTGAAGTGGTCACAAAAAGCCTGCAAACCGCCTGCGCCCGCGCCCAAGTGAAAAAGAGTGGTTGGCCCCATTGCGGCCCAACGCAATCCCGGTCCGGCCCACATCGCTTTGTCTATGTCTTTGACGCTGGCAACACCTTCAACGGCCATATGAACGGCCTCTCGCCAAACTGCGGCCTGCAACCGGTTGGCTACATGCCCCGGCATGCCTTTCTTGATGCGGATCGTGACTTTCCCGATGTCATTGTAGAACGCTTCTGTGCGGTCCAGAATGTCTGATCCGGTGGCCTTATTCGCTGTCAGTTCCACCAGCGGGATCAGATGCGGCGGGTTGAAGGGGTGGCCAAGAATAAGCGGCGCGGGATCGCGCCACCCTTCTTGGAGCGCTTCGAGCGTCAGACCCGATGTCGAGCTGGAGACAATTGCGTCAGCAGCCAGCGCGGGCTCAATTTCCGCATAGATTGCATGCTTGATGGGCAACCGCTCAGGCGCGTTTTCCTGAACGAATTGCGCCTCTGTGACGGCCGCGGCAGCGGTCGCCACAAAGGTGATGGCGTCAGGTGTCGCGCGCTCAGTTAGGCCTAGGTCTTCCAGCGCAGGCCATGCGTTTTCAACGTAGGAACGCACGGCGTTCTCAGCGTTTTCGTCAGGATCAAAGACAGTTACGTTCCGGCCCGAGGCGAGGAACAATGCGGCCCAGCTTGCCCCGATCACGCCGGCTCCAAGAATGGCGGTTCTTTCAATCTGAGACATCAGAACAACCCCGGATTAAGAGGAGAGGCCGCTGTCATGCCACCGTCAACAGTAAACAATTGGCCCGTTGCAAACGATGCATCGTCAGAGGCCAACCACAAAGCCATTGCTGCTATGTCAGCAGGTTTGCCAAAGCGTTTGACCGCGTGCCGTGCCAATGCGTCGGTCTTCGCTTTCTGAGGGTCTTGGGCAAGCTCAAACCCTGCATCTAGCATGCCGGTTTCAATCCAGCCCGGACAGATCGCATTGCAGCGAATTGCCGGTCCGTGATCCACCGCGATGGACCTGGTGAGCCCGTGCACAAAAGACTTTGACGCATTATAGAGTGCCATCGACGGGTCCGCGACATTGCCCGAGATCGACCCGATGTTGATAATGGAGCCACCCTCCTGCATTTGCGGAATGAGTGCCCGGCATACATTGAAAACGCCCTTTGCATTCGCTCCCATAACCAAATCCCAATCGGCATCAGTGCTGTCCACAACAGTCTTTTCAACCTGGACGCCGGCGTTGTTTACGATGACGTCCAATACACCCAGCTCTTGCGCAGCTTCGCCAACGGCGACGGCATCTGACACATCCAAAGATATCCAATCAGTACTCAAACCATCCGGCTTTGGTCCCCGACCACAGGTGATAACGTCCGCACTCTCGGCCATGAAGGCCTCTACGATAGCGCGCCCAATGCCCTGCCTGCCGCCTGTAACGAAAGCGCGTTTGCCAGCCAACCGCATCAGTGCGCGACCATCACATGGCGCACGGCGGTATAAGCGTCCAAGGCGTAGACCGACATATCACAACCAGTGCCAGAGCTCTTCATCGCGGCCCAAGGCATTTCAGGCGTGGCAACACCATGCGTGTTCACCCACGTAAAGCCATAGCGCAACTTCGAAGACATCCGCATCGAGCGACCGGTATTGTTGGTCCAGACGGATGAGGCCAAACCAAACGGGCCTGCATTTGCCACCTTGAGCGCCTCTTCTTCGTCGCCAAACCGCGAGATGGTCACGACAGGACCGAAGATCTCGTTGCAGAATACCTCGGCATCATGCGCCACATTTATCAGCACGGTGGGTTCATAAAAGAAACCTGGTCCGTCGATCATGTTGCCTCCAAATACAACGTCGCAGTTATCGCGCGCTCGGTCGACAAACCCCGCTACAACGTTGCGTTGCGCGGCCGAGATGATCGGCCCCATTTCGGTGCCTTCGGCCTTTTGAGCCCCAACTTTGATCTGGCTGACCTGATCAACAACGGCGGCGACGACCTTGTCATAGACCTCATCAGCGACAAGCAAACGGCAGGGCTGTGCACAGTCCTGACCGGCGTTGAAGAACGAACCATAGCGCACAGTTTCGGCAACCGCATCGATATCAGCATCGTCAAAAACAATGACCGGGGCTTTTCCGCCCAGTTCCAGATGCACATGGCGGATTTGACGAGAGGCTGCAGCCATCGCGGCAGAACCCGTCGCGTTGGAACCCGTGATCGAGATCGCCTCGGTCCGTGGATCGTTGATCATCTGCTCGCCAATCTCACGACCGGGGCCGTGCAGCACGTTTACCACCCCTTTGGGCGCAACACCTGCGATCAGCTCGGCGGCTTTCAGCGTGGAAAGCGGCGTCAGCTGCGAGGGCTTCAGCGTGACCGGGCAGCCAGCTGCCAATGGCGCTGCCAGTTTCCAGGCCGCCATCATCAGCGGATAGTTCCATGGCGCAATCGCGGCTACGGGGCCAACCGGATCTTTGCGGATCATGCTGGTATGACCGGCCACATATTCGCCCGCAGCAACGGCAGACATCGTGCGCGCCGCACCGGCAAAGAACTTGAATGTGTCCAGCGTCAACGGCATTTCGTCATCCAAAGCCGAGGGCCAGGGCTTACCGGCATCCAAGCTTTCCAGCTCTGCCAGTTCCTCGACATGCTCTTCCAAGACAGTTGCGATATTGGTCAAAAGCTCAGAACGTTCTGCAGGGCTGGTCTGGCCAAATGTCTCAAAGGCTTCGTGGGCCCCTGCGGCCGCAGCGCTTGCCTGTTCGGACGTCGCGGAATTGATCTTGCAAATCTCTTCGCCCGTGGCTGGGTTCACGACAAAGATCGGCGTGCCGCCCCCTTCAACCATTTCGCCATTGATTAACATCTTTGTCTGCATGTGGTCCTCTCTAAAACCCAACCCGATCGCCGCCTTTTAGTGCGAGGCGTTCGCGTGCTTCTGCCGGTGTCGCAACTGAAAGGCCCAGATTTTCGATGATTGTGCGAATGCGGCTCACTTGCTCGGCATTCGATGTGGCAAGCTCTCCCTTGCCGATAAAGAGACTGTCTTCGAGCCCGACACGCAGATTGCCACCGCGCATTGCGCTTTGTGTAGCGAAAGGCATTTGGTGCCGTCCTGCTGCCAGTACAGACCATTCATAGTTTTCAGCGCCAAAAAGTTTGTCCGCCGTATTGTGCATATGGGTCAGATGATCAGGGTCAGCGCCAACGCCTCCTAAAATGCCAAAGACCATCTGGATGAAGAACGGCGGTTTGATAAGCCCTTGATCCACGAACCATTTGACGTTGTAGAGATGGCCCAGATCATAGCATTCAAACTCAAACTTGGTGCCATGATCACCCCCCAGTTTCTCAATCGCATATCGAATGGTCTTGAACGTATTGGGAAAAATGAAGTCTTCCGTCATCTCAAGGAATGGACGTTCCCAATCGTGCTGAAATTCCGTGTATTTCTGAAGCATCGGGAAGATGCCAAAGTTCATGCTGCCCATATTGAGCGAGGCCATTTCCGGGCTCGTCGAAGTCGCGGCCAACAGACGTTCGTCCATCGACATGCCCAATCCGCCGCCGGTTGAGACATTCACCACCGCGTCAGTGGATTGTTTGATCACAGGCAGAAATTGCTGAAACAATTCAGGTCTGGGATCTGGCTTGCCGGTCTCGGGATGTCGCGCGTGCAGATGGATGATAGACGCGCCAGCCTCTGCCGCTTCAAAGCTTGCTGTTGCAATTTCGGCAGGTGTGATCGGCAGGTGGGGCGACATTGACGGCGTGTGAATGCCGCCCGTTGGCGCACAGGTGATGATGACTGACTTGGGCATTACAATTTCATCTGTTGCACTTGTGCAGACAGCCCCCCGTCCAAAACCCAAAGCTGACCAGAGGCATAGCGCGCCTCGTCGCTGGCCAGCCAATTGACCAGATTGGCAATGTCCGTTGGCGTTCCGTAGGTACGCATCGGGTGCACGTCCCGGACAGCTTTTTGAAGTGTTTCGATGTTGCCCCCCCCGCCGCCAGATCCGTCACCGTTGAAGAAACTCTGCAGCATCGGAGTATCAATATAGCCGGGGCAGATCGCATTGACGCGGATACCCTCAGGGCCATGGTCGCAGGCCATTGCACGGGTTAGCGCATGCACCGCCCCCTTGGTTGCACAATAAGCGGCAAGGCCGGGGTCAGCGATGAACCCATCGTAAGACCCAAAGTTGATCAAGCTAGCGCTGTTGCCAGATTTCGCGGCTTCGCGCATCAATGGAATGGCGTATTTTGAGGTTAGAAAAGTACCCGTGGAATTCACCGCAAAGCTTTGGTTCCATTCCTCCAGCGTGGTGTTTTCGACCGTCTTTTCAATCTCGATCCCTGCCGCGTTCACCAAGACGTCAAGCTTGCCATGAGCGTTGCGGACCTGATCCATCGCGGCGATTGCGTCCGCCTCCTTTGTTACGTCGAGCTTTACAAAGTGGCTGCCGTCATCGTCATGCCTGTCCAGTGACCCTTCGAGCGTCAGGTCTGCGGCGTAAACTGTCGCACCTTCTTTGACGAAACGCGCCACAATCGCACGTCCGATTCCACCCCTTGCCCCTGTAACGAGGGCAATTTTTCCATTCAGCATCATTGGTCTTGGTCCTTCAAAGGGGGATAACGGTAACGCTTGGCCGCAATGGTCCAATCCATATCGTTACGCACATATTGCTTGCTCGCGTCGGATGGTGGGTTGTAGTCCCAAGGCACACTTGCGCCTGCTTCCATCGCGGCATGCAGCGCGCGCCGGGATTTTTGGGTTGCAATGATCTTTGTACGCAATGCCTTGCCATCCCACCGCGCGGCAACTTCATCAGCAAAGGCTTGAGCGGCCTCATTGTAACTGAGGTCGGAGGCCAGATTTCTTGTCTCCAACGGATCAACGCTCAGATCATACAGCTGTGGTGGATCGCTATCGCAGTGGATGTATTTCAATGAACCACGCCGGATCATGATGACGGGAAAGCCCGTCATTTCAGCGCAATACTCGCCGATTGCCTCATCAACGGGGTCGTCCTCGCCCCGCGCCAAGGGCATAAGGCTTCGGCCATCTATAGGTTCGCCGATCATGCTTTCACTACCGCCAGCGATCTCAATAAACGTTGGCAACATATCCACGAGCGACACAGCGTTTCGCGCTGTCCCAACCGCCACGCCAGGTCCCGCCATGACCAACGGCACGCGGGCCGAATGTTCAAAGAAATTCATCTTGTACCACAGCCCACGTTCGCCCAGCATGTCGCCGTGATCTGCCGTGACGATCACGATTGTATTGTCCAGCTCTTCAATCTCTTCGAGCGTTTGAACCAGTTCGCCGATCTTGCTGTCAAAGTAGCTGACATTCGCCAGATATGCGCGGCGCGCGCGGCGCACCTCTTCCTCTGTCAGCGGCACATAGGACGCTTCGATCCCATCCATCAGGCGGCGCGAGAACGGGTCCTGATCATCCAAAGCAGGCGTAAAGGCCGGCATGTCGATGTCGTCGTCTGAATAGAGGTTCCACCATTCGGGGCGGGCGACATATGGATCATGCGGATGAATGAAGCTGGCAACCATCGCAAAGGGCGCATCATGCCCTAGCGCTTTGTCACGTGCCGCATCGAAAAGCCACCGTTTGGCGGCAAAGCCAACCTCATCATCGTAATCAATCTGGAACGTCGCATGCGCCAGACCGCTTTCCTTGACGGTCTGCATGTTATGATACCACTTATCGATCCGCTCATCGGGGGCTTCCCAGTCGGGCGTCCATGCAAAGTCCGACGGGTAAATATCGGTCGTCACGCGGTCTTCGAACCCGTGCATCTGATCAGGGCCGACAAAGTGCATCTTACCTGACAGGCACGTGCGATAGCCCAGCGACTTTAGGTAATGCGCGAAGGTAGGAACAGACGCCTTGAATTCTGATGCATTGTCATAGGCCGCGATACGGGAGATGTGTTGGCCCGACATAAAGGCGAACCGCGACGGCGCGCAAAGCGGCGAATTACAATAGGCCGCATCAAAGCGCATCCCGCGCGCCGCTAGCGCATCAAGATGCGGGGTCTTGGCAACGCTATGCCCGTAAGCCCCCGTGAAATGTGGGGCCAATTGATCCGCCATGATCACAAGGATATTTGCCCGCGTCACGTTGCACCCTTGGCGTAGGCATCCAGAACCAGCCCATGAAAGTGATGCACCGCATGCTCAGATTTGCCCGACCCATCCGGGTCATTGACGATCCTGCCTTGGGTGAAAGCAGGTGTGCTCATACCGCGCTGCACAGATTCGACAAGACTGATGTCTTCAACCTGCAGCACCTCATCCAAATAGCGAATGGCATCCAGCTCCATCGCGTCGGGCTCAGGCGTTTCGAGGAAAAAGTCATAGGTCTCCAACGTCCGGTCCGGCCCGACAGGGATGATGTTGAGCACGATCATGCTGGACCGACCCGGATACCGCATCAGGCAAGTTGTCGGATAAAGCCACCAAACCGCATGGGTTTTGACCGTAGCGTTCGACACGTCATATGCGGCATTGGGGCTGTTTCCCGCATCGGCCATGTGACTGGAATAAATGCCATAGGTTGTGACCTTGTAAGTATCCATGTCAACAAGATCACAGAAATCCTTATGCGCCGTCGGGCAGTGATAACACTCAAGAAAGTTATCAACGACGTTCTTCCAGTTTGATTTGATGTCATAGGTCAATCGGTGCCCGAAGGTCAGTTGATCCACGTCCGGTGCCCAGTGGCGCACTTCAGTTTCCAGATTGCCTGACTGCTGCGCCAAAGAGGGTGCCTTTGGGTCCAGATTGACGAATACAAATCCGCAAAACTCTTCGACTTGCACCGCGTCGAGGCAAATCTCATCCGTGCGAAAACCTTCAAGGTTCTCGGTGTGGGGCGCGCGGGCCAACTGCCCGTCCAACTTGTAAACCCAAGCATGGTAAGGGCACATGATCCGAGTTGTGTTTCCTTCGCCAGAAAGCAGTTCGTGGGCGCGGTGCTTGCAGACGTTGTAGAAAGCGCGCAACGTGCCCTCCTTGTCGCGCACAACGGCAATAGGCTTCCCTGCAATCTCGATTGTAACGTAGGACCCTGGCTCGCGGGTTTTTTCCACATGACAGACCCACTGCCAGGTCTTGGAGATGATGGCCTTGAGATCAGCGTCAAACCACTTTTCTTCCGTGTAGGCCTCCGCTCGCAGTGAACTGGAACGCGATGGATCGGGGTCATAGCCAAGAGAAATCGTATCAGAATCTGTCATGTGGTTCCTCCAAGGTTGGCATAGAGTATTCCATTTACAAATCTGAGATATGCATAATTGGTCAGAATTTTGATGTTTTTAGATTGAGCCGGACCGCCGAAATCATAGTCAAGATATTGGTTGCATATGCGGATCCAGATTTCACTGGTGACTACGTAGCGGTCATTTGTTCAAAGCGCAGCATTGGTGAGTATGTGCTCGGAGCGGACCTTCGCTGCAACTTAAATGGGTGTCTGCTCTGCGGACAAACCTGCCTTCCAGTGTATTAGGTGAACGTCCGCTTTCCGCGCTTTGCGGCAGCCGTTAAAAAACCAACAGGGCGGATACCCGATGTGAAAGTACTCACTTTACATGGTCAATATGTCCCTAGCAGCAGTGAAGGACCCGACCCAATAGAGTGACCGCTGACACTACGCTGGCGTCGCAACAATCCTAGCGGCACATCAGCTTCCCAGACGCAATGATTTGACCTCACGCAAATGCAATCCGAGCATCAGTAGAGTCGGCCAGAGGAGATAGGTTTGGATTTCAACGTTCTCTCCAAAGGTCAGCAGGAGAACTGTGAGCAACAGTCCGAGCGGCAGCCTCCCGCGTTCCGACTTTATGGCGTCCAGGGTGACGATTGCTAAGTGAACGAGGAAAGGAACGAGAAACGCTGTAAATCCGGTCAGCCCTTTCACGAATAGCAACCCGTACCAGGTGTGATGGCTGCCTATCGGCATGTACTCAACAAGATGCGCTCCGGGTCTGACTGTGCCGTGCCCGAAAACCACCGCATCCGATTGCCAGCGCTCATACGCAATACGCTGCAGAGTTTCGCGTACGCGGGTACTGTCGGCGCGCGCGGATTTGAAGCTGTAAAGGGCTCGGTTGCCGAACTCAACAAAGACTGCGCCCCAAACGGCTACGGCGGTGGTGACTGCAGACAAAAGAATCCACCCCGAGCTGCGGGCGACAAGTGGCAAGAGGCTGGGTGACAGCGAGCAGATCACCAATCCAACCATGCCCATTCGGGACTTGGACATAAGGATCATCACAACTCCGGCAGCCAAGCCGATGACCTTCCAGCTGCGGTGCTTTTCTTCCAGGGCAAATAGGACCATGCAGACGCCCAACAAGGCCGCGAATGGCGACCAGGGCGCAAAGAACTGCCACCGCGGCGTGCCGCTGGCGGGGTCGATTGTATACAGGTAGACCGAGAAATATTCAGGTCCCGGGCCGCCCACTGCTTTAAGGGGAGATGTAAACAGAATATGCGGCAAACCGGCATAGGGGGCGGCAATGAGCAACGGCAGAAGGCACAAGGTCCAAAGGCCCACCACGCATTGCCCTCTGACCAAAACCTCGCGCCGTATTGGCAAAACCGCCCCTGCTAGGATAAACAACGGGATCAGCGCCCAACCCTTTGCCCATCCGATACTCGATTTGATCGTATTGGTGGTGCCGAGGTTCCAATCCGCGTGGCCTGCCCATAGTGAGACCAGCATCACCAGCATGCCAACGCTCCAGATCCAGACCAGAGCAGGTACAGGGCCCGTTGCACGCATATCCAAGCGGATCGCCGGGCCGAGATAAAGTGACACCGCGGCTATCGCAGCCAACATCCAACCTAGCACCGGACCGACAACATACAGCGCGCCAAGCCCGTAGAACGGCCATGTCCAGATCAGCGTACACCAGACGATCTTTTCGGCTGGCGTTTGAGGGGCCACACGCGTCAAACTGCGGCCTCTTTCTGGTCTTTTAGCAGTTTTGAGATCAGCGGGTTTCGGATCCATGCCAGAACCAAACCCATCAGCAGCATAAGGCTTGCAACGATCCCGGCGGCAATCGAGATCTTCTTGTTCGGCGAAGACGGGCGAGTCGGCAGAGACGGGTTCTCCAGCACTTGGATCAAGGGATAGGAGGCATAGACATCGGTTTTTTTCGACTCGGACCGAGCGATGGCAGAGGCGAACACGGCTTCTGCCACGGCGAAATCTCTCTGCCGGTCCTCCAATTCAGCGGCGATGGGGGCGAGGTTTGACAGGCGCAGGGTTTCCAGACGAACTTGTGCGCGCTGTGTCGCGACATGCTCTTCCAATCCGGCGCGCAAGGCATCTTCGCGCACCAACTCGCTGAGCAACTGCGCCCGTTGCCCTTCCGGCGCGCGATCCAGTCCACCGAGCTGCTCGACCTTAAGACCAGTCACCTGCGCCGCGCGTCTTAAAGCAACCGAACGCGCTCCTTCATAGTCGTTTTGGGCATTCACATAGATTGGGTGGCGCGATCCGTAGGTCGCGTCGGCTTGCGCCAGCTTTGCAGCCCCCACCGACACATCCTCAAGCAACGATAGGTACTGCGCATCAGCATAGAGTTTCAGCGTTGCCGCCGCTGCGTCAGAGGGCAGATTCAACGCGACTTGAAGCGCGGCGACACGTTCCGATTGGCGTGCCAGCTCGCTCTCCTGCTTTCGCAGTTCCTGCTTTGCACGGTCATTAGCGGCGACCTGCTCTTGGTATTGCGCGACCGATATCAGACCGCTTTGCGACTGCAGCTGTTTGATCTCGGCCCGCGTGGCCTGAATTGCGCGCGTGTAGTCCTCGATCGCGCCGGTATTGCTGGCCTCGCGAGTGGTAATTTCATCGGCGCGCAGGGCGTCAATCTCAGCGAAAAAGGCGGCCACCAAGGCGTCACCATATTGCTGAGCGTCTGCCGGAGAGGCCGCCTGAAGCTCGATATGGATCAGGCTGGTTTGATCGACCAGTTGCACCCGCGGCTTTCCAAACGCGTCCCGGTCAGCCTCTACCGCCTTGGCTGCCGCGTCGAGGATACGGTCGGCCGACAACAAACGTTTATACGTCTCGGTCGGGCTGATTGACCCGTTGGCAAAGGCGGAATTCGCGTATGAGGATGCCTGACCGATATTGGCCAGATTGACCGATGCCGAAGCGCCAGATCCTGGCAGGATCAATGATGCGTGAGAGGTGTATTTGACAGGCGCGGTCGCCAAATAACCGCTGATCGGGGCCCAGATGCAACTCGCCCCAAGAAGGTATAATGCCACGTAACGGGGCAGGCGGCCTACATCGCTAAGGCGCCCGCCCTTTACGAAGCGACGCCACCCGAGCGTTCTGAAATTGGATCGGGAAATGCGCACCCAATGCAGAAATTGCATGTCGCGCGTGGACTCAGAGGAGTTCGAAATCTGTTGCGGCATGGAAAAACCCTTTCTTACAAGGGTGATACACCGCATCTGATTGCTGATCATTCGCTCAGCAGGCTAGGGGCCGAGGGGATTGGGAGCGTCCCCTATCCCTTCGGATAGTGAGGCCTAGAACAACCCAGCCTCGCGCGCGGCCAGGGCGGCCTGCGTTCGATTGCTGACACCAACTTTACGGTACAAAGTCTTCATATGCAGTTTGATCGTCGGCTCTGACAGATCCAGATCACGAGCGATTTCCTTGTTGGATTTGCCCTCAGTCAGCCCTTTCAGAACTTGCCGCTCACGCTCTGTCAGTTTTTGAGCCATGGGGTGGGAGTCTTCCGGCTGCTCTGCGTTCATGAAACCCGCAGGAAGGTATTGTTCCCCCATCGCCATAAAGCGGATCGCGTTGACCAGAGATTTAGCCGGTAAAGTTTTTGGGACGAAACCGGCTGCACCAAGCTCTAGCGCGCGTTGCGCCAGATCACGCGAGGTGTCGCCGGTAAACAGGGCCACATGCTGGGCACCGTCCAAAGCGATGCAGGTTTCAAGTCCGGCCAACCCGTTCATGCCGGGCATGTTCAGGTCCAGAAGAACCAGATCAAAGGCTCCGTCGTTCTCAATCAAAGTTTTCGCGGCTGGGAAATCCGGCGCGGTCTCCACCTCGATCCCGCCTGCTGCATCTATGAAGGCAACGAGCGTGTCCAAAATAAGCTCGTGGTCGTCAGCAATAAGAACTTTCATTTCAAACCTCCGCCTGCCCCCAAACACACCCAAATGCGTTAATAAATCATTGAACCCATGGCATGAAGCCTTCCTGACGGACAGGTGAATATCCAATCGGATAGGTCAGCGGGCCGTTTTCACCACGCTATGTGCTGCGGGGTCGTTTGAATAGACCTATTCTCCGATCCCTCTCCGGATGCTCGCCTATCGGTTGCAGGGTCTCATTGGCAGTCTGAAGCCACAGATTGTCATTGTTGATCGGAGAGTTCTATGCAGTTCCTGTCAGTCCAAGATATGTATAAAGGCGCGCAGCCAACACCCATACCAACTCTGGAAAAGACTGAGATAATGGGTCTGCCAGTTGTGAACGCTCGATCCGGACAGGTGATCTCCAAACTGCTGGATGGGACACGCCGGACTGTGTTTTTCCTGAATGCACATTGCGCAAACATACGGGCCCGCAACCATACCTATCGAGCAGCATTGGCCCGGGCAGATATGATCCTACCTGATGGAATTGGTGTAGACGTCGCGGCAAAGTTGCAAGGCGTCCAGTTGACCGAGAACCTGAACGGCACGGATTTTGTGCCCAAACTGCTGAAACGCGCTGCGCGTTTTGGGCAGTCGGTCTACCTTTTGGGGGGAAGTCCCGGAACAGCTCAGGCGGCGGCGGCGCGGTTGCAGCACATGATCCCCGATTTGGCTGTGGCTGGTACGCGTGATGGCTACGCGGGGGCCGCGCGGGTTGATGAGGCGATTGACGATATCAACCAGTCTGGCGCAGACATCCTGTTGGTCGCGATGGGCGTCCCGCTGCAGGAGCTGTGGATTATGCAGAACCGCCACCGGCTGGCCCCTTGCGTCGCGCTGGGCGTGGGTGCTTTGTTTGACTTCCTGGCTGGCAACGTGCGCCGGGCACCGCGTAGTGTTCGGCGCGTCCGGATGGAGTGGGCATGGCGGTTGGCGATGGAGCCCCGCCGTATGGCCCGCAGATATCTATTGGGCAATTTCGAATTCCTCGGGCGTGCCGCGCACAATTCTGTTCCCAAGGTCTCAGCATGTCGCCTGCTGGACCTCACTTTGGCGGTGGTCGCGCTGTCTCTTCTGGCCCTGCCCATGGCCGCAATCGCCGCATTAGTGCGATTGGACAGTCGCGGCTCCGCCTTTTTTCGGCAGACACGTATCGGTCGAAACGGGGTGCCATTCAAGATGTACAAGTTTCGCTCAATGACCCAGGACGCCGAAGCACGACGTGCGGATTTGCTCACCCATTCGGATCGTGAGGGCGTGTGCTTCAAAGCCAAAAATGACCCACGCATCACTCGCGTTGGGAAGGTTCTGCGCCGGTTCTCGCTGGATGAATTGCCGCAAATCTTCAACGTGCTGAAAGGGGATATGTCGCTGGTCGGCCCGCGCCCGGCTTTGCCCGAAGAGGTTGCCGCCTATCCCGAACAAGCGCTGGAGCGTCTGCAGGTTCGTCCCGGCATCACCGGCCTCTGGCAGGTTTCGGGCCGCGCCGGCATCGGCTTTGACCACATGATCGAGCTGGATACAGCCTATGTCCGCTCCCGTTCGCCCCTTCTGAACCTCATCCTCATCGCAATGACCGCACGTGCCGTCGTGTCAGGTCGCGGCGCTTACTGATCAAAACTAGGAGCATTGAAATGACACGTATTCGCAAAGCTGTTTTTCCGGTCGCGGGTCTCGGCACAAGGTTTCTGCCCGCTACCAAATCGGTGACCAAGGAGATGTTGCCGCTGATTGACCGCCCCTTGATTCAATATGCGGTGGACGAGGCCCGCGCGGCCGGGATTGATGAGTTCATCTTCATCACCTCAACCGGCCAATCCGCGCTGGAGGCGTATTTTGGTCGCAACTCGGGACTGGAGCGTAAACTGAAGGATGGCGGCAAAACCACCCTGCTGAACCGTTTGCGCCGCACGAACCTTGAGGATGAGACATATAGCTTTATCCAACAAGACAGCCCGCGCGGTCTGGGCCATGCAATCTCTCTGGCACGTGACATTGTCGGTGATGAACCCTTTGCCGTGATCCTGCCTGATGATGTGATCTACGCGCAGCGCCCGGTTCTGGCGCAAATGGTCCAGAACTTTGAAGGCAGCCATATGATTGCAACCGAAGCCGTCCCATCCGACCGGATCAGCGCCTATGGCGTGGTCGATATCGAGCATAGGACAGGGCAGGTGCAACATCTGAAAGGGTTGGTCGAAAAGCCCACTGCCGATCAAGCTCCGTCGGAATTTGGCATTGTCGGGCGTTATCTGATGCAACCTTCGATTTTCGATCAGTTGGACGGATTGGCGCCCGGTGCGGGCAATGAAATCCAACTGACCGATGCGATCGCGGCCGATATCGAAGCGACCGGATGCCGCGGTTTCGCTTTTCAAGGAGAGCGCTTCGATTGTGGGTCGATCGCCGGGTTTCTTGAGGCAACCACCGTCTTTGCATTGGAACGTGCCGAGCTGCGTGACGGGTTCAAAACCATGTTGCGACAGCGCATGAATCTGCTGACTAGCGCCGCATGAGACCGAGGCACCTATCCGTTCGGATAGGTGCTTATCCTCATGCCCATCTGTCGCTACGGACCTCTTTCTGGTTTCTTAAGGTCACAAAAATGGAGACCGAGATGCGTCTGTTTTTTGCGATTCTCACAGCGGCGTTCACCATTTGCCTGACGCCTGCGCAAGCCGAAGACTTGGGAACTCCGAAAGGGGAAGTCGTCCTGACCGTATCGGGCAACGTCGCACAGACCGGCCCCGACGGGACGGCGCAGTTCGATATGGAAATGTTGCAGGCGCTACCGCAGCGCAGCTTTGAAACCTCGACGATCTGGACTGAAGGCGAGACCAGCTTTGTCGGCGTTTCCCTCTCTGTGTTGCTGGAACAGATCGGAGCAGAGGGTGCTACGATCCGGGCAATGGCGATCAACGACTACGCGGTTGAGATACCTGTGGGCTCAATATCGGCACAGGACCCGATTGTCGCCTATGAGATGGATGGCGCGGCGATGTCCCGGCGGCAGAAAGGTCCTCTATGGATCGTATATCCCTATGACACTGATACCAAGTACCAGACCGAGGTGATTTACTCTCGCAGCATTTGGCAACTCGACAGGTTGGAAATCGTTAAATAGCGTGGGGTTACAACACAGTATGAAGTGGGTGATACGGGCTAGACTTTGACAAGAAATTTCCAATACCACTCGCGGCGCCGGTGGGCTTTCGGGCTCCTCGGTATCGCCGTTTTGGGTGCCCTTGCTTTGGTCGTGTTGCTTTCCGTCAAGGTGATATCCGACCTGCGCGACCGGCAGTCAGCCCGAACAGATAACGTGCAATGGACGCTGACGCAGGTCGAGGTCGAGTTCCTGTTCTACCTCAACGCGCTTGAGGCGGGTGTATCGGACGCAGAGCCAAGCACAGAAAACTTGGACCTTGTCCGGCGCCGTTTCGATCTTTTTTACAGCCGAATCGATATTCTAGACACCTCGCGTCTGTTTGAAACGCTGCGAAGCGACCCGAAATTCGCTGAACCTCTGAACGACGTCTCCGCATATCTGGAGGTCTCGGTGCCTACAATCGATGCTGAGGATCCTGGGTTGAAGGCGGAGCTGCCGGTTCTCTATGACGGCGCGCAGGGGATCGCTCAAAAAGTGCGAGAGCTTTCGGTCTCGGCGATCTCGTACTTTGCAAGCCAGTCGGATCAGCGCCGTGAAGAAACCGCGCTCAGCCTGTTTCAACTGGCCGTTTTGTCCGGGGGATTGTTTCTGACGCTGACCGCGGTCAGCGCCTATCTCTTGGTGGTCAATCGCAAGGCAGATCGACGCGGTGGGGCAATCCAGCAGGCCAACCAGCGCATGAATACGATCCTTTCTACCTCATTGGATGCCGTGATCGTGGTGAACGCCGCCGGCGAAGTGCTGGAGTTCAACCCAGCTGCACAGGCGATTTTCGGGTATTCCGAAGATGAGGCCAAAGGGCATTCGATCGGCGACTTGATTGTGCCTGCGCATCTACGCGCGGCGCATGATGAAGGGATGGAGCGGATGCAGAGCGGGGGCGACCGCCACGTGGTTGGCAAGGGTCGCGTTCAGCTTGAGGCGTTGCGCAGGAATGGCGATGTTTTTCCCGTCGAACTCGCTTTGCAATCCGCTCAGGCCGGGGACGAGGAAATTGTTATCGGTTTTGTCCGCGATATCTCACAAAGCGTTGCGGATCAGAAAGAGCTTGTCTCGGCCCGCGACCGTGCCCTTGCCGGGGAAAAGGCCAAGTCGGATTTTCTGACTGTTATGAGTCATGAGATCAGAACCCCGTTGAACGGGTTGCTGGGCAACCTCACCCTTCTCAAGAATACCCGCAAGACCAAACAGCAGTCTCAGTTTGTCCGCAACATGGAGATCTCGGGCCAGGTTCTGCAAAATCATGTGGATGCGGTGCTGGATATTGCTCGGTTCGAGGCCGGCAAGCTGTCTGTCGCGCACGAGCCAACCGACCTGAACGCGATGCTGCAGGACCTTGTGGATGGTCAAAGCGGCAATGCGGCCTCGCGCGGCAATTCAATCTCGTGGCAATGGGTGGGCGGAGTCTATCCGCATGTCGCGACTGACGCGCAAAGGTTGCGGCAAATTCTGCTGAACCTTGTGGGTAATGCGATCAAGTTTACCGAAAATGGCCGTGTGTCGATCGAGGTCGAAAGATGTGAACCTTCCGGTCAGGGTAAGGCACATGTCTACGAAGTGCGTGTGATCGACAGCGGGGCTGGCATCGCCGAGGATGAGATCGACGCCATTTTTGATGACTTCTACACCAGCGATCCCTCTATCGGTCGCACGGTCGGAGGGACCGGGCTTGGCCTGGGAATTGCCCGCAGGTTCGCGCAGGCCATGGGTGGTGAGGTGGGGGCGGAAAGCACATTGGGCGAAGGAAGCGTTTTTTGGCTGCGGATACCGTTACAGCCGTCAGCGCGCGACCAACTGCTAGAAGCTGCTCAGATCAATACCGAGACCGCTCTCCCGCTTAACTTGTTGGTGGTCGAAGACAACGAGATCAACCTCGAGGTCATCTGCAACATGCTGGCGCTGGACGGTCACCGTGTAACTACGGCGGAGAACGGGCAGGTTGGCGTCGACAAGGCCAGCAGTCAGAGGTTCGACGCGATCCTGATGGATATCAGCATGCCAGTGATGGATGGGCCAACCGCTGCGCGCCATATTCGCGGCGGTCGGGGGCAGTCGACCGATGTGCCGATTATCGCTGTGTCGGCCAATGTCCTGCCAGATGCGGTTGAGACCTTTCGCGCCGCCGGTATGACGGCTTTCATTGGCAAACCGATCTCGCTGAATGCCCTGCGCAGGGCGCTTTCGGTGGTCATGCGCACCGACGGGCAGATTTCGGAACATGCGCAGCCAGATCCGTTAGCGGAGTTGAAAGGCAGCCTCGGCCCTGAAGTCTTTGCCCGCCTGCATGCCAAGTTCATTGCCGAAGGGGATGAATTGGTTGAACAGCTAGAAACCGGGGCATTTGACCAGACAGATTTAAATCAAATCGCTCAGGCCTGTCACAAACTGGCTGGGAGTGCAGCAACCTTTGGCGTGGAAGAGTTTCGAGAGGCGTTAGTTGCGGTAGAGACTGCAGCCAAAGAACACAAAGACATCACTAACAAACTCGCTGCAGTCTCCACTGCTTGGGAGCGGGCGAAATCATCGCCCGCTAGGGATTGACTTAGGGCGCCAGCAGCGCCGCTGCGCCGACGATGCCAACCGCGCGGGCGACCTCGGTCAGGCCGGTCACCTTACTGTCGTAGCATGCAATCGCATCTCCTGGCAGAACATAGGGGTCATAGTCATCGCGATCCCCACGTCGCAGCAGCTTTTCAATATTGCGTTCAATGACGATCGAGCTCCCGGTCATCGGGTTGCGGGTGAACAGGACCGCGCTGCGATTGGCATTGGTGGTTTTGGCCCCACCGACGCAATTGGTATCGACTACGGCCTGCAGGTAGCGCGTCCCATAGGGTACCTCACGCACGTCTCGTCCAATGGCCGACTCTGCGTTGCCGGTGGCAGGTTGCGTGAGGTTGGACATATAAAGCGTTACGCCGGGCGGGCTGATCGGGCTGGGACGCATCAAATCATCCTGGAAACACCCTCGGCTGTTGACCACGATCTGATCCCCGGTCAGCAGCATGATGTCGGTCGGATCCGAGCCTTCGAACACCCCGCGAAGGTCCATCCGGTAAATCGTGCCCTGCCGGTGCAGCTCAACCGCTGACAAATCCGCATCCGGGCGCACACCTCCGGACGCACGAATGGCGACCGAGAGGTTGCGCGCCTCGGTCGAGGCACCCAGTACGCCCTGACGCCCTCGATCCAGCGCGTCGCCGGGGATGCCTCCGATCTCGACCGAATGGGGTTCAAACACTGCGCCTTTCACGCCGACAGTGACCGAGGCGAAATCGCTGATGCGCGCCGTGACGCGCGGGGTACTGTCGTAGAACTGTGCGGCTACCAGAACCCGGGCCACGTCTCGCTCGACCTGCTCGGTCGTTCTGCCCTGCGCGCGCACCGGCGGCAGGTACGGCAGCTTCAGGTCGCCATCGCGGGACACAACATAGGTGTCGCTGAGAAGCTCATCCCCGTCGATGGTGATCTGCACCATATCATTGCGCGAAAGTTTCTCGCCCAGCAGAGGGCTAAGCGCGGGTTTAGACCATTTGGCAAAGGCGTTTGTGCCCTGATCCCCGGTCGGAGGCATACAGGCGCGCCCGTTCAAATGTTCCGCTTGCAGCAAGGGCGCATTTGCCCGGCGACGTGATGGGGCACGGTACTGCGCCTGATAGCTTTCGCCTTTTGCGACGGGTTCGATGTTGCGCGGGGTCTTCATGCTGCTGCAACCCGACAGAGCAATTGCGCTGACGGCCCCTAAAACCAAAACTTTAAAATGTCGTTTCATTTTGAACTCTCCTGAACTGCATCCACAGCTACAGCAGTGTCTTGATGTGCGTCAGACCGGCATCGGGATTGCCGTTTATCCCAATCGGATAGGTCGCTCGCCCGATGGTTCGTCTGGCTGTCCGCCCGCGTCTGGGACAGGGATGTCGCTGCCAATTAGAACTGATCCCAATACTGTTTTTGGACACTTGGCGACATGACTCAGCGATTGGCACATTCCAGTTTCCTGCGGCACCTGCTAGCCTATGCGGCGTCCGAAGTGGCGGCAAAAGCCTCACGTCTTGCGGTGGTCGTGGTTGTGGCCCGCACCCTCAGCCCCGAGGCAATAGGACTGGCTGCCGCTGCCCTCGCGGCAGGGGATATCCTAAAGGCGCTAACCGAGAACGGCGTGGGGCAGAGGATCATCCAAGCCCCGCAGTCCGAGCTGGAACAGCGCTGCAACACCGCGCATCGTATCTACTGGGTCTGGTGCGGGGCGCTGTTTTTGCTGCAGGTGATCATCGCCATTGCCCTCTATGCGATAGGGCACCAGACCCTGGCGCTGCTGCTCGCTATTCTGGCCGGAGAGTATCTGTTCATGCCCGCCGGCCTGGTGCAGGCCGCGCTTGCGATGCGTGAGGGCAAGCTACAAAAGACAGCCGCTGTTGCCGGAGGGCAGGTGGTTGGCGCAAATGTTATGGCCGTGCTACTGGCGCTGCTCTGGGCCTCGCCGCTGGCTTTGGTTCTGCCCCGATTGCTGGCCGCCCCGATTTGGCTGGTCCTGATGCGCCGTCTACGTCCCTGGGCATCAAACGCGAAGCGCGGGTTTGCCGCCCTTCGCCCGTTTGTTGGCTTCGGCTGGGCCGTTCTGGGGGTTGAGGTTGTCAAAGTTCTGCGTTTGCAGGCCGACAAGCTTGTCGTCGGCGTGATGCTGGGGGCCGAGAGCCTTGGCATCTACTTCATGGCTTTCAACGCTGGACTCGGCTTGGCGACATCGTTCACGCAGGCCTTTTCAGTCGTTCTTTTCCCACATCTTTGCGCAGCCCCGGACAAGACCAAGGCGCTGCGTCATGGGCTCGGTACGTCCCTCCTGGTGCTGTCCCCGCTGGTTTTGCTGCAAGCCGCCCTTGCGCCGGTCTACGTGCCGCTGCTGCTGGGTGCTGAGTGGCAGCAGATTTCACCGGTGGTCTCGGTCTTGTGCCTTGCCGCATTGCCCAGCGTCATCTGGTCCGCCGTGGCCGGCTGGCTGCGGTCCGAGAACCGCGCGATCACCGAGCTACGAGTCAGCACGGCCCTTGCATTCGCATTGATCCTCAACACCGCGATCATGGCCCCGTTCGGGCTGATGCCAGTGGCGATGGGATACCTGATGACCAGTGCTGCCCTCATGTTGATCGCCTCTTGGGTGCTGCTGCCTCGGGATCAAAAGACAACAGAGAGGTTCGGCTTCCAATGACCCGCTTTACCATCATCGTGCCGTTTCACACCGATGCGGACACAATTGCTGATACGCTGACCAGCATTCGCGCGCAAAGCTTCACGGAATGGGAGGCGATCTGCGTCGGCGACCGTCCCTCGAAGGCGTGCCTGTCTATCGTGTTGGATCACATTGCCCAAGACCCCCGTATCCGGGTCGCAAGCAGCCCCTTCGATGGCCCAAGTGCCGCCCGCAACTATGGGGCCGAACTGGCCAAGGGAGACATGCTGGCGTTCTGTGATGCAGACGATCTGTGGCACAAGGACAAGCTGGCGCAGCTTAACGAAGCCTTTCAATCCTCTTCGACGGATGCTGTTTTTGGGCAGATCGGGTTCTTCGCCGATCAGCTCGGAGATTCTCAGACATGCTCGACCGTTCCTAGCGCACCACTGAACATTCAGGACCTGTTGGCTGAGAATCCCGTCTGCACCATGTCGAATCTTTCGATCCGTCGCGAGGTCTTCAACGCCATTGGCGGGTTGGACACGAGAACGGTGCATAACGAAGATTTGGAGCTGTTAATCCGCCTCGTAGGCAAGGGGTTTACCGTCAAAGGGGTCAATCAGTTCCAGGTCTGGTATCGCACCAGATCCGGGGGCTTGTCCTCGGACCTGAACGCAATGCGCGCTGGGCGGGCCTATGCGGTGAAAACGGCTGCGTCTTTTGGCGTGTTCCCGTTGCGGTCGTCCGAGGCCGTCTATTTGCGCTATCTTGCCCGCCGGGCGCTGCGGTTGGGGCATCAGGGTCAGGCCCTGTCTTACACACGCAAAGGCTTGAGCCTGCATGCGCGCAGTTTCCTGCTGCCCCTGCGCCGAGGACTGCCTACCGCCGCAGGGGCCGCGCTGGCCCCGATCCTCCCGCAAGCGATCAAACGTGCGTTGTTTTCTTAAGAGTTCTGAAGGAGATCACCATGCCCACAGCATCCATCGTCGTACCCGCCTACAATGCCGAAGCAACCTTGGTCGAAACGCTCGCCTCACTGCAGGCGCAAACCTATGACGATTTCGAAATCATCATTGTCGACGATGGATCGCAGGACGCGACCTCTGAGATTGCCCGCGCGCACCAAGGCGACCCGCGCATACGACTTGTCGGGCAGGCCAATCGTGGGCTGGCGGGGGCCAGAAATACTGGCATCGCTGCCGCGCGGGGTACGTTCATCGGCTTTTGCGACGCCGACGATCTGTGGATGCCCGAGAAGCTGGCGGCTCATATTCACCATCTCAAGGCCGAACCGGATGTGGGAGTTAGTTTCTCCGGCAGTGCCTTGATCGACGAGGCGGGGTTCATGATGGGGATCAAACAAGCACCCCGCCTGAAGGATGTGACCTCAGCCCATGTTCTGAACCGCAATCCAATCGGCAATGGATCGGCGGCCGTTATTCGAAAGACGGTACTGGAGGCTCTGGCCTACCGCCCGAGTTTTGAGATCGAGCGGGATTGGGTCTTCGATGAGACGTTCAGGCAGTCCGAAGATATAGAATGCTGGATGCGGCTGATGTTGACGACCGATTGGCAGATCGAAGGCGTTCCGGGGCTGTTAACCTATTACCGGATCAATGCAGGCGGGCTGTCAGCGGCTTTGGACCGCCAGTTGGAGGCGTGGGAGCGGTTGGTCGCGAAGTTGCGCCCGATTAACCCTGAGTTTTTTGCCCAGCACGAACACTCAGCGCGGGCCTATCAGCTACGCTATCTGGCACGGCGGGCCATCACCAACCTCGACCGGGACACAGCTTGGGAGTTGTTTGCGCGAAGCGTCCAGGAAAGCCTCCGCCCGGTGCTTGAGGAACCTGTGAAGTCGTTCAGCACCTTCGCCGCGGCCCTTGTGTTGAAAACGTTTGGACCCGGCCCGATCACCCGGCTGAGGCAAATGAAATCCAAACTGCAATCGATTTGAGAGAGGCATCATCATGGAACAGAAAAAGGTCCTCCACCTGGTAGACGACACGACAGCGGGCGGCGTGATGCGAATGCTCGACCATCTTTTGGCGCAGTCAGATCTTTCCGGCGCGATCGAGCAAAAGGTGTTGAAGGTCAAACGGACCGCGTTTTCTTGGGGCAAACTGGATGCGGATGTCATCGTGTCCCACGTCGCACCAAGTTGGAGAAGCCTGCCTGCGTTCTCGGCCCTTCGCGCAATGCATGTTAATAATCGACTTGTCCATGTCGAACACAGTTACACCCGGGCATTCACCACCCTGAATGTCCCTCACAAACGTCGGTTTTTTGCGATGCTTCGGGTGATCTATTCCTTCTTCGATCAGTTGGTGGCGGTCAGCCATGCGCAGGCGGACTGGATGCAAGAACGACGCCTAGCTGCTTCAGAAAAACTGGCCGTCATTCCTCCGGCCGTTGATCTTGAGCAGTTGTCACGAAAGACGATGCCTCCCAAGTCAAAGACCACAATTGGCGCCATCGGGCGGCTTGAGCAGCAGAAAGGCTTCGACATCCTGATCCAAGGCTTTCGGTCAACCCGAACGCCAGGCGCGCGCTTGTTGATCTTTGGCGAAGGCAGTCAAAGGTCATACCTTGAGGCGTTGGCTGAGGGTGACCCGCGCATCGAATTTCGGGGTCACGCCAAAGATCCGGCAGAAGCTTATCAAGCCGTCGATATCATTGCGATTCCCTCGCGTTGGGAGGCTTATGGACTTGTGCTGGACGAAGCGCTTGCCGCGAAGCGCAATGTGATCGCCAGTAAAGTTGATGGGTTACGTGACCGTGAAGGAGATACAAGAGTTTCATTCTGCAACCTTGACCCTAATGATTGGCGACTTGCGATCAATAATTTTCTGCTTTCCGACACTATTGAGAAAAGCAGCTGAATCAAAATCTGACACTAGATCTTTGCCTTTTTGCTGAGTCATTCGCAGCAAAATCAATTGTGATTTCAAAGAAATTGCCTAAGGTCAGCTTTGCGTTTTGTACGCGCTTACTTAGCGCAATACATCTTGGTGTCCGCTTTGGACTAAGAGCGGTCATTGCCTTGTGCTAAGTGGATGGCGGCTCGGTCCGCACCTCGGACGTAGCTCCGCCTTGTGTGAACGTCCCCTGTCGGGCTGAAGCGGGCATTCGTCCCGAACCCCCAATTCGACAGCCTTCAAAGAACACCTAGAGCTTTACTTAAGAGAGGATGGTCCTTTGAAAATCATGCCCGCAAAGTCGGCGAGCCTCAATAGCACACGCAGGGCTGACTGAGGGGGTAGGCCGGGGGGCGGGTTCGTCAGTTAGGTGCAGCCTATCATCGAATGCTCAAGCCAATCGGCGCAACGTAGCCATCGGATGAGGAATCCCGTGCGATGGCCCCCATGTGGTCGCCTATCCCCTGTGGGGGCACGCCGACAATTCTATAAGCCTTTGATTTTATGGTGCTGCTGGAGAGAATTGAACTCTCGACCTCTCCCTTACCAAGGGAGTGCTCTACCTCTGAGCTACAGCAGCGCTGTGGGCGGGTGATTAGACGCAAACGAAACAGGGCGCAAGGGTCTCTGGACGGTTTTTTTCACCTCCTGTAGAGAAAGATTATGGCAGATAGAAATACACCCAAAAAACATGGCAAATCCGCGGACGCTCGGGAAGAGCGGCTGAAGGCGGCGCTGAAGGCGAATATGGCGCGGCGCAAGGCGCAGGCCAAGGCGCGCGCAAGCTCGGATAACGATGCCGAAAAGGACGAGGGATAAGAGCAGATGGATTCGATTCTGGTGACGGGCAATGGGCCGCTGAACGGTCAGATACCGATTGCGGGGGCCAAGAACGCGTGTTTGACGCTGATGCCCGCAACCTTGCTGAGCGAAGAACCGCTGACGCTGACCAATGCGCCGCGGCTGAGCGACATCAAGACCATGACACAATTGCTGCAGTCTTTGGGGGCTGAGGTGTCGTCTCTGCAGGACGGGCAGGTGATCGCGATGTCGAGTCATGATCTGACCAGCCACACTGCGGATTATGAAATCGTGCGCAAGATGCGTGCGTCCAATTTGGTGTTGGG
Source organism: Ruegeria sp. BH6 (assembly GCF_056538105.1). NCBI lineage: Bacteria > Pseudomonadati > Pseudomonadota > Alphaproteobacteria > Rhodobacterales > Roseobacteraceae > Ruegeria > Ruegeria sp. BH6. The sequence goes on from NZ_JBQFSR010000003.1 coordinate 127,545, forward strand.
TCCGATGCTGGCGCGGTTGGGGCAGGCGGTGGTTTCGCTGCCTGGCGGTTGTGCGATTGGCGCGCGACCCATGGACCTGCACGTTGAGGGGCTTGAGGCGCTGGGCGCTGAGATCGAGCTGAAGGACGGCTATCTGCACGCCAAAGCATCCGGCGGGTTGAAAGGCGCAGTCCACGAGATGCGTTTTGCATCCGTGGGCGCGACCGAAAACATCGTCATGGCGGCCACCTTGGCCAAGGGCACCACGGTTCTGAAGAATGCCGCGCGCGAGCCTGAGATCGTCGACCTGGTTGAATGCCTGCGCAAGATGGGCGCACAAATCTCGGGCGAGGGGACCTCGACCATCGAGATTCAGGGCGTTGATCGCTTGCACGGTGCAACCCACCAGGTTGTGACCGATCGGATTGAGCTGGGCACCTATATGCTGGCCCCGGCCATTTGCGGTGGTGAAGTAGAGTTGCTGGGCGGTCGCATGTCGCTGGTTAACTCCTTTGCTGCCAAGCTTGACGCGGCGGGTGTCAGCGTCACGCAAACCGAAAAGGGTCTGAAAGTGGCGCGCAAGAACGGGCGCGTGACCTCGGTGGATGTGGTGACCGAGCCTTTTCCGGGGTTTCCGACTGACCTGCAGGCGCAGATGATGGCGTTGATGTGTACGGCCGAAGGCACCGCGGTATTGGAAGAACGCATCTTCGAGAATCGCTTTATGCACGCCCCTGAACTAGTGCGCATGGGCGCGAATATCGAAGTGCATGGCGGCACGGCCACTGTTACAGGTGTGGATCAGCTGAAAGGTGCGCCGGTGATGGCAACGGATCTGCGGGCCTCAGTCTCGTTGATTCTGGCGGGTCTGGCAGCTGAGGGCGAAACTACGGTCAGCCGGGTCTATCATCTGGACCGCGGATATGAGCATGTGGTGCGCAAGCTGGAAGGCGTGGGTGCAAAAATAGAACGGATCAAGGGCCAATGACAGACGCAAGTTTCCACGACGGGCGCGAGGCCCCTCTGAATCTGGGTGCCGAGGATGCAGAGGATCTGCAGGTGATCTCGACCCTGGCGCAGGATGCGGTATTTCCTGTAACCGAGATAACATGGCAGCCCTCGCAGCGCCGGTTCGGCCTGCTGCTGAACCGTTTTCGGTGGGAAGATAAGGATGCCGCGACACGCCGTGATCGTCCGTTTGAGCGGGTTCAGGCGGTTCTGGTGTTCGATTCGGTGCTGTCGGTGGCCAGTCAGGGCATCGACCGCAGCGACAAGGACATGGTGATGTCCCTGCTGTCGATTGATTTTGAGGCAGGCGAGGACGGGGCGGGTCAGGTTTTGCTGACGCTGGCAGGGGATGGCGCCATCCGGCTCAAGGTCGAAGCACTGGACGCCACGCTCAAGGATGTGACGCGGCCGTACAAGGCCCCTTCGGGTCAGGCGCCGCATCACCCCGAATAAATGCAGAACAAGCGCGGCATTTCACAGGCATTCTCGCAGATTCCAGCTGGAGTATCCCTGCGCCGCGCAACCGTTTTTGATGTGTTCGATCTGAGTCGGGTGTTGATCCGATCGATCACCCAGCTTTGTGTCGCGGATCATCGGGGCGACCCACAGGCCATCGCGCATTGGACCGCAAACAAGGACCCTGCATCCATCCGGGGTTGGATCGTGGCGGGTGCGCACATATGGCTGGCCGAACATGCAGGGCAGGTTGCCGCCGTGGGCGGTTTGCGCGACGACGAAATCACGCTGCTGTACATCGACCCGGATCATCTCGGTCGTGGCCTAGGGACCGTCCTGCTGCACCGGCTTGAGAAAGACCTGATTGCCTCGGGTCAATTCGATGCCAGACTAGAGGCGACAAAAACCGCGCAGGACTTCTACCGGCGGCACGGCTGGCAGGCCACCGGGCAATGTGGCGCGCGTGGCGACGTGTCCTGTTTCGCGATGCGCAAATCGCTGCACCCTAAGGACTAAGGGTTGAGGCCAACTCATCCCGGCGATATGTCCCCATCAAACGCCCCGGAGTGCCTGATCATGCCCGTTTTCCTTGATACCACGTCGTCCGAGTTCGAAACCGCCTTTCAGGCGCTGTTGTCAGCCAAGCGCGAGGACAGCCCGGATGTGGATGCCACCGTGGCGCAAATCATCGATGATGTGCGCAGTCGTGGCGACGCGGCTGTGATAGAGTTGACCGCCAAGTTCGACCGGCTTGGGCTGACCCCCGGTACGTTGGCCTTTTCCGCCAAGGAAATCGACACTGCGGTTGCGCAGGTTTCGGATGCGGACCGCACCGCGCTGGAACTGGCAGCCGAGCGCATCCGCGCCTATCACGAAAAACAGATGCCCGAGGATCATCAATGGACCGACGAAGTCGGGGCGACACTGGGCTGGCGCTGGTCGGCGGTGTCGGCAGCCGGGCTTTATGTGCCGGGCGGGTTGGCCTCGTACCCCTCGTCAGTTCTGATGAATGCAATTCCGGCCAAGGTGGCGGGGGTTCAGCGGTTGGCTATTACGGTGCCAACGCCAGACGGGCAGGTGAATCCACTGGTCCTGTTGGCCGCGCGGCTTTCTGGAGTCGACGAAATCTATCGCATCGGTGGCGCGCAGGCGATTGCAGCGCTGGCCTATGGCACCGCATCCATCGCGCCAGTGGACAAGATCACTGGCCCGGGCAATGCCTTTGTCGCGGCGGCCAAGCGCCGAGTGTTCGGCAAGGTCGGGATCGACATGATTGCCGGTCCATCTGAAATCCTCGTGATCGCGGACAAGGACAATGACCCCGATTGGATCGCGTTGGATCTGCTTAGCCAGGCAGAACATGACGAAAGCGCCCAGTCGATCCTGATCACCGATGATGCCGCCTTTGGGCAGGCAGTGGCGCAAGCGGTTGAGAAGCGACTTGAAACCTTGCAACGCCGCGCCATCGCAGGGGCCAGCTGGCGCGACTTTGGGGCAATAATCACCGTGTGCGACTTGGATAAGGCCGCCGCCCTGTCCAATCGCATTGCGCCCGAGCATCTGGAGCTGTGCGTCGCCGATCCGGTTGGGTTGAGTGAAAAAACCATCCATGCGGGTGCGATTTTCCTGGGCCAGTACACGCCCGAGGCCATCGGCGATTACGTTGGTGGCCCAAATCACGTTCTGCCCACCGCGCGCTCGGCCAGGTTCTCATCCGGTCTCAGCGTGATGGATTTTCTAAAACGTACCACGCTCAGCCAGATGACGCCCGACGCGCTGCGCGCCATTGGCCCTGCGGCGGAACAACTGGCGCAATCCGAAAGCCTTGAGGCGCACGGTCTGTCGGTGACGGCCCGCCTCAACGGGCTGAATTGACGCAAAGACCTATGGCACATGGCGTTTCTGTGCGTTGCTCAATGAAAACCATTGCTATAGGTCTGTGCTGAACTGAACGGACCACACGCGACATGACCCGCATTTCACATATCGAACTGGATGATCGAAACCTGCCGCCGCCGACCCCCGAGATCGAGCAAGAGCGCAAGGTCGCCATCTATGATCTGCTGGAAGACAACAGTTTTACCCTTCCTCAACGGGACGGGCGCACGGCGCCGGACGGGCCGTATCACGTGCAACTGTCGATCCGTGAAAAACGTCTGGTCTTTGACATCGCCACCGAGGCTGAGGAAAAAGCCGCCGAGTTCCACCTTTCGCTTGGCCCGTTCAAGCAGGTGGTCAAAGACTATTTTCAGATCTGCGAAAGCTATTTCAACGCGGTCAAGAACCTGCCACCCAGCCAGATCGAAACCATCGATATGGCCCGGCGCGGAATTCACAACGAAGGCAGCCGCGTGTTGCAGGAGCGGCTGGAAGGAAAGGCGGATATTGACACAGACACCGCCCGCCGTCTGTTCACGCTGATTTGCGTGTTGCATTTTGGGGGCTGACGCGTGAAGCCTCTGCCGCAGTCGGTCCTATTTTGTTGCGACCACAACTCGGTCCGGTCTCCGATGGCCGAAGGTATCATGAAGAAATTCTATGGTACCGGCACCTATGTACAGTCTGCTGGCGTCCATAACGACCTTGAGATTGACGGGTTTTGCATTTCCGTTTGTCACGAGATCGGCGTCGAGCTGTCCCGGCATCGCTCGCGGTCCTTTGATGAGATGCAGGAATGGGGCGACGATCTTAGTTCCTTCGACCTGGTCGTGGCTCTGTCGCCCGCCAGTCAGCGTCAGGCGCTGGAATTGACACGGGTTTTTCATCTGGATGTCGATTATTGGCCAATAATGGACCCTACTGGACTGGGCGAGAATCGCGAACAAAAGCTACATCACTACCGACAGACCCGCGATCAGATCATCAAGCATCTGAAAGACCGCTGGGGCGAACCTACGGAGTGACCATGAACCAGACCGTCCAAACCTATTTCGATGCCTTCAACGCCGGCGATGTAGAGGGCATGTTGACCTGCCTGTCCGAGGATGTGGCCCATCACGTGAACGAAGGTCAAATTCGTGTCGGGAAAGAGAAATTCACGGCCTTTTGCGATCACATGAACCGCTGCTATCGCGAAAACCTGACTGATATCGTGGTTTTCGAGGCCAAGGGCGGCACACGTGCAGCGGCCGAATTCATCGTAAACGGCACCTATCTGGAAACTGACGAGGGCCTGCCCGAGGCCCACGGTCAGACCTACCGCCTGCCAGCGGGGTCGTTCTTTGACCTTAAGGATGGCAAGATCACCCGCGTCACCACCTTCTACAATCTTGCAGACTGGACCAAGCAGGTGTTCGGTGGCTGAGGTCACCGCCGTCCGCCCCCTGACCGGTGCGGTGCTAGAGGCCGCTCTGGACGACGTGGCGCGCTTGCGGATCGAAGTGTTTCGGGCGTGGCCCTACCTTTATGATGGTGATCTGGCATATGAGCGGAAATATCTGCAATCCTATCGTGACAGCGACAAAGCAATTGTCGTCGGCGCCTTTGACAGCGATCGCCTGATTGGCGCGTCAACCGGGGCACCGCTGACTGACCACGCCGACGATTTCGCGGCGGCGTTTGAGGGCACCGGTCTGGATCTGTCGCAGATCTTCTACTGCGCGGAATCTGTATTGCTGTCCGACTATCGCGGTCAGGGCGTTGGCCATAAGTTTTTCGATCTGCGTGAGGAGCATGCCCGCGCACTAGGTTTCAGCAAATGCGCCTTTTGCGGCGTACAGCGCCCGGCGGATCACCCGATGCGGCCCGAAAACTACCGGCCGCTGGACGCCTTCTGGCGGGCGCGGGGATATGAGCCGCTGCCCGGAGCAATCGCGCAGTTTTCCTGGAAGGATATTGGCGAAGAGAGCGAGACGCTGAAGCCGCTGCAGTTCTGGATACGGGATATCTAACAGATGGCGCTGACCCGTTAGCATGTAGTAATCCCGCAAATTGGCCGGCCTTTCCGATCTTCAGGGGAAACTGTTGGTCGCCAGAACGAAGTGCTATGCCTTCTTTTCCCACCCTCGCTTTACGCCAGCCAAAATTGCTGGTCCTGCTTCTGCAGTTGGCACAATTTCCATGATGTCATTGTGAAAAAGCGGCCAGAATTGCGCACAGATCCCGATTACTTCGGCTTTGGAGTCCGCCTCAAGGAGAACATAGCCCTCAGTATTGCTTATCCAACCTGTGAATTTGACTGGGCCTTCCCCTTCCACAAGTTCGCTGGCATCGCCGACCATATCGGTCCACGCAGCGATCTCCCCCTCGCGGTCTTTTGGCCATGCCGCCGCCGAGCAAGTGAAGTGATTAATGTAATGAGGCATGTCAATTTCTCCCGTTATGAAAAACCCTAAGCATCAGTTGAGTGTTGCACAGTCTAACACCGCCAGATTACGCGCCGGTAAGGTGCTTTACAATTTTGCCGACAGCGTCCGATTTGACAGCTTGGTAACGTTGCCGAAATTGGTTAATGCAAATCTGGACAGTAATGCAGGTTTATTGGGTCGTCCAAACCAACTCCGTACTGGGTAACTTGCGGGCTGGCGCGCTTACTTTTGGTTCAATTGAGCTGTACAGGCTATCCATTTGCAATCTACTGTCGTGTGACCAAAAGATTTGGGTTTCAAAAAATGAAAGTCGCAACCGCTGCCTATAACCTCGATTGGCTCGACAGTTGGGCGCAGTATGAGGACAAGCTAGGCCGCTGGGTCTCAGACGCCGCCGGACAGGGGGCTGAGTTGCTGGTCTTTCCTGAATACGGTGCGATGGAGTTGTCGACATTGGATGGGGTCGACGTCGCGGGCGATCTCGAGCGTTCGATCCGGGCAGTGTCTGATCGGATGGAAGCGGCGCAGGTCCTGCATCAGCGTCTTGCGCAGGAATACAAGATCTACATTCTGGGCGCGTCGGCCCCGATTGTGGATGGGCCGGGCCGACCGGTAAACCGTGCAGCACTCTATGCGCCCGATGGTGGGCAGGATTATCAAGACAAACAGATCATGACCCGCTTTGAGCGCGAAGACTGGGATATCGCGCCGGGCGGACCGCTGAAACTATTCGATACCGCGTTGGGCAAGATCGGCGTGTTGATCTGCTATGACAGCGAATTTCCCCTGTTGGGCCATGCGCTGAGCGAGGCCGATCTGATCCTGGTCCCCTCATGTACCGAGGCTTTGGCAGGCTATTGGCGGGTTCGGATCGGCGCGATGTCACGGGCGCTGGAGAATCAATGCGTTACGGTGATGGCGTCTCTGGTCGGGGACAATGACTGGTCCGAGGCGGTGGACAAGAATACCGGCACCGGCGGCATTTTCGGCCCACCCGACAAGGGGTTTCCTGCGACTGGTGTGTTGGCGGAAGGCGCTTTGAACCAGCCGGGATGGACCTATGCGGATATCGACCTTTCAGCAATTGCCGAAGTTCGCACCGATGGGCATGTTCTGAACCGCACTCATTGGGAGGAGCAGTCGCCGCGAGTCGATTCCGTCACATTATCGCGCCTTTAGGTGATTCTGGCCTTGAAATAAGCCCAAAATGGGCTCATTTAAGCGCACATCCCCGTAGATTCTGCGGGTGCAACGTAATGATGGAGACAACATGGCCAAGGAAGATACGCTCGAATTTCCCGGTGTCGTGAAGGAACTCCTGCCTAATGCGACGTTTCGGGTCGAGCTGGAAAACGGCCATGAGATCATCGCACATACGGCAGGCAAGATGCGCAAGAACCGCATCCGTGTTCTGGCCGGCGACAAGGTTCAGGTCGAGATGACCCCTTATGATCTGACCAAGGGTCGGATCAACTACCGCTTCAAGTAACGCCTGCCGCAATGGCGTTTATCTTAGGATCGGGCAGCCCACGGCGGCTGGACCTGCTGGCCCAGCTTGGCGTGCAGCCCGATGCAATTCGCGCCCCCGACATTGACGAAACGCCTTTGAGAGGCGAATTGCCAGTGCCTTACTGTAATCGTATTACGCGGGCAAAAGTGCAGGCTATTCAGGCGGATAGCGATGATGTCACCCTGTGTGCGGATACGACCGTCGCGCTTGGCCGTCGCATTCTGGGCAAGCCCGAAGATGCGGGGCAGGCGGCCGAATTCCTACATGCGCTGTCCGGTCGGCGGCATCGCGTGATCACTTCGGTCGCTGTGCGACGTGGCGATCGGGTGTTGCAACGTGATGTGGTCTCGCAGGTCAAGGTCAAGCGCCTGTCGGACGTTGAAATCAATGCCTATCTGGCAACCGGAGACTGGCAGGGCAAAGCAGGTGCTTATGCCATTCAAGGTCCGGCCGGGGCGTTCATTCCCTGGATTTCAGGTTCGTTCACCGGCATCGTAGGGCTACCCCTGTCTGAAACTGCCGCCCTTTTGCAGGGTATCGGCTATCCTTTGTATCGTGAGGTGTCATGAAGGGCCGCACCATCGTTCTGGATCATATCGACAACCGCGAAGCTGCCGCCTTAATGGTGGATGGCAAGCTGGATGATTTCCTGATCGCAGGGGGTGCCCCCGCACCGGGCACGATTTATCGCGCCCGTGCCGACCGCCCCGTCAAAGGGCAGGGTGGCATGTTCCTGACAACTCCCGACGGTCCGGCCTTCTTGCGGCAGGTGAAGGGATTGGCCCCGAGCACCCTGATGCTGGTGCAGATCACTGGCTATGCAGAGCCGGGCAAGGCGCTGCCAGTCACAGATCGCATCCTGTTCAAAAGCCGCTATGCGATTGTCACACCCGAAGCGCCAGGTCTGAATATTTCACGCTCAATCCGTGACGAGGACGAGCGCGACCGTCTGCTTGAGATTGCGCATGAATGCATGGACGGCAGCACTTATGGCCTGATTCTGCGCTCTTGTTGTCTGGGTGAAGATGCGGGCGAGATCGCCGAGGATATCAACGCCATGCTGGCCCATGCCGATCAGGTTTTGAATGATCCGGGAACCGAACCCGAGCTGTTGTTGGAGGGCGATGGCCCTCACGTTCTGGCCTGGCGCGACTGGACCGACCCGGCCGAAGTGGTGACGCAGGACGGAAGCTTTGAAACACAGGGCGTGTTAGATGCGTTGGACGAGGTGCGCGGTATTTCCGAGCCGCTTCCGGGCGGCGGGCACTTGTATATTCAGCCCACACGCGCCTTGGTCGCAGTGGATGTAAACACCGGATCCGACACCTCAATGGCCGCCGGAACCAAGGCGAACTTCGCCTGCGCCAAGGTGTTGGCACGTGCGTTGCGCGTGCGGGGTCTGGGCGGGCAAATCACCTTGGACCTTGCCCCAATGCCCAAGAAAGATCGGCGCGGTTTTGAATCAGCCCTGCGCGCCGCGTTCAAGGCAGATGGAATTGAAACCACCCTGGCGGGTTGGACACCATTGGGCCATTACGAACTGCAACGCAAACGCGGCCGTATTCCACTGACGGAGGTGTTGAAATGAGTTGCCCGATCTGTGGTGAAGACACGGTAACCAAGTTCCGCCCCTTCTGTTCAAAACGCTGTGCTGACCTCGATCTGGCCAAGTGGTTGAACGGCTCATACGCGGTTCCGTCGCAGCGGGAAGAGGACTTGGACCCCGATGGATCCGAAGGTCAAACCGAGCAATCGCGTCCACACTGAAAAAATCTAAAAAAGCCTCTGGACACTGCCTGTGGCAAGTCATAGAAGGCCTCCACCCAACGATGAACATCGTTCCCGTGCCCGGGTAGCTCAGGGGTAGAGCAGTGGATTGAAAATCCTCGTGTCGGTGGTTCGATTCCGCCCCCGGGCACCATATCTCAAAATTTTAATCTTTAATATCAAAGGCTTACATGGCGACCTTTCGAAAAACAGCCGAAAATGTGTAGCATAACTGTAGCATAATCGGTTCCGAAAACGGTTGTGACTTCAAGGGATTAAACCGAAATGTGAATTTCGGCGCGACAAGTGTAGCATGAAATCCGTTTTTGGAATGTGTTTTGACTTGTGAGTTCGATGCCCAAACGTGGAATCGAATTCGATGTAAGGCTTGAACAAATGAGAATGAAACTCGCAATTAAGCGACAGGGTAATCACTCTCTTAGCGCACGCGACCACACGCTATTTGCGTGGGCCATGAGCTTGGGCTAGGTTGCGCTCAACTATCAAGCCAACAGTCATGTAGAGGATTGAATGAACGGCTTGAATTAAGAAACACCAAATTTTTGGGGCAGATTACGTGACTAGGCTGACTACGAATTCGCAGGAAACTTCTATAGGCGATCTACTTTCTATTGGGACATCATTGTACTTGATACCCTTCTTTCAGCGTGAATACAGGTGGGCACCCGACAAAGCCAAAAACCTACTCCAAGACATATTGAATGTTGTGGATGGACAGAGTGATAAACACTTTCTTGGTGCTGTAATTGTACATGGAAGACGGGCAAACCCGACCGACCCAAAAGTCTTTGAGGTAATTGATGGTCAGCAACGTCTTACGACCGCATTTTTGTTCCTTGCTGCTTTGGTGAAGGTCTTGTCTTCAAAGGGAGAATATGACCAAGCGGCGAGCTTGACCCAAAACTACTTGCAGATTGGCCGGGACTTCAACAAATCAAATCTTCGTATCCATTCAAGCCGATTGGATCGCTCGATGATGGGAGCCGTTATAGAAGACCTGAAGTCTGATCAGAAATATATTGATGCACTTAAACCCTATGACCTGAATCCGCTTCCATCTTATGGCGCAAATCGTGGCGCTCTGCGAAACAACTACAATAGGTTTAAGCGGTTTTTTTTGGAAGAATATGACCAGGGAGGCATGGATCGAGTTCAAGCAATTTATGGCGTCTTCCTGAATGACTTTACAGTGGTTCAAATAGACGTACTTGATCCAACAGATGGGCCTAAAATCTTTGATAGCCTGAACTCAAAACAAGAACCGATGCGCATCAGTGATCTCGTACGCAATGAGATATTCAGGAAAATATCGGATGAACCTCCAGAGAAAATTGAACGAATAGACGAGGAGGTTTGGCAGCCATTTTTTGCTCGATTTGAGCACAATGGGGTCAATAGCTTCGAAAGGTTTCTGTTCCCTTATGCACTAATATCCGACCCAAACTTAAAAAAGTCGGAAGTCTTCTTTTACTTGCGACAGCATTGGAATGCCGAAGATGATCCTACCAAAATCATTGAAGCGTTTGATGAGTATCGCAGACCGTTTCTCGACACTTTGCATGGAGAAAACGAATGCCAATTCTCTCCCGACCTCGCGACCCGTTACACCAGACTTTCAGCTCTGGGCGCTCCGAGTTCCATCTTGCCGTTTACAATGCGCCTCGGCCGCTCAGTAATAAATGAAGAAGTTTCCGAGAGCTCTGCTGTAGAGATATTGGACATTGTTGAGAGTTTTTTGGTTAGGAGAGCGTTGGCCGGGCACGAACCAACAGGCCTTCATGCCGTATTCAAGCGACTTTGGGCTGATCTAAAGGGGAGCATCTCAGGCTCTACAGTCACGGTAGCAATCAGCGACCACAAAACGGTCGTATGGCCTGATGCGAATGAACTGAAGCGGGCTGTCGCATCCAGACCGCTATATGGTTCGGCAATCACACCGTATTTCCTAATAGAGTTTGATTCCTCAAGAGGCGGAGATGAGCTTCACTGCGTTGAAACTATCGAACATGTTCTACCGCAAAAGCCAGGTCCAGAATGGAAAGCTGCTTATGGAGAAAAACACATAGCAAACGACGTTGATGCCCTTGCAAACCTCTTGCCGTGTACGGGGAAGATGAACGCTTCAATGGGTAACCAGGCGTACTCGAAGAAGCAGGAGCGGTTCGCAAAGGATTCGAAGTTTAAAAGCACACGTGAGTTCGCCGAAAAGTTCGCTACATGGAACCACGAAGAGTTCGAACTCCGTTCGAGTGAACTTTCAGATTGGGCGGTTTGCAGATGGCCGCATGAAAAGCAATCTAGCTAAAGCCGGGCAATTCCTGATGCGAAAAGCTTCACTAAAATGACGCAAGTCCGATTCTGGGGTATTCCCGGCTAGCCCGTTCCTAGAAAAAGTAGCTACAGAGTTATGCTACAGCTTTGGATCGTATTGGCTTTGCTCATGGAGTAGTTTGGTTTGGAAACTGTAGCATAAGTGTAGCATAATTAGTGTAGCATGACTTCTAAGTCGTTGTTTTTAATTGTGAAAAGAATCCGCCCCCGGGCACCATTCCCAAAAGGTAAGCTACTGTTTCCCTTCAGCTTTAACTGGAGCTGACCAAGGGCGTAGTACATGCTGGAGAACAAAACCGTTCCCTTCTCATTTGTGAAAGCAGGGGTCTTCTACTTCACGCGACGGGTCCCGAAGGACCTCGATCACCACTATACCACCGAAAAAATATCCTTCTCGCTGCGGACAATATCAGCGGCGGTCGCAAAGTCCCGAGCGCAAAGAGCTGCTCAGCAACTGGATGAACACTGGTATCACCTGCGCATCCAAGACGTAGACCTACCGGGCAAGCATCTTCTGAGGATGTTCTGCATGCTGACTGACCGAGGATTCGATCTTATAGACAGGACAATCAGTTAGGTCCGCGTTAGAATCCCTTCCGCCGGGTTGCTGTCCCATTGCGGTCCCGGTGGATAACCTGCAGAGAGGATTTTGGCCACAGGACGTAATGTCTTTATCTCTAAGGGGATTTTGGTAGCGGAGGAGGGACTTGAACCCCCGACACGCGGATTATGATTCCGCTGCTCTAACCAACTGAGCTACTCCGCCATGAGTGAGAGGCGATTTAAGCGAGGGGCTGTGGCGGGTCAAGAGGGAAAACACGGTCAATGCCGAATTCTTTTCCACGCCGTTCAAACCGTCTCGGGCGCCGCCTTGGTTTCGAAATACTTGGTTTCTGCGATCTGGCGGATGAATGCGGCGCATGTGTCCGGTGCCGTGATCAGGATCATATGACCTGCCCCGTCAATCCACTCGTTTGACAGGCCGAACTGGATCATTGGATCGCCGTGCGCGTGGGCTGCAAGTATAGCGTCCTGTGTGCCGTATAGAATGCCGCCGGGTACGGCTAACTCCTCATAGCGGGCGACCTGCGCCGCCATGCTGTCATCAATCCCCACAACGTCCTGCGATCCGGTAATGAAGGCCGACGGGCGCAGTCCAAGCGCACCGCCAGCACGATCCAGAAAGTCCGCAGGCGCAGGGTCGGGGGCGAAAACGACGTCCAGAGTGTGTGGTGCAGTTTTGGCGGCCACGGGTACAGCGATTGTGTTGCCGATCAGGCTGCGTAGCCATTCCGTGCGGATTTCCAGTGGTTTGAAAACCTGGGGTGTCGACGGCAAAACTTGCGTCAGAGGGGCTAGCAGAGCCAGGGCCTTGATCTTTTCTGGGTGGTCCAGCGCCATGGCCAACGACACCGCGCCGCCCAAGGAATGACCCACAAGGACAGCGTCGGTGACGCCCTTGCTGTCCAGAAACTCTTGTATCATGCGCGCCTGTTCGGGCAGACGGCCCAGATCGGCACTATCGCGGGTCGAATAGCCACAGCCGGGCCGGTCCACTGCGATGACGTGATAGTCATCGGCCAGCATGTCGACCAAGGCATAGGTGAAATGCTGCAATTGCCCAGCCAGCCCGTGGATCATGACAAGGGTCTGCTTCGACGGATCGCCCTTTTCCACATAATGGATGCTGCCGCCGTTCACGGGCGCGATGACCCCAAGCTGCGGAACTCGGATTTGGCCTTGGCGAGTCAGTTTGCGGGTCCACAGTTTCATGCCGACAAAAAATGCGACGATCAGCAGGGTGATGGTTAGAAGAGTGGTCATGTCAACGATCTCCGGCTGGGGGAGGGGCAGGGTGATATTGTTCCAGCCCGGATCGGGCCATGCGCTTTTCATACTCGGATACGGTGCCGGGCCAAAGCGTCGTGTTGCGGCCTTGGGCATCCTGATACCACGAGGTGCAGCCGCCCGCTTGCCAGACGCTGTCTGAGTGGCGGTCCTGCATTTCCTGCGTAAAGGCTTCTTGTTTCGCGGCGTCAGGTGTGATGGCCTGTAAGCCGTTGCGCTGCATCTGATCCAGCACCCTGCCTATATGGCGGACCTGTGCTTCGATCATTAGCACGACCGAGTTATGGCCCAATCCGGTATGTGGCCCCAACAGAATAAAGAAGTTCGGAAAACCTGCGATGGCAGTGCCCAGATTGGCCTGCATCCCATCGGTCCATGCTTGGCGTAGGGTCAGGCCATCGGTTCCGGTGATGTCCAGACGCTCGACCACGTCCGTCACATGAAAGCCTGTGCCCCAGATCAATACATTGGCCTGGGTCCGGCTGCCATCCGCGGCGATGATCTGATCTCCCTCGATTGTCGCCACCCCGTGCGGGATTACTGTCACGTTGTCCCGCGCAAGGGCCGTGTACCAGTCATTCGAACTGAGGATACGTTTGCATCCAATCCTGTAGCCAGGGGTCAGGCGTTCGCGTTGTTCGGGGTCAGTTATCGCTTTCTCCAGCCCGTTTCGCCACATCTTCATGGCAAAGTTGACCATCCGCTCTTCACCCCGAAACACACGGTGGCGATACTCAAAAATCCAGTAGATCAGTTTGCGGCGTATCCGGGGCAGGATGGGGATGCACCTATAGAGGCTGCGAACCCACGGTGCAATTGGCCCGTCGGGGCGGGGCAGGACGTAGGGCGCGGTCCGTTGGAAGATGGTGATTTGGGCCGCCGTTTTCGCAATTTCAGGCACAAACTGAACGGCTGAGGCACCGGTGCCGACCACCGCGATGCGTTTACCCACAAGTTCCACGTCGTGATCCCATTCGGCAGAATGGAACTTAGGCCCGGGAAAGCTGTCAGCACCGGGTATGTCGGGCACATCCGGTAGATGCAGTGCCCCAATGGCCGAGACTAAAAAGCGCGCCGTCCAGTGCTGCCCGCCCTCGGTTTCCACCTGCCATTGGTCGCCGTCCCAGCGCGCGGATTTCAGTTGCTGGTGGAAATGGCACAGATCGTACAGGCCCTCATCCCGGCAGATCTTTTGCAGATACGCCTGAATCTCGGCCCCACCGGCATAGGCGCGGCTCCAGTCCGGGTTCAGGTGCGTGGCCATCGAATACAGATGCGAGGGAATATCGCATGCCACGCCGGGATAGGTGTTTTCGCGCCATGTACCGCCGATATCGCCCGCTTTTTCAAGGATGGCGATATCGCTGATTCCACGTTTGCGTGCCTCGATTGCCATGGTCAGCCCCGAGAACCCGGCACCAATGATCAGCATTTCCGCGCTGTGCGCCATGCACCTGCCCCTCCCAAAGCAACCGTGACGGTTTCATTTGACTATAGGGGACCTAAGACGTCTGAACAGCTTCCCGTGGGGTCACATAGAGTTTGGATAGCCTGGCGCGATTCGCCCTGACGTGACACCAATCTTAAAATTCGAGACGATGTGCCCGACCATGCGCGACAAGGCGTGCATTAAGTGTCTCGGCCTCGGGCGCACCGGATTCTAGCGCGAAGACAAAGGCGTGGGTTAGGTAAAAACAAGCGGCATCAATATCCTGTGCCGCCTCGCGCTCATCCGCAGCCATCGTGTAATAGTGGATCAGGGCAGCATGATCGTCCTGCTCATGGGCCTTTAACAGCAGGCGATCCAATTCGTCTTTTTCCATTGGACCTCCTGCCAAAAGGTGCCGGCCGAGAGGTTATTCCGCCCGTCCGTTTTCGATCTGCGTTGCTACCCAGTGATGGAAGTTGTGGGTCGGCCCGTCCATTGCGGGTGAAAACCGTCCGCCATCGAACAGCACCCCGTGGCGACCCTTTTGCATACCTTCGACAACAAAGACATCTTCTTCGAAAATGGCCCGCCACTGTTGTGCGTTTGTGGTGCGAAGCCCGTCCAGATGCGGCGTGTCCTCAACGCTTTTGGCATAGTACAGCCGGATATGTTCGACGGTGTTTTCGTGGTCGACCGGCTCAAGTAAGATTGCAAAGGCATGGTCGCGCTGCACCCCCAACAGGACGTTCGGGTATAAGGCTACGTATTCCGCGCCTTCATCCCACTTGTCACTAAGGTCTTCAAAATCGGGAAAGGTGGTGCCGTCCTGATCCTTTAGCTGCCGGTAGACCAGCGTGCCCTGACCGGAGTAATGCCCGCGGACTTCGATGTTATAGTGATCTTCCAACCGGGAATAGCTGTTCAGGCCGGGATGCACCCAAGGCAGGTGATAGCTTTCGCAGTAGTTCTCGACCGCCAGTTTCCAATTGGTTTTGACCTCCAGCTTGAACGAGGCCATCTCGCCGCCGTCATGCAGGGGTTGTTCGAATTCCTTCCAACGATCCAGCAGGGCACCATGGGCATCCTGAAACTCCGGTGCGTTGCCGTCTACGTTCACAAAGATCACATCGCGCCAGACATACGACCGGACACGCACCAGCCCTAGATCATTGTGATCGACGTTTTCGTGCTTGTTCTGACCGGGGCCGCCCACATGCGGGGTAGCGCGCAGCTCACCTTTCAGGCTGTAGCACCAGCTGTGATAGGGGCAGCGGATCGCGCCTTCGATCTTGCGGGGCGTATCCACAAGGATCATGCCGCGGTGGCGGCAGGTGTTCTGGAAAACCCCGATCTCTCCGTCGCGATCACGGACGATCAGTAGTGGCATGCCCAGAAAGTCGACCGGTTTTGCATCGCCTACCTCGGGGACATCCAGACCAAACCCGATCCCGGACCAATTGGCAAAGAGGACCGAACGCTTTTCTTCGGCAAAAACAACCGGGTCAATATAGTGTTCATTCGGCAGGCCATTTGCGATGGTCACATCGTTCAGAACGGATGACAGCGCGCTGTGCTTGTTCATCGGGCTCTCCTGTGGGTTGCTAGATGCGTTCTTTTCCGTATTGGCGGATGGTGTAGCCCTTTCTCAATATCAGAAAACCTCACCACTGGGTGATCTGATCTAAACTGAACCGTCCTGAACCTCTTGAATGATCCATGATTTTAAGGCACGGGCGCTGTCCGAGAGGTCTTCCTCCGGGCGGCCAACAATGTAGAATTGGTTGGGCGCAGTCAGATAGTGCGGGCCAATGGCGACCAGCTTTCCCGATTGCAGCATCGGCTGGATCAGCCGTTGCCAACCCAGCGTCAGCCCAGCCCCCTTGCGCGCCAATTGCAGGGCAACCGAATAGCTGTTCACCCTAGAGTCAATCGGGATCGTGCCCACATATCCCAGTTGTTTGAACCATTCCGGCCAGGTGGTCCAAGTGCGGTCTTCCGAGGCCATGTGGATCAAGCGTTCGGCTGCCAGCGCGTCGAGGTCAGCACCAGCCAATCGTTCCGCGACCTCGGGGCTGGCGACGGGGATCAGGTGATCGCGGAACAGGGGCGTATGCGTCAAGTTCGGGTCGGGGTCGCGCCCGTAGCGAATAAAGAAGTCCACATCCGGTCGGTCCCGAAAAGGGCGATCCTGCGACAGCTGGTCCACGTTGACGTCCGGCATTTCGCGCCAAAATCGGATCACGGCGGGCGACAACCACAACGCCGCCACTGCCGTGGTCGATCCGACCGTGACCTTGCCGCCAGATTTGCGGTCACGGATCGTTGCCAGAACTTTCGAGATACGCCCGAATGACGACGACAGCGCCTCGTAAAGCGCGTTGCCGTCTTCGGTCAGATCGACGCCGCGATGCTTGCGCTGGAACAGCGTGGTTTCCAGATCGCCCTCCAACGCCTTGATCTGGTGGCTGACCGCGCCCGGCGTGACCGACAGTTCCTCGGCTGCGTTCTTAAAGCTCAGATGCCGCGCGGCGGCCTCGAAGGCGGACAAGGTGGTCAGGGGCGGCAGGTTATAGTGGCGTCTGGACATGATGATTTGGGAAGCATTGCCTGATTTCAGATGAGCTCTCTTCATCCGAGTATTGGGCTTTTTATCGATGAAGGCCAGAACCACGTACGTAGCAAAATTGTGTGTCGGTCAATTTGCTGGATAGGCGCGGTGAAATGTGGCCGTAAGCGGCGGGGGGAGCTGCTCTGCCCATAGGCGAGCCCGGTTGGTCAGGCGCTCACCCCCTGGTCCCGCTCGTACCCCCTCGTTAAATTCAAACTCGTAAACTGATCAGCAGGATTAGGTATTCATAGATGCGGAAATGGGCATAACTATTACAAGATCGTGTCAGTTCTATGTATCTTTCGGTCGAAACCGCGCAATTTGCCCCAATCTTAATGTGCATGTTTTCAACATACCTGCTGGAAATTACATCCTTTCCGCCAGTTATGTTTGTGTTAAATAGCTGGTCGTGACATTTTTATTTCGCCAACAAAGGGATGTTTTCTGCAAAAAATGGCGTTAAATCGCATTCGGATTTCCTTTAGAATTTCCATGTCCTCATTAGACTTTAATGCTGGAGGACATCTATGAATTTGGAATCCCACGAAGCCGCAACTGAGATTGCGCCGCGTGTCATCTCGATCGCAAAGCGCGAGCGCGAGATATTCCGGGCATCCAAAGCTGCCGAGGCCGCGTTTGAACAGGTCGCCTGCGCAGCCAAAGATGGCGCCGCAGTACATGGTGAGTTGCAGGACCGTGTCTTTTCCATTTTTCGCTGGTATTTCCTGTCAGCCTTTTGCACCCGTATGTTGACGGGCGCTGCGCATCGGCTTGAGCATCAGACCTTGCAGGTTTCGATGGATATTTTCAGTGCCGTCAAAATGGTGCTGACCGATAGTGAGATTGAACGGTCGATGGCTTTGGTCAGCGTCGAGCACACGTCGCCGACGATAGTTCGGGCGAATGACATTGGCAGTCGGGGGCATACTGTCGGATGGGTTGCCGCAGGGCTGCATGAAAAGGGGCGGGAATTCCCTGGTGAGATTCAGAATGCGCTGGCCGGTGCACTGGCAGCGTCGTCCCGGATCAACTGACCGCTGCGCAGTTATCCCAACGTCAGCGACTGACTACACAGTTTACACACATGCGAATCCTTGCGTACGATCCGATAGAATTTTTCCGATTGTTTTAACGCAAGGGTTTGATGCCATGTCAGAAACACTGGACCTGCATAAGTTCGAAAACCTAAGTCCTTTTCAAATCAAAGACGAACTGATCAAGCTGGCGCAGAAAGAGTCACGCCAGATGGCGCTGCCTTATCTGAACGCAGGGCGTGGCAATCCAAACTGGATCGCCTCCAAAGCGCGCGAGGCGTTTTTCCTGCTGGGTCAGTTCGCCATGACCGAAGCACAGCGCCATCGCAACGAAGCGCTGGTCGGTCTGGCAGGGATGCCGCAGGGGCCGGGTTGCTATGATCGGCTCAACGCCTATTGCGCGGACTCGATCGCGAAGAACGGCCCTCCGGGCGCAGATACTCTGGCCGCTGTGGTGGATTTCGCGATTGAGAAATTCGGTTTTACCCCAGACGATTTCGTGCTGGAACTCACCGATGGCATCGTCGGTGATCATTATCCAATGCCGGACCGGTGCATGGCGCATAACGAAGCCATCGTCCATGAATACGTGATGTGGGCGATGTGCGCGGGGCACCGGCCCGATGCCAAGTTTGACATTTACGCGGTCGAAGGCGGCACTGCCGCGATGTGCTATATTTTCAAGGCGCTCAAAAACCAACGGTTGCTGAGTGCGGGCGATACCATTGCGCTGGGCACGCCGATTTTCACGCCCTACCTGGAAATGCCGGTGCTTGAAGATTACGGGCTGAATGTGGTGGACGTGTCCTCGGAAGAAGAGGACCATTTCCAGCTGACCGATGACGATCTCGAGCAATTGTCCGACCCAAAAGTAAAAGCGTTGTTCCTGGTCAACCCGGGCAACCCGTCCTCGGTCGCCATCAGCCCCGAGGTCATGGCTCGACTGGTCGAATTCGTCAAAACCCGGCGGCCTGACCTGATCATCCTGACTGATGACGTCTATGGCACCTTCGTTCCAAACTTTCAGTCCGTTATGGGTCATCTGCCCGAGAACACCATCGGGGTTTATTCTTACTCTAAATATTTTGGCTGCACGGGGTGGCGTCTGGGGGCCATTCTGGTGGCCGAAAACAACATCTTCGACAAGATGATTGCCGAGGCTACGGAGGAAACCAAGACCGTCGTCAATGCGCGATACGAGACGCTGACCCCCGATCCGTCGTCGTTCAAGTTCATCGACCGGATCGTCGCCGACAGCCGCGATGTTGCACTGAACCACACGGCAGGCCTGTCCCTGCCGCAGCAGGTGATGATGACGCTGTTTTCGCTGGTCGAGTTGATGGACGAAGATAAGGGATATCAGAAGTTCTGCTGGGGTATCCTGAAACACCGTTTCGATGAACTGGTCGAGGGGATGGGTATCGACGTGCCCGACAACCCATTGTTCGACAAATATTACGGCATCATTGATTTCGAATTCTGGCTGCGAAAATATGTTGGCGAAGAGGTGGTGGTGTGGATCAAGGAAAACGTCCACCCGCTGGATATCTCGTTCAAGCTGGCGCAGGACCATGGGATCGTGCTGTTGAACGGATCGGGCTTTGATGCACCGAACTGGTCGGCACGTGTTTCTTTCGCCAATCTGGACGATAGCGCCTATCGCCAAATTGGGCGTGCCGTGCGGGCGGTGGCTGTGGGCTATGTACAGGCCTATCGGGCCTCGAAAGGATTGCCGCTACACGGCTGAGGCAGAGCCGCAGGGAAGGGGAGCTTATCATGGAGTTGATCGGGTCGATCCTGGGCCCTCATCCTGCGCTGGCCTTGTTCTGCAGCCTTGCCCTTGGCTATGCGCTAGGCAAGATCACCATCGGCTCGTTTACCGTTGGATCGGTGGCGGGCTGTCTTCTGGCCGGTGTTCTGGTCGGCCAGACCGGTGTGGTCGTTTCAGATGACCTGAAACAGGCGTTCTTTTTACTGTTTCTGTTCTCCATTGGGTACCGAACCGGGCCACAATTTTTTCGGTCTTTGAACTTTAGTGCGTTGCCGCAGATTGCCATCACAGTGTTGCTTTGTGTTGTGGCGCTGTTGGTCGCGGTGCTGTTAGCTCCGCTTATGGGGCTGTCCGTTGGAATTGCTGCGGGGCTTTTAGCGGGCGGTGTCACGGAAAGCGCGACCTTGGGTGTTGCCATTGACGCCTTTGCCAAAGCTGGCGCCGACGAGACCGCGCAAGCCATTTTCGACGGTGAGATTGCCACCGGTTTTGCTGTGGCTTACTTCGTCGGGGTCATTGCGACCATCATTTTCCACACGCAGCTGGCGCCCAGGCTCTATGGCAGGTCGCTGAAAGAGGCCTGCGCAGAATACGAGGCCGGGTTGAACAGCAACGACGCCCCGATGGTGTCCGAACACCGCGATTTCGAAGCCCGCGCTTATCGTATCAATCCCGAATTCGTCGGCCACAGGATTTCCGAGCTTGAGGCCCGCGTGCCCGAACATGTCCGCGCGTTTTTCGATCGTATCCGCCGGGGGAATAAGATCCTGCCCACCACACGCGATATGGTGCTGCAAGAGGGTGACATAGCCGCCATCGCCGGCGTGCGATCCTATCTGATCGAACACACCGCCTTATTGGGGGAAGAGGTTGAAGATCCTGAACTTCTGGACTTGCCGGTTCAAACCAACGACATCGTTGTGACCAACAACGAGGTGGTCAACAAGACCCTGGCTGAACTGTCCGCCCGTCCCGAAGCGCGCACCATCTACCTGCGCGGCATCATGCGCAGCGGCGAGCGTTTGCCAATCTTTCGCGGCGTGACCCTGCACAAGGGTGACGTGCTGACCGTTTCGGGCACTCGCAGTCATATCGAGGATGCCGCTGCACGCCTTGGTTATCTGGACCGTGAAACCAGCAAGACCGATATGGTTTTTGTGGCCTTTTTCATCCTGATGGGCGGGTTGATCGGTATCCCCGCGTTGAAGTACGGCGCGATAGAACTGGGGCTTGGGACGTCGGTCGGCGTGCTGCTTGGCGGTCTGGTGGCGGGGTGGTTGCGCTCGGTCCATCGCACATTCGGCTTTGTGCCCGAGGCAACGCTGTGGATTTTCGACTCGCTTGGTTTGTGCGTGTTTGTGGCCTGCGTGGGCATCACCTCGGGGCCGAGCTTTGTGACCGGGGTGATCGAAAGCGGGCCATCTTTGATCTTCGGGTCGGTGGCCATCGTGTTGTTGGCCCATGGGTCGGCGGTCATTGTTGGGTGCAAGGTCTTTGGAATAAACGAGGGCGTTCTGGCGGGCACCTGCTGCGGGGCAGGGACCTCGGCCCCCGGTCTGGCTGCCGTGCAGGAAGCGGCGCAGAGCCAGGTTCCAACCCTGGGCTATGGTCTTGGCTATGCCGTGGGCAACGTCTTGCTGGCCCTGTGGGGCTCGGTCATCGTTATTGTATTGATGTAGCTTACGGCACGAATGCCACAACCAACGGACCCCAGAGTGTCAGGAATATGTTCGCCACCGCATAAGTCATCGTAAACGCGGGCGTCGGGGTTGCATTCCCGGCTTTTTCCAGAAGCGTTGCAAAACCCGGATTACCCGACCGCGACCCTGTCACCACTGCACAAGCCTCGACCGGGTTTTTGATACGCAAGACGAAATAATTGATCGGGAACTGCACGATCATCGGCATCAGCGTGACCACGACGCCCAACAACAGCAAGGTGATCCCGTATTGCTGAATGGCTTCAAGCGCAGGCTTACCCGCGTTCAGCCCGACAACCCCGACGAATACGGCCAGGCCAAAGCTTTGTAGGAAATTCGCAGCCCCGCGATTGATCCCACCGATCTTGGGCCGCCGGATGCGCAGGTATCCGATGATCAGCCCGGTTACCAAGCAACCAAGACCGGACCCAAGCGCCACTTTCGTACCGGCAATGACAAAACTGATCTCACCGATCAGATATCCAACAGCCACGCCGACCCCCAGTGCAATGAAGTTGGTGACCGAGGCTGCGGGCGGCACATAGCCCGCCATTTTAGCAACCCGGTTCAGATCATCCTTGTGACCGACAATGCTGACTTCATCACCCGCGTGGATTTCGGTGTTGTGCAGCACTGGCACTTCATGGCCCATGCGGATGATTTTTGAGATGTGGACGCCCCGCCGCTGATCCGCCGTCAACGCCTCGCGCAATTCCACTAGCGTCTTGCCGGTCAGTTTGCGGTTGGTGACCACGACATTGCGGCGCTCTTCCACAACGGTCAGTTCGGGCGGGTATTCTCCGATTTCACCGCTAGCTGTACCTTCGAATTGCGTCAGCGTGCCGACCAGGCCAGAAACCACGATCACGTCCCCTGCGCTGATCAAAGTACCCGGCGTCGGATCCACCGGGACGCCGTCCTGCAGCAGCTTTTCGACGA
This sequence comes from Ruegeria sp. BH6, assembly GCF_056538105.1. Classification (NCBI taxonomy): domain Bacteria; kingdom Pseudomonadati; phylum Pseudomonadota; class Alphaproteobacteria; order Rhodobacterales; family Roseobacteraceae; genus Ruegeria; species Ruegeria sp. BH6. Next base: position 150,253 of record NZ_JBQFSR010000003.1, read on the forward strand.
CCAGATCTCCGTCATAGCTGCTTTCAATGGATTTTACCGTTTGGCCTGCAATCGCAGCGTCTGCATTCACCTGATAGGCGCGGGCATCAAAACGGTTCATCGGAAGGAACTCACCTTCCTCCAGCTTGCGACCGCCACCGCTGAGCTTCTGAGCCAGCTTGATTGCCTCTTGTCGCAGGTCGACACGCATGATGATCGGGATAACGCTAACCGCTAGGATCGGACCGATTGAGCCAAAGATATAAGTGACCGAATACCCCACCGCGATATTGGTTTTCAGCTTTTCCGCCTCATCCGCTGCCAGCCCCAGCAAGTCGATGGCATTGCCGGCGGTGCCGATGATCGCTGACTGCGTCAACCCTCCGGCGGCCAACCCGGCGGCCAGCCCTTTGTCCAACCCCGCCAATCGAGCCACGACGATGACGAAGAACAGCCCCCATAGCGTCATCATGAACGCGGCCAGCAGCTTTGTCAGGGCGGTTCGGTTCAGAGCCGCAAAAAACTGCGGGCCGCCATTGTAGCCGACCATGAAAATGAACAGCGAGAAAAAGACGTTCTGAACATCCGTACTCAGGTTGATACCGCCGATCTGACCCACAAAAACGGCCACCAGCAAGGTTCCGGCGATACCACCCAGTTCGAACTTGCCGACCCGGAACTTGCCGACGCCGTATCCCAGGCCAAGACAGAGAAAAAGCGCCATGATCGGAAAGGCGCGGAGCTGTTCAGTGATCAATTCCATCTTAAATTCTCCAGGGTTCAAGTCTGGCTTTAACGGCGCCACGAATGGTGCTTCAGAACGCTGATAATGCTTGGAAATTTAGATTATCTGTGTTGCGTCGCGCTCAGGTAAGCATCGGTTTTGTGATCTGTCAAATTGCCCAGTGAAATTCACCGCCTGCAATGGAATCGACCGAGACGCGGCAAATTGGGGTTCGAAGCGCTATAGCACCCAACAAAAGAAAGGAACGCCGAGCCTGTACTGCGCGAAATACGCATGCAGTTTCATTTTGTGCCACAACAATGTGTCACGCCGCTCTAACGCATACAGTCTTGTTGTTTTGTTGGCTCGACCCTCAAAGGTTTTCCTTTTTCGCCCAAAAAAGCACAATGAAATCAATGCGTGGTAACTCGATTGCTGCCCCCAACATTCCTTTTTTGCAGCAAAGTTCTTCCTTCCAATGGCAAAGAAAAAGCCAGCGATACGCTGGCTTGCAAGAACATTTATGATCTCAGAGTAGATCGCGCCGGCGAAATACTATGCGGTTTCTTCCGTTTATTGCCCAACTGCCCGGCCACAGGAGTGCCTTGGGCGAACCGGATTTCCGCTTCGCCGTCGGTTGGGACGTTCGCGCACTCTAGCCTTGTGTGCGCAATTTGCCGGGGGCGTAGACCGGGCAGGCGGTAATGTGGGCCGTAGTTTCTGCTAAGGGCTCTCACTGCCAATTCGGACTTGGTGCAGAGAAGGTCCGTGGCGAGCCCAAAGTGTCAAACATCGCATGGTACTGCAATGAACGCCTGCGGCAGCAACTGAGAAATACACTTTAGTGGTCAGGGGCTGCTCCTGATGTTCCTCGAATTGTAAGAGTCGCAGAATACTCGAAATGACGGACTGGCAGATCGGGTGTTCGCATTCGGTCCAGAAGGATCTCGGCCAACCGCTTGCCTAACTTCTTCGGGTCGATCGCCATGGTCGTGAGGCCGGGCGTCGAGACGGCCGCATCCTCGATGTCATCGAAGCCTACTACTGAAAAGTCATGCCCTGGTTTCAATCCGGACTGGATCAAGCCGAAGCAAGCGCCAAGCGCCACAACGTCTCCGTTGCAAACAATACTCGTCACCTCGGGGTGTTTGTGACGGAGTGCGGCAATAGCGTCAAAGCCAGCACTCTTATTCTCATCGCATGGCCAGACAATTGGCTGCACGTCATCCATCTGCTTTAAAGCGCCAAGGTAACCGGCAATGCGTTCTTCACGCACGGACGATTGCTCGGTGCCGCCAAAATAGGCGATGTGCTTGTGCCCTAAGTCTATCAAGTGCTGCGTGGCTTGTGCGAGGGCTTCGGTATTAAGAATGCCGACATGGTCGAAAGACTGCGACACCTTTCGCATGAATGTCACAGCGGGAACACCGTGAGCATTCAGAAGCTCTATAGATACTTCGCTTGTGTCGAGCGCCGGAACCCAGATCAATCCACGTCGGCCAAATCTGATGCAGGCTTCCAGAAGGCGGTCTTGACGTTGAAGATCGCCTTGCGCATCGAGTATCGACACCATGAACCCTTCGGTTTCGAGCAAGTCGACGGCGCCACTCACGACCTCTGCGTTAAACGGGTTTGCCAATTTGTTTAGGATAAACCCGATCTCGCGATTGTCCCCTGATCTCATTGTAGCCGCCGCTTGATTTGGGACGTAGCGCAGACGCTTGGCTGCGCTCAGGACTTTCTGACGTGTCTTCTCTGAAATTCGGCCGGTGTCACGCATAACTTGGCTAACGGTTGGAACCGATACGCCCGCTTCTTTGGCAACGCTGGATAGGGTGGGTTTTTTCTTCATGGGCCACAGTTTAGATATATCGTTTTCCTAAAGTCGCAATTGGTTTTGAAATTGGCAAGCAAATTATGGCGAAAGCTTGGCGGCAACAGGCTTGACTCAAGATACAACGATATATCATATTAACTGCATTCGCCCGCAGACTGACCCAAAGGTGTCGGCGAGGGAGAGAGGTTGTCGGGTTTCGGTCAGCCTCAGACATAGGGAGGAAATCATGTCGATTCATCTGAAACTGTCGGGTGCCGTGTCCGGTGTTGCGATGCTTGTTGGCGCAGCTGCCGTGCAAGCTGAAACTCTGTTCTGGTCGACCCAGGCCCGGCCCGCCGAAGAAGCGCAGGCTATGCGGAGTGAGGTTCTTGGTGGCTTCGAGGGCGGGGTTGACTACCAACCGAACGAAGATGGCCCCTGGCTCACTCGCTTGCAAGCCGAGCTGCAAGCCGACTCAGGCAGCATTGACTTGCTGGGTTCCTTGCATGGCAACTTCTCGGCGATGAACCCTGATGACCTGATGGACCTTAGCGATCTTGGCGTCATGTCGGCGTCGGGCACTTTCAATGATCTGGCTAAGCTGGGAACCGACAGTCTGCAATATATGCCGTGGATGCAAGCGAGCTATATCATGGCCGCCAATACGGAAGCGCTGCAATACCTGCCTGAAGGTGCGGACATCAATGCACTGACCTATGACCAGTTGATCGCGTGGGCGGCGAACGTTGAAGAAGCGACGGGTCAGAAGAAGTTCGGCTTTCCAGCGGGACCCAAGGGTCTGAAACACCGCTTTTTCCAAGGTTATCTTTACCCGTCCTACACCAACGGTGTTGTGCGGACCTTTGCTTCGCCCGAGGCTGTGACGGCATGGGAAAAGTTCAAAGAACTTTGGAGCCATACGAACCCCGCATCAACCAACTTCTCATTCATGCAGGAGCAGTTGTTGAACGGCGATGCCTGGATTGTCTTTGATCATACTTCGCGCCTTGCGCAGGCTTTCAATGAGCGTCCCGACGATTTCGTCGCCTTCCCGGCGCCTGCTGGACCGACTGGTCGTGGCTTCATGCCTGTTTTGGCAGGTGTTGCCATCCCACGCACCGCGCCGGATGCCGAAGGTGCCAAAGCTTTGGTGACTTATCTGATGCAGCCCGAGACACAGATCGCAACCCTTAAAGCCACTAACTTCTTCCCTGTGGTTGATGTTGAGCTACCAGACGATCTACCGCCTTCGGTCAAAGCTGCCGGCGAAGCGGTTGCCAAGATGAGCAGCTCGGCAGACGCTAATCCCGGCCTACTGCCTGCAGGTCTGGGTAGCATGGGCGGCGACTTCAACCGTGTATACGTGGATGCGTTCGAACGCATTGTTCTGGCTGGTCAACCCATTGAGCAGGTTCTGGAAGATCAAAAGAAACAGCTGGAAAAGATCATGAACGAAACCGGCGCGCCTTGCTGGGCACCAGATGCACCTTCGGAAGGTGCCTGCCCGGTCGAATAAGACCTTCCATGACTGCCGGGCCGCGGAAGCTGTGGCCCGGCTCCCCAGCAAATTCCCAACTTAAAGGAGCGGTCCGATGGAAGCGCGGCTATTGCCTTACTTTCTGATCCTCCCGGTGACCCTGTTTCTCTGCCTGTTTTTCCTATACCCGTTTGCGCTAGTGGCGCAGCAGGCGTTTGGAACTGAGAACGGATTCTCACTGGACAACTTTCGCGAGGTTGTGAGCTACTGGAAGTTCCCGATTTCGATGAAGAACACTTTTCTTCTGGCCGCAGCCGTGGTGCCAATTCAGCTGGCGCTGTCACTTCTAATGGCTACGATGGTCACGAAGATGCAAAAGGGCCGTGATCTGGTTCTGTATATTTGGACCATTCCCTTGGGGATTTCTGACCTTGCTGCAGGTATCATCTGGTTGGCGATCTTCGAGCAGTCGGGCTTTCTGAACTCGATGATGGTCGGGCTTGGTGTCACTGACCAACCTGTAAGTTTGCTGAGTTATCAAACACCCTGGGTTGTGTTCCTGGCGATTATGCTTGCCGAGATTTGGCGCGCGACCGCGATTATGCTTGTGATCCTTGTGGCGGGCATCGGTCTGATCCCCAAGGAATACTACGAGGCTGCGGATGTGTTTGGCGCCTCGCGCTGGAAACAGTTCACCCGGATCACTTTGCCGCTTCTGCGCCCATCGCTGCAAACTGCCCTGGTCCTGCGTGTCATTCTGGCCTTTGAAGTCTTTGCTGTGGTCGCAGCCCTTGGGGGAACGATATTCCCGGTGCTTATGGGCGAAATCTACGCCTATCAGTTTGACTTGCAGAATGGCGGAGCAGCGGCAGCGCTGGCGATCATCGTTCTGATCATCTCGATCGTCTTCACTCTGATCATCATGCGCGCTCTGCGCGTCCCGAAAGGAGCCACGATATGACGGCAGTTGCAGACGTTGTGGCCCCTGACGCCCGCAAAGCGGGAAGGGGGCTCTATCGGGCTGGGGTTATCCTGCTGTGCGCTTGGGTGATTATTCCGCTCTACCTACTGTTCGTGAACACGATGTCTTCACCGGATACGGTGAACAGTTTTCCCAAGAGTTTCATTCCGGAGTTCAATATGGGATCCTTGGAGTTCTTTATGGGGTTCCAGGGGATGCTGAGGGCGCTTTGGAACTCGGTTGTGGTGGCTTTGATGACGATGGTGATGTCCATCGCCATAGGCGCCCCCGCGGGCTACGCGCTATCGCGGTTCGACTTCCGAGGGAAAGAACTGTTCCGGCTGCTGATCCTGCTGACACGGGCCTTCCCGCTTCCGCTTTTGGCACTACCCTTGGCAGTTCTCTTCATCCGTACGGGCTTGGATGATACGGCTTTTGGTCTGGCGCTGGTTCATACAACGTTGGCGATCCCCTTCGCGGTGCTCATCACCTTTTCGCTCTTCTCGGGTATCCCGCTGGAGCTCGAAGAAGCGGCTTGGACATTGGGCTGCACACGGCTGACCGCATTCACCAAGGTGATCCTGCCTCTGGTGCTACCAGGGATCACAGCCTCGGCGATTTTCGCCTTTGTGATCTCGTGGAACGAAGTGTTCGCGGCCGCCGTTCTGACCATCGAGAACCGGACGCTTCCCGCGTTCCTGTTGCAGACCCTGGGCGAGGCCCCTTTGCACCTGAAATTTGCAGGCGGCTTTATCCTCGTGGTGCCTGCTCTGATCTTCATCTTCGCGGTACGCAAATATCTCTTTGCGATGTGGGGCATCGCCAACCGCTGAGCGGTGGCTGAAAGGAAACTGTTATGGCTGAAATACAGATCAAGAACGTCGCCAAGAACTTTGGATCTTACCAGGCTCTTCACGACATCAACCTGACCATCGCAGACCAGGAATTTATGGTCCTTTTGGGCGCCTCGGGCTGTGGTAAATCTACGCTTTTACGCATTATCGCAGGGTTGGAAACGGCTACGACCGGCGAAATCTGGATCGGTGGCCGCCGGGTAGATCACCTGTCGCCCAAAGATCGCGGCATCTCGATGGTGTTCCAGAACTATGCGGTGTTCCCGCACCTGACTGTATTCGAGAACATTGGCTTTGGTCTTCGGATGCAAAAGCTGCCCGATGATGAAGTCAAACGCCGGGTCGAGAGAACTGCTGGGCTGATGCATATCGAACAGCTTCTAAAGCGCTATTCGGGAGAATTGTCCGGCGGCCAACGTCAACGGGTCGCTGTTGCCCGTGCGTTGGCAATGGAGCCGGACGTGATCCTGATGGATGAGCCGCTGTCGAACCTTGACGCGCTCCTACGCATGGAGATGCGTGCTGAGTTGAAAGGCGTTCTGGCCGAAAGCAAAACCACCGCCATCTATGTGACACACGATCAGGTCGAAGCTATGTCCATGGCTGACCGGATCAGCGTTATGCATCAGGGCAAAATTGTTCAGGCAGCCTCACCCATCGAAGTGTACAGGGATCCAGCGGCCGAGTTTGTGGCCAGTTTCATCGGCAACCCTCCTATGAATTTCCTCCCAGCTGAAGCTGCGGGCTCTGGTCGCTGGACAGTGGCGGGACAGAGCTTTGACGGGCCGGCAAATGGAAAAGATCTTAAATGGGCCATCCGTCCAGAAGATCTGCGCATTGCGGATCAGGGTTTTGGAGCGCGAGCCAAAGTAGTGGAGCCTCTGGGCGCACATTTGTTGGTGACTTGTGAAGTGGACGGACACCAGTTCCGCGCTGTCCTGGACAGTGAGCTCAGCGTGAAACCTGGTGACGTACTTACGCTGGCGCCGCAAGAAGGCCGGGGTCGCTGGTTTGACACCGAAACCACTTTGGCTGTCGCTTAAAGGAGAAGATATATGAGCCAAGCGCTGATTGATCAGGCTCGTGAAGTAATGGAAGGAAATGACCGGGGTAGCTATACAGTTCCCACCCATGGCCTCTATCCCTTTCAGTGGAATTGGGACAGCGCATTGTCCGCGCTTGGCTTCTCGCATTTTGACATGAATCGGGCATGGGTCGAGGTCGAGACTCTTATGGCTCATCAATGGGACGATGGTATGGTGCCCCATATCATCTTTCATGAACCCGATGACGGATATTTCCCAGGCCCTGAAGTCTGGAAAACCGGTCAAGTTATACCCACGACTGGCATCACCCAGCCAGCGGTCGCGGGCTTTGCTGTGCGGAAGCTCTACGATCGGTCCAACGACAAGGCTGTTGCGCGCGAACGGTTGGCTGAGCTCCTACCAAAGGTTCATGCGTGGCACCAATGGTTCTATCGCGACCGCGATCCCGACGGTACGGGGTTGGTCGCAATCATTCACCCTTGGGAGTCTGGCCGAGACAACTCGGTGGATTGGGATGAAGCGCTGGAAGCCATGCCGATCGAGGGCGTCGCGCCATTTACGCGGCGCGATACGACACACGCCAACCCTGATCACCGCCCGTCGGACGAGCAATACAAGTGTTACATCTGGCTGCTTGAACATTTCCGAGGGCTTGGTTGGGACAATGCGAAGCTCCACGATGCCTCACCCTTCCGGCTGGTTGATCCGGGCTTCAACGGTATCCTGATACGGTCCTGCGACGATGTAGCGGATTTGGCCGAAGTCCTGGGCGATACCTCAATGGCTTCGGAGGCGCGAACAATGGCCGTGAAGGGTCGTGCGGCATTGGAAAGCCTTTGGAATAGGACACTTGGACAATACACGTGTTACAACCGCGCTGCTGGTCATCTGCAGAGCACGCCCACGGTAGCAGGGCTACTCGCAGCAATTGCCGATGTCCCTCATGGCCGCGCTGAGGAGTTGGTACGCAGGATCGCCTTGTTGGGCCAACGATGCGGCTATCTGGTGCCCAGTCACGACCCGGCAGATGGCGCTTTTGACAGCCTGCGCTACTGGCGCGGGCCGACATGGTTAATCGTAAATTATTTGATTGCTGAAGGTCTAGGTCGGTCCGGGCAGGGGGAAATGGCACAACGCATCCTCGCCGACAGCCTAAAGCTTATTCAGAAAAGCGGCTTTGCAGAATATTATGACCCGATGAGTGGTGAACCTTGTGGCGGCGGTAGCTTTACGTGGACCGCAGCCATGGTAATCGAAATCCTCAAAACCAAAAGAGTGCCGGCATAAAGCGTTCGCGCATCAATGAAACCATGGCCCAAGCAGATGAGATGATCCGCACTCACGGGTTCACGTTGCCGCCCTTTGCCTTTTGGACACCCAAGGAGTTTAAGGCCCGTGAAAGTGATGCCCGTCACGTGATTGACGCAAGGTGCGGTTGGGACATCACCGATTATGGTAACGGGGATTTTGACAAGATGGGCCTGTTCCTCTTTACCCTGCGCAACGGGTTACAGAGTGATTTGGCCATGGGCGGCGGCATGTGCTACGCCGAGAAGCTGTTGATTTCAAGGCAGGACCAGCTGCCCCCCCATGCACACGCATGTTCTGAAAGCTGAGGATATCATCAACCGCGGTGGCGCAACTCTGATTGTTGAGCTTTTCGGCTCAGGCAACACGGGTGGTTTTGCAGAGGATCGCGGCGGTGTGGTCTGGCTGGATGGCATCCGACATCATTATCAACCGGGCGAGAAGCTGCGCCTGGCACCGGGTGAACGCGTTACCCTGCGTCCTGGTGATTGCACGCGTTCTGGGGCGAAGGCGGGGACCTTCGCTGCTAGTGCAGCACTAGGCCATAGTGACGGCGGTAATGCACTGGAACCGGACTTTAGATCAAAGATGCAGTGTTTTGGAGCCTTGGACAGCAGCTATGTGGACAAAGCAGACATTACGCGGAATCGCGTTTTGGCCCGCTACTCGGACAGCTTTCTGACTTGGGCTTGTTCAAATTTTCTCAAGATCACCCAATACCCAGCCGCTCTCAATCCAGCCTTCAGCAGGTCCGTACAGTCGAAACAGTAAGAAGTACGGTTCCGTCGTCGGTATCCAATTGCTCTCCTGTCCTTCGGGTGCATCGGGAGCAAAGTAGATGTCATACGACCCATCATCGTTGACCTGCATTGATTCTACATCCCGCGACGACAGGCCGACTGGGTTCACATTGCGGATGAAGCTCTTGGTCTCCATCGAGTAGACAATCACGGACCAGAAATCCTCGGCGGGCGTATCTGCAGGGATGTTCAGTTTGTATGTCTGAGTATGGTCGTACATGTCTCCCGCGCTGTCGCGCAGACCAGTGAGATAGAAGGTGCCACCGCCCAGATTCTTGGGCAGATAGGTAATCCAGAAGTAACTTCCACCAGCCCGATCATCGACCAACACTTCGGTATCGGTCTCGTATGGGAAGCCAAGCTCGGCTTGCCCCTCGGCAAAGTCCCAGATCAGCCATTGCGACTTCAAGTCACCGCTTTCGTCGACCCAAAGCGGAACGGTCGCTAAACCGGGCTCAACGAAGTATCGCTGCATGGCGGCATAGGCCAATAGAAGCCCCTCGTTCATAGCATCGATTTGGCGTTTCGTCGGTTCGAAGGGTTTGCCTTTTTCGATCCCAAGATCCTTCAGGAAATTGACCATGATCTTGTCTTGCGGACGGATCGGGTTGTTTTGAATGTAGTCGTTCAGGTCCTGAAAGTAGGTATGATTGTAGTAGGGCAGCGAGTCATACGGAACCTCGGAGGCTTCGTGGTAGGTGTTCGGCGGCGGGTTATCCGCTTCCGATAAGTAATAGACCTTGATCGTCTGCGCATAGTCCGCAGCGTCGGCATCCGTCGCTCCGTTGTATAGCCTCGGGCGGAAAGAGAAGCCGTACTCGTATGTATCAGTTTCGAAGGGCATATAGCCCGCATCCGTCAGTTCCTGGACCGACACCTCTCCTTCGTAGCCGGGCGGGAGCATCAGGTACTTGCCCCCTTCTCCCTTGTCATGGCCGTCCGGCCCAACATCGACAATTGGCACGTCCCAGGCGTTCACAATCGTTCCGAAGTAGCTGACGTTGTCTGTTGCCGCCGGCACCTCGATCACAAGTGGACCGGGTTCAGATGTCATCGACGACCATGCATAGGCGGTCACGTCGTTCGCTGTCAAAAACCCATGCTTAGAGTCGAAGGGTTTGTTCAGGTAAACGACATCGTTGTAGTCGCCACCGAGGTCACGCCGAATGCCTTTCAGGAAGTCCACCATACCAGCCGCAGGCATTCCCCAGATTGCGGCCTGCGTCGCGCGTTGAACCATGATCGTGTATTCAATGTCCTCGATCTCGGCGGATCTCGCCAGAATATCGCCTGTGTCATTGAAAGACTGCGAAACGGCTTGTTGACCAGACAGTAGGATTGCGGAAGCTACCGTCAAACAGGGCAGTACAGTTTTCATATTGATACCTCGGCGTTTAATTGAAACCCCTGCAGTCTATGTACGAATTACTCGGAAGTGCAGTGGCAAACGTCGCCCAAAAAACGTAAAGATTTCTTGCGTCGGCTTCGGGCTCAGACCGGTCATCTGACGATATCAGTAGGTCATTGAGTTGGTTCAATCGGCACCAAGGTCAGCGACGCGGACTTTGCCGACATTGGTGTTTTGCTATGTCGCTGACGCAGCATTTCCTCGCACTCGCGGCAGCACCTTTTCGGTGGCGCAGCGAAATTTCACCGAACCGGACCTTCACTGGTGACAATTCTGGTAAATTCAAACCGCCCTTTCGCCGCAAGCGGGATCGACCATCGTGGAGCGGGACAAAGCGCCCTTTGCAAGTTCAGCCATAAAGGTCTGCTTTAACAATCCTGCGATCAGGTCATGGAGAATAATTCCACGATCAAACCGCTTCGCGGGGTCGAATGGCGCAACAAATACGGATGTCAGGCAACGCCCCACCACCGTAGGGTTTGTTCGCAGTGATACCGGATAGCTTGCACAGCGGCTTCAACGTCACGGCTTTCCAGGGCGTCAATGATAGAAATATGCTCTTTCATCGCAGAGACGATCCGGTCTTGAATAAACGGGCGCACATTCTGGATAATTGCGATCCGCATCCGGTTGGCGTCATAAGCGGCCGCTAGTTGAGGATTATTCAGCCCCTCGGCCAGAAAATCGTGCAACGTCAAGTCGACTTCGACGGCTTTTGGCGAAAGATTATTTCCCGCACCGCTGCGGGCCGCGAGACGCATCTCATCGTGCTGCTTCCGCAAGGCTTTCAATTCCGAGATCGCGCCGCCAGCAATTCTCCGCCGCGCGCCTTCCTGGTCCAGTACCATGCGAAAATCAAGACACTCCCGGATGGTTTCAGGCCGCGCTTCCATAACTTTTACACCGCGCTTTGGCAATGTGGACACCAATCCAAGTGCGCTGGCCTGTTTCACCGCTTCGCGGATGGCTGCAATCGGGCAATCAAGTATACCGACAAGTTGCGACATTGAGACGAACTGACCGTCCCGCAACTCCCCGGATCGAAGTGCGGACCAAAGGGCGCGCTGGGCTTTATCCGCTGACAATGTGCCTTCGGTAAAATGGCTCATCGATTTCCTCGTCTGCGCTATTGTCAACCAGAACAGTAAAGTGTTGGCTGAAGTATTTGATAGTCGACTACATGATATATCTTCTAAAATGTTACTTGCAAGTTCAATTTCGCGCGAAGATTCGCCGAGATTCAAATTTCCGCTCGGATCTCGGGCGCAGGGAGGAAAAAATGGCTTCAATTGACAACACACCCGTCGTGCATGGCGGCACGATGGATCCGGAAGGAAACACTCTCAACCCAGTCGGTGCCGATGAAAAATCCTGGGGGCCGTTCGCGATCTTCAATATTTGGGCAAATGACGTACAGTCTCTCTTTGGGTATTCCCTTGTGGCCTCGCTGTTCATTTCGTTTGGTGTCGGAGGCTGGACTGCTTTCGCGGCTTTGATCACGGCCGGGCTTTTTGTAATGTGGATGGTCAACCTGTCTGGGGCCCCAGGTGAAAAATACGGCATCCCCTATCCGGTCTTGGCTCGCGCCAGCCTGGGAACCCAGGGCGCCAAGCTTCCGGCCGTTCTACGCGCGATAGTCGCGGTGTTCTGGTACGGGGTGCAGGTCTATTTTGCCTCAACGGCTGTTGCCCTGCTGATCCGTTCGATCACGGGTGTGAGTGGCGGGGAAGAAATTCTCGGCCTGACTGGCATTGACTGGATTTCCTTCCTTATTGTCTGGGGCTTCCACATCGTTATCTTCTGGCGTGGCATGAACTGGGTTGAAACTTTCCTGAACATTGCTGGTCCCTTCGTCTATTTGGTGATGATCGGCCTTGTGATAGTGCTTTGGCAGCGTTCTGACGGTCAGCTTCTCTCGGCCACAGCGACGATCTTCGCCAATCCCGAAGGTACTGCTTGGACCGAATTCAAAGGGTTCGTCGCCATCGTCGGTACAATGGTTGCGTATTTCGCGGCCGTGATGATTAATTTCAGCGACTTCTCTCGCTATGCCAAAGACAAGCGGGCGATGAAATTGGGTAACCTTGCCGGCCTGCCTTTCAACATGATCCTGTTTTCGGCACTGGCGCTTCTGACAACTGGCGGTGCTGCAGTGGTCTATGGCGAGGCAATTATCAACCCGACCGAGATTGTCGAACGTACCGACAGCGTACTTCTGGGAATCATAGCGGCGATGACTTTTTTTGCCGCAACTGTTGGGATCAACCTAGTGGCTAACTTCATCCCGGCGGTCAACGGCATCGCCAACTTGTCGCCTGAGAAGATCAGCTTCCGTAAAGCCGGTTTGATTACATCGATCTTTGCCTTGGTGATTGGCGGGTTTTGGAACAGCTTCATCAGCCAGTTCGGGATCAGCGGTTTCGTAAACACGCTTGGCGCGGTGCTCGCTCCGATTTTTGGCATCATGATTGTTGACTACTATGCCCACCGCAAGGAACAACTTAGTGAAGCCGATCTCTACAACATGAGCGGCGGTATCTATCACTATGACAACGGCTGGAACAACGCCGCGGTCAAAGCCTTCGGTATTGCTGCGGTCTTCTCGGTTGCGACAGTCTGGGTTCCATGGTTCTCGGTCCTGTCCGGCTTCAACTGGGTGATTGGCGCGCTCCTTGGCGGTGCAGTTTACAACGCCATCGCCAAGGACCATGTGAAGGTCTGACAATGGCTTGGCCGGTGGAGCGTTGTACTTCGCTGGCCATCCATTTTTTCAGTAAGAGTTCTTCTTTTAGCTCGTTGACGCAGCAGTTATTTTGATTCACTTACTACAACAAAGCCGTCATACGCTGCGGCGCAGAAGTCTTGCAATTAGAGCTTAAGAGGCGCCGTTCTCTGCTCTTCCCGCTAAGGTCGACTGCCAGCAAAGCTGACTTTCGCCGCCAAGATTGAGTGTTGCAAAGGCAACAGGTAGTTTCACCCCGTCGCATCTGCGCAACGTGCTATCGATTGCCATGTTGAATTGTGCAAGGTCGCGATGGTTCTGGGCCAATCCAAGTCGCACTCGGATTACCCAGACGTGCTTTGGTTTCAATTGTCGCTTCTGGCCGACGCTCCGGCCGTTGTTCCAGGCCGGGCAAAGAGCGCGAATGGCAGGTAAGTCTGGGTTTCCATAACTGATCCTCCGCTCCGCTATGCACGCCCACAACGACGACCCGACGATGACGAGGGACGATAACAGGATGCTGCACCGCCTCCAAGGTCGGCTTGGAGCCCTGAGCAGACTCCAGTTCACACACCAGACCAACTCACGTTCAATAATTTGTCCGCGAGCCGAGATGGTCTGCAAGCTGATCAAATACCAACCTGATCCTTCGCGCTGTTTGTAACTCAGAGTGTGTGGCCAACCAGATAGGAAACTTGAACGGCTCGCGTTCGGGCAGAACACGCTCCACACCGGGTGTCAGGGCCGCCACATCGTCTGACATAACACTAATGCCGAAGCCTTGGCGCACAAGCTCCCATGACACTATCCCGCTCTGCGATCCAATCCGAAATTTCTTGCGGGTTACTTCGATGCCAGCCGGATTGAGAAATCCAATCATCGTGTCAACATCGCCAAAGCCGACGAAATCCAACTTAGCAAGTTCGTCTTCATTTCGTGGTCGCCCAACCTGTTCGAGGTATGAAGGGGCAGCGTAAAAATGTGCCGTCGCTTCTGCCACGAGCTTTGCAATCAGGTCCGGCTGTGTCGGGCGCACATGCCGAATTGCGATATCTGCCTCGCGCCGCTGTATGTCTCGTATGTCATTTGCTGCGACAACGTCGATCTCAAGCCGCGGTGCCGCGAGCCTGATCTGTTTGAGAATAGGCGGTAGCTGATAGGCTGACATCACGTCGGAAGCAGTGATCCTGACTTGCCCTTCAACTGCTTGTGACTGGCTTGTTGCGGTCAGAGAAATTTTGTTCGCGACATTTGCCATTTCACTGACATGCACCAAAAGCTCAGCACCGGCTGTTGTCAGATTAAGCGACTTGCCAACCCTCTCAAACAAGGTGACGCCAAGCGCCTGTTCCAGCGCGGCGACCTGACGACCGACGGTTGGCTGGGTCTGCTCAAGCACGCGCGCCGCGGCGGAAAACGAACCTTCTTCTGCCGTTGCAAGAAAGGACCGTGCCTGGTTCCAATCGAAATTGATAGCGTTCCAATTCATGCATTAATGCATAACAGTTCTGCAATATCTGGCAATTTAATAAATCGGCGTTTTAAGATATTGGCTGCGGTGACACCAAAGGAAAAGAGAAACGATATGGCTGCATTGTCCAAAGATGCCGCGTTCTGGAGCAAGATTTCGCGCAAATATGCGGCTGATCCTATCCGGAACATGGAAGGGTATCTGAACACGCTCGAACGTACAAAGTCCTACCTGCAAGCCGAAGACAGCGTGCTGGAAATCGGGTGTGGGACGGGGTCAACCGCGTTGCTACTGGCACCACATGTGGCTCAAGTCACTGCCTCCGATCTCGCACCGGGGATGATCGAAATCGCCAATGAGAAACTCGCTGAAGAAGAGCTGGAGAATGTAACGTTCAAAGTGGCCGAGGTTCTGCAGCACGATCCTGACGACGGTTCTTACGACGCTGTCCTCGCACATAATCTACTGCACCTTGTACCTGATATGGGCCATGCACTCGAACACATTGCGACCCTTACAAAACCCGGTGGAGTATTCATTTCTAAGACCGTCTGCGCTCCAGAGAGTGGAGGGTTCAAATATGGCATAATCAGCCGAATAGCGATCCCGATTATGCAGGTGCTCGGGAAAGCTCCGTTCGTAAATTTTGTATCCGTAGCTGAACTCCAGCACGCTATTGAACGTGCGGGCTTCGATATCGTTGAGACAGCGGATCAAGCCGGGTTATTGCCGAGCCGGTACATTGTCGCGAGAAAGCTGTGAAACAGTATTCGCGCCATAATTACTTTGCATGCAAGGGACAGCTCGGGCCATCAAGTGAGTACAATGATGAAAGATGGGATTTCATTTGCACGCCTTTCGGAAATCGATCCGAATGACATTGCGGTTCATATGTCCGACCCCCGGGTAGCAGAGCATATGCCGCTTTTGACGTTCAAATGGAATGTTGAGGTCGCAAGAGAATTTGTCGCCAAAAAGGAAGGCTACTGGGCGCGGGACGGTCTTGGACATTGGGCGTTTTTGTCAGGCGGTCGGTATGTTGGTTGGGGGGGCTTTCAAAAAGAAGGTAACGAGTGGGATTTTGGGTTGGTTTTGCGGCCCGACGCCTTTGGACTTGGGGAACGGATTGCCAAAATGGCAATCGACTTTGCGATCGCTGACAAACGTATCCCCTTTGTCACGTTTCTGCTGCCACCAAGTAGAAATAATCTGGGTGCACTCCGGAAACTCGGTGCCAAACGCATCGGCGAGATCGAATACGAAGATGCTCAGTTTCTCAAGTTTCGCCTGGATACGGAGTGAACTCCGTTCTTCCTGATTTTTCCCGGTGGTGCGCCAAATACCCGTTTGAAGGCTTTGTTGAACGCAGGCTCTGACAAGTATCCAATGTCAGCGGCAATCTGCGAGATTGGTTGATCGGTAGACACCAACCTTTCGCAGGCCAGGTGCATACGCCACGTTGCAAGATACTGAATTGCTGGAACGCCTACCAACCCAGTAAACCGCGCCGCGAACGCGGATCTGGACATACCAGCAACCTCCGCGAGAGACTCGACTGTCCAAGCCGCAGCAGGCGTACGGTGAATGGCGACTATCGTGCGCCCGATCTGCGGGTCTCGCGCCGCTTTCAACCAGCCGCGGTTTGCGTCTGGTGCGCTGTTCAGCCAACGACGAATGGCCTCGATGACAACGACATCTGCCAGGCGCGTAATCACGGTTTCGCCACCCGGTCTCAATTCCCGCGCCTCTTTCGCGATGAATTGCAAAGTCGCCTGTAGCCAGCTTCCGGCATCCTCTTCCCACGGGTCGATTTTGAGCACATCCGGAAGCAAGCCCATCAACATACCACTGGCGGCGTGATCGATCCGGACGAGGCCGTACATGATGCCCGTCTCCGCTCCACCACCACCGTATTCCAGTGTTTCATAGAGCTCGGTCACCTTGCGAATGGGCAACTCTTCCAGCGTCAAAAGCGGCGTGTCTTCCGAGCTGAAAAAACCGATGGGCGCACCGTTGGTCATCAAGACCAGGTCGCCTTTTTCGACCTCAAAGGGGTCATCTTGTCCGACCTTCATGAAGCAACGCCCGTGCGTAATGACCGCAAAGCTCAGTATGTCGGGAAAGCCTGGTATAGACACGCCCCAAGGAGCGGACATGCGCGACTGGCAGTAGAATGTGCCGGTGAGCTTCAGAAGATGAAGGATTTCCCCCAGCGGATCGCCAATCGGCTGCGCCAGTGCATCGGGGTCGGGGACATGAGGGTCAAACTGGTTCATGTCATGAGATTGGACGAAATTCACCTGTTCGTCTATTCGATTTGGACGATTGGATAAGAATGCGGGATTTTGAAGAATAGAACATCTCTTTTGATTACCTAATTTCGGGCCATCAACTGAACTCAAGGAGATGACCAATGACACAGCAATCCATTCTCGTACTTGGCGCAACAGGCAAAACCGGATCGCGGATCGCGACACGTCTGGAAGAAAAAGGGCAGACAGTCCGGCGCGGATCGCGGAACAGTGAAACGCCATTTGACTGGGAACAACCGCAGACCTGGCCCGCAATCCTGGAAGGCGTTTCGGCTGCCTATATTTCTTACTTTCCTGACATCGCTTTTCCTGGCGCGGTTGAGCAAGTCGAAGCCTTCACAGCATTGGCTCGTGAAAAGGGATTACAGCGTCTTGTGCTGCTGACCGGGCGTGGCGAGTTTCATGCGGAACGAGCGGAAGCAGTCGTACGCAATTCCGGAGTTCCGTTCACTATCGTTCGTGCAGCATGGTTTGCACAAAACTTCTCTGAAGGGGCATTGCTTAGTCCGGTCATGGCAGGTGTCTTGCCGATGCCCGCCGGCGATGTACGCGAACCGATCATCGACGTGGACGACATCGCCGATGTTGCCGTAGCTGCTTTGACAGAAGAAGGACACGACGGCGAGCTTTACGAGGTCACCGGCCCCCGTCTAATGACGTTTGCAGACATGGCCGCAGAGCTTTCGCGCGCCATGGGCAGGACTGTGCAATACCTGCCAATTTCATTCGAAGACTTCCACGCGGAAATCGCGCATGCGAATGGCGAGATGATTGCTGATGTGATCACGGACATCGCGCGTGAAACGCTGGACGGGCGCAATGCGAACCTCGCGAACGGTGTCCAGCGTGCGCTTGGACGCGCGCCACGCGACTTCGCCGACTTCGCAAACAAAGCTGCAATGTCTGGCGCGTGGACCAAAGCCGCTTGAGCCAGGCCAAAGGACATTGGAGACAATCATGAAACTTGAACTTAGACGCAGACTTATCTTGGGGATGTCCGGATTAACGGCATTCGCCATAGGTCTGGCCATCACACTGGACCCACAGACTTTCTACGCCAACTACGGCATCGTACTCTCGCCGCAGCCAAACCTCATGAGCGAGTTGCGCGCACCTGCTGCCAATCTCGCGGTTCTTGGCCTGATCATCTTGTGCGGAGCATGTTACCAAAAGTTGGTCCAGACCTCAGCCTTGCTTGGAGTCACGGTATTTTCTGCTTTTGCCCTCGGTAGGACAATTAGTTTCGTCCTCGATGGCTTGCCATCTGACAGCATTCTTGCCGCATTTGCGATAGAGGTTTTTCTTGCTTTGCTTTGCCTGTGGGTTGTCGGTGGAAATGCGAAATCTGCAGCGCAAGCCTGAGACGGCTTTGTCTGCAACTCGGCCGTAGGTCCTGTTCAAACCGATGACCGGTTCCAGTCGCATTCTGGGCATTCGACAATGGCGCTCTGATGGCCGCGTCGACCCGGCGCGCCTCTGGGTTTGAAATCGGAACTCTGCTAAGTCGCCAAGAGCAGCGCATCGAAGGAGCACATCATGGAGATTCACCGCGCCGGGGACCGGCCCTCTCAATTTCCCGGCAATGAGTATTTCACCGGTACGGTCCGCTTTGATCCCGTTGTAACAGGGAATGATCCCTCGCCGGTCAAGATCCTTACGGTGACTTTTGAGCCCGGCGCACGGACAGCTTGGCACACGCACCCTGCCGGTCAAACGCTGCATGTTTTGTCGGGCTTGGGCCTGGCTGGGTCTGAGGGGCAGCCAGTGCAGGTGTTGCGCCCTGGCGATACGGTGTGGTTCGCGCCAGGAGAGCGGCATTGGCACGGCGCGTCGCCTGACTGTGCGATGACCCATCTGGCTGTGCAGACCTCTGTTGAAGGCAAGACTGCGGATTGGATGGAGCATGTCTCAGACGAGGATTACAGCGCAGCCCGCGCAGAATGAAGCGTTTGAGCCCTAACGAGCAAGTTGCAGCAGAGTAACCCCTTCTACGCCCATTCAAAGAGGGGTTAACGGATTTTTCATCTCATGACAGGCGCGGCCCTTGTTTCGTTCCTGAGAGGCCCGCACTGCGCGTTTTCACTTTTCTGGTTTTCTGGCCCCCTCAGCCACCCATTTACCCTGCAAAATCCCATCGCTGCAGAACGTCTCTCGTCCGTGCCATTTTCTGCGCGTTGGCCACAACCTCATGCGCTCCGTCGCGCACCTCCTCATCGAACAGAAAAGACTCCTCGTACCCACATGCATTGCCGGCAGCCTTCTCACCCGAAACCAGCGTATCCGGCGATCCGCATTCCGGGCATCGTGCCTGGACGTCATCGTTGAACATATCACGACCTCTCCTTCCTTTACCGATTGCCAGAACCGGGTCCCCCCGCCAGCATCGCTGATTGGCGCATCCGCTTGAACTCGTCTGGGGTGACGGTTCCGCTGCTGACATCGATACCTTTTGGGATCCGAGCTCTCTTGTGTCCGATCGCGCGAACGCTGCCTCTTGTGATCTCCAGACAGGTCGACTCGTAGCATGTCAGCCCGCTTGTGTTGATTTGGATGGCAGTCTGACCGTTCGCGTCAGTGACCAATGGAGCCTGTGTAGGTGGGCTGCACGCTGAAACCAGCAACGCGAAGCCAAAATAAATCCATGTGTTCATACGAAATTCCCTTTTTCTCTGAAATAGGCTGGCAGCTGTTCAGTCAAATCTGTCGGGTGTCAGCTTCGAGCGCATCGAAGACGCTCTCGAAACATCATCGCATGATCGCATCGTGTCCAAAGCGGACCAGCACCAAAACCCGTAATGTTCTCGCACGGACGAAATTTTCAAACGTTGGTCAATTTTACCATAGTAGCAGGCTTGCTTTTTGCGCCTCGAAACCTTTTGGCGTCGGAAAAAGCGAGCGCATCCTGGCAACAAGTTCGATCTCACCATCCAGCATCTTTCGGACAGTGTTTAACCAGTTATTGAAGGTTTCAGATTCCCAATGATCTTGGACCGCGGCTTCGTTCCTGAACACTTCGTAGAAATAGAAACGATTTGGGTTTGTTTCATCCACCAAAATATGAAACTGGAAAACTTCGGGTTCTTCACTGACAACATTTTGCGCTTGGAAGATGCTGGCGTCCAAAAAGGGCTGCCGATACTCAGGTTTTACGTTGATCACGAAGAACCCACCAAACATTGCATCGTCCATATTTGTCTCCTTCATTGACCTAAAAGCGGCGAAGGTCGCAAAACACACCTGTCCTGCTGGATGGCGTTAACCTACAGCACTGCGATACCCATAACCCTAAGCGGGTATCCTTTCTTTATCTGCTTCACCCCATCCTAGCGCGCGTGCAAGTTCGTGTGACATTGTGGTAAGTGTATGGCCAATCTTTTCTCGCTTCGAAGGTGTAAACACCCGAAGAGACGCCGTAGCGCCGATTGAAAGCGTCGCACCAACACCTGTCTTGGTCAGCGTTGTTGCGACAGAACTGATCCCGCGCTCGAGCTCTTCAACACATACGGCATACCCTTTGGCTCGAATGACATCGAGTTCCGCGGCCAGATCCTTAGGGTCGGTAATCGTGCGATCTGTGTATCGTTTAAGCTGCCCATCCAATCGGTCTTGAGACAGCAGCTCAGGCGACACGGCGGCGATTGCCTTGGCGCAAGAGCACGCGTGCATTGGTCGTTTGCCCATACCTGGATGAAGAAAAGACACGCCCGTCTGCGGTGTCTCCACATGAATAATCTCAACCCAATGGCCCCGTAGCCGAGACAAGAAGAACGCAGCGCCATAGTCATTCGCGGCGCCAGAGAGGACAGGCGCAATCACCTGCAAAAGAGCGGGATCAGAGTGATCGCTCAACGTGATACGCTTTAGCCTAATCCCAATCGCGAACTCACCGCGGGTTGGTGCTTCAAGTAGGCCGGACAAAACAAGGTCTTGAACCAGCCTGTAGGCCGTCGGTTTAGGTATACCGGACTGGGCACAGATATCCGCTACGGACGCACGTCCTTTTTGACCCACGATTTCCAAAATCAGCGCTAATCGTTCGAGATGCATTTTTCTCACTTTATGATAAATAAGTTTTCGATATACGATACAATTTAGGGAATCAAGGGAGGAGCACACGATGGATGGACAATGCTGTGGACCGGGCTTCAAGAGTCCGCAAGAAGCCATCAAAGCCCCCCGAGAAAAGCTACTCTACACGATCGCCATCTACACCGGGACAGGGATCCAGAAGCCTGATTACCTTGCTACTGTGGATGTCGACCCTGACAGCCCGACCTATTCTCAGGTAATCAATAGGCTGGAAATGCCGGGGATTGGGGACGAGCTTCACCATATGGGGTGGAACGCCTGTTCGTCCTGTCACGACGACGGCTCGATGTCCCGCAAATACCTGATCCTGCCAGGCGTACGCTCTAACAACCTTCACATCGTAGATACAGCCACTGACCCGCGTGCGCCGCGGTTGCATAAGGTCATCGACGGGGCCGAGATCAAGGCCAAGGCAGATTTATCGGGCCCGCATACGGTGCATTGTTTGGGCTCGGAAATCATCATTTCCTTCCTTGGAAATGCCAAGGGTGAAGCTCCTGGAGGCTATCTGCATCTCGACAAAGAGTTCAACATCGTCGGTCGCTGGGAAACCTCGATGGGCGATATCAAGTTTGGCTACGATTTCTGGTACCAACCGCGCCACAACGTGATGGTCAGTTCCGAATGGGCTGCGCCCAATACCTTCATGCCGGGCTTCGATCTGGAAGAAGTGGGCCATCTGAAATATGGGCGGGAGCTGCATTTTTGGGATTTCGAAAAGCGCGAGCCGGTCGAAAGCTTCTATTTGGGTGAAGACGGGCTGTTGCCACTGGAAGTCAAGTTCCACCATGACCCCGACAGCACGCATGGGTTCTGTGGCGCAGCTCTTTCGACCAATGTGATCCATTGGTGGCAAGACGATTCTAAAAAGTGGCGGTGGGAAAAGATCATCGACGTGGAAAACGAGATGCACCCCGAATGGCCGATCCCGTTGCCGGGGGTTATGTCGGCGATCCTGATCTCGATGGACGACAAATACTTGTATCTGAACAATTGGCTGCATGGAGATATGCGCCAGTATGACATCACCGACCCGCATAATCCCAAGCTGACCGGCCAAGTGTTTATGGGGGGCCTTTTGGGTAAAGCTCCGATCGTTAACGGGGTCGAGGTCGCGGGTGGTCCGCAAATGTTCCAGCTCTCTCTCGACGGACGAAGGCTTTATGTCACGACCTCGCTGTTTTCGACTTGGGATAACCAGTTCTATCCCGAGATCCGCGAAAAGGGCGGGGTAATGGTGATGATCGATTGCGACCCTGAAAACGGTGGTATGAAGATCAACGAGGATTTCATTGTGGACTTTGGCAAAGAACCGAATGGTCCATCGCGCTGTCACGAGAGCCGGTATCCGGGTGGTGATTGCACAAGCGACATCTGGCTATGACTATGTATACCGTGACGATCGCGAACAGAGATGGCGCGCAATACTGTGTGGATGCGCGGCGTCCACTTCTGGAAACGCTGAGAGAACAGGGCGTCGACTTGCCTTTTGGGTGCAAGTATGGCGGCTGCATTACCTGCGCGGCAAAACTAAAGACTGGCGCGATCGATCAACGCCGACAGGTTGCGCTGAATAATCGGCAAATCGCGAACGGCTATGTGATTCTTTGCGTGGCACGTCCAACATCCGACATCACGCTTGAGATAGGGGTCGAGAGCCATGACGAACTGTACCGCAATCCGTTTCTCGACCCACTCAAACCCCACGAACTCAAGGCTGACATTGCGACGCCGAAGGAAGGTTAACCGATGCCCGAAGCAGATATTGATCGCATCTACGATTACGACCCCAAGTACCTAGCCGACATCCTGCAGTCGGTCAAAACCATTGCAATGGTTGGGGCTAGTGCGGACAAAACAAAATTCAGTTATGGCGTTCTGCGACAGCTCAGTGAAATCGGCTATGATATTGTACCGGTGAATCCTAACCCGAATGTTTCGGAAATTAGAGGACTCAAGGTCTACCACTCGCTAGAAGAGATCGACAAACATGTTGATATGGTTGACGTCTTCCGCCCAAAGGAAGAGTTGTATGGCTTTGCCGAGAAGGCTATCGCTATCGGGGCAAAAGTTCTTTGGGGTCAAATCGGTGTGTACGACGACCAAGCAGCGCAACTCGCTGAAGCGGCGGGCCTTAAAGTCGTGATGAACCGATGCCCCAAGATTGAACTCTTCCGCCCTTTTTGGAAGCCGCGCCTGGACCTAAAGATATGATGGAAATTCGATTGGTAGCGGCCTCCTCAGCATCCAATGAGGGTGCCAATTGAGATATTGTGCTTACGGAAGAGAAGACAAGTAATCCTGTCACTCTACACAACCGCCTAGTCTAAAACCAAAAATGTCCGATTAGTTTGGAGAACCAAAGGCCGCTTTGTCCGCAGTGCGGTTTCTCACGACAATTCGACGAACGACCGCACCAAGCCCTGAGCGGAAGTGTCAAAGTCTCGCTGCGCGCGCTCGCAGCACGGATTTTGCCGCGTAAGCATCATCTTGAGCACGGCAACGCGGTGCGAAGAGCGTTCATTCGCGCCGGGTGCAGCGAGATTTCGTCTGGTAATGAGCGAGACGCGGACTTTGCTGCCGTCCAGGAATTGAAACCGAAAGCCAGCTATTGGTTTCCAACGACCATTCCTGCGCTTTGACCTCAAGGGCTTCATCTCTCAGGTAGAAATGAAAATGCCGCGTCCCAGACCCTTCCATCTTGACCCAAGGCGTGGGGTCCATGTCGTCTCTGGTGTCGCCTGAAATTTCGTAGAACTCGCCCCATGACGGAGCGAGCCCACTGAAACGGCATTGGCCCCCATACCAACCATGGTCATTCATTGGTGTCACACGATACCGCTCGCAGCCTGAAAAGCGGACTGTGATTGAGGGTATGTTCTCGTATTTACGATAGGCGTATGGATTTGGCCGCATTTGGGCCAGTAACGTTTGATCATTCTGCTCAATCTTGAGGCCGACATCATTTGGATGCGCGTTCCAAGTTTCATTGAGGTGATTAAATGTCGGCAGATCATCCGTTTGGAAGTGCCAAGGCAGTTCGTCTTTAGGGATCCAAGTGACGACAGGGCGATCTGGACTCTGCGCTAACGGGCGAAGAGCTTCGCTAGGTTTGTTGACCAAGACAGCAATACTGCCGCGCCCCGGCATCTTCCAACCAGTCAGGCAGTCTCTAAACCACCGCCTATCGACTTGAGCGATAGTCAAGTGCTGGTCCGCAACCGTTAATACGTCTCCTGCCTCTGGAACGTGTGTGAGCCGATCCAACATCAGGACGGTTCGAGGTTTTCCAAATTCATCATCTGGTAAGGCAAAAACGTCGGTCAGCCGACCCTTGGGTTTGCGCACACGGTTGCTCCACTTGCTGGAACTGACGTTACCCTTAATGAAAAACCTTTGAAAGCAGACACTCTGGCACCGTGCAGTATCGTTAAATTTGGGCTCGCAGTCGACCAATGCCCATGCAGCAAGGCATTGGACGCAGGCGTCGCGGAACCAGCCGTCGATAGATCGAGCCAAGCCCTTGATCTTGAGTCGCCTCGCTCGCCGGACGGTCGTTCACAAATCAGGAGCCGAGCTTCGCGCTACAGGCGGCGAATGCGGGCTGAGAGCCCGGAGCCGCCATTACTATGAGAACTGAGTGCTGCGGGTGCATTTGTCTGCTCTCCGCGCATTGTCGACCTTGGTCGCCTAGATGCCCGCCATTGTCTGAGTGAAATGATCGGATGTCGGCTGCGAGCCCATCCTGTGAATTTGATTTTCTCGCTGCGTGAGCTCGCAGCACAGACTTTTCCGCGTGCGCATCATCTTGTGCACAGCAACGCGTCTGAAGAACCGGCCGTTCCTGCGCAGCGCAGCGACAATGGATGCGCCAACTCACAGGTCGCGGACTTAGTGCTAATTCAGACGACATTGGAGTGAGCTCAATGGCGCCCTTTTGATTAAGCACCAACGGGCTTCTTTTTCAGGTGTTGAATAAAGAGGCGCAGTGGTGTCATCGAACGGTATTCCCGCGGGAAAAAGATATTGATGCCGGGGATGGAAACCCTGTTTTGGACTAAGACTTCTTCGACTAAACCGGATGCCAGTGATTCCAGACACGTGTCGCGAAACGAATAAGCTATTCCCAGCCCGCGGGCCGCCATTTCAACCGTGACCGGCGAAGAGTTTGCGATCAGGCTACCGCCCACTTCGACGGCGTAGTCACCTTCAGGGCCGGTGAATGTCCAGGGGGCGAATTGGCCGGAGCTTTGGAAGCGGTAGCGCAGACAATTGTGTTCCAACAAATCCCTTGGGTTTTCTGGGGTGCCATTCTCCGCAAGATACTTCGGGCTTGCCACCACAGCTGTTTGCAATGGACTTGTTAAGCAGATGGCAATCATATCCTGCGCAATCATGCCACCCATACGAAATCCAGCATGGAAGCCCTCGCCAAGCACATCCGACAAAGCATCGGTTAGCAGCAGCTCAACCTCGATCTCGGGGTATAGCTCCTGGAATGAGACCAGCGCTTCGCGAACGACCAGATGATAGGCGATCTCGGAAATCGCGAGCTTCAACGTACCGCGGGCTGAATGGCCTGCTGTAAGTGCGCTTTCAAGCCCGTCGGCAAGTTGATCAAATGCCGGGCCCGAGCTTCTCGCCAGAGCACGCCCGGCTTCTGTCAGATTGATTGACCGCGTCGTCCGGATGAACAGTGCAGTTCCAAGTCTGTCTTCTAGGTTCTTTAGCTGATGACTTACTGTGGACCGTTTGAGCCCCAGCTTTTGTGCAGCAGCACTCAGGCTGCCGTGTTGAGCAATCGCATTGAACACTTCGAGAGTGGAAAGAGGCAGGCGCATTGGTGCATCTCCTACACCATAGAGATGGTTAACAGGCATATTGTTGTCTGTGATGGAATAAATAGATTTGGCCAACAAGTAAACGCGCCCCCCCGGACGGCAGAGACAAATCACCAATGAACATTCTCGTTTTGACCGCTCATCCAAACCTCAAAGCCTCATTGGTAAACCGAGTGTGGTTTGACGCCCTGTCAGATGTGGCAGGCATCGCAACCCGTGACCTGATGGCCGTCGGCGGGCGAGAGATGAAATTTGATCCGGAGGTCGAACAGGCGCTGCTTCGGAATGCTGACCGTGTCGTGTTACAGTTTCCGTTCTACTGGTACTCCTCCCCGCCCGTACTCAAGGCGTGGCTTGATCAGGTGTTGCTTGCCGGGTTTGCCTATGGCCCCGGTGGCAACCAACTAAACGGAAAAGAGCTCGTGCTTGCCGTTTCCACTGGCGGACCGGTCGAAAGCTACCGGACTGCTGCATTCAACAATTTTTCCATGTCCGAGTTTCTGACTCCGTTTCGACAGACGGCACTTACAACTGGCATGACCTATCTGCCGCCGTTCGTACTCCACAGTGCGATGAGCCAGGACCAGATCCGGATCGAAGCAAGCGTTCCGGCGTTGATTGCGCATCTGACTGGGCAACAGCCTGAAGCCAGCGCCAAGTTGGCTGGATAGGCACATACCCCTCGCTAAAAATCAGGAGAAGTAAATGGAAAACCTCGAAAACAAAGTGATCCTTATCACCGGTGGTGGTGCGGGAATTGGGAAAGCCACGGCATCTGCCTTTATTGCCAATGGGGCGAAGGTGGTTATTACCGGTCGCAGACAATCCGTTCTTGAAGAAGCAACTCAGAAACTTGGGCCGCAAGCCTACGCTATTGTTGGGGATGTCAGCAAAGATGGCGAACCGGCCCGAATTATCGAGGAGACCATCCGCAAATTTGGCCGGCTGGATGTTTTGGTCAACAATGCTGGAACAGGAAAGATGGGTCCACTGTCTGAAACCAGTGACCAGGATATCGAAAGCATTTACCGAACCAACGTGTTTGGACCGCTGGCTTTTGCCCGCGAGGCAACCCCCCATCTTGCCATCAGTAAGGGGGCAATCATCAATATTTCTTCGGTAGTCGCGCGCGGCATGATGCCTGGTGCTGCGGTTTACGCATCGTCAAAGGCAGCTGTGGACCACGCAACCAGACTCATTGCTGCGGAACTCGGTCCAATGGGCATCCGGGTCAATGCGGTCGCACCCGGACTTACAGACACGGAAATAACGGCAGACGTAAAGTCAAATGAACAAATGCTAGGAATGATTATCGCTCAAACACCGATGGGTCGCATCGGTGAACCTGAAGACATCGCAAACGCGGTTCTTTTGCTTGCCGATAACCGTGCCGGGTGGATCACAGGCCAGTCTGTACAAGCAGGTGGAGGGTTCCTGTTGTAAGGCGACGAGGGTGATTTTGAACATCAAGCTTCAATAGATATCCGCAGAGGGTCAAAAGCGACCCGGCAACATCTTCAAGATGATGTTGTCGGGTCTTCAATGATTACAGCATGAGATTTCTTGCCGAACCAAACGATTTGCTGAGTTACACCGTCGGGATCAATATTGCGCTGCTGAAGCAACGAAAACCGCAAAGACTGACTCACTTGAATTAGCCTTTGTAGGGCAATGTACGAACTCTGCGTTTAGCGCCTCTTCAAGCGTTAAGCAGCATCTGGAAGATTGGGGCTCAGACCAGCTCAATGCACCCGCAGTGTTTCCCGAAGAACAAGCAATCGGACAACGGCCATTCAAACCAACTGTAAAGTTCAGGTGTCAGCGCAGTGCTGATGTCTGGGCCTGGCGGGAGGATTGGAGGGCCCAACATGCCAAGAATTCAACTTCCCGCTGTCACCCCGAAACGAAGAGCCTGGATCAAGGGCCGGTTCATTGGCCAGAAACGACCGCTGTTGCCGAAACAGGTCTGGGCGATCCGAGCGCGGCTCGAATTGGCGGGCAACCTGCGCGATCTTACATTGTTCAACGTGGCGATTGATAGGCGACTTGGTGAAACTGGGTTTACCACCATGTGCGAGAGCGACGCCCCTGGCGATGTCGTTGATTTCTTGCACGGGTATCATGACAGGTTGGGCAAGGCAGTTTTCGAGAACGAAGGCACACTGGACAAATATCTGGGCGACGGGCTGATGGGGACCTTCGGGACACCAGAGCCCAGTGAGAACGACGCCAGTAACGCACTTCAATGCGCCTTTGACATGCTTGAGGTATTGAGCATCTGGAATCGTGACAGGAATGCTGAAGGGCTTCCTCCGGTACGCATCGAAATTGGCATCCACTTCGGTCCTGTAATTTCTGGTGACATCGGAAACCGGCGCCGTCTTGAATACAGTGTCATCGGCGATACCGTGAACGTCGCAAGCAGGCTGGAGCAGTTGTCGCGGAACCTAAAATCTTCTTTGTTGGTTAGCGATTTGTTGATCGAGGCCATAAGTCCGACGGACAAGGCTGGGCAATCCTTAGTTAAGAGGTTGGTGTCCGCCGGAGTGCAAGATTTGAGGGGGCGACGCGGAAAGATCGGCGTTTGGATCTACCCGCTGAAGTAGTAAGTGTTTGCGCATGGCTTTGCCATTCCCCCGAATTCAACTTTCGCAATCCATTCAGTCGGACCCGCTCATTGAGCCGGTCAACGCCATCCATTTCCATATGGTCATGCAGCGTGTGACGATCGTAAAACAACTCGGGTCTGGAAAATCGACTCATCCACAACGCTTAATCGACGTGCGGCACTTACCAGAAACCGGTTCAGCGGATCACGTGGACAGAACAATTGGCGTGGTGAACGACCCGGTTTGCAGTTGACCCAATAAAAATGTTCTCGATCCCCGGCTTGTGTGAGGCCAGCACTATGCAATCGATGTCATTTTCATTTGCGAAGTCAACGATCGCGCGGCCAGCGCTCCCCGAGACAAGGCGCGGTTTCGCACCCGATAGCTCCGCAGCATTCCGATGTAAGCTTTCCTGAAGTTCTTTTCGCGTATTTGCCAGAACTTCCTCGGGTATCTGAGATGCCACATATGCAGGGATCGGTTCCTGCACATGAAGCACTGTGAATTCCGCATCGGCATTCGCCAGCAAACGAGCAGCTTCAAATGAGGCCTGTGTATCGTGATCTTTGTCCAGTGCGACTGGTACCAGAATGTTTTTATACATATGAGCTACCTTCCATTGCTCCAGCTGCGATCGTTCCGACCTCTGCGGTGATACGGCTCTCTATACCGGATCGGATTTCGGAGATTTACCCGCCTTCTTAGCTGTGCTTGCAACATCATCCATTGTCTTTTCCACAGCTTCGACTTCGGTTTCCGCTGCATATGCTGCACATCGGGCAACTGTTTCGAACCATTCCTGAGCGTCAGCCACAAGGCGTTCGGCTGAATGCTTCTGCCACTCAGCTATGGATTGCAGTGCTTTCGCCGGATCAGTCGGGTCTGCAGCAGATGCCGAGCGCGCAGCTTCCAGCGCGGTTCGCACAGCCTCGTGACGCCTCTCAAACCAATGCTGAGCAAAGGCCTCTGCCTCTTTCAGCGATTTTTCCTGCATGTCCCAGAATTGCTCAAGCTGAGCGTCCAGAAACGGATTGGCTGAAGTAGATGGCTGCATCTGCTTGAAGATATCGACAAGTGGGTTGGAGTAACTTGATTTTGGCTTCTCTTCAGGCATCGGAGATTCCTCCTCATCTCTAAATGCTGAATATTAACTGAGATCGTGGAAACTTGCCTTAATGTAAATCAACCACCGCCGGCAAACGTGGTAGTGGTGTCCTGCAATCCAAGGGTGGACTTTGTGCCAACCTATTCGGTCTGTATAGCCTCAAGATACGCAATCACATTCGCCAACGGCACACCTGCGAACATCGGTTGGCCGTCAGGCATCGTCAGTGCAACTTTTTGATCCGAATCCAAAGCTGGTCCAAAAATGGGCATTTCTCCACCATGCGCGAGCAATGGTGCGCGACCATCAATTTGACGCGCCACCGCCTCAATCGGAAAAACACCGTCGTTTTGGGCCGCGAGCCTCGTCAGATCAGGTGTCCTTATCGCCAGCATCTCCGCCATTGGACCATCTCCTGTGGCCTCGAAACCATGGCATTGCCAACAATAAGTTCTGTAGAGATCGTGCCCATTTTGAAGGTCAATATCCTGCGCCAGTGCAGCACTTGCAGCAAGTATTGACAAAAGAAGTCCGCGACAAACTAGCATCTGTTCCTCCTCCGAGATCAGCATTTCGAGTTGAAAATACGCGATATCGAATGAATGCTTCATTGATCTCGCTCATATTCAACCTTTGAGTACCAGCTGGGAAAAACCATCACGAAACGACGGTCGCAGCATTCGGATCCGCCTCTCTGATCAGTCTTAGCGCCTGATGATATAGATCAATGCCAAATAAAGAATTACATATCAAAGTATGAATGTTTCAGAATAAGCTCGGCATGAGCAGTGATGAGCCCTTGGTTTATCATCGGGGTGCTTGTTTGCGGCACAGCTTCGGTAACCCGGCAATTGCCCATCAAGGAGTGAGGTGAATGCATACAGTTGATCCACCGTCCCCTAAACTCCGACGTTCTCTCACCACCCCGTTGCTTACATTATATGGGCTCGGTGTTACCGTCGGTGCGGGAATTTATGTGCTCGTCGGCGCAACCGCCGAGGCCGCGGGCCCTTATGCTGCAGTTTCGTTTCTTGTTGCAGCGCTCGTCGTTTCGCTGACGGCTTTGTCGTACGCCGAACTCGCGACACGCTATCCCGTAAGCGCGGGTGAAGCGGCATACGTTGAAGCGGGATTTCAAAGGGGCTGGATGGCGGTTTTAATCGGTCTTGCCGTTGCTGCGTCCGGGATTATTTCAGCCTCCGCTGTTGCGATTGGGGCGGCCTCATACCTTCACACCCTGACGGGGCTTGGCACCGCATTGCTTACGATCGGCGTTGTGTCGGTCATGGGGCTGATTGCAATCTGGGGCATTACACAATCGGTATTTGTGGCAGCCGTGATCACGGTCATCGAGATCGCGGGGCTTCTTTTTGTGATTGGCTGGGGCATGTCTGTGCAGGAACCGCAAGGCCATGAAATTAGTGAGATGATTCCGGGACTCGAGCTCAGTACCTGGCGCGGTATTATGGCGGCATCTCTGCTGGCATTTTTTGCCTTTGTCGGCTTTGAGGACATGGCAAACGTCGCCGAAGAGGTGAAAGACCCAACCCACACAATTCCAAAGGCTATCCTTTTGACGCTCGTTCTCGCGACGGGTTTGTATCTAGCGACCTCGATCACGGTCCTGCTCGTTGTTCCTATCGATACCTTGTCGACCTCGGCCGCCCCACTCACGCTGGTTTTCTTCGACGCACCCGAAGTAATCAAACAAGGGTTCGCCGCAGTCGCAGTCGTTGCAACAGTCAATGGCGTCTTGATCCAGATGATTATGGCGTCGCGGGTGATCTATGGTCTTGCCGACCGGGATCATCTTCCGAAAATACTGGCGGCTGTCCCGCAGGTTACCCAAACACCGGTCGTCGCAACCCTGTTGGTAGTTGCGATAATTCTTCTGCTGACGCAAACTTTGCCAATCGGCATACTAGCGGAACGCACATCCCAGATCGTTTTGGGAGTGTTTGTTTTGGTCAACGTCTCGTTGATATTGCTGAAGACCCGGCCAGGGTCAACTCGGGAACATTTCCGCGTACCTCTTGTTGTGCCAATCCTTGGGGTGCTGACCAGCGCTCTGCTTTTTGGTGCCGGATTTCTCTGAGAGGAAAGCCGACAGCACAGGGTCACCAGAACGGGGTCCGACTGACGCATGAACACTGACCGATCAACATTTGGAAGGCGGATTTCAGGCTGGTGGCACCGGACTTTCGTTGATCTGGTCGCGCAATTGCAATGGTCTTACCTGCCACCATTTATGGTTTACTTTGCGGCCGGGGTTTCGGGGCTAACATCCGTCGTCGGTGCGTTTTTTCTTAAGGACTATCTGAATCTATCCGCCGCTTTTGTTGCGGGATTGGCATTCTGGGCCGGGTTGCCGTGGATTCTAAAAATGCCGCTGGGTCATCTGGTTGACCTGTTCTGGCGCTGGAAATCTCTACTGATTGTCGTTGGCGCATCCTTTATCACGGCGTCATTGCTCATCATGTACAGGCTTGTGGCTGCGCCTGACCAAATGGCCGGCATTATGCCACTTGAGGATTGGTACGTCGTTGCCTTGATGTTGGCTCCTTCAGGTTATGCCATTCAGGATGTCGTTGCTGACGCCATGACAGTCGAAGCAGTGCCGCAATCGGACCGAGACGGACGCGCGTTTATTCAGGACGAAGTTCGTGCCCGGCACACCACCATGCAGACCCTCGGCAGGATTGCGATCATATCCGGGTTTGCGGGGGTCGCCGCGGTTAACATCTGGATTTTTTCGGGGGCGGAAAATCTGGAGCAAGCCGATCGTTTGGTTCTCTACGGTCGGGTCTATCTCATTGCCCTGGCTATCCCACTGTTGTCTGTCAGTGGAGTGGTTCTTCACGCTCTGATACAGCGTCGCCTCGTTCGTCGAGGACACCTTCTGCACAAACCAGATCAAACCACCGAAGTCAGGTGGCCGATACTGCTGGGCGGACTTGCGTTTGTTGTTCTCAGCATAGTGTTGGGAACCGCAAATTTTGCCTTCGCGCAAGAGACCGTTTTTGCGGTGTCGCTCACGGTCATTCTCTACCTCATGTCGCGTTTGCTGAGAGAGCTGGAGTCGAAACAGGCCAAAGTTCTGATCGGGACAGCAACTATCATTTTCGTTTTTCGAGCAGTTCCCTTGCCAGGACCGGGCCTGACCTGGTTCGAGATCGACGAGCTTGGGTTTGACGAACAGTTCCTGGCCATTCTAGCGCTTCTGACCTCACTACTTGCTCTGCTTGGTATGATTATCCTCAGGCCGTTTATGGCAAGTCGTTCGATTGCGCAGGTTGTAGTGTTACTCACGATTGCCGCCGGAGTGCTGTCCCTGCCAAACCTTGCCTTGTACTACGGGGTGCATGAATGGACGGCCGCGCGCACAGGTGGGGTCGTGGATGCAAGGTTTATAGCGATTCTTGACACAGCCGTTGAGTCACCGCTGGGTCAGATCGCGATGGTCCCAATGTTGGCTTGGATCGCGCGCAACGCCCCAACACATCTGAAGGCTACCTTTTTTGCGGTCATGGCGTCGTTCACCAACATGGCATTGTCAGCAAGCAGTCTCGGTACAAAATACCTGAATCAGATCTTTACCGTTACCCGCGCGATTACCGATCCCAGAACGGGTACCGTTGCCTCCGTCGCTGACTATAGCCATTTGGGGAACTTGCTGATTACCGTGGGCTTGATCTCTGTCATCATCCCACTGGCTGTGGTTTTTCTGGTGCAAAACTCGCCTTATCAGACGCGCGATTGAATATGCGGATCAATCGCTTTCATCGAGAAGTATCTT
This sequence comes from Ruegeria sp. BH6, assembly GCF_056538105.1. Lineage (NCBI taxonomy): Bacteria > Pseudomonadati > Pseudomonadota > Alphaproteobacteria > Rhodobacterales > Roseobacteraceae > Ruegeria > Ruegeria sp. BH6. Next base: position 183,571 of record NZ_JBQFSR010000003.1, read on the forward strand.
GAGGTGTGACACCGGAACGCCAATATTCGAGCCGCCAAATTCGGGTAAGATCGCGGCATTGATAGCAACCACCTCGCCGTTTCGGTTAAGGGCAGGTCCGCCGCTTCCGCCGGTTGTGGTTTCAGCATCATAAACGACTGCACCGGGGCTGGTCTGGGCGACGATCCCCCGGCTGGCCAGAGGCCTGATCTTGTTCTGCTCTGAAAGGTGTTTTGCAATAGTCCAGAAATCGACGGCGCCGTCTCTCTCAAGCGTCTTCAGAAAATCCGACCCAGCCTGCACAATCAAGGCCTTAAGGCCAGTCGGAAATCCAAGCAAGAAAACTTCTTCACCTGCTCGCGTCGGGTGAGGTGCCAGTGAAAGTCCAAGCCCTTGAACACGGTTCGCATCAACGGACAGAAGCGCCAGATCGGCCGTTTTGCTTGCCCTAAGCAATACCGCTTCCATTGGCTTGGATTGTTCTGGAAGATAAGCCAGCAGGCTAAGTATCTCGGCTTCAAGCCCTGCTGCCTTCAGGGCCTGCGCCCGATCCCCGGTCGTCCAGGGCAAGGCGACATGACGGTTGGTCACCAAAAGAGAGGTGTCCTGCAATAGAAACCCGGTTCCGGTGAACTGAAATTCTGCCGGCGCGCCTTCCGCATCTGGCTCAATCCATGGTTTTCCGAATGGAGTTTTTAGTTTCTCCCCGTCCGGGCCAAGCACATGCCGCAGCAATTTGCCGCTTTCGGTCTGTCGCAATCCGTAAGCACCCTGGATAAAGGCAATAGATCGCGTCGAGGCTGTGATAACTCGCCTTGACGCACCAGCGCGTTCTTCCAAAGTGCCAAGGCGCTGCTCGGTGGAAATCACCTGGTTGTCAAACGCTTCTCTGAGCGCGACCAGATCATCCGCCGTCAGTGCATCTTCTCGCGTTTGCGTAAGCATGACAGCAACCGCCTCGATCTTGAGAGACTCCTGTTTAAGGCTGTCCGCCAGCTTCCGGTCGTTCTGAAAAAGCAAATAACCAAAGGCAAAGATCAGAAGAAGCACACCAATAACGGTAACCCTGAACAAAACCGTGGTTTGTGATGTCAGCCGACGCCCGCCTTCGCGCAGCGCACCGGACATTTTTCTGGCAAAGGGTCGTCGGCTGGAGCGCGCATACACATATGCGTCACTTATTATGTCTTCGACCGTGTGATGTGCAGGGAATGAGTGGTCACACACCCTGTAGCGTGACATGGGCCCCTCTGCACCGAACTCAATCATGTCGCCATGCCCAAGAACTGCCGAAGCAGTTTTTTGACCATTGACCCAAATATCCCGGCCAGGCAACGCGTTTAGCGCGTAACCGCCTTGCGACCACTGAATGGTCGCCACGTCTTCGTCATGCGGGGGCAAATCCTCTTTCCGCCTGAACTTCAGGATACGATCAGGACCCACCGAAGCAGCCAAAGCGTTGCCGACAAGCCAGGTAACGGTTCCGCGGGACGGCCCCGTCAAGCTCTCCAGAAATGCACGGACATCGCCCGTTTCACTTTCCACATCGCTTTTGTCCGGCGTCCGCATTGTCCATCTCAGTTCTCTAGCCCTATTGGCACATTATCATGCGCAGCAGTGAAACCGCTATGGTGGGCAATAATGTGCTCGTTTTAAGAACACCAAAGGTTCGCGCATGCTGCCCGGGCCATGATGGTTGCGCGTGCGCCTCCATTGCGCCTATTTCGATGAGACCTTAATCTTCCGGCTGGGATCCTGAGGTTCGGTTTTCGGCATCGTGACGTGCAGGACACCTTTGTCGAACGCAGCGGAAATCTCCTCGATATCGATTGCATCAGGCAGCGTCATTGTCCGAGTGAAACTGCCATAGCTTCTCTCGCTAACGCGCAGATCGCCTGTGTCATCATGCGTAACATTCTTCTGGCCCCGCAGCGTCAATCTACGGTCTTTGATTTCGACTTCGACGTCGTCTTCTTCGAGACCCGGCAATTCAGCCGTGAGAACGATCGCTGTATCCGTTTCGTGGATGTCAATCGCCGGCGAAATCGCACCCGTCATGTCCAACGACGGGAAGCCCGTGCGTTGCGCGGCTGTTTCCAGCGGAAGGAATGGCGCTGCGCCCCCGAAAAAGCGCGACATCATGGATTCCATTTCGCGTCGAAAATTATCAGAGAGCGGATGTGTTCCAGCAAACAGTTGTGTTTTTTTGTCTTCAAGCATTTTCTGATCCTCCTCCTTCGGTGCGATTGGGGGGAGGCTGCATTATGGCAAAAAACTCGTCCAATTACCTTGATCTTGCGCAAGCAAGCGTCCTCGGTAACGCGCCAAAAGGACATCCCGGCCGTATCGGCATTCCGAATGAAACAAGGCGCATTACCGGTCATACGTCCAGGCCAAGGGGTAAACTGATCTGACTCTATTGCGCCACCGAGCGTCTGAAAAGCATCAGGCTTGACGCCAGAAGGATTGCGCCGAGTAACGCCATCCATAAGAACTCTGGCCAGACCGTCTCAAACCTCGCCCCCTTGAAGATGATGGATTGGCTGGCGGACATGTAATGGCGGGACGGAAGGATCGATGTTCCGACCTGAAGCCAGTCGGGCTGCCCCTCGATCGGTGTCTCACCTCCCGACAGCATCAGCATCGGAAGGACTGTCAGCATTACCAAAAGTGCGAATTGCGCCATTGAGCGTGCAATCGTTGCAAGAAATACCCCAAGTGCGGTTGCTGTGAAAAGAAACAGCGCGGTGCCAAAAAGAAACAACACCTTCGACCCCGCGATGTTGATCCCCAGGAAACCTTGCATAACAAAGGTCAGCGATAAGGCGGCCGCGACAAGAACCACCGCTGCGTTTGCCCAAATCTTGGCCATCGCAATGTCAAACGGGGTAAGCGGCATCGCAAGCAGATGTTCGATTGTACCATGTTCACGCTCGCGGATCATCGCGGCACCGGTGAGGATCGTGGTCAGCCACATGATCTGGCCGATGAGCGCCACGATGCCAGCAAAACGAACAGTATCACGGTTGGGATTGAACGCACTGCGCATGATGATATCGACGGGCAATGACTCAGCCAGGTCCGCACCAATGGCAAAGCGACGGATCTCGGCGCTTAGGATATTGACGATATAGTTTGCGCCAATCCCGGCCTGTTCCATCGCCGTCGCATCAATCAAAACCTGAATTTCCGGCGTGCGCCCGGCGCGAACATCTTTCTCGAACCCTGGTGGCACCGCGACCACAAACAGGAAATGCCCGGCATCCATCTTTTCGGCTCCGGTACCCGGTGCGATCTGGACAACGGGTTGAAACTCCGGAGGGAAGAATGCCGTGGCAAGAGACCGTGAAAGGGGCGAGCCATCCTCATCGGCAAATGCAATGGAGGCATTGTTGACCGAGTTCGAAACCCCCGTCGCCTCCATCACGGGTGCCAGCGTGAATGACCAGACCAGCAGCGCCATCATCACCCAATCACGCCGAAGGCTCATCATTTCTTTCAAGCCAAGCCAGAAGATGCAGGACAACCGTTGCATTTATTTCTCCTGCGCTCGAAGTAAAAGGGCAGCGATCAACGTTAGCACCGGTCCGAAACAGGCCAGGGCCAGAAGATCAGGGGCAAGCGCATCCCAGCCCAGCCCTTTGGTGAAGGCACCGACATTCAGGTGCAGGAAATAGGATGACGGCCAGAGCGATCCGATTGTTTGCGCACCGCCTTCAAGCGTTGAAACCGGTTGTAACAACCCGGAGAACTGAATCGTAGGTACGACCGAGGCGATCGCGGTGGCGAAGGTAGCGGCCACCTGGCTTGAAGTCATGGTCGCAATGAGTAGCCCATAGGATGTTGTAGCCCAGACATACAGCAACGCGCCGATTGCCAGAGGAACCGGGTTGCCTTTGAGCGGTACATCAAAAACCAAGACCGTCATTCCAGCCAAGAGCAGGAAATTGGCGAACGCGATTGCGATATAAGGGATTTGCTTGCCAACCAGAAACTCAAGCCGCGTCGTTGGCGTTGCATAGAAATTGGTGATTGTTCCCAACTCTTTTTCACGTGCGACGCTAACCGCCATCAGAACTGCCGGTAACATTATCAAAAGGATCGCAGGCATGGCCGGGGCCATTGCGGCAATACTCTCGAAACTCTGATTGTACCTGAAGCGTGGCTCGATACGGGCGATCTCGACCGGATGCACACCGTTTTGGCGGGCCATTGCCGCCAAAAAGGTATTGTGGAGCCCCGCCACATAGCCTTCTACAGTCTCGCCTTTGAACGGAATTGCGCCGTCCACAATTGCAAGCACGTCCGTTGCTTCAACAGAGCGGATCTTGCGCCCAAAGTCAGGTGGGAGTTCGACAACCAGCGAGGCATCTCCTCGGGCCAGCCGTTCATGGCCCTCATCGATACTCGTCAGTGGCTGCGTTGGGTTGAAGTAGCGCGATCCTGAAATCTCTGCAATGTAGGCGCGGCTTTCTGGCCCCTGTGACAAATCCAGTACCGCGAAATCCAGTTCTTCGATGTCCAGCGTAATCCCGTAGCAAAAGACCAGCATCAGGATCACCGAGCCCAGGAACGCAAACGCCAAACGCACGCGGTCGCGCAAAATCTCGATGGTTTCACGCTTCGTGTATGCCAGTGTGCGCCTGATACCCCCGCCAGCGCTGTCATCAAGGGCATGAACCGATGCCTCAGGAGCTTTTACCGGTGCCGGAGGGTCAGCTGCCTTCAATACCGTGACAAATGCTTCTTCCAGACTGTCTACCTGTGCCCCGGCGATCAACTCATCCGGTGTTCCCTCAGCCAGAACACGGCCCGCGTGCATGAACGACACCCGATCACAGCGCTCTGCTTCGGCCATGAAATGGGTCGAGACGAAAATCGTCACTTCTTCATCTCTCGAAAGCTCAATCAGCAACGCCCAAAACGAGTCGCGCGCCTCAGGATCCACCCCTGAAGTTGGTTCATCCAGGATCAGTACGCGAGGTCGGTGGATCACAGCGACCGCCAGGGAGAGACGTTGCTTGATGCCAAGTGGCAGCGCCGTGGCCAGCATGTCCATATGTGCAATCAGGCCAAAGCGTTCCGCCAGTTCATCGATACGCCTATCGCGGTCCGTGATCGCAAAGATGCGGGCATGTAGCTGGAGGTTCTGCCGAACGGTCAACTCGCCATAAAGCGAGAATGCCTGACTCATATAGCCAATCTCGCGACGCATCCTCAGGTCGCGTGCATCAACCGGTCTTCCGAACAGTAGCGCCTCACCGTCACTTGCGGGCAGAAGACCTGTCAGCATTTTCATGGTGGTCGACTTGCCGCAGCCGTTCGACCCGAGGAAGCCGAAAATCTCACCACGTTTGATCGAGAATTCGACGTTATTGACTGCCGTGAAATCGCCAAAGCGCCGCGTCAATCCGCGTGCCGTGATCACTGGGTCTGCCTCAAGGTGATGTGTGGGCGCTTTCCTTGGTGCGATCAGGGGATCTCCGTGCGCCTGCAACCGCCGGTAGGACGTTTCAAGATCGCTGGCTTCCCCCTTCAATTCTGCCGGAGAACCATGGAAAAGCACGCGCCCGGCATCCATCGCGACGATAAAGTCGAATTGTTCGGCTTCTTCCATATAAGCTGTCGAAACCAGTATGGAGAGGTCGGGTGAAGCCTCTCGGACCGCGTCGATCAGCGCCCAGAACTGACGCCGCGACAGTGGGTCGATGCCGGTGGTCGGCTCATCCAGAACCAAAAGCTTAGGGTCATGGATCAGTGCACAACACAGCCCGAGCTTTTGCTTCATGCCGCCCGAGAGTTTTCCCATCAGCCGATCAGAGAATGGCGCAAGCCCGGTTGCCGATAGCAATGCTGCGATCCGGATGTCACGCTCCTGCTGCCCCTGTCCGAACAAACGCGAAAAGAACTCAAGGTTCTCGCGCACCGACAATTCTGCATAGAGGTTCCGGCCCAACCCCTGCGGCATAAATGCGATCGCAGGGCAGATTTTGTGACGATGGGCACGGTCGTCGATTGGGCCTCCGAGAACATTGATTGTGCCGGATTGAAGCTTCTTCGCGCCGGTGATCAATCCCAAAAGCGTTGATTTGCCAACCCCGTCAGGCCCGATCAACCCAATAAGCTGACCAACCGGCAGATCAAGCGACAGGTTATCGAGTGCAATGCGCTGGCGGTACTTATGCGTGACACCACTGACGCAGAAATCAGATGTGCCCGCCTGGGAACTCATTCGAACAGTTCGGGTGGAATCCGCCTTTCCAGATATTCCGGCCATACACTGTCAGAAGAAAGCCTGATCACAGCGATACCGCGAAGGCCGGTTTTCACATGTTCGATCCGTTCTGTGATCAGATCCTCAGGAATGCGAACTCGAACGCGAAAGACCAACTGTTCACGCTCGCTCAATGTTTCTACCTGCTTCGGAGTGAACTGGGCTTCGGGGGATACAAAAGTGACGGTTGCAGGAACGGCAAAATCCGGCAAGGCATCAAGTACGATGCGCGCCTCAGCCCCGATGGGCAGCAACCCCGCTTCGCGTGCGGGCAGGTACACGTCCATATAGACGTTCTCTAAGCTGAGAAGCGTAAGGATCGGCTCACCCGCGCCAACAACTTCACCGGGCTCAGCCAGTCTGTAAAGAATGCGCCCCGGCATAGGGGCAACAAGCGAAGCATCCTCGATCTGGGCGACGATCCGGCGCACTTCGGCTTCGGCAGCCGCGATCTGGCTGTCCGAGGTTGCAACCCGGGCCTTGGCGGCACCCAGAACGGCGTCGGCAACCTGAAATGCGGTTTCGCGATCTTCAAAGACTGTCATCGAAATGTTTTGACCGGCCAACAGTGCCTTTGCCCGTTCCAGTTCCTGCGCCGCGCGACGCTGTTGGCTTTCTCGTTGGACAACAACAGCCTCGGCTTCGGCCTTGGCTTGACGCGCCAATGCTACTTCGGCTTTGGCGCGATCAAGCGCTGCAGACAGTTCATCGGTGTCCATCTCGACCAACAGTTCACCCACAACAACCAAGTTGCCTTCTGCCGCCAAAACCTGTGCAACCCGCCCTGCGAAAGTGGGGGCAATTTCCACTTGTTCGGCCTCTATCCGTCCATTGCCCTGTACAAATCCAACTGGCAATTCACTGCTGTCTTCTGAAACGAATATGTACAACGCCGCACCTGCGAGAAGGAGCATTACGACGATCAGTATTGCGCGCACATTCTTTTTCATGATCTGGCGTACCGCGGTTAAAGCTACTAGGTGACGTTATCTCAAACCCCGCAAAACGCTTTGTTTTGGATCAAACATAGCCCTTTAGAGGGTTGTTCAGGCCAAACTCGGGTAGAAAACCGGCGCAGCAGTCTGATTGTTAACCCGCATCAATGGCTCAATGCGGATTTCACGGCGTGACTTTAGATTTCGGTTGCGCCGAACTGACGGAATTGTTGCGCATGGGCAAGCATCACGCGGTCGAAACAAATGCCCAATTGTCCATCCATCGTGTCAAAGCACTTACAAGTCACACTTCCAGTGTGCGGATGAAATCAACACTGCGTCAGTATTGCGGGTTGCCGCTGCTACTTCGGCAACATGAAGAACTCTTCCAGTACAATCTTTCCGTCTGCTACTGAATAAACTGCAATCTCACTCAAAGTGATACGTTGCCCAGTTTCCTTCTGCTTTACTTCAGCCTTATATCGCACACTGAAGCGGTTTGGGGGATGAACATAGGGGCCATCGACGTCAAATTCGATGATTTCATGAGCTGCCAGCCAATCCTCTCTTTTCCCTTTGATAGCATCACGGCCTTTTGTGATGCGAAACTGTCGAACCGGAGGCACAACCGCTTCTATGGATTGAGCGTTCTCGGCATACATTTCATCAACATTTGCAAGGCCCCTGCGATCACGCATCGCCTGAACAAATGTTCTTCCAATCTCGACTAATTCTTCCATGATAGCCCTCATTTTAGGCATCAACTGTATCACATCTTGCCTTTTCCTATCTTGACGAGGATCAATGAATTTAGATGTTGGCGAAGAATGCAGCACGGGAATGAGAGGGCAACTAGTGCAGTGACAAAGAACGGCCCAATTCCCGGCGCCGTCATCAGCCAATGCGCCATCTCCTTGCCTCGTGGTCGGTGAGTCACCTCCGCATCCAACTCTCATATCTGACTGATCAACCGGCTCGCATCCCAATCAGCGGACTTAGGCAAGCCTGTGCCGCTTCACCTTGTGTTGCACCATCATGCGACAACCGATATCGACCACTAAGACAACCATGCTCCCGGCATCTAGACTATTGAGTGCAGGAAAATCTTGTTCTGGGCTGCACTATTAGACAACGCCTTCAAAACCATCTGAAACCGTTCGTTTTGCTCTGGCAGGCGCTGTGATCGAAGAAGTGGGTCTACCCTTTAGTAGCGCCAAGATAAGCAAACCAGTAGGCCAAGGCGACTCCTCCCGCCCCGCCGACAATATTGCCCAGAGTAACCCACAATAGATTGGTCGCCGCTGAGAAAACCGGCACAGTTGCCCCCGCCGCCCAACCCTGCGGGAAGAAAAACATGTTCGCAATCGAATGCTCGAGTCCCAGCAACACAAAAGCAGTGACGGGCCACAAAACGGCCAGAACCTTGCCGGCGACGCTGCGGGCGGCAAAGGACAGCCAAACAGCAAGGCATACCAACCCGTTGCACAGTGCGCCACGGGCGAAGGCCTCCATCGGTTCCAACCCCGCTTTGGCATCGGCTATCACCACGGCGGTATTGCCCATCGGCCCCTCGAGCAGGCCGGTCAGAGAGAAGGCCAATGCAAGCCCGAGGGCGCCCACGAAGTTTCCGGCGTAGACGATGCCCCAGCATCGAAACAGCAGTCGCAGTGGTATCTTGCGGTCGACCGCTGCGATCACCATCAAAACATTGCCGGTGAATAATTCTGCACCACCTGTGATCACCAGGATAAGGCCCAGGGAAAACACCGCGCCACCCAGAACGCGGATCGGCCCCGCAGCGCTGTCTGCGCCAGTAACCGCCATCGTATAGGCCGCTGCGCCAAACCCTATGAATGCCCCGGCCAGCATCGCAAGAACGAACATGGGTGCCATTGGCAACTTTGCCTTTGTGACCCCAGCAGTCTCAACTAACGCCGCAATTTCAGAGGGTTTATGAGCGTCGAACAGGGACGGGGTGTTCATGTCGGGCTCCAAAGTTACCACGGATCTACGTATCAGGGATTGTACAGTCTATCTTCTGACCTTGAACCAATGCACAAATAAGAAGGGGAAGTTCATCTGTTCCGCCACAGTTCGGGTAGCTTCGCCTAACACAGTTTGGTCGCCGGTCATCGCCACAGGCACCCATGACCTCGGTTTCAGCATCCGTTTTCGTGTCACCGTCATGAAGCAGTGGATGTCAGACTCCGTTTTCACGGCCGGGAGTTCAGCGTCACGGGGTAGCCATCGAAACTTAATTCTGCCACGAGATTTCAATGCAAAGCTTATTGATCGTCATCGTTTTTGTGCCGATTGGGACCAAGTTTGAAATTTAGGCAACGGTCAAAACCGCACAAGTGGCATTCCGACTGATGCCTTGAGAGGTGCTCCCTTGAATCAGGCTACCAATGCTTCCCAATCCGCGGCGGCCCGTCACAATCAGGTCAGCATTGCATTGCTCGGCGCATGCTATGATCTCGTCGACCGGATCACCGCGTTGGGTATGCGTTTGCGAAACCGTCTGATTGTATTCTTTGGCAATCTCTTTGCCCGCGGAAATGATCTTGTCTGCTGCCTGTTGAACCTCTTCGTCTGATGGCATTGTCGTGACGGCGTGATAGCCAGCAACAGCGCCCATTGCGAAAGCCACGGTTTGCGGCTGAGGTGTATGGACAAGGTGAATTTGGGAGCCATATTTGCTTGAGATATCACAGGCAACGCGTAGAGCTGCTTCTGACGCCTCTGATCCATCCAAGCCAACCACAATTATTTTGAACATGTCGCACTCCCTCCTTTGTGAGGGGTCAGTATGGGTGAACTTGCAGCAACTAGCATTGACTCAAATCAACACTTTTCGCTGCAAATTCGAGCGTAGCCGTCCGTCCATTTCCAGAAGATTCACGGTAACCGAACAAATTTAATGACCGTTGGAGCTGCAAGCTAGTCGCGCCAAAGGGGCGACAGCGTATTTTTACTGCAAAAAGCCTCCCGCAGGCACTGCTTTGTTCAAAGGGTGTCAATTTGGGCCCAATGATAAAGATCAAGAGTATTGGCGAGAAAAATTGCTATTATGGACGTGCTTTTCAGTCCCTTTGGCGAAGTTGGCAGCTTTCCTACGACACGAAATTCAATCTAATTCCTGAGGATAACGACTATGCAGCCCTCTCCGCCTTGGATTCGCCCAGCTGCAATAGCCGCGGCATTCTTCGGTCTCCTGACAATATTCTCCGGCGGAACGGCCCTGTTTGGGGGTGCCGCCGCTAAAGCAGCAGTTGGAGATGCAGTTCCACTCGTGCTTTGGTTCAATTTTCTGGCTGGATTTGTCTATTTGCTTGGTGCAATCGCGCTCTTTAAATCAACAACCTGGGCAACTCGAATTGCCTGGGTGATAGGCTTATCAACATTACTTGTGTTCGCTGTTCTGATATTAGTGGCACTGTTTGGAACGCCGTTTGAATGGCGAACCGTCGGTGCAATGACCATACGCACTGGATTTTGGCTGGCGATAGCTGTCGCGCTTTCCAGAACCGCATGAGCCGACCAAACGACGCCGCACCCGCGTCCAAAAAAACTTGGCAAGACAGTCACTTTTGATTGAGATCAAGGGCTGAAGCGAACGGTTTCGGCATAGTTGGCGCGCTTTTCGGACAGATTCACGGGAGGATCGAAATGACAGTGCTGATTGCTTACGGCACCGTTGAAGGTCAGACTGCCAAGATTGCTCGTTTTATCAACGATGTCACAAGAAAAGCCGGCTACGATACAATACTGATCAACACCGGAGACCAGATACGACACGTGTCCCTGGCAGGTGTGGACAGGGTCATTCTTGCGGCTCCTGTCCATGAACGCCGGCACCCCAAGCTATTCGAAGCGTTTGTTGAAACGCATAGAGACGCGCTTGCGTCCCGGAAGTCGCTAGTGCTTTCGGTCAGCCTAAAGGCGGCTTTTGCAAGAGGCCAGGAAGACGCCTGGGACTATCTTACCGAAATGCTGATGCGTACGCATTTTGAACCTGACCTAACGGCTTTGGTTGCGGGCGCTGTGCAGCCTGACAACTATGGGTATTTTGAAGAAGAGATCGTTCAGCATGTTGTCTTAAAGGATCAAAAGATCGATCCAAGGGACGGTGCTCGGGAGTTCACCGATTGGGACGCTTTAAGGGAAACCGTGGTAACATTCTTGGACAATTGATCCATCCCGTGGCTTAACTGCTGCCTTTCTTCAGTTGTCTTACCTGTAAATGTCGCCGCCACATTGCACCTACGCCAGTTTTAACAGGCGTTCGAATTCACTGAATTCCATTCGCGTGCCGCCACCAGCCAGGCTATAAGATGCACGATATGACACTGAACAAGATGGCTATGATTGGGGCCTGAAATATTAAATTAGTGATGCGTGTCATTGGATCTAACTTCTTCGACTATCGTGTCTTGTGGTTATTCTCGAACCAGCCCTTCGAGAAACCGCAGTGCATGCTCACCTCGTCCGCTCCTCAATGATCGGTTTGAGCATTTGGAGAAAGACTTCTTCCTCGCGTACCCAGATATTCCAACGGTGGATGGAATACGCACCTTCACTCATGAGCAGCGCCTAGCAATCTTCCGCCGAGATCAAGGGAGGTGCCAGCTTCGCGTCAAGTGCAACGGCGAGAGACTAGGATGGGATGATTGGCATGCAGATCATGTATTGCCCTATTCAAAAGGTGGCACGACAGCCGTATCAAATGGCCAAGTTGCCTGCATTGCTTGTAACACCAGCAAAGGGAACGCAGGGGAAAGTCTAACCGCGTCGTAGCGGTGAGTATCGAGCCGGTTCTCGTATTGGGTTCCTGCCTCCTGTGCGTCTCTTACATGTATAATGTGGTAAAAAGCATGACCTAACAGTCAAAAAGTCCAGATACCCCGCGCTTGGTGTGCGTGGGGTATAAACAAAACTGCACGGTGTCTGGGTGAGGCCGGGGGGTGGGGTGCGATATTCCGACTCGGATGGTGATGGGTTGGCACCGGCAAAAGCCTGGTGAAGCGACTAAATTTTAGGGTTAGATTAGGGGCAGTGACGGCGTTGCCGCAATTTATCCAGCAAAATCAAAGGATTTTGGTGGAGCCTAGGGGAGTCGAACCCCTGACCTCTTGCATGCCATGCAAGCGCTCTCCCAACTGAGCTAAGGCCCCATCAAGGTACTGCCGAAGCAGTGGACGGACGTTTATGAGACGGTGACGGCGAGCGCAAGACCAAAAATGGAATTTGCCAAAAAGTTTCCGACCCGCGTCCGGGGTGGGCATGAGGCGACGCAGGGCCGCCTCTGACCGGTTTTAGTTTTCGTCTTCCGATGACATGTCGGTGATATCGTCCAACGAGACGTTATCGTTGTCGTCGTCATCATCGTCCAGCAGATCGTCGTCCAGTTCGACGTCGACATTGTCGTCATCATCCAGAACGATATCTTCATCCGACGCGTTCTCACGCGCTTTGGCCGAGGCCGCATCTTCCGCATCTGCGGCGATCATCCGGCTTTTGCCGGTCTCAAGCTCCACGATCTCGCCGGTATAGGGGCTGACGATCGGGTCCTTGTTCAGGTCATAAAACCGCTTACCGGTTGTCGGGCAAACGCGCTTTACGCCCCATTCTTCCTTGGGCATGTGAAATCCCCTTGATATCAGGTGAGTCGTATCAACGATTCAGGTCACGTGCCACATGCAGCGGGCACTGTCAAAGCCTTTGCGCAGGAGAAACAGGTATATGGGAGATCACGCACTGCCCGGGACGCCACCGGTGCCACTGACGTTGCGTAAATCGGCGCGAGCGCGGCGGATCAGTTTGCGGATTTCCCAATTGGATGGCCGGGTTACGCTGACCTATCCACAAGGCGTGCCAGAAGCCGAAGCCTTGAGTTTTGCGCGCACCAAAGAAGAGTGGATACGTCAGCACCTGCTGGACCGTCCTGACCCTGCGGTGGTTCAGTTCGGGCAAACCATCCCGATCGAAGGCACAGAGCGGCGAATCGTGCCTGCCAGCGGGCGGCGCGTTCTGTTACAGGGCGATGAGGTTGCAGTACCCGAGGGTGCCGAGGCACGGCGTCTGGCGCGATTTCTCAAGGAATTGGCGCGTGATCGCCTGACCGGCGCCTGCGATGATTACGCGGCGATGCTGGGACGGTCCTATTCCAACCTGACCATGCGCGATACACGGTCGCGTTGGGGGTCGTGCAGTTCCGCTGGCGGTCTGATGTTTTCCTGGCGATTGATCCTCGCGCCGCCTGAGATCCTGCATTATGTCGCCGCACATGAGGTGGCGCATCTGGTAGAGATGAACCATTCGGCTGATTTTTGGGCGCAGGTCGAGCGGATTTTCGGCGATTACCGCGATCAGCGGCGTTGGCTGCGCGACAACGGGGCGCAACTGCATCAATACAGATTTGATGCGTCCGCGAGTTGACCCTGGGCTCATTTGTGATCACATGGGGGTATGTTGTCAGCGCGTCCCACTGAATCCCATACTGCCACCCATGATCGGGTCTATCGTGTTCTTCGCGCACGCATTATGCACGGTGAAATGGCACCCGGGCAGGCGCTGACCCTACGCGGGATCGGTAAGGAATTTGGCGTCTCGATGACCCCCGCGCGCGAGGCCGTGCGCCGCTTGGCAGCCGAGGGAGCGCTGTTTCTATCCACATCGGGCCGGGTTTCGACGCCTGAGCTGACTAATGACCGGATCGAAGAGTTGGCTGCGCTTCGTGCGCTGCTTGAGGTTGAACTTGCCAGCCGCGCCCTGCCGCGTGCACATATGGCGCTGATTGACCGGCTGCAAAGCATCAACATGAACGTGGCCGAGATGGTCACTAAACGTGATGCCGTTGGCTATATTCGCTCAAACCTAGAATTTCACCGCACTCTGTATCTGCGGGCGCAGGCTCCGGCAATGCTCGCGATTGCAGAAACAGTCTGGCTGCAACTTGGTCCCACCATGCGTGCGCTGTACGGCCGACTGCGGCGGACCGACCCGCCGCATAACCACAAACTGATCATCGCCGCTTTGCAGGCCGGTGACGAGCCTGGATTGCGCTTGGCCGTCCGCTCGGACGTGACCCAGGGCCTGAGGTTGCTGGTCAGCTGAGCGGCTTGTTGCCGAAGCCCAGAATTTGCATCTGATTGGCATCGTCGTTCTGGTTTGGGGATAGGGTCTGGGCTAGTCTGGACCAAATCACAACAAGAGCAGTTTTCAGTTATGATCAATCGACGGATATTTTCTTTGGGGATCGGGTCAGCCCTGTTGTCGGCCTGTTCCACAGGCACCCCCACCAGCACCCCGGCATCCCGGATGCGGCCTGTGCCCAACGCCGGGTGGGATGCGTGGGTTGCCGGTTTCAAGGGCCGCGCGGCGTCGCGGGGGATATCGCAGACAACCCTAAACCTGGCTTTTCAGGGGGCGGGGTACCTGCCCGATGTGATCGAGCGGGACCGCAATCAGGTCGAGTTCAAACGTTCGCTCGAGGACTATTTGGCCATCGCGGCCTCAGATGAGCGGATCGCAACCGGCAAGCAGATGCTGGTGCGCCATGCAGGCACCCTGTCGCAGATCGAGGCGAAATATGGCGTCGACAAAGAAGTGATCGTGGCCGTCTGGGGCTTGGAAAGCCGCTACGGCGCGCGGCGCGGGGATGTGCCGGTGGTGTCAGCAGTGTCGACTTTGGCTTATGACGGGCGGCGCGGTGCGTTCTTTGAAAAGCAACTGATCGCAGCTTTGCGGATCATTCAAGAGGGCGACACAAGCCCGGCCAACATGACCGGCAGCTGGGCCGGAGCAATGGGACACACGCAGTTCATTCCGACATCCTATCTGGCCTATGCGGTGGATTTCACCGGCGACGGACGGCGGGATATCTGGTCCGAGGATCCCACGGATTCGCTGGCCTCGACCGCGGCCTATCTGGCGCGCGCGGGCTGGGTACGCGGGCAGCCCTGGGGCGGTGAGGCTGGCACTGTATCCGGCACGCCGGTTACAGTTTTGCAGCCGCAGACACCTGGCCCCCGCATTGCGGTGTTCCGCAATTTTCAGGTCATCAAGCGCTATAACAACTCGGACAGCTACGCGATTGGCGTCGGACATTTGTCTGACCGGATTGCAGGCGGTGCGCCGTTTCAGGCCTCATTCGGGCCGGACGCAACGGGTTTGACGCTGGAAGATCGCAAGGAGCTCCAGCGCCGACTGACATCGGCCGGCTATGATACTGAGGGCGCGGACGGGGTGATCGGCAACAACACAAAATCCGCCATCAACGCCTATCAGCGCGCCAGCGGCATGCCGGTTACCGGAGAGCCTTCGGTTGCGTTGCTGCGTAGTCTGGGAGGCTGACGGTTTACGCCGCCAGCCCTTTCGATCCGATATCAAGGAATTTCTGCCGGCGGTCTTGAATCAGGGCCGCCGCGTCTTTGCCGTCCAGTTCTTTCAGCATCAGGGTGATAGCATCCCGAACGGATTCGACGGTGGCAGGACGGTCGCGATGGGCACCGCCTTTGGGTTCCTGAATGATAAGATCGCAGACGCCCAGCTTGTGCAGGTCCTGCGCGGTCAGGCGCAGCGCCTCGGCGGCCTCGCGCATCTTTTCGGCATCTTTCCACAGGATCGAGGCGCAGCCTTCCGGCGAGATCACCGAATAGACCGAATGTTCCAGCATCGCGACGCGGTTCGCCGTCGCAAAGGCCACAGCCCCGCCGGACCCGCCTTCGCCGATGATCACCGACACCAGCGGCACGCCGATCTTCAGGCACATCTCGGTCGACCGGGCAATGGCCTCGGACTGACCGCGTTCCTCGGCCCCTTTGCCGGGATAGGCGCCTGCCGTGTCGATCAGAGTGATAACGGGCAGGCCAAAGCGACCGGCCATTTCCATCAGGCGCACGGCCTTGCGATACCCTTCGGGGCGGGCCATGCCGAAATTCCGTTCGATCCTCGATTTGGTGTCCGAACCCTTTTCATGACCAATCACCATCACCGGCTGATCGTTGAATCGGGCCAGACCACCGATAACTGCCAGATCGTCGGCAAAGTTGCGATCGCCCGCCAGCGGGGTGAACTCGGTAAACAGCGCCTCGACATAGTCCTTGCAATGCGGGCGGTCCGGATGGCGCGCCACCTGGCATTTTCGCCAGGGGGTTAGATCGCCATAAAGCTCTTCCAGAAGCTTTGCGGCCTTGGCGTCCAGCGCGGCGGCTTCTTCGGCCACGTCCATCTCTTCGTTGGCGCGGGCCAGCGCACGCAATTCCTCGGCCTTGCCTTCAATCTCGGCCAGCGGTTTTTCGAAATCCAGATACTGGGTCATGACGCCTCTCAACGCGGAAGTTCTTTGCTATATGACCTGAGGTTGCGCGGGATGCAACTCAGCAAGATTTGTGGATGCGGAATATGCGACCACGGATAAGCAAAGAGAAGGAAGGTTGCCGATGGCAAACAGCTACGAAGATCGCATTCTGCGCGTCTTGACTTACATCCACGATCACCCCGCCGGGGATCTGTCGTTGGATGCCTTGTCTGATGTGGCTGCGATGTCCCGGTTTCACTGGCATCGTGTGTTTCACGCGATTACCGGCGAAACCTGCGCGCAAGCTGTCCGCCGGATCCGGTTGCACCGTGCCGCGTGTTGGCTGGTGCAAACCGACCGCTCCGTGGCAGAGATCGCGTCGGCGGTGGGTTATCCTAATCTGAATTCCTTTGTGCGGGCCTTTTCGCAGGCCTACAGCGCCAGCCCGGCGGCCTTTAGAAAATCCGGGCGTTGGCTGGTGCTTAATCGCAAATTGAGAATCGGAGAATATCCAATGCATCCCGTTACAACCCGTACAGAACCCGCCCGCCGCGTAATCGCCTTGGCTCATAAAGGGGATTACGCAGAGATCGGCAATAAGTTTGAGGCATTTGGTGCCTTGTGTGAATCCCGCAACCTGTGGTCTCAACTTGGTCCAGTCATCGGCGTCTATCTGGACAGCCCCGATGATGTGTCACAAGACCAACTGCGCAGCTATGCAGGCGCCGAATTCAAAGGTGGTGACACACCTGAGGGTATGGAAGACGTGCAGATTCCAGGCGGCAAAACAGCTATTCTGACCTACAAGGGCCCATACTCCGGTTTGCACGCGGCGTATCACACGCTGTTCGGGAACTGGCTGCCCGAGTCAGGCGAGGAACCCGCGGACCAGCCGTGCTACGAGATCTACCTGAACGATCCGCGCAACACCGCACCCGAAGAGCTGCTGACCGAAATTTGCCTACCGCTGAAATAGGTCAGTTTGGCCACAGGACCGGGTAGAGCGAGGCGACCAGCAGCATCGCCATGGTCCAGTTGAAAACCACCAACCGGCGCGGGTTTGTCAAAATCCGCGCCATCTGCTGCCCCAGCACCGTCCAGGTGCTGACCGACGGCAGGTTCACCGCTCCGAATATCAGCGCCACGATGATGATGGCTTGCATCGTGTGATCTGGCGTGTAGGCCGTAGTAGCCGTCAGGGCCATGGCCCAGGCCTTTGGATTGACCCATTGAAAGGCGGCAGCTTGCAGAAAGGTCATTGGATCACCCTCGGCCATCTTGCCATTGGCCGGGGCCGCATGCGCGATCTTCCACGCCAGATACAGTAGATAGACGACCGAGACGAGTTTCAGCACCGTGTAGCTGACCGGGTATCGGTCAAATACCTGCACCAAACCGGCACCGACCAGCAGGACCATGACAGTAAACCCCAACCCGATCCCCAACATATGCGGGATGGTTCGGCGAAACCCGAAATTGGCCCCCGAGGCCATCAGCATCAGGTTGTTCGGCCCAGGCGTGATGGACGAGACAAAAGCAAAGGCGATCAGGGCCAGAAGGACGTCATAGGTCATGGCGGGGATAATCACTGACAAAACAGCAAATGAAATTGCGTTTTTGTGCGTGTTTGGGGTAATTACACAATTAATGGCGAAGATTGATCACATAAATCAACAAATATTGCGCGCGCTGACAGGTGACGGCCGTATCAGCAACCTGGAACTGGCGGACCGCGTTGGCCTGTCGCCCTCGGCCTGCTTGCGTCGCGTGCAAGAACTTGAGCGCGCTGGCGTGATCACCGGCTACCGCGCGGTATTAAGCCCGAAAGAACTGGGCGTAGGGTTCGTGGGTTACATCGGCGTTGGATTGGGAGAGCATACCAAAGCCGCGCAGGAAGGTTTTGAACGGGCCGTGCAGCATGCGCCCGAAGTGATTGAATGCCACAATATCACCGGCACCATCGAATACTTGCTGCGTGTGGAATGCGCTGATCTTGCCGAGTACAAAACCTTTCACACAGAGGTGCTGGGAACCCTGCCGCATGTGACGTCGATCACCTCCTACGTGGTGATGGATTCACCCAAGGATTTGCGCGCCTGACAGGGAAATTGTGAATTTTAACTGTCTTGCGGGGAAAATCCTCTCATCCTAGTGTCACAGCAATGGGAAAACCAAAATGGGGACAAACCCCTCTTATGCCGTCACAGGGAGACGATCATGAAACTTATCAAAGCCGGTGCGCTTGCCGCAGCTATGGCATTGATTGCCGGAGCGGTAGCGTCAGCGCCGCTTAAGCTGCAACCCGCAAACCCACAACCCAGCCCGCAGGCCGGGTTGAATGTGAAATACTATGGTACAGGCAATCAACACAAGAAGATCCGAGATCTGAGCCAGGCAAAAAGCCTGCTGTCTCAAGCGCAACCCGGAACACCGTTGCGGGGGTTGGATTACAGGGACACCAGCAAGGGTGAGGACGTCATGACATTCGACGGCGCTTACAACGTTGCTGCCGAAGTTACTGGGTATATGCGGTTCGACTCGCCGGGGATTTACGAGTTGGAAACGTGGTCAAATGACGGGATTGAGGCTTCGGTTGGTGGTCAACAGATTGGCCGCGTAACCGGTATTCAAGGCTGTGAAGCCAATCAACGTACCGAAGTAGAAGTGCCCCAAGCGGGCTGGTATCCGTTGAAGATCATCTATTTTCAAAAATTGGGATCCTCTTGCCTGATGATGAAATCGGGCAAACAAGGCGAAAAACTCACCTGGGTACCCAACGACATCTTCGGGCGGTAACAAGAAGGCGCCCCGCGGGGCGCCTTTTTTTGGCCATTAGCCAGCGGCGATCAGTTCCGCTTGCGCCACAATCACTTCGGCCTGTTTGATCGACGCGATATCGACCAGACGCCCTTTGTAGACGGTCGCGCCTTCGCCATTGGCCTTGGCCTGTTCCATTGCCGCCAGGATTTCGCGCGCTTCCGAAACAGCCTCGTCCGAGGGGGTAAAAACCTCGTTGGCCAGTGCGATCTGCTTGGGATGGATCGCCCATTTGCCGACCATACCCAGCGTGGCTGAGCGTTTGGCCTGTGCGATGTATCCCTCATCATCCGAGAAGTCACCAAACGGCCCGTCCACCGGCAGCACGCCATGGGTTCGGCAAGCGGCGACGATGGCCGCTTGTGCCCAATGCCAAGGATCGGACCAGTGCTTTTCGCCTTCGCGCAGCATGTAATAGTTTTCCTGCGTTCCGCCGATGCCGGTGGTCTGCATGCCCATCGAGGCCGCGAAATCCGCCGCACCCAGGCTCATCGCCTGCATTCGTGGTGACGAGGCAGCGATTTCCTCGACATGGGCAATACCTGCGGCAGATTCGATGATCACTTCGAAGGATACCGGCTTGGTGCGGCCCTTGGCGCGTTCGATGGCGGTAACCAGCGCGTCCACGGCATAGACATCTTCGGCGCAGCCGACCTTGGGGATCATGATCTGGTCCAGACGGTCGCCAGCCTGTTCCAGCAGATCCACAACGTCGCGATACCAATAGGGTGTGTCCAGTCCGTTAATGCGCACGGACATGTACTTGTTGCCCCAATCCACGGTGTTCAGTGCCTCGATCACATTGGCGCGGGCCGCGTCCTTGTCCGACGGCGCCACCGAGTCCTCAAGATCAAGGTTGATCACGTCTGCCGCTGACGCGGCCATTTTTGGAAACAGCTTGGTGTTCGATCCAGGCCCGAACAGCTGGCAACGGTTGGGGCGGGCGGGGGCGGCGGGTTGAAGGCGAAAGCTCATCTGGACCTCGTGCGAGAAATGAAATTACAATTTTCCTGCTCATTGAGGTATTAAATTGCGTGCTTATGCGCAAGCATCTTTATGCAGGTGCGGCATTGCGTTCGCAGCATTTGCCGTGGAAAGCGATCAAACTGGTGATTAAAGTTTAATCACTGTGAAAACTTGAAAGAAAATTTCAATGTATGAAGAGTTCGCGCGAAAATTTCCCACCAATGGCAACTATGCCAGGCGAAAACGCAAAGCACTCGTCAGGCGCGTCCCATAGGCTGCGCCGGAATCAAAGGAGTGAACCGCAATGATCGAGACACCGTACCTGCTGTTTTTGGGCGATGCGCCCGACCAATTGGCGGCCAAAGTCGCAGTCGGCATCAAAGACTGGCGCCCGGAAAACGCTGTGGGCCAATATCGGATGGACGGCTGCAAGGCCGATCTGGGCCTGACGGACATGACCCTGACCGAAGCAAAAGAGGCGGGCGCTAAGACTCTGGTCATCGGTGTGGCCAACCGTGGCGGCGTGATCAGCCAGGAATGGAAAAAGGTTCTGGTGATGGCGCTGGAGGAAGGCTTTGATCTGGCGTCTGGCCTGCACAACCTGCTGCGCGACGAGCCCGATCTGGTTGCCGTTGCCGAGGCCACGGGCCGCAAGCTGCACGATGTGCGCGTTCCCGAGGTCGAGTACCCGATCGCAAACGGCATCAAACGCAAGGGCAAGCGGTGTCTGGCAGTTGGCACGGATTGCTCGGTCGGCAAGATGTACACGGCGATGGCAATGGATGCCGAAATGCGCAAGCGTGGCATGAAATCCACCTTCCGTGCCACCGGCCAGACCGGTATTCTGATCACCGGTGACGGTGTGCCGCTGGACGCCGTGATCGCTGACTTCATGGCCGGATCGGTCGAATGGCTGACACCCGACAATGACGACGACCACTGGGACTTGATCGAAGGGCAGGGATCGCTGTTCCACGTGTCCTACTCCGGTGTGACCATGGCGCTAATCCACGGCGGCCAGCCGGACGCACTGATCCTGAGCCACGAACCCACCCGTGAGCATATGCGCGGTTTGCCGACCTATACTTTGCCGACGCTTGAAAACCTGCGCGACACCGCGCTGGCACTTGCCAAGGTTGCAAACCCTGATTGTCAGGTCGTGGGTGTCTCGGTCAACACACAGCACATGAGTGAAGAGGACGCCATCGCCTATCTGGCGAAGGTCGAGGCCGATCTGGGTCTGCCCGCCACTGATCCGTTCCGCTTTGGTCCGGGCAAACTGGTCGACGCGCTGGCCGCGTTGTGATCAATAGACCCCGCCAGAGGACTCTCTGGCGGGGAAATCTTGAATGAATAAAGGAGTGGGCGCGTGCAGATTGACGTCTCTCGTGATGTATTCCGGTTGGCTCAGGTCTTTACGATCTCGCGCGGGTCTAGGACCGAAGCGAATGTGCTGACTGTACGTGTATCGGATGGCGCGCATCAGGGGTGGGGCGAATGTGTGCCCTACGCTCGGTATAATGAGACGCTGGAGTCGGTCGAGGCCGAAATTGCCGGTTTGCCCCGGATGTTTGATCGAGCGCAGTTGATGGATCTGTTGCCCGCTGGTGCCGCCCGCAATGCGGTAGACTGTGCGCTGTGGGATCTTGAGGCGAAGCGCGCCGGAAAACGTGCATGGGAACTGGCCGGACTGCCCGCGCCCGGCCCAGAGATCACCGCCTACACCTTGTCGCTGGACACGCCGGAAAAGATGCAGGCACAGGCGGCTGAGAACGCGTATCGTCCGCTGTTGAAGATCAAGCTGGGCACGCCAGACGACATGCCTCGTCTGGAAGCCGTACGCGCAGGTGCCCCTGACGCCAAGATCATCGTCGACGCCAATGAGGGCTGGTCGGCCGAAGTCTATGCCGATCTGGCACCGCATCTGGTGCGGCTGGGAGTTGCGCTGGTCGAACAGCCTCTGCCAGCCGGGGAAGATGACGCCCTGATCGGGATGGATCGCCCGGTGCCGGTGTGTGCCGATGAATCGTGCCATGACCGCAGTAGCCTGCCCGCGATGAAGGGCAAGTATGACGTAGTAAACATCAAGCTCGACAAGACTGGCGGTTTGACCGAGGCGCTGGCCCTGCGTGAACAGGCGCTGGCCGAGGGTTACAAAGTTATGGTCGGATGCATGGTCGGCAGTTCGCTGGCTATGGCGCCCGCGACACTGCTGGCGCAGGGTGCGATGGTAACAGACCTTGACGGCCCGCTTCTGTTGGCCGAAGACCGCGACAACCCGCTAAATTTTGATGATGCCGGAGTGCATCCGCCTTTGGCGGCGCTCTGGGGGTGACGAACGCCCGGAAAATGATCCGGTGGATCATTTTCAGTAAGGAACGGGCGAAGCCCTGAGACGAAAAGGATATGACATGACCCGCACCGTTTACGTGAATGGCGAATACCTGCCTGAAACCGAAGCCCAGGTTTCCATTTTTGACCGTGGTTTCCTGTTCGCGGATGCCGTTTACGAAGTCACCAGCGTTCTGGATGGAAAGCTGATCGATTTTGAAGGCCATGCCGTGCGCCTCAAGCGGTCTTTGGACGAGTTGGAGATGGCCGAGCCCTGCACCAAGGATGAGCTGCTGGACATTCACCGCAAGCTGGTTGAGCTGAACGGCATCGAAGAAGGTCTTGTGTACCTGCAGGTCAGCCGTGGATCGGATGGCGACCGGGATTTCGTGTTCCCGTCGGCGGACACCAAGCCCAGTCTGGTTCTGTTCACGCAGAACAAGCCGGGTCTGGCCGACAGCCCAGCGGCGAAAAAAGGTGCAAAGATCATCTCGATCGAGGACATCCGTTGGGGTCGGCGCGATATCAAGACTGTTCAGCTGCTGTACCCGTCGATGGGTAAGATGATGGCCAAGAAAGCGGGCTGCGACGATGCATGGCTGATCGAAGACGGCTATGTCACCGAGGGCACCAGCAACAACGCCTACTACGTGAAAGACGGCAAGATCGTCACCCGCCCGCTGTCGACCGACATTCTGCACGGGATCACCCGTAAGGCCGTGCTGCGCATGGCGGCTGAGGCGCAGATGGAAGTCGAAGAACGCCTGTTCACCATCGACGAAGCGAAAGAGGCGGACGAAGCCTTTACCACCTCGGCCAGTGCCTTTGTCATGCCGGTAGTTGAAATTGACGGTGTAACGCTGGGGGATGGCACGCCGGGCCCGATCGCCAAACGGCTGCGTGAGATTTACCTGGACGAAAGCCGCAAGGCAGCGATCTAAAGCAAAGGCCCGCCGGATTGGCGGGCCTTTTTCGTTTTAGGGGATTAGTCTTTTTTCCCAACATTCTCTTCAAACGCAACCTTGAAGGCGGCCTGTTTTTCAGGGCTTGCATCGGTCTGATAGTTGGCTTTCCACTCATCCATGGTCATGCCGTAGAAAATCTGGCGGGCTTCGTCCTTGCCCATTTCGATGCCCTTTTCGTTGGCGGCTTCCTGATACCAACGCGACAGGCAGTTGCGGCAGAACCCGGCCAGATTCATCATGTCGATGTTCTGAACGTCCGTGCGGTCTTCCATCAGGTGCTTTTGCAACCGGCGGAACGCGGCGGCCTGAAGTTCGATTTCGGTTTGCTTGTCCATTGTCGGGCTCCCAATGCGTGTCGTTTGCCTGACCTAACAATCCGAAGGCGTCGTTACAATAAACAGGAAGGGCCAGCAGGCCCTTCCCAGCGATCGATTTCGGTTTTAAGCCAGCTTCAGGGCCAGCCACGGCATCAGGCAGAATACGATGGTCAGTATCTTGTAGTTGGCCAGATACCGGAAATAGGCTCTTTTCGCATCGCCAGGCTCCATCTGGAACATCCGGCCGTGTATCTTGGCAGCCCAGTCCTGTGAAACAACGATCATCAGAGTAGTGAACACCAGAAGGGCGAGGTTAAGGACCGTCATCCAGCCGAAGACGGTCGTCAGGAATTCCTGAGTCATGGTCGTCTCCTTTCACTTAATATATGGGGGCTCGGGATACCCTCACAATAACGTGAGACCCGGAATCGACCTTATTTGACCTGACGTCAAAGACCGCTTTCGCCCAAAGCGTCCTGCAGGATTATGGCCAAACGCTCTGCCCATTCACGCTGTCCGGCATTGTCCGCGATCAGATCATTACGCAGCTCGATCAAGGCGTTAGGGCGACCATGCGTTGTGCAGTGCCGATCAATTGCGTCACCGGGCAGCACGCCAGTATAGGGCTCGTTGACGCCAACACACAGGTCTGCTTCGGCCCCAAGACGGTCGATCAACGGGCGCGAGAACCGTTCATCCGGAGTGTGCAGTACTCCAATATGCCATGGGCGTGGGTCGCGGCCACGCAGTTGGCGGGTGAAGGAATGCATCGACACGATCACCGCATGCGGCAGACCCGCCATACGTTCCAGCGCCTCGTGATAGGGGCGGTAGCACATGTTCAGACGCCGTTCACGCTCAGACGCGTCTGCGTGGCGGTTGCCGGGGATGATCGAACCGTCATACAGCTTCATCAGCAGGGTCGGGTCATCCTCACCCCGGTTGGGATCAATCACCAGACGTGAGAAATTGGCGGCAATAACTGGCGCGTTCAGGATCTCTCCCAAATGCTTTGACACCTCATACGCGCCCACGTCATAGGCGATGTGACGCTCCATATCCTCGCGCGGCAGGCCGAGGTCTCCGCCGTTGATTTCGGGGGGCACCGTGTTGGTTGCGTGGTCACATGTGATCAGCCAGCGCGAGGGGCGATCAGCGCCGCGGATAAAAAACGGGGAATACGTCATAAGCCTGTCATCTAGTTTGCCGCAGGTGTAGGGCAGTTGCTTCGGAAAGGGAATTGCGCAATAAGCAGCCTGATGCAATGTTTGCGGTAACATTTGTGCGATTCAGACAGAAGACGTGAGGAGAGAAATACCAATGCGACGCCTGAGGAATGTAAAAATTGTGGCGACGCTGGGACCGGCGTCCAATGATTATGACACCATCCGTGCGCTGCACGAGGCCGGGGCAGATGTGTTTCGTCTGAACATGAGCCACGGCAGCCATGATGAGATTCGCGAACGTCACCGGATCATCCGACAGGTGGAAAAGGATCTGGAAAGCCCGATTGCGATTCTGGCTGACCTGCAAGGGCCCAAACTGCGCCTGGGTGAGTTCGCCAATGACGCCGAAGAACTGGAAGAGGGCGCAGCCTTCCGTCTGGACCTTGACGCTACTCCGGGGGACAGAGGCCGCGTTTGTCTGCCGCATCCCGAGATTTTCGCCGCACTTGAACCGGGCGCGCGGCTGTTGGTTAATGACGGCAAAATCCGCCTGATCGTTCAGGATTGTGGCAAGGAATTCGCCAATTGCACGGTGGAGGTCGGAGGCACGATATCGAACCGGAAAGGTGTGAACGTCCCCGATGTGGTTCTTCCGTTGGCCGCGCTGTCTGAAAAAGATCGCGATGATCTGGAGTTTGTCTGTAAATTGGGCGTTGACTGGCTGGGGTTGAGCTTTGTTCAGCGCGCCAAGGACGTCTTTGAGGCCCGCGCACTGGCTGATGGCCGGGCCTCAATCCTGTCCAAGATCGAAAAACCTGCGGCAGTTGAGGCATTTGACGAAATCCTCGATGCCTCGGACGGGATCATGGTGGCCCGCGGCGACCTGGGGGTCGAATTGCCGGTTTCAGCCGTACCGCCGATCCAGAAACGGCTGGTAAGACGATGCCGCGCGGCGGCTAAGCCGGTGATCGTGGCCACTCAGATGTTGGAGAGTATGATCGAAAGCCCGATGCCAACGCGAGCCGAGGTTTCGGACGTCGCGACAGCGATTTATGAAGGCACTGATGCCATCATGCTCAGCGCTGAATCAGCGGCGGGGTCGTATCCGATAGAGGCCGTGCAAACCATGAACAAGGTCGCTATCGAGGTCGAGGCCGATCCGACCTACACCCAGATCATCGCCGCCTCGCGCACCGCAAAGGGCACCACAATTGCTGACGGGATCGTGGCAGCTGCGCGTGAGATTGCTGAAAAGACAGACATCAAGGCCATTTGTTGCTTTACCCAAAGCGGCACAACGGCGCTGTTGACCGCGCGGGAACGTCCCGGTGTGCCGATCATCGCCATGACGCCCGCCACCGGAACCGCACGGCGCCTGTGCCTGAGCTGGGGCTGCCATTGCGTGATGACGCCCGAGCTTGAGCGCTTTAAGGGTGCCGTTGTCAATGCTGCTCGAACGGCCCGCGCTGCTGGGTTTGCTACCGAGACCGATCAGATTGTGGTCACCGCTGGGGTGCCGTTCAACGTACCCGGAACCACTAATATCCTGCGTATTGCGCCCTGTGACGAACGTTTGATTTACAACACAGATCCGGGCTGATGAACTTGCGTCAACGTGCATGCTGCCTCATGGCAGACAGGTCACTTGTCAAGCGACAGGGCTTTTTACGATCTCCATTACAGTAAATGAGCTTGTCTGGTGAATTCCAGGCAGCTTATTTATTTTCTCACCGAGGATATCGCGGAAGTGCGTGATATCCCGCGTGCGGACTGTCAGGAGATAATCAAACGATCCTGCCACCATTAAGCAGCTTTCAATTTCTGGAATATTGCGGACAGCGTCATTGAACCTGCCAAGAGATTGCTCAGCCGTCGCGGCCAGTGAAACCTGCACAACCGTGACCAAGGCTAGCCCCATTCGCTCTTTATCGACGATGGCACAATAGCCTTTGATGTACCCGTTTTTTTCCAAGCGCTTGACCCGCTCGGAACAGGGGGTATTGGTCAGGTTGACACGTGCCGCAAGATCGACGATCGACAACCTTCCGTTGATTTCCAGCTCTTGCAGGATGCGTTGGTCTATTTTGTCCAATTCTCTATCGATCAGTAAAAATCCCTGAAATTTTAGTGCAAGACGACATTTTTCACTGAATATAGACTAAAATAATCCCCAATTCCTAGTGATTATTCCTGATACTTATCTGAAGACAGCTGCGTCAATGTGTTCCAAGTTTGGCTGTCTTGTCGAGGGCACGGGCCTCGACCCAACGAAAAAAAATTGGAGAACCGACATGACAACAAAAATTGTCATTGGACTGGACGGGACAGAGACCGGGGAGCGCGCGATCGCTTTTGCCAAGGATTTGGCAGGGCGCATCGGTTCATGCGAGTTGCTTGTGGTTTATGTGATCGAATGGTCCCCATTTACTTTTCAGACACCTGAAGAAAATGCCCTGCGCCATAAGCGGCGCGAGGAAGAGGTCGAATTGGCCTCGACACGGATCGTCACCCCTGCGGTGGAAGCTTTGAACGCGGCCGGTTTTACGGCCCATGGCATTGTACGCCATGGTGACGTGGCTGAAACGCTGAACGCGATCACAGTCGAAAACGGTGGTACCCAGATCGTCGTCGGGCGCGCCTCGGCGGATGGGTTCAAGAAACGGCTCTTTGGCAGCTCGACCCAGAATCTGGTCATGCATGCCGATGTACCGGTCACCGTTGTGAACTGAGCGGAGGGACGAGAATGAATATGCTTAAAAAACTGGGCTTTGCCACAGCGGCTGCCCTGTTCGCCAGCCCCGCTTTAGCCCAAGAGGCGCCGGGTCTGGACGACAAGATCAACCAAGCCTTTGCTGATTTCACCGGGCCGTTCGTTAGCTTTATCTTTGCCCCGTTTCCGGGCACTAGCTTCCCTTGGATCGTGGGTTGGCTGGTCGTCGCGGCCACAGTGTTCACGCTGTATTTTGCCTTTGTGCAGCTGCGGTTCTTTAGTCACGCGATCAGCCTTGTGAAAGGCGACTATTCCGATCCCAACGATGCGGGTGAGGTCAGCCACTTTCAGGCGTTGGCCACGGCGCTTTCAGGAACGGTCGGTTTGGGCAACATCGCTGGTGTGGCGGTGGCCGTCGGGATCGGCGGGCCGGGTGCCACGTTCTGGATGATCGTCGCGGGCCTGCTGGGCATGGCGTCGAAATTCACTGAGTGTACGCTGGGCGTGAAATACCGCAACGAATACGACGACGGCACCGTTTCCGGTGGCCCGATGTATTACATGTCCAAAGGGTTCAGTGAGCTGGGCTTGCCGGGCGGTAAGATCCTGGCTGTTCTGTTTTCGATCTTCTGTATTCTTGGCGCGCTGGGCGGGGGCAACATGTTCCAGGCCAATCAGGCGCACCAACAGATTGCAGGCATTGTCGGGGATTATCCGGGCTGGATTACAGGCCTGGTCTTTGCCGGCATCGTGTTTGCAGTGATCGTGGGCGGCCTGAAATCCATCGCGCGCGTCACCGAAAAGGTCGTGCCGTTCATGGGTGTTATGTACGTGGCGGCAGCACTAGTGATCATCATCATGCACGCAGACCAGATCGGCTGGGCCTTCGGCCAGATCTTTGCGGGTGCCTTCACTGGCCTCGGCATCGCAGGCGGTATGGTTGGGGCGCTGATCCAGGGCTTCCGCCGTGCGGCGTTCTCGAACGAGGCGGGCGTTGGTTCAGCTGCAATTGCCCACTCGGCCGTGCGGACCAAAGAGCCCATCACCGAGGGCTTCGTGTCGCTGCTTGAGCCGTTCATTGATACGGTCGTGATCTGTACAATGACTGCATTGGTGATCATCATCACTCAGCAGCTGATCATCGACCCGGAAACCGGCCTTTACATGCTGACCGAAGATGGTTCGGCTATTGCCACCGTTGACGGTAATTCGGGTGTCAGCCTGACGTCTGCGGCGTTTGGCAGTGCGTTCAGCTGGTTCCCCTATGTTCTGGCGATCGCGGTGGTTCTGTTTGCCTTCTCGACCATGATCAGTTGGTCCTATTATGGCCTCAAGGCCTGGACTTATCTGTTCGGCGAAGGACACACCAAAGAGCTGGTGTTCAAGGTCATCTTCTGCATCTTCGTTGTCATCGGTGCGGCGGCCAACCTTGGTCCGGTCATCGACTTCTCGGATGCGGCGATCTTTGCAATGGCGGTTGTGAACGTCTTTGCGCTCTACTTCTTGATGAAAGTGGTGCGCGAAGAGCTGGCCAGCTATGCAGCCCGCCTGAAAAGCGGCGAAATCCGCAAATTCGAGCACTAAATCACTCCACCGGGGCGGCCAGCGCTGCCCCGGTGCCTGACCACCCTGCGAAAAGCGCAGATTCTGGTCAAATCCCCCTTGCCAGTATGGAAGAACTTGCGTAAACGGCGCTTCTGATCGCGTGACCGGCCGAGATGGCATGCCGAGTCGCGTCTGAAACCGAACCCCGAAAGGAGACGGAAATGCCTAAGATGAAGACAAAGTCGAGCGCCAAGAAGCGCTTTAAGGTGACTGCGACCGGTAAGGTCCTTGCTGGCCAGGCCGGCAAACGTCACGGCATGATCAAGCGGACCAAGAAATTTATCCGCGATGCCCGTGGCAACACCACCCTGTCCGCCCCCGACGCCAAGATCGTCAAGGGCTACATGCCCTACGACCGCTAAGAGGAGATTAAGAGATGTCCCGCGTTAAAGGTGGAACCGTAACTCACGCCCGTCACAAGAAGGTCATCAAGGCTGCCAAAGGTTACTATGGCCGCCGCAAGAGCACCTTCAAGGTTGCCCGTCAGGCCGTCGACAAGGCCAACCAGTACGCAACCCGCGACCGTAAGAACCGCAAGCGCAACTTCCGCGCGCTGTGGATCCAGCGGATCAACGCTGCTGTGCGCTCGCATGACGAGGCTCTGACATATTCCCGCTTCATCAACGGCCTGAACCTGGCCGGTATCGAAGTGGACCGCAAAGTTCTGGCCGACCTGGCCGTGCACGAACCGGAAGCGTTCGGCGCGATCGTCGCCAAAGCTCAGGCCGCTCTGACTGCCTGATCCTCTGAAAAGAGACAGTGAATGAAAGGCCGTCCCTTTGGGGCGGCCTTTTTTGCAAGCCCACACAAGTGCGATACTTAATTGGAACACAAAACGCGCTGCTTTGAAATTCTCCGCGCTATTTCTTCGGATAGGCAAAAAATGCGCTGCGTGAATGTCCAAATCGGTGATTGTGCCAGTTTTCGCGCAACGAAGCGTAGCTTATAATGCGAGATTGGTTTCCCGGAAGATTGGGGTCTCGAACAAAGACGACCTGTTTCGCGTCGTCAAAGCCTATCAAAACAAAGGTATGACCCGCGTCTTGATGAACATCTATCAATACTGGCAATCCCTTCTCCAAGTTTCGTTTAATCTGCTTAAGCCCAGACGCAAAACCCGAGTTAGTTTTGGGATAATCGCGTATTTTCCAATTATACCCGAGACTTTGAAGCGCATGGTTCATGTCACGCCAATAGGTAAAGTCCGCATTTCTTCGACTTTCTGGCTTGTAACCCTCAGCTAAAGCTTTGAGTTCTCTTGGGTCAGCGGCGTTGCCAAAGTAACTCATAACCATAGCGGCAGAAGTCGGCACACAAAGATTGAGCCCCTGACGGATATGGGGAACATCCAAACGCACAAGGGACTTCGAAATCTGTGGCGGAGGAAGTTTATTGTGAGAAACCGCCCCATACTTCCAACTTATTTCCGCGCTGAGGCACGAAGCACAAAATAGATAAGCAAAAGCAATTAACAACGACGTTCTTTTCATAGCCATCTCGATTAACCATTTGTCAAAATACAACGGAGGCTAGTCTAAAAGCCGTCAATTTGGCAAATGCAGCAATGAAAGAGTCGAGGCTGTTGGGCATCGCGCAAGTGGCCGCTTTGTCTCGTATGGCACGCAATTTGGGTTCTGAGCCCCAGAAGGCCCAGGGCGTTCAACGATGGACCCAGATATTTGGTGTTACATGGCGATATGCGGGGCAATCGCAAATAAGCATCACCTAATTGTTGCTATCCTTCTGCACCAACTGCGCTGCAAAGGCCACGCCGGTTCCCGGTCCCGCATAGGTGACCATGATCACGTCATCCAGATAGACACCGTTGAAAATCCCAGCCGAGACGTCATCCCCCGATATCCCGGCCTCAGCCAATACGAACCGGGTGGGGTCATCCAGGCTGAAGGTGCCCATCGCCTCTTCGACGATCCATTCCTTGTCCCCAATGCGGCGCCAGCGGTTGGTGGCAGTGATAAGGTTGCCGTCCAATTTGGTGACTTCCAACTCCATCTCGGTCTGCAGCAGGCCTTTCTCGTGGTTGGGGTTCGATTTGGCGAAGGCCACCAGGTAGGTGCCATGCCATGTGCCGACGATCTGAGGGAAGCCGCTGCCGTCTTCGGCGCTGGCGGGGGCTGCAAGGGCCAACGCAAGGGCGGCGGCAATGCTGCGGAAAAGGTTGAGTGTCATGGGGCGATCTCCTGCAAAGGGTGCCATCAGGCTACCCGAGTTCAGGACATTGGCAAACCATGGTGTAGAAACAAAAAAACCGGCGCCGATAGCGCCGGTTTTCACAAGCTTTGTGTAGCGACTTAGCCGAACACACGACCCAGCGCGCCGTCGACGGCGTCGGTGATCTGGTCGATGTCATCTGCCGTTGCGATCAGCGCGGGCGAGAAGCACAGCGTGTTGTTGCGGCTGGGGATCGAGCGGTTGGTGGCACCGATGATGACGCCTTGCGCCATACAATCAGCCACAACGGCCTGAACCTTTTTTTCGTCCATCGGCTCTTTGGTTGAACGGTCTGCGACCAGCTCGGCACCCAGGAACAGGCCCTTGCCGCGCACG
This sequence comes from Ruegeria sp. BH6, assembly GCF_056538105.1. Taxonomy (NCBI): domain Bacteria; kingdom Pseudomonadati; phylum Pseudomonadota; class Alphaproteobacteria; order Rhodobacterales; family Roseobacteraceae; genus Ruegeria; species Ruegeria sp. BH6. Next base: position 215,502 of record NZ_JBQFSR010000003.1, read on the forward strand.
TCGCCGATGACCTTGTGCTTTTCCATCAGCGCCTGCAGGTTGCCCATCATGCGGTCACCCATGTCGGCGCAGTTGCCCAGCAGGTTTTCGTCCTGAATGATGCGCATGTTTTCAACCGCAGCTGCCGGGCCGGCGGTGCAGCCACCAAAGGTCGAGATGTCGCGGAAATAGCTCATCGGATCAGCGGCATCGTCCTTGAACATGTCAAAGACTTCCTCGGTGGTGACCATGCAGGCAATCGCCGCATAGCCCGAGGCAACGCCTTTGGCCATGGTCACGAAGTCCGGCTTGATGCCGTATTGCTGATAGCCGAACCAAGTGCCCGTACGACCGACGCCGCAGACCACTTCGTCGATATGCAGCAGCACTTCGTACTTCTTGCAGATTTCCTGCACGCGCTGCCAATAGCCTTCGGGCGCTTCGATCACGCCGCCGCCTGCGGTTACCGGCTCAAGGCACAGTGCGCCAACGGTGTCGGGACCTTCGCGCAGGATGACCTCTTCGATCTGATCTGCGGCCCAGACGCCAAAGTTTTCTTCGGGCGCGCCGTCCAGCTCGTGCTTGCGGTACTCCATGCAGTGGGGCACGCGCACGAAATCGGGCGCGAAGGGGCCGTACTGGGCGTTGCGCTCGTCCTGACCGCCTGCCGACATGGTCGCCAGGGTCGAGCCGTGATAGTCACGGTCGCGGTACAGGATTTTGGTCTTTTTGCCGCCATAGCGCTTATGCGCGATCTGACGGACCATCTTGAAGGCCTTCTCGTTCGCCTCAGAGCCCGAGTTGGTGTAGTACACCCGGCTCATGCCCGGCATTTTGTCGATCAGCATTTCGGCAAAGATCGAACCGGGGATCGAACCTGCGGTATTGGCGAAATAGCACAGCTTCATCAGCTGTTCGTAGACCGCCTTACAGATTGATTCGCGGCCATAGCCAACGTTGACGGTCCAAACACCACCGGACACGGCGTCCAGATGCTCTTTGCCCTTTTGATCCCAAACGCGCATGCCCTTGCCTTCGACAATGATGCGTGGGTCATTGGTTTCAAAGGGTTTATGCTGGATCAGGTGATGCCAGATGTGGGCGCGGTCGGCTTCGACTACGCGGGAAAGATCGTTTTCGTTGAACGTGCCGTCCATGACATGTCCTTTCAATAAAGCTCGTTGCACGGATTGCAGGGGCTATCCCGAACCGGCAGATGTTTTCGATGGCTCAGATCACCTTGAATGGCCTGTCGGAGATAGGGCCAGATTGCACCATCCCGTATTGCCAGTCCATTCCTGAGACGTATTTTTACGGGTTTGTCAGGGGCTCAACTTTGTGCTCAATTCGCGCAAATCGCGATTGGGAGGATCAGCGGATGGGAGCCACACAAATTTACGAGCGTCATCTGGACAAATGCCGGGCCAACTATGTGCCGTTGTCCCCGTTGAGCTTTCTCGAGCGCACAGCGCAGGTTTACCCTGATTACCCCTCGGTTGTGTATGGTGATCGCCGGTATAGCTGGGCCGAGACCTATTCCCGATGCCGCCGTCTGGCGGGCGCATTGGTCTCACGTGGAATAGGGCAAGGCGACACTGTGTCGATCATCGCCGCCAATATCCCTGAAATGTACGAGGCACATTTTGGCGTGCCCATGGCCGGTGCCGTATTGAACGCGATCAACACGCGGTTGGATGCGGCGATCATTGCCTTCATCCTTAATCACGCGGAATCCAAGGTGCTGCTGGTCGATCCCGAATTTTCGGGTGTGGTGAAAGAGGCGCTGAAACAGGTCGACCACGACCTGTTGGTCATTGATATCGAAGACGCCAGTTTTGAGGGCGGAGAAAAGTTGGGCAACCTGACCTATGACGCCTTGCTGGCAGACAGCGATCCGGAATTTGAGTGGTCCTTGCCCAAAGACGAATGGGACGCGATGACGCTGAATTACACGTCCGGGACAACGGGCAATCCGAAAGGCGTGGTTTATCACCATCGGGGCGCGGCGCTGAACGCACAGTCGGACTTGTTGGATTGGGATATGCCGAAGCATGCAGTCTATTTGTGGACTTTGCCGATGTTTCATTGCAATGGCTGGTGCTTCCCATGGGCGATGGCGGCCAATGCGGGCGTTTCGGTCTGTCTGCGCGCGGTGCGTGCCGAACCGATCTATGCAGCCTTTAGAGATGAGAAGGTCACACATTTCTGCGGCGCGCCAATTGTGCTGAATATGCTGGCCCATGCACCGGATGAGTTGAAAGACTTTGATCATCAGATCAAGGTGATGACAGCGGGCGCCCCGCCACCCGCCGCTGTGATCGAGGCGATGGAGGCCATGGGGATCGAGGTGACCCATGTGTATGGTCTGACCGAAACCTATGGCCCGTCGGTGGTCTGCGCCTGGAAAGACGAATGGAACACCAAGGATGCACAGGAACGCGCGGCGCTGAAGGTGCGGCAGGGGGTGCGCTATTCGGCCCTGTCGGGCCTGATGGTGGCCGACCCTGAAACGCTAGAACCTGTACCTGCCGATGGCGAAACCATGGGTGAGATTTTCATGCAGGGCAACGTGGTGATGAAGGGCTATCTGAAAAATCCCGAGGCAACGGACAAAGCCTTTAACGGCGGTTGGTTTGCTTCGGGCGATCTGGGGGTGATGTATCCCGACGGCTATATCGCGCTTAAGGATCGGTCCAAGGACATCATCATTTCAGGGGGCGAGAATATCTCGTCGGTCGAGGTCGAAGGCATCCTGTACAAACACCCAGCAGTGATGGAGGCCGCTGTAGTGGCGCGGCCTGACGAAAAATGGGGCGAAACCCCCTGCGCTTTTGTCGAGCTAAAGCCTGACGCCACCGTGACCGAGGCGGAGTTGATCGCATTCTGCCGGGATAACATGGCCCATTTCAAAGCGCCTAAGACAGTGGTGTTCGGAACCTTGCCCAAAACCTCAACTGGGAAGGTTCAGAAGTTTGTGCTGAGGGATCAGGCGCGTACGCTGACCTAAGCGCCCATCTTGTCAAAGATCGAAAGGTTCAGCTCAAGCATCTCACCCATCCAGATGGCCCGGTCCCGATGATCCTCAAGGTGCTGTCCGGTTTCGGGGTGGGTGAAGATGGTCAGGCCCTGCCGGTTCAGCATCAGCCAGGGAATGACCTGATCGAACGCGTCCGGTGCAAAGGCCAGCTGGCAGCTCCAGCGTGTGTGAGGGCCGACATTGCGTTCATGCACGCGACCCATATCAATAGAAAACAGCCGTGCCGCTTCTTCGCAAACCCGTCGTGCGGCATCCACTGTGTCCGCGTCAAAATAGACATGGGCGTGATAGCCGGTGATCTCGGGCATGGTGACCTCATCCATCTGTTTCACAGAAAACCTAGGTCGAACTTGCAGTCATTCCTATCCTCATCGGCACACATACCCTGTGCGCTGGGTTAAGTAGGGGCATTCGCATTCGGATGTGCCGCGGCAAAGGCGGGATGGTCGGCACAGGCGGCCTCGACTGCAAGGATGCGGGGCAGGTCGGACAAATCAACCTGCCAGCGCCGCGCATTATAGAGCTGCGGCATCAAGCACAGATCGGCCAGCCCTGGGCTGCTGCCCGTGCAATAGGGTGTCTGGTCAAATCCCGCCAGCAGCGTTTCAAACGCCAGCAGGCCGGGTCGTATGAAGTGGCGCATCCAATCGCCCGGCATCCCTTCTGCACCGTTGCTCAGCGTTGTGGCATATTGCGCCACCGACAGGTTGCAGACCGGGTGGATGTCCACCGCGATGGAGTGTGCCAGCGCCGTTGCCTTGGCGCGCAATGCAGGCTCGGCAGACAATAAGCCCAACCCCCGGCTTTGATCCAGATAGTCGATGATTGCCAAAGATTGCGTCAATCGCAGCCCGTCAATATCCAGCACCGGAATCAGCCCCTGCGGGTTACGCGCAAGATGGTCTTGTGACTTCTGGCCCCCGGCCTTTAGATCAACAAAGACAGGGCGATAGGCAATTCCCGCCAAATTCAGCGCGATGCGCACACGGTAGCTGGCCGATGAGCGCCAGAAATCAAAAAGAACCACTTCGCCCATTGTTTCAGGTCTCTCTTAGGGCCGCGGCTTCGACTGCCTGGTTCAGCACATCGGAGTCCCCGATATGGTTCGCCAAAACCAGAACCAGACGCGCGTTCAGCGCGTCGCTTGCGGATTTGTCCAACCCGTCATGGGCGGCCAGCAGTCCGGCATAGAAATCATCGGCATTGTCGAGATTGGGGGTGAGGATCAGATCAGTCATTTTCTTACTCCTTGCCGGTGGCCCGGCGGATCGCCTGCCGGAATGCGTTTTCTTCGTAGCTGTCACGCCGCGCGGCAACATGCTGATCGGGGCGGATCAGATAGACCGCGCTGGCGGCATCGCCCAGATACCGACGCTTGAGTTCCAGCGTCAGGTCATCCTTGACCGACAACGCAAGCCGGGTGGCTTCAACCCCGTCTTCTTCGATCCGCTCGGGGGCGTCGGCGTCAATGGTCAACAGGGTGAACTTGCCTGCCAATTTTGGCAACAAGAATTCATCGCCCAGCGGCGCATCCGGGCAGGCCGAGCCCGGTCGCGTGATATCCGGGCTGTCCAGTGCATCGGCTGAACTGAGCGAAGACCCCTGATAGGCGCAGGGTGTGCTCAACCGTCCGGAATTGACCAGAGGGCGGGCAAATTCGAAATGTTCGCTGAGGTCCAGAACCGCGTCCCGAAACAGTCGCGACATCTGGGATTTCGGCGTGATGAAGTCGGTCGAGCGGCTGGATTTCGTGATATTCTCATCCGCTGCCTGCACTCGCTCGCGGCTATAGCTGTCCAGCAAAAGCTCGGGCGCTTTGCGGTCCAGAACCAGTTTCAATTTCCAGCACAGGTTATCAGCGTCCTGAATTCCTGTGTTTGCCCCAAGTGCCCCAAACGGGCTGACTTGATGAGCGCTGTCGCCGGCAAACAGAACTCGCCCATGGCGGAACCGCTCCATCCGGCGGCATTGGAATGTATACACCGATACCCATTCCAGATCGAAATCCACATCTTCGCCCAGCATCGCTTTGAGGCGGGGGATGACATTCTCGGGGCGTTTTTCGCGCTCTTTGTCGATGTCCCAACCCAGTTGCAGATCAATGCGCCAGACATTGTCGGGCTGCTTGTGCAACAGAGCCGATTGCCCGCGATTGAACGGCGGATCGAACCAGAACCAGCGCTCGGTTGGGAGATCGGCCTCCATCACCACGTCGGCGATCAGGAAATTGTCTTCGAACACGCGGCCATCGAAATCCAGCCCCAGCATGCGACGGGTCGGAGAGCTGGCACCGTCGCAGGCAATCAGCCACTCGGCTTCGACGTTATAGGGCCCCTCGGGGGTTTCGACCTCAAGCACCACGTGGGTGTCATGGGTGCCGATGGCCTCGACCTTGTTGCGCCCACGGATTTCGATGGGCGCGCCCGAAGCCTGCAATTGCCGCACACGGTCGACCAAAGCATTTTCGAAATAGTATTGCTGAAGATTGATGAAGGCCGGGTTTGCAAAACCCGTGTCGGGTTGCAGATTGAACTCATAGACTTGGCGATTGTCGAAATAGACCTTGCCGACATTCCACTGCACGCCCTTGTCCACCATGGGGCTACCCGCGCCCAGACGGTCAGCAATATCCAGTGTACGTTGCGAAAAGCAGATGGCCCGGCTGCCGAAGCTGACCTTGTCATTGTCATCCAACACCACGACCGGGACACCTTGCTGGGCCAGATCTATCGCAGTGACCAGCCCGACCGGCCCGGCACCGACCACAATGACCTTGTGCCGGATGGCGATGGCAACGTCCTGATCCGGGCTGCGTTCGTAGGCGTAAAGTGGGACTTCGAAAATCTTGTTCATGGGTTCTCCCCCGATACATATGCGCGCAAGACGCAAATCTCCTGTCCTCTGACGCGGCCACGCCCGAGACCTTGCCCAATGCTTTCATTGATTTTTCCGACGCAAAACGATCTGGATCAAATGCGACGGAATGTCCTTAACTTTGCAGATTCGACCACATCTCAAGGTCGCGCTGGGCGGTCCAGATGCGTGGGGTGTCAATGCCGCGTGCCTCGTCATAGGCGCGCGCGACGTTGAAGGGCAAACAGTGTTCATAGATCGCATAGTCGGCGAATTTGGGGTCGCATTCAGCGCGCACAGCTTCCCAGGCCTGTTTTAAGGTGCCGCCACACGCGGCGACCCGTGCCGCCGGTCGGTAGGTGCTGTTGACGAAGTCGCGGGTGCTTTCAATCGCTGCGTTCACCATGTCTGCCCCGATCAGCGCATCTCCGCGCCCCGGGGCGATGGCATTCAGATCAAACGCCTTGATTGCGTCCAGCGTACCGCCCCAGTCGCCGAAATGCCCGTCACCGCAGTAGCAGGCGGAATGATATTCGACGATGTCGCCAGTGAACATTACGTTCTGGTCTGGCACATGAATCACGATGTCCCCGGCAGTGTGGGCGCGACCCAGGTGCATGAGGTCGACCCTGCGATTGCCCAGATAAACAGTCATCCTGTCCCGAAATGAAGTCGTGGGCCATGTCAGGCCGGGAATGCTTTCGTGCCCTTCAAACAGGCGGGGAAAGCGCTGAAACTCGCTATCCCAATCCTCTTGCCCGCGTTCGGCAACCATAGCGCGGGCCTTGTCCGACATGATGATCTGCTGCGCCTCGTAGGCACTGGCGCCCAGTACACGGACCGCATGATAATGCGTCAGCGCCAAATGTGTAATCGGCTTATCCGTGACCGAACGCACGCAGTCGATCACCTTGCGTGCCAGCTGCGGTGTGGCTTGTGCTTCGATAATCATCACGCTGTCGTCGCCGATGATTACGCCGGAATTTGGATCGCCCTGCGCTGTAAAGGCATATAGGCCCTCGCCAATTTCGGTGAACGAGATCGCCTTCTCAGAAAGATCCGATTGCGAGGCGAAGGCCTTTGTCATCAGTTTGTTTCCTGCAGGATCTTTGCCAACTCAGGTGTGACTTGTAACGTCACGCGCTGCATGTCAGCGGACAGGGCTCCCATGGTTTGCTGCATGAACGGCTGCATTTTGCCCATGATGGCGCTGCCATGCTCTGATCCGTAGAAATCGATCAATGCAGACAGTTCTTCGGCCGAGAACAAGTCAGCGCTGCTGTCGATCATCTGCTGTTCCAATTTCGGACGCAGGCTTTGCATCGCGCCAGACATCACAACACCAATACGCTGCAACTGATCCTCCGTCACAGTAACGCCCGGCGGAAGAGTGGCCGCAACCTGCGCTGCCATACCTTCGGGTGAGAACATGTTGTCCATCATCAATTGCACATCCGGCAACTTCACATATTCCTCGGCTAAGGCTTGATTATCGGCGGCCAAGGCCGAATGGCTGAACCCGATGGCCAGTATCAGAGAAGCAACAAGAGTTTTCAGGGTCACGTTTGATCCAATCACGTTTGGGCACGTTTCATCGTGCATATGGGGTGTCGAGCGCGGCGAGAACGGTTCCGGTGCAATTGCCGAAGCCAATCGTGTAACCGTCACCTTTGGCAGCGCCCTTCAACTCTAACGTGTCGCCATCTTCGATGAAACTGCGGGATTCACCGCTGTCCAGTGTCAGGGGTTCCTTTCCTCCCCAGCTTAGCTCCAGCAGTGAGCCGCGTTCGGGCTTAGTTGGACCCGAAATGGTGCCAGACCCCAGCAGATCGCCGGTGTTCATCGGGCAGCCGGATGTGGTGTGATGCGCCAGTTGCTGCGCGGCTGAATAGTACATTTCCTTGTAATTGGTCCGCGCGATGGTTGTGGCGGCCTTGCCATTGGGCGCCATTGAGATTTCCAGATCGATATCATACAGCATCGGGCCGCAATCTTTCAGGTGATCCAGCAGTTCGACCTCACGTTCCGGAGTGTCGCAGCGGAACGGCTCCAACGCCGCTTTGGTGATGATCCACGGGCTGATCGAAGTGGCCGTGGCCTTGGCCTGAAACGGGCCGAGAGGCTGGTATTCCCAGGCCTGGATATCACGCGCAGACCAGTCGTTCAGCAGGACGTAGCCAAAGATGTTGTCGTCAGCCTCCTGCACCGAGATCGGACCCTCCGACGGGGTGCCGACGATGGCGCCCATCTCAAGTTCGATATCGAACCGTGCCGAGGGGGCAAAGCGGGGCGTGTTGTCATTTGGCCCTTTCAGCTGACCCCACGGGCGGCGAATGTCCGTACCCGAGACAACAACTGACGACGCCCGGCCGTTATAGCCGATCGGGATGTGCAGCCAGTTCGGCGGCAGCGCGTTTTCCGGGCCGCGGAACATGGTTCCGACATTCTGGGCGTGATGCCGTCCCGCATAGAAATCGGTGTATTCGCTGACGGCAAACGGCATGTGCATTTCAGCCTCTGCCTGCGCGATAAGCAGGGGTTCGACCTTGTCTTGCTCTTCCGACCCTTCGGTCAGCAAATCTGTCAGCCGATCGCGCAGGGCAGCCCAGACGGCGGGGCCTTGCTCCATCAGCGGGTTCCAGAAGGGCAGGTCAAACAGTGGCTCATCGGACAGGTCGATCAAACCCTCGACTTCGGCCGTGGTGACATCCAGGATCAAGTCTCCGATGGCGACACCACAGCGGGGCTCGTCGCCCCCGGTCGAAAACACGCCATAGGGCAGGTTGTTCAGTGGAAAAGGGTGGGCCGCGTCATTGGCCGAGGCCACCCAGGATTTCATCAAAGGCATCTGTGATCCTTGTTTGTCTGATCTATTGCGCGTCGCGCAAGGATTTTAGCCCCAGCAAAAGCGCGGCCACTATCATGAACCCGCCCCCAGCCCGGTCCAGCCACAACCGCGCTGCACCCTTGAGCCGCGCAGCCAGCCAGCTGGCGCTGCCGCCATAGGCAGTCAGAAACAGCCCGTCGATGGTCAGATAGGTGGCAGAGAGGATTGCGAATTGCGGCCAGAATGGCAGCGCGCCGTCCATGAACAGCGGGAACAGGGCCGCGAAGAACACCACAGCCTTGGGGTTGGCGGCCGAGGTGATGAAACCCTGCATCCAAAGCGCCTTGCGGCTGGCGCGCGGCGCGGTCTGCGTGGTCTTGCGGTCCGCCTTTACGATCATCTTCACCCCAAGGAACACCAGATAGGCCACGCCCAGCCATTTGATCACCGCCAGCGCTGTGCCCGATGCCGCAATGATCGCGGCCAGACCAAGCCCCGCAGCGAGCATTTGCAACAGATTGGCCGTCAGGTCTCCGGCTGCCGTGAACACGCCGCGTTTCAGGCCATTGGTTGCGGAATTGGACAGCATCAGCAATTGGCTGGGGCCGGGTGTGCTCATCAGCAGCAAGACGGTGACGACATAGGTGATCCAGATATCAAAGCTCATCTCAGCCTCACTTTTTGCCAGAGGTTCCGTCGAACTTTTTCTCAAGAGAGGTCCAGCAGTCAATGTAATCGTCCTGCAAGGGGGCCTCGTTGGCGGCAAAAGGCGTCAGATGTTGTGGAAAGCGGGTCTCGAACATGAAGGACATGGTGTTGTCCAGCTTGTCGGGGCCCAGGTTGGCATTCGAGGCCTTTTCGAACGCCTCGCGATCCGGCCCGTGCGGCAGCATCATGTTGTGAAGGCTCATCCCGCCGGGAACAAAGCCCTGCGGTTTGGCGTCATACTGACCGTAGATGTTGCCCATCAGCTCAGACATGATGTTCTTGTGATACCATGGCGGGCGGAACGTATCCTCGGCCACCATCCAGCGTTCGCGGAACAGGACAAAGTCGATATTGGCCGTGCCCGGCTGCCCCGAGGGCGCAGTCAGCACAGTAAAGATCGACGGATCGGGGTGATCAAACAGGATCGCGCCGACCGGGCAATAGGTGCACAGATCGTATTTGTAGGGCGCATAGTTGCCGTGCCACGCGACCACGTCCAGCGGGCTTTGGCCGATCTTCGTTGTGTGGAACTGCCCGCACCATTTGACGGTCACGGTCGAGGGCACCTCGCGGTCTTCAAACGCCGCCACCGGCGCTTTGAAGTCTCGCGGATTGGCCATGCAATTGGCGCCGATCGGGCCACGACCGGGCATCTCGAATTTCTGACCGTAATTCTCGCAGACAAAGCCACGTGCGGGGCCTTCCAGTACCTCGACGCGATAGACCAGTCCGCGCGGGATGATGGCGATCTCTTTAGGTTCCAGATCAATAATCCCCAGCTCGGTGGCAAAGCGCAGGCGGCCTTCCTGCGGCACCACCAGCAGCTCGGAATCGGCTGAGAAGAAGTAGGCATCCACCATCGACTCGGTAACCAGATAGATATGGCTGGCCATGCCCTCCTGCGTGTTCACATCACCCGCCGTGGTCATCGTGCGCATGCCCGTCAACCAGGTCAGCCCCTGATCGGAATGAGGCACTGCATCCCAGCGATACTGGCCCAGGCTGATCACATCCGGATCAACGCAAGGCGCGGATTTCCAATAGGGCAGGTCGATCTTCTCGTAGCGATGCGAATGCTTGACCGAGGGCCGGATGCGGTAACACCACGTCCGCTCGGGCGGGTTGGCGGTAAAGGCTGTTCCGCTAAGCTGTTCGCCATAAAGGCCATAATTGCAGCGCTGCGGGCTGTTCATTCCCTGCGGTAACGCGCCGGGCAAGGCCTCGGTTTCAAAGTCATTTCCAAAGCCAGGCATATAGCCTGCATGGGTGCCCACGGGCGTGTTGGCCTGGGTCATTTTGTGCGGATCAGTCGGATGGTTCATCCTGTGTTCCTCCATTTGCTGCTTGAGGAATAATAGTTGTTTTTGTAACTAACAAGCATGACAGATGATCAATTCAGCGAAAATGATGGCTTTGATCTGCAAGACTTCCTGCCCTATCTGCTGAACCGCGCGGCCGAGGAAATCTCGTTAGAGTTCCAGCAGATCTACAAGGATCGTTACGGTATGCTGCGCACCGAATGGCGGGTTCTGTTTCACCTGGGCAATTATGGAGAGATGACTGCCAAAGAGATCGGCGAACGCGCCCGATTGCACAAAACCAAGATCAGCCGCGCAGTACACAGGTTAGAGTCCCGCCGGTATCTGGTGCGCAATCGCAGTGAAACAGACCGCAGGGTCGAAAACCTGATGTTGACCCACATGGGGCAATCCGTCTATCGCGAGCTAAGCGGTATTGCCGAGCAATATGACGCAAAACTGACGGCCCAATTTAACCCAGATGAAGTCGTGCTGTTGCGCAATATGCTGCGGCGGCTGGCACATATGGATTGAGTACTGGTAATCGCGGCCTCTGGTCCCCAGATGACAACCAGAGCGGACACTGGAATAATATAAAAATGACAACCCTGACTGCCGAAACGGCAAAATCCAATGATCTTATTGACTGGTTGGTTACACGCGGCCTGGAAGGGGCAGCGAAAGAAGAGCTGCTGGATGGCTATTGCAACAAACTTTTGGAACTTGGCGTGCCGCTAATGCGTTTTCACGCCGCGCAGTCGGCCTTGCATCCCGTGTACGGCGGGACCGGGTTCAGCTGGTACGAGGGCAGAGGCGGAGAATCCGAGACCTTTGAGTATTCCGAGCAACCCAGCGAACAATGGCAGCAAAGCCCTTTGTTTGCGATCTTGAACAATGAGATAGACGAGATCCGCGAACGCCTGGTCGATCAAAATGAGCCCAGCCGTTTTCCCCTGTTAAACGACCTGCGTCAGATCGGTGCGACCGACTATTACGCCACCGGTGTTAATTTTGACGTTCCCACCCACAACGCTCCGAAAGACGCCAAAAAGGCGGTGGACGGGGTGCTGTTGTCTTGGACATCGAACGCCCCCAAGGGGTTCGAGGACAAAGATCTGGAATTGATCCACACAGCCTTGCCCCATCTGGGGTTGGCGCTGAAATCTGCTGCAAGTGCGCGTGTTTCCAAGGATTTGATGCGGGTCTATCTGGGTCGCGATGCGGGACGGCGGGTGCTGTCTGGTGAAATCCGGCGGGGATCACTGCAGCAGATCGATGCGGTGATGTGGAATTTTGACCTGGAAGGATTCACCAGCCTCTCCGAAGAGCTTCCGGGTGCTGAAATCATCGACATGCTGAATGACTATCTGGCCGTAGCCGTTGGTGTCGTTCACGACAATGACGGCAATATTCTGAAATTCATGGGCGATGGGCTGATGGCGATGTTCGACGTCGGCGAGATCGACGAAGACGCGCGCGCAGCGCTGAAGGCTGTACCGATGTTGCAGCAGCGGATGGAGGCCCTAAACGCCCGCCGTAAGGCAAACGGTTTGCCAGTGGCCAACTTTACTCTGGCCCTGCATGCGGGCGAGATTCTGTATGGCAATATCGGGTCCGAGACCCGGTTGGATTTCACTGTTATCGGGCCAGCAGTAAACCAGACCGCACGGATCGCTGGGATGCACCGGTCGCTGGGGCAGAGAATTCTGATCTCGGATGATGTAGCCCGCGCGGCTCAGCCTTGCGGTCAGGACCTGATCTCGGTTGGGCGTTACATGTTGCGGGGTGTGTCCGAGCCGAAAGAGTTGTTTACGGTCTACAATGCCGCCGAGGCCTAGCCGGGGCATTTAACTGGCTGGATTGATTAGCTCTCTGCCGGTGAAACGGCCCGCTGATACAGGTGCCAGGTGGTGTGGCCAAGGATCGGCAGAGTAAAGATTAAGCCCAGAAACGCCGGAACCATCGATAACAGCATGGTGACCGAGATGATCGCCGCCCAACTAAGCATGACCACCGGGTTTTCCGTGACGACGCGAATGGACGTTATCATGGCAGAAACAAAATTTGTTTCCCGGTCCAGCAGCATGGGCATGGCGATGACGGTCACCGAGAACAGCACAGCAGACAGAAAGCCGCCTACGCAGGTGCCAACAGCCAGAAAAGTCCAGCCCTGCGGCGTGAAGAAGACAGTGTTCAAGAACCCGTCAAAATCCGAGAAGGATGCATTCTGCAGGATAATCGCCAGCCAAAGCCGAACCTGATATACCCACACCCAGAATATGAACAGGGTGACGAAGGCCATCCAGCCCAGTTCACGCTTGCGTTGATTGGCCATGACGGTGAGGATTTCAGACCAGCCGAAGCTTTCCCCTTTTTGCAACCGACGGGACATTTCATAAAGCCCGGCCGCGGCGAAAGGCGCGACCAGTGGAAAGCCTACAATGGCGGGAATGATCATCCAAATCTTGCCGAGCCAGACCAATCCCCAAACAAACAGGATTCCGAAAACGGCATAGAAGAGGCCGAAGAAACCGCTCATTAAGGGGCGAGCTAAAAAGTCGGAAAACCCGGCCTTAAGCGACGCAGTGATATCACCGGCGGTTACTTTGTTGACTTTGGGCAAAGCCTGCTGCTGCGGCGTCAGTTTGTCAGGTGGCGTGGAACCAGCGGTCTTGGATGTCATGACATACCTCCTCCGCAAACAAGTTTGCGTCAGTGGCAGCGCAAGAGCAAGGGTGGAGTAGCACGGCTTGGTTGCACCGCCTTGTCAGAACAACTTCTAAAAGTCGATCTCGACCCCAGGCAGGTTCAATTCCTTCATCATGTCGCGCAGTTCCTGCCGGGCTGCGATGTTCGAGATGTTCAGCTGTTTGACCCCGATATCCTTGAGGTCCAACAGTGTCAGGCCACGCGGGAACAACTCGCGAAAGATAACCCGCTCGGAAAAGCCTGATGCGACGCGGAAGCCGATGCGCTGGGACAGCATTTCGATCGCGCGCTGCATCTTTTCCTTGTTGACCATACGCTGTGTACCGACGCGGTTGCGCACGACCACCCAGTCGATAGGCTTGAGCCCGGCCTGCGCCCGCAATTGCCGCGCGTTCCAGACCATTTCGGAATAGACCGAGGGTCCAAGGATTTTCTCGCCCTTTGAATCAATCCGTGCCAACAGGTCAAAGTCGATGAAGCTGTCGTTCAGCGGTGTGATCAGCGTGTCGGCCAGCGAATGCGCAACCTGACTGAGGCGGGTATGCGAGCCGGGGCAGTCGATCAGGATAAAATCGCTGTCGCTTTCCAGTTCAGAAACGGCGGCGGACAGGCGGTGGTCATAGATATTCTCACCGGGTTTCAGCTTGGAGGCGTCGATCTCGGGCAGGTCATGGTGGCGCGGGCTGGGCAAGGGGACCTCGGACCCGTTCATGAATTTGCCGCGATTTTCGAAATACCGCCCCAGGCTGCGCTGTCTCAGATCCAGGTCCAGGGTGCTGACTTTGTGACCCAGCCGTGCCAGTGCGGTGGCCACATGCATCGACACGGTCGATTTGCCTGCGCCGCCCTTCTCGTTTCCGACTACGATGATATGTGCCATGCCTGTATTCCCATGTCCCGCCGTGCTTCGCACACGTTGTTGCGAACCACTATATGTTGTGGAAACCGAGATGGGAAGAACCTCAATCGGTGATTTCAGGCTCTAAATTGGAAAACTATGACGTGGAATAGGGTTAAGCTGTGTGCTTGTCAAAAGCGGTGCCCTGTTTCAGTGTCAGACGCAAAGAATTGCGATAGGGGCGACCGGTGGATCATCTGTTTCTGAACGTTCTGAACGTGGTCCTACCCGTCCTGATCTGCGCTGGAATCGGATATTGTCTGGCCCTGATCAAAGCGCCGTTCGACAATAAGGTGATCGGGGGGATCGTGTCGCGGGTGGGGTATCCGACGCTGATCATCTCGCATCTGTCCGCTACCAGTATCGCTATTGGTACTTTTCTGGATGTAATGGCCGCCGCAGCGCTGGCCATTGCCGGGTTCGGAGTGCTGGGGTTCGTCGTCCTAAAGGCGATACGCCTGCCGGTGCGCGCGTTTTTGACTCCGTTGATGCACAGCAATGTGGGCAATATCGGCTTGCCGATCACGCTGCTGGCGTTGGGGGACGCAGGCATGGCCTATGCGATGGGGTTCGTTGTCGTCGTGCTGATCAGTATCTTCACCATCGGTATGTGGATTCCGGCCGGAGAATTCTCGCCCCGTAAAATTGCCACCTCGCCGATCATCTACGCTGTGACCCTTTCGCTGATTTTAATGGCGACTGGGTACAGCCTGCCGCAACCTATCGCCAAGTCCTTCGACATTCTCGGCGGGTTGTCGATTCCGCTGATGTTGCTGACGCTGGGCCATACACTGGCGACTTTGCGGATCAAACGTCTGGGTCTGGCGGTGGTGCTGACCCTGCTGCATCTGGTTATGGCGGTTGCGATCTCAAGCGCGCTGGTCTGGGCGTTTGGCTTTACTGGGGCTGAACGCGGCGCGTTTATCCTGTGTTGTCTGATGCCATCTTCGGTTGCGACCTACCTGTTCATTGATCAGCACATGCCGGAATACGGCCCGGATGTGGCCGGATTCATTTTGGTTTCGACACTGACCACGATTGTTGTTCTACCGGTTGCGCTGTCCTACTGGATCTGACGCGCACCCTATGCGAAGCGAAAAAAGCTGCTAAACTGCTGATAAATTAGATTAAAGACCTACAATCTAAGGGGCGTTGATGACTGACAAGACCTCGGAACAAGTCACCCCGCAGGCTCGTGCCCGCGTGGTGCTGGCGATGACGGCGATCTGTATGATGGTCGTGGGGTTTAATACCACCGCCGTGACCACCATCCTGCCCAACCTGAAGGCCGAGTTCGACTTGACCCCGTCCGGGCTGCAATGGGTAATGGCAACTTATTCTGTGGCTAGCGCGACGCTTGTCACCATCGTCAGCCGTCTGGGCGACATTACCGGCAAGATGGGCGTATTTTTCTTTGGTATGATCGTCTTTGCGATCGGGTCGGCCTCGGCGCTGTTTGCTCAGGATGGAGTGATGCTGCTGATTGGTCGCGGCGCGCAGGGGGCAGGGGCGGCGGCACTGTTCGGCACCTCTCTGTCCTTGTTGACCGCTGCTACGCCCGAGGATCAGCGCGCCAGTGTCACCGGGGCTTGGGGCGCGATCGTTGGTCTGGCCATCGGTGTCGGGCCTATCGTCGGCGGAGCCTTTGGTCACTATGTCAGCTGGCGGGCAGTTTTCGCGGCTGACTTGGTTTTACTAGCTGTGGCCTTTGCCATCGGAATGCACGTCAGCAAGCGAAACTATATACCCGATACCCGTCTTGCCGGGGCGAAATTTGACTATCCGGGCGCAGTTGCCATCCTGTTGTTCCTTGGGCCACTGTCCTTTGCACTCAGCAATGGGGAAAGCGGTGGATGGGCCGCGCCGCTTACGTTAGTGCCGCTGGCCATCGCGGCGATGGCGACCATCGTTCTGGTGATTGTCTCACGCCGCAGCGCAGATCCGCTGGTCGAGCTGCGGTACTTTCGCCATCCGCGCTACTTTATGGCTGCGGCGGGCATGTTTGTTACCGGTTTCACGCTGTTCTGCTTCTTTGTATATTTCAACACCTTCGTGCAGTCGCCGGACGCCTTCAGATACAGCTCTATCGGGGCAGGGCTGGCGATCATGCCGCTCAGCCTCAGCATGTTCGTCATCTCGGTGACCGCGCCCCGCTTTTTGGCGCCCTACAGTTTCCGGTGGCCCGTTATAATTGGCCTGGGGGCGATGGCCTGCGGGTTCCTGTTGCTGATGACAACCAACAATTCCACGCAATATGCCGAGATTTGGTGGAAGCTTTTGATTGTCGGCGTCGGTATGGGCATCTGTTTTTCCTTGCTGCCGCGCCTCGGCCTGCGTCTTCTACCCGAAGAACATGTTGGCCAGGGGTCAGGCGTGATCAACGCCTGCCTCTATTTCGGAGCCACCCTTGGAGCGGTGGTCGGTGGACTGGCCGAGTCCATCACAATTCGTCGCGGTCTGTCCGAGGTGATCGCTGCGCTGCCCGCTGGGTCAACCCAGCGCGAGGATCTGGCACATGCGCTGACCCACGGCACGCCCAGCCAGATCCAGCAATTGATCGCGGGGATGGACCCGTCGACCAGCTCTGTCTTAGCCAAAGCTTTGCGCGAATTGCAGGACAATGCCTTTGACAGCGCCATGTTGGTCGCCGCGGTTGCCGCGCTTGTCGGCATGGTACTGGCCTTGCTGCTACTGCGCGGGCCGGTGCCGCCGTTGCACAGTGCGGCAGAGCTGACGCGCGCACCCAGGTAAATGCATTAGCGGAAAAGGACGTCGACCGGTCTGGATCAAATGGGTTTAACCTCCAAGGTACACCCCATCTTTGGGTCGATAGAAAACCTTCTGATCGTGCAGCTTGCCAAGAAGATCATGGACGCGGCGCAGGGTGTTTTCGCGATCCACTTTCCCATCATCCGTTTCATCTGGTGTTGCCAGCGAACGGGAGGCAGCCAAGCCGCGCAAGGCTGTTTCGATCAGATCCATATCCTGCACCGAAAGTTCGAACATATCATTGTACTTGGGCATTTCAGGGTCTCCGTCGTATCAGGGCGGTTCTTGGTGCCAAGTGTAGCACCTTTTCAGCATTGTGCGGCGATCACTGCGTGTGACGCGTGAGATCGGCGAGGGTGCCTTCAGGGGCTTCCTTTCTAGCAGGCCCTTTGTATCGTCTCACATGCCTGTCCCAAAAAGAAAAAGGCCGCCCCTCGGGACGGCCTTTCGCATTCGAAATGGGTTGGGATTAGAAGCCCAGACCTTCGTATTTCTTCTTGAACTTCGACACGCGGCCGCCGGCGTCCATCAGGCGCGACGAGCCACCGGTCCACGCGGGGTGCGAGGAGGGGTCGATTTCCAATGCCAGCTGGTCGCCTTCGCTGCCCCAGGTGGATTTCATCTGAACCACGGTGCCATCGGTCATTTTGACGTTGATGAAGTGGTAATCGGGATGGATGTCTTTTTTCATCTTTCCGCTCCTTACGCCTCGGCGCCAGCTTTGGGCTTGTAGTTTGTGACTTCTGCGATACGTGCGGATTTACCGCGACGGGTGCGCAGATAGTACAGTTTGGCGCGGCGGACGCGGCCACGGCGGACAACGGTGATGCTGTCGATGTTGGTCGAATGCAGTGGGAACACACGCTCCACGCCTTCGCCAAACGAGATTTTGCGGACGGTGAACGATCCGGCGATGCCGTCGCCACCTTTGCGCGCGATGCAGACGCCTTCGTAGTTCTGCACACGGGTGCGCGACCCTTCGGTCACTTTAAAGCCGACACGGATGGTGTCACCGGCTTTGAAATCGGGGATGTCTTTCCCCAGGGCGGCAATCTGTTCCGCCTCAAGCTGTGCGATCAAGTCCATCGCAGTTACTCCTATCTGCTCGTGGTTGGTCCACGAAGTTAAGCACGGCCTGAGAGCTCTTGGTCTTCACCGGGTCCTGCGTACAGCCCGCCAGAGATCAGATCGAATGTTCCTTTGGTCTGGCCTGCCCTGACACGCCGTGGCTGAAGAAAGCTGAGCGATGCGCCATGATGCAAACCAAAACACCGGAGTCGCGTTACGCGGCACCGGATTGCGCTGCTTTACGGGGTTTGCGATCAGGGATCAAGATAAAAACACCATATATTCAACGCAAGGGTGGTGGGTTTTCGCCGTAAGCAAACTGCACCGTTGCCTTATCAGGCCGATCAGGCATTCTGGGGGCAATTATAAGAGCAGTAATTTAAAAACAGGAACCGATCATGCGCATTGCATTGATGCTGGCCGCCATGGCCTTTGCGACTCTGTCCTGCGGTCGCAGCACACCTCCGCCTCAAAAGGTCGAGGCCAAAGCTTTTCTGAGTACAACTTCCCCTTCGGTCATCTACCCGGCCTTTGGCGACGCCGACCCGCATGACTGGGATGGGCGGCATCCTGGTCACTATCCGGTGCATGGGCTGGATGTCTCACGCTGGCAAGGGCCGATCGATTGGCATCAGGCCAAGGCATCAGGCGTCAGTTTTGTGTTCATCAAAGCGACCGAAGGTGGAGATGTCGCCGACCCCTTGTTCGAAGACCATCGCCGTGGCGCGCAGGCCGCGGGCGTGCCATGGGGGGCGTATCACTATTATTATTTCTGCCGTCCAGCCCATGAACAGGCCCGGTGGTTCATCAAGAATGTGCCAAAGGGGGCCGACCTGCCACATGTGCTGGATATGGAGTGGACGCCGCATTCCAGAACCTGCAGGTTGCGCCCCGATGGTGCCACTGTCCGGGCCGAGGCTAAGCGGTTTCTAGATATCTTGGAACGTCACTATGGACGCCGTCCGATAGTCTATACAACGGTGGATTTTCATGGGGATACAGAAATCGGACGTCTGCGCGGAACCGAATTCTGGCTGCGATCCGTTGCCGGACACCCCCATCAGGTTTATCCGAGATCGTCCTGGCGGTTCTGGCAATATACCGGCACCGGGCTGGTGCCTGGCGTGCAGGGCAAGGTGGATATCAACACGTTCAACGGCCACCCCGAAAGCTGGGCGCGCTGGAAGGCGGGGGGCTAGTCCCGCTCTTTTCGGTAGATCTCCCACAGATCGGGTCGCCGTTCGCGGGTGATCTGTTCTGACATTTCGTGCCGCCAATCGGCAATGCGCCCGTGGTGGCCGGACATCAGAATGTCGGGGATCGGGCGGCCCTTCCATTCGGCGGGGCGCGTGTATTGCGGATGCTCCAGCAAACCAGACGAAAAGCTCTCTTCCTCGGCCGAGGCCTGATTGCCCAATACGCCGGGGATCAATCGCACCGTGGCGTCGATAAGTGCTTGCGCTGCGATCTCACCACCAGTCATAACGAAGTCGCCCAAGCTGACCTCTTGGACGCCATAATGTTCCAGCACCCGCTCATCGACACCCTCGAAGCGTCCACACAGCAGGGTCATGCCGTCGCAGCGCGCGAGGTTTTGCATCATACGTTGATCCATCCGGCGTCCACGCGGGCTGAGATAGATCAGCGGCCAATTGCCCTGAACACCCGCCATCGTGTGTTCGATCGCCTCTCCAAGAACGTCGGCACGCAGCACCATGCCTGCACCACCACCCGCAGGTGTGTCGTCGACGTTGCGATGTTTGCCGATGCCGAACGGGCGCAGATCAACGGTTTCCAGCTGCCACAAACCTTCCTGTAATGCCTTTCCGGTCAGGCTTTCGCCCAGCACCCCAGGAAAGGCTGAAGGAAACAGAGTGATGATCTTGGCCTTCCACACCCCATGCAGATCAGGCGTAGGAGTCAACAGCTCGCGCGGTTTCAGGGCTGGGCGGATCGCCTTGCGACCGTGGGATTTACTGGGTTTGTCTGTCATGTCGTGCCGGTCAGAGCGCCTTTTGCGCGTTCAATTATCGCCGTCTTTTGCGCAATCAAGGCGGCTTCGTCCAGACGCGAGCGATTCAAATCCAGCAATTCCGCCAGAACGTCCTCGGGTAGGCGATTGTTCACCCGGGAAGGCGGCACCAGACGTTTGGTCTTGTCGCGCGACAGGTTCAGAAATTCGGCGAACGGGGTGCCGGGACCAAAGCGTTGCAGTTGCAATTCCTCAAGCCAACCTGTCTTCACCGTGACTGAAGGCAACCGATCGCGGATTTGGTCTGCCGTGTCTTGCAAAGATGGCAGATGATTCATGCTCGCC
This sequence comes from Ruegeria sp. BH6, assembly GCF_056538105.1. Lineage (NCBI taxonomy): Bacteria > Pseudomonadati > Pseudomonadota > Alphaproteobacteria > Rhodobacterales > Roseobacteraceae > Ruegeria > Ruegeria sp. BH6. The sequence continues at coordinate 235,965 of NZ_JBQFSR010000003.1, forward strand.
CGGAAGGCTTCGAAGTCATGGACCTGACGCATGCGTTCCAGATCATGCGCCCAGAGGCTGCGCAGCCAGCCGCCGCGCTGGCGCAAGGACAGGTAGATCGTGATCTCGGCCTCTTGCTGGTCAAAGCGGTGCCGGACCGCATCCACCAGACAAGCGGCAAGTTCCGGTGCGGCTGCGTAGCCCTGTTCGATGTTGCGGCTAGGGCGTAGCCCGGCAAAGTTTTCTTCGCTGACGATCAACCCGCGTCTGGTGCCGAAGTCCAGTGTTTCGAGAAAGGCGCGCATTCGGGTTCCGAATTCGGACAACGTACCCACGGTGCCATATATGGAATGTGTGGTGGCCGCGCGGGACAGGCCCGAGTTTCGGGTGCGATAGGGCAAGATCAGCGAGAAATGCGGCCAGATCAATTCGCGGTTGTCATACAGGAAAGACTGGGCCGCGGTGGTGCCGGTTTTGTGCAGCCCTAGATGCAACAAAACCCTCCGCATCAGATCAGCCCTTCGGGCGGATCAGCGACAATGCGGCCCTTGTCCAGATCAACCGTCGGAACAGCCTCGCGCGTAAAGGGCAGCAAGACCGTAGATTTCAGACCCGGACCGTGCAGTTCCAGCAAGTCGGCCGCGCCGTGGTTTTGCACCGATTTCACCCGGCCCAGCAGAGTGCCGCCTGTATCATAAACCTCAAGTCCGATCAGATCGGTGTGATAGAATTCGTCGTCGGGCAACGAGGGCAGCTGATCGCGACGGGCATACAGACGCAGGCCATTGATCGCGTCCGCTTGTTCTTTGGTTTCAATCCCGCCCAATCGGGCGGCGAACCCGTTCTTGATGGGGCGGGTCAAAACCAAGGGGTAACGCTCGCCGCCGTTTTCGTCCGTCAGTGGGGAATAGGCCTCGATATCCTCGGGGACCGCGCAAAAGCTTTTCAGGCGCACTTCGCCGCGCACCCCGTACGAGCCCGCAATGCTGCCGACACAGATCAGATCACTCATTTGGCTTGTCCACCGTCACACATAATCCGTCCTGCCAATCGCCGCGTGCCTCACAGGCCTCGCGCTGGTTCGAGCGTTCAAAGAACACGCCCACAATAAATGCGATCATCAGCAGGATGGGAAGTCGAATAAGCCCGAACATTCTTAGCGCACCTCAATCGGCAGCGTGTCGTGGCGGCTTTCCCAGCCAACACGTTCCAATTCGGGGGTGTCGGAAAACTCTTCCGGCTGCCCGACGCAGAAATAGCCGATCAGCCGCCAGTCGTCCGACACGTTCAAGTCACGGGCCAGCCGGTCAGGGTCTAGGATCGACACCCAGCCCAGCCCCAGCCCTTCGGCCCGCAGGGCCAGCCAGAACAGGGTGATGGCCGAAACGACCGAATAGCGCCGCATCTCGGGCATGGTGCCTGCGCCCAGGCCCTGCCCCTTGTCGGTGGCATCGTCGCAGAACACCGCCAGTTGCACAGGGGCCTCCTGCATCCCCGACAGTTTCAGGCGGCCGTAAAGCTGCGCCTTCTCGCCGGAATATCCCGCCAGAGCGTCTGAGTTTGCGGTTTGGAAATTCTTCAGCGCAGCAGCCCGCGCCGCCTCGCTTTCGACGCGGATCACACGCCAGGGTTCGCTAAGCCCCACCGAAGGGGCCAGGCGAAACGCGTCGAGGCAGCGCGTCAGCACTGCCTCGTCTATCGCATCGGTGCGGAACCGGCGCACATCGCGCCGGAGCCGCATCAACAGATCGAACTGCGTGCGGAAATCGTCAGTGAAAGTCTGATCCTGCACGCGCTCGCCTGCTTATTCTTCTGCTGCTGCTTCTTCAGCCGGTGCAGCAGCTGCTTCGGCAGCTTCAGCAGCCTTTGCAGCTTTCTCTTCCGCGCGTTCCTGAGCTTTCTTGCCCGGGGTCCCCTTATTGGGGTTGTTACGCTCGGCTTTGTCACGGGTGCCAGCGGCTTCCAGCATGCGCGCGATACGGTCGGTGGGCTGTGCGCCCTGATCCAGCCAGTACTGGATGCGCTCCATGTTCATTTTCACGCGCTCTTCGCTGTCTTTCGGCAGCAGCGGGTTGTAGGTGCCCAGTTTCTCGATGAAACGACCGTCGCGAGGCATGCGGCTGTCAGCAGCCACGATGCGGTAGAAAGGACGTTTTTTCGAGCCGCCGCGGGCGAGACGAATTTTCATTGCCATGGTGGTATCTCCTTTGGATGGCGTTTACCGGGATCGTTTCCGGTTAATTCTGGTGTTTCTTGTGGTGTCGGATGACTTCCTGAATGATGAAATTCAGGAAAGCCTTGGCGAAGTCGGGGTCTAGATCGGCCTCTTTCGCCAGGTCTTCTAATCGTGCGATCTGCGCAGCCTCGCGCGAAGGATCGGACGGGGGAAGGTCGTGTGCGGCCTTGAGCTTGCCAACAGCCTGCGTGTGCTTGAACCGCTCGCCCAGCGTATAGACAAGGATCGCGTCCAGCCGGTCGATGCTTTCGCGATGCTCTTTCAACAGCGCGGCAGCCTGTGTCACGGGGTTGGTCATTGGCCGTTCCTCTTTGCGGGCAAAGCGATGTGGGTCATGCGTAGGCCTCCATGCCGCCATTCACCAGATCGGCGGGGGCAGGGTGGCGCCAGATTTCGGTCGCGCCGAATTTCGGGTGTTCGTAGTGATAGTCGAGCTTAGCGCCCAGCCGTTTGGCCACGGCCTTGCTGGCGTGGTTTTCCGGGTCGATCAGTGAAATCGCCGTGTCCCAGCCCAATATGTCATAGGCATGGGCGCGCGCGGCCAGAGCGGCCTCGGTCGCATAGCCCTTTCCGGTCGCATGATTCATCAGGGTCCACCCGACCTCGGGCTCGGGCCAACCTTCGGGGAACCAAAGGCCGATCCGCCCGACATAGTTGCCAGTGTCTTTTTCGTCGACGCTCCAATATCCATAACCACGCAGAGCCCAGTGACCAAAATGCATGGCAATGATCCGCCACACTTCATCCCGACGCAGAGGTCCGCCGACATACTTCGCAGCATCGCTGGCAAAGAACGCGGTGTCCGCGTCCAGATCAGTTTCAGATGGTGCGCGCAGGATCAGACGTTCGGTTTCCAGAGTCGGTATGGCCAGAGCAAGTTTCATGCCGGCACCTCGCCATAGCGCCAGACATGCTGGTCTACATCAAATGCACGTTCGGCAACTACGTCGCGCGTAGCACCCAAGCGCTTTGCCAACGCATTCGAACGGGCATTTGAAGCCGATACATAGCTTACGAATTGCCCAGATCCCAACAGGTCAAAACCGAAATCGCGAACAGCTGAGCACGCCTCGGTGGCGTAACCCTGCAGTCTGTGATCTGCGCGGAACAGGTAACCAAGCTCGGGCTCCTGATCGTCCCATTCGAGACCCAGAATGACAAAGCCAATGACCGGTGCATCCTCGTTCAGCGTAACGGTGAACAGACCATGTCCGTGCAACAGCCAGCCGGAGGTATAGTAGGAAAACTCGGTCCAGGCGTCCTCATCAGTGTCGCCAAAGCTCTCTTTGCAGATCGACGTCCACACTGGCAGGTCGTCCAAAGTGGGCGCGCGCAGAACCAGTCGCCGGGTCTTAAGGACCGGCAGGGCCGCGCGATACTGCGCTGCTGCCATCGCCGCCTTGCCGGACGGGGGCTGGGTGCAGCGTGCTGGGGTCACTTTTTCTTTCCGAACCCGCTGAGACCCGGAGGCAGACCCATGCCGCCACCCATACCGGGCATGCCGGGCATTTTGCCGCCCATTGCCTTGGCCGCCTGTTCCAGCGCCTTGGGGTCCATACCTGCGGCCATTTCCTCGGGCGACGGGCCACCTTTGCCGAACATGCCCTTCATGGCCTGTTTCAGCATCTTGCCTTTACCCATCTTGCCCATCTTTTTCATCATGTCCGACATCTGCCGGTGCATCTTGAGCAGTTTGTTGAGGTCGCTGACCTCCATACCGGAACCGGCTGCAATGCGTTTCTTGCGGCTGGCCTGCAGCAGTTGCGGGTTGGCACGTTCGCGCTTGGTCATCGACTGTATCAGGGCGATCTGCTGGCGCAGGATTTTGTCGTCCAGACCGGCCTGATCCATCTGCTTTGCCATCTTGTTCATGCCCGGCATCATGCCCATCATGCCCTGCATGCCACCCATCTGGATCATCTGCTCCAGCTGCATTTTCAGGTCGTTCATGTTGAACTGACCTTTGACCATACGCTTCATCATGCGCTCGGTCTGTTCCATCTCCATCGTTTCCTGGGCCTTTTCGACCAGAGCAACGATGTCGCCCATGCCCAGAATACGACCGGCGATCCGGTCCGGCTCAAAGGTTTCGAGGGCGTCCATCTTTTCGCCCAAGCCGACAAAGCGGATCGGCTTGCCGGTGACTGCTCGCATGGACAGTGCTGCGCCGCCACGTCCGTCACCGTCCATCCGGGTCAGGACCACGCCCGAAATGCCAACCTTGGCATCGAATTCTTCGGCGACCTCAACAGCGACCTGGCCGGTCAGGCCGTCGACCACCAGCAGCGTTTCGCGCGGGTCTACCGCGTTGCGGACCTGCTCGACCTCGTCCATCAGCACTTCGTCGATATGCAGACGCCCTGCAGTGTCGAGCATGTAGACGTCATAGCCACCCAGCGTCGCCTGCTGCTTTGCGCGCTTGGCAATATCGACCGGTTTTTGGCCAGGGACGATCGGCAGGGTATCGACGCCGACCTGCGTGCCCAGAACGGCCAGCTGATCCATCGCTGCCGGACGATAGACGTCCAGCGAGGCCATGAGGACCTTTTTGCCCTCTTTCTCTTTCAGGCGTTTGGCGAGTTTACCGGTGGTGGTCGTCTTACCCGAACCCTGCAGACCGACCATCAGGATCGGGGCAGGCGGGTTGTCGATCTTCAGCGCACCGGGGTCTTCCTCGCCGCGCAGCACGTCGACCAGCGTATCATGCACGATCTTGACGACCTGCTGACCTGGGGTGATCGACTTGGTGACCGCCTGACCGGTGGCCTGGCTTTGAACCTTCTTGACGAATTCACGGGCAACCGGCAGCGAGACGTCAGCCTCAAGCAGCGCAACCCGAACCTCACGCAGGGCGGTCTTGACGTCTTCCTCGGACAGGGCGCCCTGCTTGGTCAGCCGGTCAAAGACGCCGGAAAGGCGTTCGGATAGATTTTCAAACATGCCTTCGGCCTCCTTAGCCGGTTATCTCGTGGCGCCTCTTAGATAAGAAACACCGGTTAAATGCACAATTGCCCCCTCCCACTGAATTAGACGTGGGGGTAATGCCAAATGGCATTGCCCCCACGGGCGAAACTCGCTGGTGGGGGGCGATCCCTGAACGACTCAAGGGACCGGAAGATCAGATGCTTCCGGATGTTGGCGGCGATTTAGGCCGATTGGCTGGCAGAGTCAACCTTGCGTGCCGGAAGCCATTCATTGACGGCATCCACCAGCCGATGCGCGCCGCGCCCACTGGAATAGGCCTCAACAATGGGGTGCCGACCCTCGCTCATGCCTTTGTCCAGTATGAGTACGGGGCGATACAGCGTAGATGAGCCCTTGTTGCTGCGCGAAATCGTTGTTTCAATCTCGGCATGGGACAGGTTCGACAGCATGTGTTCGACGGCATCATAGCCAAAAACCGAATGCCTGCGGATCACGATGCTGTCTTTGTCCCGGTCCAGAATGACCTGAACGCGCCGTACAAAAGCGCAGAAGGCCCCAAATCCTAACCCTCCGCCGCCGAGGGCGAATATCAGGCCGAACAGGATGGCCTCGCCCCCCTCGGTCATCAAGAAGAGACCGACGCCGACAAAGATTAGAATAAATAAGACGAGTGTGATGCCTATGAACCATGGGGTATCGGACAGGATCAGTTGGTTCGGTGTATTGCGCGTGACTTTCATGGCGGCACGCTAGCACTGTGTCGCGGGTCTGTCGTGCCTTGAATCTTGTTCCATGTTGCGCGAAGAGCGCGTTACGTAGGAGGTTCCCATGGACGCATCATCTGCCTTTCAAGATACATTGCCGCTCAGCTCTGACGCGCTGCTGACGCAGTTGGGCGATTGGGGGCTGGCCTATCGGTTGCACAGCCATATCCCGCTGCGCACGGTCGAGGATGCGAAAGGGGTTGAGGATCAGTTTCTGGTGCCCGGAGAAAATACGCTGCGGCTCAAGAACCTGTACCTGCGTGACAAGAAAAAGCGGAACTATCTGGTGACGCTGGAACAGAGCCGCGAGATTGACCTTAAAGCCCTGGGTGCGGAGTTGGGTGTCGGGAACCTGTCCTTCGGTTCGGCGGATCGTCTGATGCAGAACCTCGGTATCCGGCCCGGCGCGGTCAGCCCACTGGCGATGATCAATGGGGTTCAGAACGAAGTGCAGTTCTTTATGGATAGCGCGGCGCAGAATTCAGACGTGATCAACATGCACCCGCTGGTGAACGACCGTACCGTAGTAATGACGCGCGCCGATCTGATGGCGTTCTTTGACCGGATCGGCTGTGAAGTGACCTGGTTGCCCTGATCAACCCTCCAGCGCTTCTTTCAAAGCCGCCTCGACATGCGCTGCGGACGGGTTAATGAATAGGTGTCCGTCGGACTTGAAAACGGGATCGTCCAGATGATCAGAAAAGGCCAGGGGTAACTCGGTGCAGGCCAGGAGGATGGCGGTGCCGGGGGTGGCATGTTTGTTGCAAAAGGTCAGTAGTCGTGTGCGGGCCGTGTCCGACGCGCCGCCGTAGAATTCGCTGTCGATCATGGCCTGCATCTCGGCAATCTCGGGTTCCGGCAGGCGGTCGTTGGCCGTGATGCCCTCTTTGGCCAGCCGATCGGCATAGTCAGTCGCCTGCATGGTCACCGCCGTCCCCAGAACCAGAGCGCTTGATGCTCCGGCAGAGGCAGTGGCTTCGGCGGTTGCGTCAAAAATGCTCAGAATTGGCATCGCCACGCCTTGCCGGATCGCGTGCAGCCTTGCGTGTGGCGTGTTCGAGGCGATGACACCGAAATCGCAGCCTGCGCGTTCCAACGTCAAAAGGGCCTCGCGGAAGACGGCGTCGAATTCGGCCCAGCTGGCCTCATCCCCTGCCACACCGCGCAGGGCGCGGGTTTTGGCCTGTGTGACGGATTCAATGGTCATGGGCGGGATGGGTAGTGGCGAGCCGTGACCGAGGTCAGCAAAATACCGGCCCGCGCCCTGGGCAATCGCCCGGTAATAATCCACGGTCGAGGCCCAGCCCACTCCGCCCAGAATTCCGATCTTTTTCATAACCAACGCCCAGCCTGCCAATTCCCGTTCGGGAGGAAGACTGGACGTTTCAGCGTATAAAGACCAGAGGCGATCAGGCCGCCAGCTCAGTTACCGCCTTGTGGGCGTTGTTCAGCGCGGCCTCGGTGTCCAGCGCCATTTTGTCGGCGGCGACCACGTCGACATTGGTGATGCCAATAAAGCCCAGAACGTGACGCACATAGTTGGTGGCAAAATCGATCTCGGACCCAACGGCAGTGCCGCCCGAGGCGATGGCCAGAACCACGCGTTTGTCTGTCAGCAGTCCCACTGGGCCGTTCTCAGTATACGAGAATGTCAGGCCGACGCGGGCAACCAGATCAATCCAGGCTTTGAACGCGGCAGGCACCGAAAAGTTATAGATCGGCAGGCCGATGACGATGGTGTCGGCCTGTTGCAGCTCGCCGACCAGTGAATCCGATAGCGCCAGATGTTCGCGCTGCGCGTCGTTGCGCTGATCGCCGGGGGTGAAGTTGGCGCTGATCCAGTCCTCGGTCAGCAGGGGCAGGGGGGAGGCCAGATCGCGACGGATAATGCGTGCAGCACCCAGATGGTTGACGATACGGTTCGACAGATCGCGGGTAGCTGAACCTTCACGGCGGGCCGAGGCGTCGATATGCAGGATGGTCTTGGTCATTTCACTTGGTCCTTCTGATAGGATTTTCGTCTGCGGCCAATATGGATATTGCGAGAATGAACAAAACTCGGATATATCAACACTGACTGTTGGAATTTGCACATCTGAGGTAATGCCGTGGACAATTGGGACGAAGTAAGAACCGCTTATCAGGTTGCCCGTATGGGGACCGTCAGCGGCGCGGCCGAGGTTTTGGGCGTGCATCATGCCACCGTGATCCGCCATATCGACGCGATCGAGGCACGGCTGGGTGTCAAACTGTTCCAGCGCCATGCGCGTGGTTACACGCCGACCGAAGCCGGGGATGATCTGTTGCGTGTGGCACAAGCGACCGAGGATCAGTTCAACCAACTGGTCGGGCGAATGAAGGGGCGGGGGGACGATGTCTCGGGGGAGTTGGTTGTAACGTCTCTGTCCTCACTGGCGCCTTTGGTGGTTCCGGTACTTAGTGAATTCCAACGCCTGCACCCGGGCTTGATCGTGCGCTATCTGACTGGGGATCGCCTGTTTCGTCTGGAATATGGCGAAGCGCATGTGGCGATCCGGGCGGGTTCGGCCCCTGATCAACCGGACAATGTGGTGCAGCCGTTTATCGATCAGGAAGTCGGGCTTTATGCCAGTACAGCATATGTGGAGCGTCACGGTCAGCCCAAGAGTGTCGAGGACCTTAGAAACCATTTCTTCGTTGGTGCCGACGATGAAAACAGCCGCGCTCCGTTTTCGCGCTGGTTGCGCAAGACCGTACCGGCCGAAAACATCATATTTCGCTGTACCAATAATTTCTGCAACCGCGAGGCGGTTATGTCTGGGGCTGGGATCGGCTTCATGGCTCGTTGGGAGGCGGGCCGCGACCCAAGTCTGATCGAGGTCATAGAGCCGCTGCCCGAATGGTTCGGGAATCTGTGGCTTGTGACCCATGTGGACCTGCACCGCACCACCAAGGTTCAGAGTTTCCTGACCTATCTGAAAGAGCAATCCAAAGGTTGGTCGGCGTGAGCCCTCAGGCCCAGGGCCATCTGGCCATGCTGGTTTTTTCGGCTCTGGTGGCGGGCAGTTTTTCGCTGGGGTCACTGATCGCCAACCAGATCGCGCCTGAAGCGATCACGGCAGCTCGATTTCTGATCGCATCGGTTGTGATCGGCGTTGCGGCGCTTCTGACGACCGGCTTGTCCCGAAGCGCGGCGCAGGCACCCTGGCGTTATCTGGTCTTGGGCGGATTGTTCGCCAGCTATTTCGTGCTGATGTTCCATGGATTGAAGACCGCGCCCCCGGTCAGCGCAGCGGCAGTGTTCACGCTGACGCCGGTGATGTCAGCGGTTGCAGGGTGGGTGTTGCTGCGGCAGGTCACCACGCCAAGAATGGCTTTTGCCCTGTCAGTTGGCGCAGTGGGCGCGCTTTGGGTCATATTCCGGGCCGACTGGCGGGCCTTTATGGCGTTCGAGATCGGTGGCGGTGAGATCATCTATTTCTGGGGCTGTTTGGCGCATGCGATCTACACGCCCATGGTGCGCAAGCTGAACCGAGGCGAGCCGGCGGTGGTGTTCACCTTTGGTACTCTGGTCGCGGGCTGCGTGTTGCTGACGTTGTATGGTTGGGCCGAGATCCGCGCGACCAACTGGGCCAACCTGCCGCTGATTGTTTGGGTCGGGCTGCTCTATGTCTCGATCTTTGCAACGGCGGCCAGCTTTGTTCTGGTGCAATTCGCAACCCTGCGGCTGCCTTCGGCCAAAGTGATGGCTTACACCTATCTGACCCCCAGCTGGGTGATCCTGTGGGAGGTTGCATTGGGTCAGAAGCCCCCAGGCTTACTGGTGTTTGTGGGTGCAATTCTGACCGTCGTGGCGCTTGTACTCTTGTTAAAGGTCGAGGGTCAGCCGCGCGCATCATCCAAGCCCGTGCCCGAATGACGCTTGTGTTCCCGTCAGATTGTGCGAGCGTTGGTCGCAGGCAAAACAGGGGCAATAACCAATGAGACCAGCACTTTATCTGATCACGGTGGTGGGGCTGTCGGCCTGTACGCAAACGTCCTCGGGCAATGCGGTTTCAGAAACGGATTTGCAGGGCAGTTGTGAAGCGCTTGTTTCCGCCGAAACGGGGGTTGGCCCCAAGGACGTGAACGCCATTTCCACCCGGTCCGAGCCGACAGGGTCGGTGACAACCTTGTCGGTCGCAGGGGCGCAGGCACCATGGTTGTGCATGTCTGATCCGTTCGGTGTCATCACGGGTGTGCAATACAGCCAAGAAGGTTAGTGGCCGTTAGGGTTCAGCACGCCCGTTGAGGCAGATCAATGTCGATACATGCGAATAACCTTATGCTTGGGACCAAGGAGGAATTCGTCATGTATACTCACATTATGTTCCCAGTTGACTTGCATCTTCCCCCCGAGGTTCGCAAAGCCGCCGATGTCGCTGCTGAAGTTGCCAAGTGGCAGGATGCGAAGATAACCGTAGTCAGTGTGACCGGAACTCAACCCGGTGACCCGGTTCAGACGGACGCAGCAGTCAACGAAGAATTGCAGGGTTTCGCCGATGAACTGGCCAAGAGCGGCGGGACAGAAGTCGCATACCGCAATATTCACTCGGTCGATGTTGCAGCTGAGGTTGATGGTGACCTGATGCGCGCCGCCGAGGAAATTGGTGCTGACCTGATTGTTGTAGGAACTCACGCCCCGCGGATCACGGACTATATCTTTTCAAGCCATGCAGGGTACCTGGCCAATCACGCCAAGGTTTCGGTTTTCGTCGTGCGCTAAATCTAGGGATCGTCAGCCGCAGGCAGTTCAATTTCCAGAAACCGTTCGAACGCGTCCAGATTGACGGGCTCGAACTGTCCAAAGCCTTGCATCCAGACCGACGCTGTGCGCAGGGCGTCAGGTTCCAGCTTGCACCATTTCACCCGTCCGCGTTTTTCCTGGCTGATCAATCCAGCCTTGGTCAGGATCACCAGATGTTTCGAGATTGCGGCCAATGACATCTCGAACGGTTCTGCCACATCGGTCACGGCCATATCATCCTCAAGCAGCATCGCCAGAATGGCGCGGCGCGTGGGGTCGGCGAGAGCTGCGAATACGGTGTCGAGATCATTGGACATGCCTTCGCTCAACCACAGCCTTCGAGTTTGGTCAACCATTTGGTTGAATATGCGGATTCAGGGGTTTTGGTTGAAGCCGCTGCGCTTGCGCAGGTTTTGCCTTAGCTGAAGTTGGGTGAAAAACACTTAAAATCAATTATTTAAGCTGCGGCAATTCGGTTGCTCAACGCCGTTGACTCTGTGCGCCTTGCCCCTTAGCACCCTACCCAAGACTGTGCGAGGGAAACGCCCGTGACCGAGGATGACCAAAAGCAGCGTATGGCGCAGCTGGAGGCGAAGATCGAGGCGGCGAAAAAGGCGAAGCAGCCAAAGCCTCGTGCAGATGCTGACGTGTCCGGGGGCGAGCTTGCCTGGAGGATGGTCATCGAAATGGTATCCGGTCTGGGGATCGGATTTGGCATCGGATACGGGCTGGACAGCCTGCTCGGGACGATCCCGATCTTTCTGGTGCTGTTCACATTGCTGGGCCTCGTCGCCGGAGTGAAAGTAATGCTCCGCAGCGCCAAAGAGGTTCAAGAGAAACAAACGGCAGCGACGGCTGCCGAGAAGGACGAGAGGGACTGAACGTGGCAACTGAGACCACCGCAGCAGAAGGCAGCAGCCTGGTTTTCCACCCGATGGATCAGTTCATCGTCAAACCGCTTTTCGGTGACGGTGCAATTGCATGGTACACGCCCACCAACGTGACCCTGTGGATGTTCCTGGCGATTGCCGCGATCTTTGCTCTGCTGGTTCTCAGCACTTCGAAACGCGCGATTGTTCCGACCCGGATGCAGTCGGTGGCTGAATTGGCCTATGGTTTCATCTACAAGATGTTGGAAGACATCTGCGGCAAGGAAGGCGTTAAGTACTTCCCCTATGTCATGACCCTGTTCATGTTCATCGTCTGCGCAAACTTCCTGGGCATGATCCCGACGTCCTTTACCACCACATCGCATTTTGCCGTGACCATCCCGCTGGCGTTGGCCGTGTTCCTGACCGTGACTGTTCTGGGTTTCGTCAAGAACGGTGCCGCGTTTCTGGGTCTGTTCTGGGTCTCCAGCGCACCGCTGGCCCTGCGTCCGGTTCTGGCGATCATTGAGCTGATTTCGTACTTCGTACGCCCTGTCAGCCACTCCATTCGTCTTGCCGGTAACGTCATGGCGGGCCACGCGGTTATCAAGGTGTTCGCAGGCTTTGCCGCGATCGCCGTGATCTCGCCCGTGTCTGTTCTGGCGATCACCGCAATGTATGGCCTCGAGGTCCTTGTGTCCTTTATCCAGGCCTACGTTTTCACCATTCTGACCTGTGTTTATCTGAAAGATGCGCTGCATCCTTCGCACTAAGGTCCGATACCCTAACATCGAAACTTCCAATTCGTAAGGAGACACATCATGGAAGGCGATCTCGCACACATCGGCGCAGGCCTGGCAGCAATCGGTTCCGGCGCAGCCGCAATTGGGGTGGGCAACGTTGCAGGCAACTTCCTGGCCGGCGCCCTGCGCAACCCTTCGGCGGCTGCTTCGCAGACCGCAACCCTGTTCATCGGTATCGCATTCGCAGAAGCCCTGGGGATCTTCGCATTCCTGGTCTCGCTGCTGCTGATGTTCGCCGTATAATCTGCGGAACCTGATCCTTACGCGCAGGTGGGCCCAAGCCATAGCGGCCCGCCTGTTGTAAAGACAACGTTCCGACGGAGGACAACATGGCGACTGAACCTATTGCCGAAGAAGTAGTTGGCAAATGCGTAGACTCCCATGGCTCGGCCATCGGGATGCCGCAGCTCTGCTTTGATTGGTTCCCCAACCAGATTTTCTGGCTGGTCATCACGCTGGTCGTCATCTTTCTGGTCCTGTCCCGCGTGGCCTTGCCGCGCATCGCGGCAATCCTGGCTGAACGTCAGGGGACCATTACAAATGACCTGGCTGCGGCCGAAGATCTGAAGGCCAAAGCGGTCGAGGCCGAAGAAGCCTATAACAAAGCGTTGGCCGATGCCCGGTCTGAGGCGCAACGTATCGCTGCCGAAGCACGCGCCGAAATTCAGGCTGGTCTGGATGACGCGATCGCCAAGGCGGACGCGGAAATCGCTGCAAAGGCGGCTGAATCGGAAAAGGCGATCGCCGATATCCGTGCAGGTGCGCTGGAAAGCATTCAAGTGGTTGCCAAGGACACGGCGGCTGAACTGGTTACTGCACTGGGCGGTGAGGCGGATGCCAAAGCCATTGACGGTGCTGTTGACGCGCAGATGAAAGGATAAGCGACATGCGGAACACTCTTGCCCTTATCCTGACCTTTGGCGCTGCCAGCCCCGCGCTGGCCGCAAGCGGCCCGTTCTTCTCGCTTGGCAACACCGACTTTGTGGTCCTGTTGGGCTTTATCGTCTTCATCGCGGTCCTGTTCTATTTCAAGGTGCCGGGTATGATCGGTGGCGCGCTGGACAACCGCGCTGAGGGCATCAAGTCCGAGTTGGATGAAGCCCGTGCCCTGCACGAAGAAGCCCGCACCCTGCTGGCCTCGTACGAGCGCAAGCAACGCGAAGTTCAAACGCAGGCAGACGCGATTGTGGCGGCTGCAAAAGACGACGCCGCGCTGGCGGCCGAACAGGCCAAGGCCGATCTGGAAAAATCTATTGCGCGCCGTCTGGCCGCTGCACAGGATCAGATCGCATCGGCCGAGGCTTCGGCAGTTAAAGAGGTGCGTGATCAGGCGATTACCGTTGCTGTTTCGGCGGCAAATGCGGTTCTGGCCAAGCAGATGACGGCGACGCAGGCGAACAAGCTGATCGACGCTGCAATTGCCGATGTGGGCGAAAAGCTGCACTAAGATCTTCACATGATGAAATTGAAAAACCCGGCCTCAGAGCCGGGTTTTTTCTTTCTTACGATGCGAAGATCAAGCCGCTGAGCGTTGACTTGGGAGCCGGTTCAGAATGTCCGCATATTTGGCTGAGGCGACAAACAGTTCCGGTAGTTCGCTCAGTACAGCGTCGATGGGATCGTAAACCGCCGACGCTTGATCTAGAATCTCATCGGGTATGGATTTCTTTGCGCGTTCTATTCTTTCGGGCAGGGAAAAGTTCAACTCCAGAAAATCGGCAACTTCGCTCTGTCTGCGCCAGATGGCATCATAGCTCAGGCACAGGACAGGCACGTTTTCGAACGTGGCCCATTGCCTCATCTGCTCTGCTTGGTTGAGAACGTCATATTTGAACAGATCCTCAAAAGTTCCTTTGGCGTGAAGATGTTCGAAATGCTGGCGGATCCAGTCGCGACCATAGCGACCAAGCACGGAATAGACCGAAAGCGCCGAGTCTTTTGTCGGGCCATAGCAGAACAAGACCTTGACGTTGTCACGACCTCTCAGCACGCCGGGAAAATCATGTGTTTTGACAAGGTTTCCCTGGTGCAATTCGGCCTGTGCCAACTCCATTTCAAAGGTCGCCTTGGGCTTGGGCCACACACGCCGCTGCTTTTGCGCCTTCCACAAAGCATCAAACATGAGCGTGCTACCGGATCGACCGTTGCTGGCAACGATCAAGCAGGGGTTCATTTTTGGGCGTTGCCCGGGTTTGAAAAGGATCATGTCAGGCACCAGGGTTTCAGCGACGGTTAAGGTTCGCGACTTGCCTGTTTAATTGGTTTAGCTGCGGGTCAATATCCAGCAGATAACCAGCAGAAATTGCGTAATAAATTATGAACTTATTGTGTTTGGATTTGAGTCGCGACAGTTGGGCGCTGCACTGATACCTCGCGCGCCTCTTCAGGTTTGACCAGTCTCATGCTGCAGCCGTTGCTGTGCGATGGCTTCGTTTCGCAGGGCTTTCTGGTGATCTTCCATACAGCTCTGGACATAGTTCAGATGCTGTTGGACTGCATCGCGGGCTGCATCGGGGTCGCGTGCCTGCAGGGCTGTGTTGATCGCGCTGTGCTGGTCCAGAATGGCACCACGCGTTGTGCGCTGCTGAAACATCATCTGACGATTGTAGAATACGCCCTGTTGCAGCAGGTCGTACATCGACCGCATCATATGCAGCATAACTACGTTGTGGCTGGCCTCGATGATGGCCATGTGGAATTGCGCATCCAATTGTGCCTCGTCCTGAGGGGCGTTGCGCGCATGCGCAGCCTGCATCTTGTCGAAAATCGCCTGAACCACTTTCAAATCGCTGTCTGATCCCAGCCGTGCGGCACGCTCGGCCGCCAACCCTTCTAGATCGCGGCGGAAAGACAGATAGTCGAACACCGCTTCTTCGTGGCTGCTGAACAGCCGAACCAGCGCCGGGGAAAAGGCAGAGCCCAGAACCTCGGCCACATAGATACCGGACCCGGCCTTGGCGGTCAGCAACCCCTGATCCTGCAATTCCGAGATCGCTTCGCGCAACGAGGGGCGCGATACGCCCAGCCGCTCTGCCAACTCGCGTTCCGCCGGAAGCCGCTCGCCTGGGCGCAGGATGCCACGTAGGATCAGCAATTCGATCTGTTTCACCACTGCGATGGACAGCTTTTCAGTCTGGACTTTTTGAAAGGGCATGTCGGCTTTTCCGGAATTGGTCAATTCATATGACCACGTAATATTGACCGGTTCAAGAACAGGTGAATGTTGGTTCGGAGTATTAGGTCAGAATGATTGACATTAAATAAATCACGCTTAGTCTGCCCTGCAAGGTAGGGGAGGAGACCAATGTCGACCAAAGACCTGTTTGCCACGCGAACAAAGCGGATGAAGGCGTCCGAGATACGCGAATTGCTCAAGCTATTGGACCAGCCGGGCATTATTTCCTTCGCGGGAGGAATTCCGGATCCAGCGTTGTTTCCGGCAGAAGGTTTTGCCGCTGCGTTCCAGAACGCACTGGGCACTGAACTAAAAGATCAGGCGCTGCAATATTCCGTCAGCGAGGGCTATGTCCCGCTGCGGGAATGGCTAGTCGATCACATGCGCCAGATCGGGATCGACTGCGGGCTTGATAACATCCTGATCACGTCGGGTTCGCAGCAGGCACTAGACTACTTGGGCAAGTTGTACCTGTCGCCGGGTGATACAGCACTGGTCGGATGGCCCACCTATCTGGGGGCACTGGCCGCGTTCAATGCCTATGAACCGCGCTTTGATCGGCTTGGCATCAACGGCAATCGCAGGGCAGCTGAATACGCTGCTGGTGCGGGTGAGGGGGCGGTTAAATTTGCCTATATTTCGCCCGACTTTGCCAATCCGACCGGAGAATCCGTAGACCTGCGCGGTCGCGAAACCTTGCTGGATCTGGCGGACGATTTGAACTGCGCCGTGATCGAAGACGGCGCCTATCAGGCCCTGCGCTATGACGGAGAGGCCATTCCCCCGGTTTTGGCGCTGGAGCTGGCGCGCAAGGGGTCGATCGAAAACTGCAGGACGATTTATTGTGGCAGCTTCTCGAAGACTCTGTCTCCGGGTCTGCGGGTGGGATGGGTCGTGGCGGCCAAGCCGGTGATCTCGCAGCTGGTGTTGATGAAACAGGCGGCTGACTTGCATTCCGCGACGATCAACCAAATGGCTATCAACGAAGTGGCGCGTGCCTGCTTTGATACGCACATCCCCATGTTGCGCCGCGTTTACGGCGCACGACGCGATGCGATGCTCAGCGCATTGCGCGAACATATGCCCGGTGGGGTGGACTGGACCAAGCCCGAGGGCGGCATGTTCATTTGGGTGACCTTGCCCAAGGGCCTCAGCGGGGCTGACCTGCTGGCCAAGGCGCTTGAGACGGTGAAGGTGGCTTTTGTTCCCGGCCAGGCGTTCTTTCCGGACGAATCCGGGGCCAATACTATCCGTCTGAGCTTTTCGAATTCGGATGAGGCAACAATCCGCGAGGGTATCCGCCGGTTGGGCGACGTCCTGCGAACCTAAATGCAGGAAAGGTTCTGTTAACCATATTGCGGCAATGCTGGCGGTATGATCCGGTATCTGTTCCTCCTATCGGTGCTGGCCGCCTGTTCGGTCGGCACCCCGTATTTCCGGGATATCCCTGCAACCCGCATCGCCGTGAACGGCAGTGTCTTTGACGTACGCGTGCGCGGGGATCTGGCCGAGGCCGTGCGGATCAACACCCAATACGCCCCGCGTCTGGGGCCGATCAAAGATCGGGCGGGGCTGGCCATGGCGCAGGTTTCGGGCTGTCCAATCCTGGATGTACTGGGCGACGCCGCGGTGACCGTTGGTGTGCTGGGCTGTGACCACGAGGCGGGGGAACGTCTGTTGCTGACCGCCATCTCGACACCGAATTACGAATGCGTCGATTATGGTGTTTATGAGGATATCGGGAAGGAGTACGGCTTTCAGGTGTTCGAGTGTACGCCGTACTGAGATACGCGTATTCCTGCGCATTTCGGCAAGATATTGTGGATAAGTCGGGGTGATATCCCATATCCTGCGCAACTTCGTTGACTCAGCCCCCATCCGTTGCGCAGACTTCCTTCACATAGGAATCACAGGACTCATTGCCTTTGCGCTTTAGCAAACTCAAACTTACCGGCTTCAAAAGCTTTGTTGATCCGACCGATCTGATCATTGCGGATGGGTTGACCGGTGTGGTGGGCCCGAATGGCTGTGGCAAGTCCAACCTTCTGGAAGCTCTGCGTTGGGTGATGGGGGAAAACCGCCCCAAATCCATGCGTGGCGGCGCGATGGAGGATGTGATTTTTGCAGGCGCCGCGACGCGCCCAGCCCGTAACTTTGCCGAAGTTGTCCTGACCATGGACAACTCGGAACGGCTGGCACCGTCAGGGTTCAACGACGCGGATCAGCTTGAGATCGTGCGTCGCATCACCCGCGACGTGGGCAGCGCCTATAAGACCAATGGCAAGGACGTGCGGGCGAGAGATGTTCAGATGCTGTTCGCCGATGCTTCGACAGGTGCGCATTCACCTGCGCTTGTTGGGCAGAACCGCATAGCCGAACTTATCAACGCCAAACCCCGCGCCCGCCGCCGCATTTTGGAAGAGGCCGCAGGTATCTCGGGTCTTTATCAACGTCGGCACGAAGCCGAATTGAAGTTGAAGGGCACTGAATCCAATCTGACCCGCGTCGACGATGTGCTTGAACAACTGGGCGGTCAGCTTGCGCAACTGGCGCGCCAGGCCCGTCAGGCCGCGCGCTATCGCGAGATTGGCGAGCAACTGCGCCAGGCCGAAGGCATGTTGCTCTATCGTCGCTGGAAAGAGGCAGACATGGCCCGCCAGCAGGCCGAAGAAAAGCTGCGCGAACGGATCACCGAGGCGTCGCGGGCCGAGGCCGAAGCCCGCGCGGCCGCCACCAAACGTGCCGAAATCGAAGAGACCCTGCCGCCTCTGCGCGAAGAAGAAGCCATCGCCGCCGCCGTCCTGCAACGCCAGCAGGTACAACGTGATGCCCTGTCGGATCAGGAAACCCGCGCCCGCCAGACCATTGAGACGCTGACAAACCGGATTCAGCAATTGGGCAACGATATAGAACGCGAAACCGGCCTGAATCGCGATGCCGGCCAGATGATCGAACGCCTGGAATGGGAAGCGCGCGAATTGGCCAAGGCCGCCGAAGGGCACGAGGATAAGGTGGCTGAGGCTGCCGAAATCGCGCGTGAGGCGGCGTCAGTGTTGCAGGACCGCGAAGATCATCTGTCGCAGGAAACCGAGGATATGGCGCGCTTGGTCGCCCGCCACCAATCGGCGCAGCGTCTGGTTGAAGACAGCCGCAAGACGTTGACTCGATCCGAGGCCGAAGAGGAAAAGGCCCGCAGCGCCGTGGATGAGGCGCGCGAAGCTTTGACCAACGCAAGCGACGCGTTTGAGACCGCGCAAGAGGGCGAGGAAGAAGCCCGCGAAGCGGCTGAGGCCGCCGAGGAAGCGCTGGCCGCAGCGGATGAGCTGCGTAATGACACGCAGGCGCGTGAGGCCGAAGCCCGCGCGCAACGGTCCGAGGCCGAGGGTGAATTGGGCGCGATCCGTGCCGAAACCTCGGCGCTGGCAAAGCTGGTAGAACGCGACACGGCCGAAGGCGGTCAGGTTCTTGACCTGCTACGCGTCGAACCCGGTTACGAAAAGGCACTCGGAGCTGCACTGGCCGATGATCTGCGTGCCCCACTGGTCGAAGGCGACGGTCCATCGGGTTGGGTGCAGGTAGCGGGCTATGATGCTGATCAGCCATTGCCGGATGGGGTTGAACCGCTGGCGCTGCATGTGTCTGGCCCGGATCGCCTGAGCCGTCGGATCGCGCAGATTGGTCTGGTTGATGCGGATCAGGGTGCGCGTTTGCAGGCTTCGCTGAAGCCGGGGCAGCGTCTGGTGTCCCGGTCCGGCGATTTGTGGCGGTGGGACGGGTTCCGCGCCTGGGCTGAGGATGCACCAAGCGCCGCTGCTCTGCGGCTGGAGCAACTCAATAAGCTGGAGGCGCTGAAACAGGAGCTGACCCGCACCGAGGCACAGGCCGAAGGTGCCCGCGCCGCGCATGAGGCGTTGTCGCAGCAACTGGCTGATGTCACCGAAGCGGACCGCCGCGCCCGCGATGCCCGCCGCGCCGCCGATCAGCGTATGGCCGAAACCGCTCGCGCGCTCAGCCGCGCCGAAGCAGACCGCAATCTGGCGCAAGGCAAGCTTGAGACACTGTCGCTGGCCGTGGATCGCCACAAAGAGGACGCCATGTCCGCCCGCGCGCAGCTGCGCGAGGCCGAGGGGGCGTTGACCGGTCTGGGCGATCTCGACACCGCCCGCGCGCAGGTCGAAGATATCAAACAGACGGTCGAGGCTGCGCGGATCACTATGCTGACCCATCGCTCGTCCCATGATGAATTGCGCCGCGAGGGCGAGGCCCGCACGCGACGTTCGCAAGAGGTTACAAAAGACCTCAGCGGTTGGAAGCATCGTCTGGAAACGGCGGAAAAACGGATATCAGAACTGGCAGAACGCAAGGAAAGTTCGGAAGAAGAGCTGTCCGAAGCGATGGCAGCGCCCAGCGAGATCGCCGAAGCCCGCGAGGAGCTGAACGAGCTGATTGAAACCGCCGAGGCCCGTCGCGCCGAAGCCGCCGATAAGTTGGTCGAAGCCGAAACCCAGCAGCGCGAAGTGGTGCTGGCCGAACGGGATGCGGAACGTCAGGCTTCGGAAGCACGCGAATCCCGCGCGGCGGCAGAAGCACGTTGTGATGCCGCCAAGGAAAGTGTGACTGCAACGGCGGAACGGATTGCTGAAGATCAGCAGCTGACTCCGAACCAGTTGCTGAATCAGTTGGACGTGAACCCCGATCAGATGCCTGCCGCCGACGCGCTTGAGGCCGAAGTGAACCGTCACAAGCGCCAGCGCGATGCGATGGGTGCAGTGAACCTGCGCGCTGAAGAAGATGCCAAAGAAGTTCAGGAAGAGTTTGACACACTGAACAGCGAAAAGGCGGATTTGGAAGAGGCAATCAAAGCCCTGCGCTCTGGTATCGCCAGCCTCAACCGCGAAGGCCGCGAACGTCTGCTGACCGCGTTCGAACAGGTGAACTCAAACTTTGCGATGCTTTTCAAGCACCTCTTCGGCGGTGGCGAGGCCAATTTGGTTATGGTCGAAAGCGACGATCCGCTGGATGCCGGGCTTGAGATCATGTGCCAGCCGCCGGGCAAGAAATTGTCGACGCTCAGCCTGTTGTCGGGCGGTGAACAGACCCTGACAGCGACGGCCTTGATTTTTGGCGTCTTCCTCGCCAATCCGGCCCCGATCTGCGTGCTGGATGAGGTCGACGCGCCGCTTGACGATGCTAACGTCACCCGGTTCTGCGACCTGCTGGATGAGATGTGCCGCCAGACCGATACACGTTTCCTGATCATCACCCACCACGCGGTGACGATGGCGCGGATGGATCGTTTGTTCGGCGTGACCATGCAGGAACAGGGCGTCAGCCAACTGGTCTCGGTCGATCTGAAAAAGGCCGAGCAGATGGTCGCTTGACCCATCACTGCAACGTTATGCCCTTTTCATCACCACTCGGGGTAGGGTGTTGGTATGATCCGTCTTTTGATCCTTATCCTGCTGATCGCAAGCCCGGTATGGGCGGCGGAATGGCCAACCAAACCCGGAGATATTCCCCTGACGCCAACAGAACTGGAGGCGCTGGCCGGGCGCACACTGACCTTTTATGATGATGGGCAGTCCAGTTTCTCGGCCGGCGGAGCCTACTCTTACACCTATGCCAGCGGCGAATCCGCCTTTGGCACCTATTCGATCGCCGAGGATGGCAGCGTCTGCATCCAGTACAGAAACGGGTTCGACCGCTGCGATTTGTATGTGCGCAGCGGCGAACGACTGATCCTGATTGATCAAAAGGGCGATCGTTATCCGGTGCGACCGGAGTAATTGATTGCCAAATGTGAACTCTGGTTGTCATGTGATAGAAGAAATTCCAAAAAAGTAGGAAATTTGGGAAAAAAACTACATAATGAGTTGATATACCAGCCACATCTGAAATTTTTGAATAGGCGAACAGATGTGTCGGTTTCTGGCTTGGGTCGGCGAGCAGCGGTATCTTGATGAATTGGTTCTGGATCAAGAGCAATCTCTTGTCATTCAGAGCCGCAACGCGCTGATCGGGAAGACGCCCGTAAATGCTGATGGATTTGGGCTTGCGTGGTATTCTGATCGTGAGACGCCATGCTTTTATAAAGATACACACCCAGCCTGGTCGGACGCAAACCTTAAGCAATTGACCCATCATACCAGATCGCGCCTTTTCCTGGCCCACGTTCGGGCCTCGACCGGGACAGCCACGTCTCGGAACAACTGTCATCCTTTTGGGGTCGGTGCATGGAGCTTTATGCACAATGGCCAAGCCGGAGGGCATGATCTGATCCGGCAGGAACTGGACGCGATGATCCCGGCGCATCTGTATGGGTATAGATTTGGCGCAACAGAAAGCGAAGCGATCTTTCTGATCGCGCAAGGCGAGGGGCTAGACGCTGACCCGGTAGCAGCAATGTCCCGAGCGGTCGCGCGAGTGGAGGCGGCGTCAAGACGATGCGGTGTGTTACCCTATCTTAGATTTGCGGCCTGCTGGTCAGATGGAGAACGTATCTTTGCAGCGCGTTATGCTTCGGATCGGTACGCGCCGAGCCTGCATTACCGTCGCTGCAAAGATGGTATTATCATCTCATCAGAACCATTGGATGGTGACAGCGACGGCTGGGTCGAAATTCAGCCGAACACTGCAATCGAAACGGAAGGATCAGAGATCATTTCACACGCGTTCGAACCTGGCCGAGCACTTTTTTCGGCAAAAAGCGCGTAATCCAACAACGTTTTACAAACGTCCAAGCAATTCGGCCGTCGGCCAGGCATCCGCCGGTAATCCGAGCCGCGCTTGTTCGGCCTGAACAGCAGCCCGTGTACCCGCGCCAAGAATTCCGTCGATTTTGCCTACATCATACCCGCGCGCCTGTAGCTTGCTTTGCAGCTGTTTCATTTGTGCGCCTGAAAGCCCTTGTGAAGCATTACCGGCATCATAGATTTGACCACCTTCCAGCCGTGTGCCGAAATAGGCGGCGGTTAGAACGTAGACAAAGCTCTGATTCCATTCGAAATAGACGTCGAAATTCGGATAGGCCAAAAAGGCCGGGCCGTTGTGGCCCTGCGGCAATATCAGCGATGCGGGCAAGTTAGCCAAAGATCCGTTGCGGGCCTGCACACCCATGGCCTGCCAGTCGGACACTGGGCTCGGTTTGCCCGGGCCGGACAGCGACCAGTCCATTTGCGCGGGCACCGTCACCTCTTGTAGCCACGGCTGCCCCGGCTGCCAGCCCAGGTGCGACAGCATCTTGGCGCCCGACATCAGGGCGTCCGGCGCGGACGTTTTCAACGAGACCGTGCCATCTCCGTCCCCGTCGACACCGTTTTCTAGAATGTCGCGAGGCAGCATTTGCACCATTCCAATCTCACCAGCCCAGGCACCGGTGGTGCGATTTGGGTCGAAATTGCCCTGTTGGTACAGCTCGATGGCCGCAAAGATCTGTGGTCGGAACAATTCGGGGCGGCGGCAATCATGGGCCAGTGTCACCAGCGCGTTGCGGGTGTTGAAGTCGCCCTGAAACGCGCCATAGTCGGTCTCGAACGCCCAAAAGGCCAAAAGAACCCCGCGTGAGACGCCGTATTCCTGCTCAATCCGATCAAACACCGCATCATATTTGCGTGACATGGCCTGACCCCGGTCGATCCGGTTTTGCGAGATCAAATGGCGTGAGAAGTCGATGAACGGTTTCTGAAACACACCCTGCGCGCGGTCGGCTTTCAGGACGGCGCCGTCCTGCTGCACGCCGTTGAAAAACGCATTGACGGTGGATTTGTCGAACCCTTGCTGTATGGCCTCAGCCTTCAGCCCTTTGACGAAGGAATTGAATCCGCCACCGCATTGGGCAAGGGCGGGCGAGGCGAGCAGAACGGCGGCAACAAGGCCAGAGAGAATGCGCATGGGCAGGTCCGTCAGAGAATAAAGCTGACCCCAACCCACACCGATAGAAGGCCAAGCGCAAGCCCCCAAACGGTCCACAGCATGTTACATGCGCGGAAAACCTCTGACGCGCCGATTTCGCGCGGAGCATCGCCGTTCACCCAGGCTAGATCGCGGACCTTACCGTCATAGCTGCGCGGGCCCGCAAGGGCCACGTTCAGGGCGCGTGCCATGGCGGCCTCGGGCCATCCTGCATTGGGAGAGATATGGCGGCGCGCATCCGCCACCATGTCAGGCCAGCGTGCCCATTGGCCGGACAGTGCCACGATCATCAGGCAGGTCAGGCGCGCGGGGATCAAGTTCAGCACGTCGTCCAGTCGGGCAGCGGCCCAGCCAAAGTCGCGGTACTTTTCGGTGCGGTAGCCGATCATACTGTCGGCGGTGTTGATAGCCTTGTAAATCAGCAACCCCGGCAACCCGGCGAGCAGGAACCAGAAAGCAGGTGCGATGACCCCGTCGCTGAGGTTCTCAGCCGCGCTTTCGATCGCAGAGCGGGCAACCTGCGCCTCAGTCATGTCGCGAGTGTCGCGGGACACGATCATCGCCACCTTGGCACGGCCCTCGGCCAAAGAGACGCGTAGCCCTTCGCCCACATCGCGCACATGCGACACCAGCGATTTCTGCGCCAGCAGGATGGCACAGAGTATGATCTCAGCGACTGGTCCTAGCAGTGCCAGTAAACGCCCAAGGATCAATGCGCCAACGACCAGCAATATCACTACTGCGACGCCTTTCATTCGCCGCTGCGCGCCGTGGTTCAGGTGCTTGTCCAACCACCCGATGATGTTGCCCATCACGACTGCCGGGTGGCGAACGCGCGACCAGAGCCAGTTCGGCTCACCCAATGCCGCGTCCAGACACATGGCGCAGACCAGCATGAAAGTGATGCTCACAGTGCGGCCTCTAACCTGCTCCATCCATCCGCTGGGGGCAGGCCAACCCGCAAGTAGGTCTGGGAATAGGGGAAGACGCGGCTCCAGATATGGGCGCGGGCCAGACGGTCCTGCCATTGGGCTGCGTTTTCGACGGTGTAGAGGCGAAACAGCGTGGTGCCCCCGACCAGGGTGGCTCCTTTATTGATCAGTAATCGATCCAGCCGGTCAGACTCGGCGGTCAGGTGCTGACGGGTGGAACTGGCCCAGTCAACGTCCCGCAAAGCCTGCTCTCCGATCCGTAGGGCAGGGCCGGACACGGACCAAGGCCCCGTCAGGTCGTTCAGCCGGGCGATCAGGTCAGGATGACCGATGGCAAACCCCAGCCGCAGCCCGGCAAGCCCCCAGAACTTGCCAAAGCTTTTCAGCACGATCACACCGGGGCGCGCGGCCAGATGGATCAGTGAAACACCGGGGCTGACATCGCAAAAGCTCTCGTCGATCACGGTCAGCGGGGCGTTTGCATCCGCCTCGGACCAAATCCGGCCATCGGGATTGTTGGGATGCACGATGACACGGGCGTCGGCTGGGCCGTTGGATTGAACGGTCCAGCCTTGCGCGGCGAAGGCGGCGGCATGTTCGTTGTACGTGGGCGTTGTGATCTGAACCCGACCACGGGCGGCCAGCGCCGGAATGCGGGAGATCACCGCCGATGCGCCGGGCGCGGGCAGGATTGCGGCCCCATTGGGCACCGCCCAGAACTGGCGGGCGGCCTCAGTCAGGCGCTCGAAGGCGCCATGATCCGGCAACTCAGCCCAATCTGAAGGGATCAGTCCAGACACCTGATAGGGGTGAGGGTTTATCCCGGTGGACAGGTCCACCCAATCGGTACGCGTGCCGCCATAAGATGCGATGGCCCCGTCCAGCCCTCCGCCATGGTCGCGTGCGGCGCGCGGGTTCAAATTCTCAGTAGGGCTTGCCATGGGGTTTCTCGCTGGAATCGCCTGTTTCGGCCCGTTTCAAGCGGATTTTTGCCGTTTACACAAGCGAATCCGCAAGTTCCGGGCCTTGCGGCAACGTCGTTAACGCTTTGTTAAGGAATAAGCGTGATCACAATTCACGGGGGGTCGGCACCATTCACTCTTTTTTGGGCCGAGGTTGTCGCAAATGAATGTTTTGATTGTTGAGAGTAACCCCGACCTTGGTCGGGTCTGGAAAAGGCATCTTGAACGGCACGGCACCGAAGTGACGCTGGTGGCCGGGCAGGAGGCAGCGATTCTGGCGCTGTATGGTCAGGAGTTCGATATCATCGTGCTGGATCTGGTGCTTGAAACCGGCAGCGCGCTGGCCGTGGCCGATTTTGCCAGCTATCGCCGCCCCGAGGCGCGGGTGATCTTTGTCACAAACACCACCTTTTTCTCGGACGGTTCGATCTTTGCCCACAGCCCGAATGCCTGCGCCTATGTGCAAAGCGCAACGCCGCCAGAGGATCTGGCGGCGATGGTCGAACATTACGCGGCGGGTCGCTGACCGCGCCCGTGGGGCTGCAGATAATCCAAGGATGGGTTCACTGGGATGATCCGGCTCGGATTGATTGTTTCGTGGCTGTAGTGATAGTGGCGCACGATATGGTTCATATTTACCGTCTGTGCGACACCGGGCCATTGATATAGCTCGCGTGTGTAGGCCCACAGGTTCGGATAGTCGATCAGCCGCCGCTTGTTGCATTTGAAATGCAGATGATAGACCGGATCAAACCGGATCAGGGTGGTGAACAGCCGCCAATCTGCTTCAGTCACCTGATCGCCCATCAGGTACCGGTTTCGGGCAAGGCGATCTTCAAGCCAGTCCAGTGTGTCGAACAGGGGATGCACGGCGGCGTCATAGGCCTGTTGCGTGGTGGCAAAACCGGATTTGTAGACCCCATTGTTGATGTCGGAATAGATGCGGGCGTTGACCTCTTCGATCTCGTCCCGCATCGCCTCGGGCCAGTAGTTATCGGTGTTGCCGGTAATGCCGTCAAAGGCCGTATTGAACATACGGATGATTTCCGAACTTTCGTTCGAAACGATGGTCTGTTGTTGCTTGTCCCACAGGATCGGCACAGTGACACGTCCCGAATAAGCTGGATCAGCCTTGGTATAGATTTGATGGGCGTAATCGAATCCATAAAGGGTGTCGCCGGTTGCACCGTGGTCGTCAGTTTCAAAGGTCCATCCCTTGTCCAGCATGTCTGGATGCACCACCGAGACGGAAATTAGATCGCTCAGCCCTTTTAGTTCGCGAAAGATCAGTGTGCGGTGTGCCCAAGGGCAGGCGTGGCTGACATAGAGATGATAGCGATCCGGTTCCGCCTTGAAACCGTCCTTGCCGGACGGCCCTGCGCTGCCATCTGCGGTCAGCCAATTGCGAAACTGCGCGGCGCTGCGTTTGAAGGCGCCGCCAGTAGATTCGGTGTCATACCATGTGTCGTGCCATTTGCCGTCGACCAACAGGCCCATTGCGTATCCTCCGCTTGTGCGTTTCGACAAACATAGGGTGTTGAACACAGCCATGACACGTGAAGGGTCGCGCACTGGCTCTGCGTCTGCGCACAGGGCATGCGATGATTTCCCAGCAACAGATCGTCAGCGCATGGCGCTATGTGACGGCCTTCACTGGATTTTTACAGTTGAGCCGTCACAATGGAATCCATTGCCGGGGGAATAATTGTTATGAGTACCTATGTTTCAAAGGAAATAAGCGCAGAATTGGACGCGGCGCGAATCGCGGGGTTGAAGAAAACCAGCCGCCTTCGTGTCGAAGTTAACGACAATACGTTCAAAATACTCAGATTGTGGAAGGATGGCTTTACGGTTGAGGCCGCTACGACACCGCAATTGCGTGGATTGGTCGATATCTACGACGGTGCGCGCCATTTGTATCAATGCCTGATCATCGCCGATGATGAAGAGGCCGGTGAGATGCGGTATGATTTTAAGCGTAGTACGGCCGCGGCCGACAAGGCCCCGCTGGATTTCTACCGCGCACCCGACGCGCCGATTGCTTTGCTAGGGCACAAAGACTAGGGACGAATTTTGCGAACAGGATGTAATCGGTTTGGTTGCTTGCGGCACCAATGCGGCGCGGGCGTGCGCAGGTCTAATCTGTGCCAGCTAATCCACGCCGCGGCAGCCAGTACGACAAGCAGGATCAATAGCTCAATCTAGCGCGACGCTATTGAAGGTCGCCAAACGCGCGTTTCAGGCGCGCGCAGGCTTCCTCGACGCGGCTGCGCTGGGTGGCCAGATTGAACCGTTCGAAAGTCTCTCCGCCAGCGCCGAATCCGGGGCCGGAGGAGGTGGCAATCCGGGCGTCCTCGCGCAGACGTCGAACAAATTCGTCGTGATCCATCCCGGTGCCCGAGAAATCGACCCAGGCCAGATAGGTGGCCTGCAGGGGCATTGACCACAGACCCGGTATTTCGGCGATGGCGGCGTCAAATAGTTTGCGGTTGCCGTCCAGATGCGCCACCTGCGTATCCGCCCAGACCGCGCCTTCCGGTGAATAGGCTGCAGTGATCATGGCCACGCCCAAGGCGCTGGGCGCATAGTCCAACGTTTTCAGCCGATGCCGCATAGTGGCGCGCAGCTTGTCATCGGGGATGATCATGTTGCCGGTCCGCTGCCCTGCGATGTTGAACGTCTTTGACGCCGCAGTCAGCGTCACGGTCCAGGGGCGTGCCTCGGGCGCGGCCTTGTCCATCGGCACGAAGGTATGACCGGGATAGACCAGATCCTGGTGAATTTCATCCGACACAAGGATCAACCCGTTGCGTTCGGCAAAGGCGGCGACGGCCCGCAGCTCCTCGGGGCTCCAGACCCGACCCGACGGGTTTTGCGGTGAGCACCACATCAACAGTTTTTCAGACCCGTCCAGCCGTGACTGTGCATCCTCAAGATCAATGCCATAGCTGTCGCCTTGCCGCGCCAGCGGGCATTCCACCACGCGCCGCCCAGCGGTGTTAATCTTATGAGCAAACTCGTGATAGACCGGGGTAAAGATGACAACACCATCCTCCGGCTGGGTCCAGACATCCAGGCACAGGGCAATTGCATTGCCCAGCCCTTGCGAGGTCAGCACCCAATCGGTGTCAATCGCCCAATCGTGACGGTTCTGCATCCACCACTGTATAGCGGCCAGATATTGCGGGTGTTCCCAGGTATAGCCAAAGGCCCCGTGATCGGCGGCATCCCGGACAGCCTCGATTACGCAAGGCGCGGTGGCATAATCGGAATCGGCGGTCCACATGGCCAGCCCATCCTGTGGCGAGACACCGTACAGCTTTTCCATCTTGTCCCATTTTGAGCTGTTGGTGCCCCGGCGGTCGATCAGGTCGTTGAAAGTCATGTCTGCTCCATCTGTCCGCCGGAAAGCTAGCTACAATTCCCGCAGGTGCAAGGGGGGGCGTTGCGGCGGGGGGCGGGATGGCCTAAATCAACCCCATGAAGCGTAATATTTTGATCCATCCCGACCCCCGTCTGAAAAAGGTCTGCGCCCCGGTGACCGACCTGTCGGACGAACTGCGCAAACTGGCCGACGACATGCTTGAGACGATGTATGATGCGCCCGGCATCGGGCTGGCCGCACCGCAGATTGGCGTGCTGGACAGGCTGATCGTGATGGACTGCATCAAGGAAGAAGGCGAGACGCCACGCCCTCTGATCATGTTCAACCCTGAGGTCATCGCTTCGTCAGACGAGACTAACGTCTATGAAGAAGGGTGCCTGTCGATCCCTGAGCAGTTCGCCGAGGTGACGCGCCCGAAAGTGGTGGACGTGACGTGGATGGATCGCGACGGGAACTTGCAGAAAGAGACGTTCGATGGGCTCTGGGCAACCTGTGTGCAGCACGAGATCGATCATCTGAACGGTAAGCTGTTCATTGATTATCTCAAACCGCTGAAACGTCAGATGATCACTCGTAAGATGCAGAAACTCAAACGCGAACAGGCCCGCGCATGACCGTCCACACCTGCCTGCCCTGGCCGGACAAACGTCTGCGGACCAAGGCCGAGGATGTGTCTGAAGTAACCGACGAAATTCGTGCTATCTGGGATGACATGATCGACACGATGGAGGCCATGCCTGGCGTCGGCCTTGCCGCCCCGCAGATCGGTGTGATGCTGCGCTTGGCGGTCGTTGACGGATCGACCGAGCGGGGCCGTGCAGTACGTCTGGCAAATCCCGAAATTCTGCACAGCTCTATCGAATTGCGAGAACACGAAGAGGCCAGTCCGAATCTGCCCGGCGTCTCGGCCAAGGTGAAACGCCCGCGTGCGGTGACGGTCCGGTTTCTGAACGAACAGGGTATGATAGACCGCCGCGACTTTGTCGGGATCGAGGCCACCAGCGTGCAGCATCAAATCGATCATCTGAACGGTCGGATGTATTTTGATCGTCTCAGCAAGGTCAAACGAGACATGCTGCTGCGCAAAGCCAAGAAACAGGGGTAGCAATGCGCGTCATTTTCATGGGCACGCCCGATTTTTCGGTCCCTGTTCTGGATGCGCTGGTTGAGGCCGGGCATGAGATCGCCGCAGTCTATTGCCAACCTCCGCGTCCGGCCGGGCGGGGCAAGAAAGACCGCCCGACGCCCGTACATGCCCGGGCCGAGGCGTTGGGCCTGACTGTCCGCCATCCGATTTCACTAAAGTCGCCAGAGGAACAGAATGCCTTTGCCGCACTGAACGCTGATGTGGCCGTAGTGGTGGCCTACGGGCTGTTGTTGCCTCAACCCATTTTGGACGCCCCGGCGCAAGGCTGCCTGAACATTCACGCCAGCCTACTGCCACGCTGGCGCGGGGCGGCTCCGATCCATCGGGCGATCATGTCAGGCGATGCGGAAACCGGCATCTGTATCATGCAGATGGAGGCCGGTTTGGACACCGGCCCCGTCCTGTTGCGGCAGGCCACTGATATCGGGCCGCAGGAAACCACGGCGCAACTGCATGATCGTCTAGCACCGATGGGGGCTGATCTGATCGTAAAAGCTCTGGCCCGTCTGCCTGAACTGACGCCCGAGCCTCAGCCCGAGGATGGCGTGACTTATGCTTCGAAGATCGACAAGGCTGAGGCGCGGGTCGACTGGACCCGCCCGGCGGTCGAGGTGGATCGCCAGATACGCGGCCTGTCACCATTTCCTGGTGCGTGGACTCTGATCGGAGGGGATCGGGTCAAGCTGCTGGCCTCGAAATTGGCCGAGGGACAGGGCGCGCCCGGAGAGGTTCTGAACGACGCGCTGCGCGTGGCCTGCGGTAATGGGGCGATTGACCTGTTGCGCTTGCAGCGGGCAGGAAAAGGGGCACAGGATACGGAAACCTTTTTGCGGGGCTGGTCGGTCGTGGCCGGAACCCGCCTGAACGCGGAGTAAGACAGATGTTCATGGTCTTGATGGGCACCGTCGTGATTGCCGGTATCGTGGGCTATCTGGCCGAGAAGACCGGGTTTACCCATAACGGATACCTGCCCTCGATCATCATTTGCGTGGGTGGGGCGTTTCTGTTCTATTTTGTCCGCATCATGTTCGGTATCAGTTTTGGCTCGCCCGGTCTGAACGCAGTTCTGTCGTCCATTGGTGCGCTGATTATCGTGCCAACGCATTGGAGAAAGTAACGTGCCCGTCATTGCCCTGATCGTCATCGGTGCCGCTGCCGGATTTCTGGCCACCCGGTTGATGCGGATTGAGACAAACATACCAACGACTATGCTGATCGGAATCATGGGTGCGCTGGTGGGTGGGTTCCTATTGCGCTTTTTTATTACAGTGGCAGGTTGGCTGTCGGGCTTTGTGGGCGCGGTACTGGGCGCATTGTTGGTGATCTGGATCTGGCAGACCTATCTACGCCGCTAACCTCTTGACGTTTGGGCAGGATGCCAGCCAGATCGCCGGAATATCCAACCTGAAAGGTGCCTCATGCCACATAACCTGAATTCTGGTGACGTCGCTCTGATGGGAGTGCCGCTGGATTTGCATTCGTCTTTTCTGCAAGGACCTGCCTTTGCACCGGGTCGTATCCGCGAAGCGTTGCATTCCGGGGCCGCCAATCTGACAGCCGAGGATGGCACCGATCTGGGCGCGACGGACCGCTTCAAGGATACCGGCGACCTGGAGGTGTTCGAGATGATCGGGCAGGAACCCATCGACCGGATCGAAAAGGGCGCTGCCGCCCGCATCGCAACCGGTGCGCGGCTGTTGTCACTGGGCGGGGACCACTCGGTTGCTTATCCGCTGATCAAGGCGCATTCTGAGCGGTATGAGGGGCTGAACATCCTGCATATCGACTCGCATCCTGACTTGTATGACAGCCAGCAGATCGGCCCTTTGGGCCACGGTTGCCCGTTCGCGCGGGTGATGGAAACCTGTCAGATCAATCGTCTTGTGCAGGTGGGCATCCGCACCATGAACAAACACCAGCAGGAACAGGCCGACAAGTTCGGGGTCGAGGTCATCGACATGCGCAACTGGCGCCCTGATCTGGATATCCGTTTTGACGGGCCGGTCTATTTGTCGCTGGATCTGGACGCGCTGGACCCGGCTTTTGCGCCCGGTGTGTCGCATCATGAACCCGGCGGGTTGAGTACGCGTGAGGTGATCAATCTGATCCACCGGTTCGAAGGTCAGCTTGTTGGTGCGGATATCGTCGAGTTGAACCCCCATCGCGATCCCCACGGAATGACCGCAATGGTGGCGGCGAAATTCGTCAAGGAAATTGGCGCGCGGTTGTTGTCGCGTTAATGGCGGGGCGGGCGGCTTTTGTAAGCGGGCAGTCTCCAGCCGAACAGCAATGACCCCGCCCGCAAGGCCCAGCAGATCAGTGCGCAGGTCGCCAGCGTCACAAGCTCGTCGACCCCAAGACGGTGTGCGATCACGGCGGTCACAGCACCCGCGAAAGCGCATGAGACGTAGAGTTCCCCCTGTTTCAAAACCAGCGGTACCTCGTTGCAAACCACATCGCGCATCAGCCCGCCCAGACAACCGGTGCAAACCCCCATTAGAACCACGATGGTTCCGGATTGTCCTAGCGACAGCGCCGCACCTGTTCCAGCCGCGACCGCAATAGACAGGGCAAAACTGTCCAGCCAGATCAGCCAGTTATAACGGCTTTCAACGAGGTGTGCGGTGAAAAACACCAGCACCGCTGCGGCTACGGCGATCAGGATATAGTCGGGTTGCCCAATCCAGAATACCGGATGCCGGTTCAAAAGAACGTCGCGCACAGTGCCACCGCCTACTGCCGTCAGGCAGGCGATGAAGGCAAAGCCCACCAAATCCAGCTGCGCTCGGCTGGCCACCAAGGCACCGGTCAGGGCAAAGACAAGAACCGAGGCATAGTCCAGCAGGGCCAGACCGTTCACGATTTGGCCTTTTGGGGCTTGAACGGTGCCATGCCGGCGCGGGCCAGCTCATCGGCTTTTTCATTTTCGGGATGGCCCGCGTGACCCTTGACCCATTCCCAGGTCACATCATGCCGGGTCTGGGCCTCATCCAACCGCTGCCACAGATCGACATTCTTGACCGGTTTTTTGTTCGAGGTCTTCCAGCCGTTCCGCTTCCATCCGAAAATCCACCCCGTCACGCCATTCTTTACATAGGCACTGTCGGTTATGACGGTGATTTTCGAGGCGCGTTCCAGCGCCTCTAGCGCATTGATCGCGGCTAGCAGTTCCATGCGGTTGTTGGTGGTCTCGGCCTCTCCGCCCTTCAACTCGCGCTCTTTCAGGACTTTGTCGCCATCCATTGCGCGCAATAACACGCCCCAGCCGCCGGGTCCGGGATTGCCGGAACAGGCTCCGTCGGTATAGGCAAACAGTTCAGGCATGGGCTAGCACCAGAATGAACCCGTCATAAGACCCGGCCAGACCTGTTCCCATACCGGTGGTGATCCGGTCGATGGTGAACCCGGTTTGTTCCAGCGCAGCCTCGATCTCGGTCTGTGAGAAGTAGGTGTAGTAGCGATCCAGATCGTCGCGGTGTTCGCCCGTGCCCAGCTTCAGGCCGAGAAAAAAGATGCCCTCGGGCTTCAGTGCCCGGTGAATGGCCGCCAGGTGGCGCGAGAAATCTGCGCGGGGGGCGTGCAGCAGGGAAAAGCTGGCATAGATGCCGTCATAGGCGTCCACCTCGGTCACATCGTCAAACGTGCCCAGATGCGCGTCTACACCATTTTCCCGCGCGTGTTCGACGAAGGCAGGGGTTGCGTCCAGTGCGCGGACGGTCAGACCCTCGCGCATGAAAAAGGCGCTGTCTGATCCCGGGCCCGAACCCAGATCCAGAATGTGGCCACTGCCAACGGCCTCGGTAAAGGCCAGGCGGGCCTCGATCTGTTCCGGGGGCAGGGGGATTTGCAGGTACTCCGCCACCCGTGTCGTATAGGCGTTGATCGTTTTATCGTCGGTCACAGGTATACTCCTACGGCGAGGCAGACCAACACGACGGCGGTCAACATGACTCGCAACCGCAGCCACCAGGTTGGGGTCAACCGCCAATAGGCAAAGATGGCATCCAATACCAATAACCCGGCAAAACCGTACATCAGATTGGTGCCGGTGCTGACAGGACCGCCCCCGGTTTTAAAGAACGCCCATAGCGCGGGTAGAACCGACAGGGCATAACATGTCGCCGCCTTGCCGCCCGAGGTTTTGGTGGCGAATCCCCACAAAACGCCGGACATAAAGCTCAGGATCACCGAGCCATAGAAAAGCTGTACATAGGGCCCGACGAAACGCGAGCCAAACATCTGCGTACCCCAACTATGCAGATCATCGTTAAGATATGTCAGCGCGCCCCAGATAAACGGGATCAGCCCCGCCAGTCCAAGAAAAAGCGGGGCCGTTGGTATGCCCCTCATGCAGGTTCTCTCAGAACGCGGGGCACTTTGAACTCGACGTTTTCCGTGGCGGTTTCGACCAGCTCGACGGTCACGTCATAGTGGGCGCGGAAGGCGTCGATCACTTCGTTGACCAGCACTTCTGGAGCCGACGCCCCGGCGGTAATCGCAACCGACGAGATACCTTCAAGCGAGCGCCAGTCGATCTCGGTCGCGCGTTGCACCAGCTGTGCGTAATTGCAGCCCGCGCGCGAGGCGACCTCAACCAGGCGGCGCGAATTCGAGGAATTCGGCGCGCCGACAACCAGCAAGGCATCCGATTTCGGGGCTACGGCCTTGACGGCCTCTTGCCGGTTGGTGGTGGCGTAGCAAATGTCTTCCTTGTGCGGTCCAACGATGGCCGGGAACCGTTGTTCTAGCGCGGCGATGATGTCCTTGGTGTCATCCACCGACAGGGTGGTCTGGGTGACAAAAGCCAGTTTGCCCGGATCGCGCACCTGTACGGTGGCCACATCCTCGACGGTTTCTACCAGCAGAACCTCACCCTCGGGCAGCTGACCCATGGTGCCGACGGTTTCGGGATGGCCTTTGTGACCGATCATGATCATTTGCAACCCGGACTCGGCGTGGCGCTGGGCCTCGACATGGACCTTGGACACCAGCGGGCAGGTTGCGTCGACATAGATCATCTCGCGCTGTGCCGCGGTCGCGGGGACGGATTTTGGCACACCGTGGGCTGAGAAGATTACCGGACGGTCGTTGGGGCATTCGTCCAGTTCTTCGACGAACACGGCACCCTGCGCGCGCAATCCGTCGACGACGAATTTGTTATGCACGATCTCGTGGCGCACATAGACCGGCGCGCCCCATTTCTGCAGCGCCATCTCGACGATCTTGATGGCGCGGTCGACACCGGCGCAGAATCCGCGCGGGGCAGCAAGGTAAAGAGTCAGGGGTGGCTTAGTCATGTCACGGTCTCCTTAGGCCACAGGTAAGTCTTTTCCCGGCCTTGGTCCAGACAGGAGCTTGTCATTTCCCTGACATGAATCGGTGCTAGCCAATAGATGTTTCAGCACCTGTTAATTGTTAAAAATGGCGCGGTCAGGATTGAGACACTGACCGCGCCGATTACTTTCCCCGGTTTGATAGGTGGCCGGGGCTTATTGCCCGCCTGCAGCCGCAACGCTGCGCGGCTCCATCGGCATTTCCCGCGGAGGCCGCCCGATCACATCGCGCAAGTCTTCCAGTTCGATGAAATTGTCGGCCTGGCGACGTAGCTCGTCCGAAATCATCGGCGGCTGGCTGCGGATGGTCGAAACAACCGAAACACGCACGCCTTGGCGCTGAAGGCTGGCAATCAGCGGGCGGAAATCCCCATCGCCCGAAAACAGCACGATATGATCAACGCGCGGTGCAAGTTCCATGGCATCAACGGTCAATTCGATGTCCATGTTCCCTTTGACTTTCCGACGCCCCATGCTGTCGGTGTATTCTTTTGCCGGTTTGGTCACCATCGTGAAGCCGTTGTAATGCAGCCAGTCAACCAAGGGACGGATCGGCGAATACTCGTCATTTTCCAATAGCGCTGTGTAGTAGAAAGCACGAAGCATCTTGCCGCGGCGCATGAACTCCTGGCGCAGCAATTTATAGTCGATGTCAAACCCCAGTGCTTTTGCGGCCGCATAAAGATTCGAGCCGTCGATGAACAGCGCTAGCCGTTCGTCTTTATAAAACATAAATAGATCCTTCCGGTACTAACCAGAACGCCGGATGATTAGGTGAGTGAGCTAGAAAATAGGCGGCGCGCTGATATGCCTATAATTAGGGCTTTTATCATGTATCGCAACCATGCAATTCACCGAATATAGCGAGTAGTAGGAGCAAATCTTTGTCAGAATCAGTAATTGCACTGGGTGCGAATCTCAATTTGAGATCATCTGGGCCCAAGCTGACACTCCAAAGGGCTATTGACGCGATTTTGCGTCAGGGGGTGGTGATTCGCGCCGTCAGCCGCTTTTTCGAGACCCCTTGTTTCCCTGCCGGAGCTGGGCCGGATTACGTCAATGCCGCTGCATTGATCGAGACTGAAAAGACCCCGGCCGAGGTTCTGCAATTACTGCATGAGGTCGAACACGAATTTGGCCGCGAGCGGGTGCAACGGTGGGGCATGCGGACATTGGATCTGGATCTGGTCTCTTATGACGATCTTATACTGCCGGATCGTGCTGAATACGACCATTGGCTTAACCTGCCGCCCGAGGCGCAGAAACAGCAGGCGCCCGAGCAATTGATCTTGCCACATCCGCGCCTGCAGGACCGGGCATTCGTGTTGGTTCCGATGGCGGATGTAGCCCCTGATTGGCGGCACCCGGTGCTTGGTCGCACCGTCACCGAGATGGTCGCAAGTCTGCCTACCGAGGATGTCGAGGCTGTAACCCCTCTGTGAATGGTGCAATTGACACCATTTCCTGCTTGTCAAGGCGGGGATTCGCCCTTAGATAAACGTCTTCCTGACATGGATTCAGTAACGGAGAGCGCCCCATGGCCCGCGTGACGGTTGAAGATTGCGTAGACAAGGTTCCAAACCGGTTTGAACTGGTGATGCTTGCCGCCCATCGTGCGCGCGAGATTTCCGCCGGTGCATCGATCACCGTCGACCGTGACAACGACAAGAACCCTGTTGTGTCGCTGCGCGAGATCGCGGACGAAACCCAAGGTGCCGACGAGCTGCGCGAGCGTCTGATCGAAGCCAACCAGACCCAGATCGAGGTGGATGAGCCAGAAGAAGATCAGATGGCTCTGCTGATGGGTGCGGAATCGGACAAACCGGTCGAGGATGACATGTCGGAAGAGAAGCTGCTGCGCGCTCTGATGGAGGCTCAAGGCCAGGGGTAACCCCCAAACACGAAGGTGCGGACCGGATGATTTCTGCTGAAGACCTGATTGCGCTGGTCCGCAACTATAATCCTAAAACCAATGCCGACCGCATCGCCCGGGCTTATGAGTTCGGGATGCAGATGCATGACGGTCAGTTCCGCCATTCCGGCGAACCCTATTTCACCCATCCCGTTGCCGTTGCCGCCATCCTGACCGAACAGCGTCTGGACGATGCGACAATTATCACAGCGCTGCTGCACGACACGATCGAGGATACCAAGGCCAGCTATGGCAAAGTGTCCGAGCTGTTCGGGGATGAGGTCGCCAAGCTGGTCGATGGCGTCACCAAGCTGACCAATCTGCAGCTGTCCAGCCGTGAGACCAAACAGGCGGAAAACTTCCGCAAGCTGTTCATGGCCATGTCCAAGGACCTGCGGGTTATTCTGGTCAAGCTTGCCGACCGTTTGCACAACATGCGCACCATCAAAGCGATGCGTCCGGAAAAGCAGGTGGTCAAGGCGCGCGAGACGATGGATATCTACGCGCCACTTGCGGGACGGATGGGTATGCAGTGGATGCGCGAGGAACTGGAAGACCTCGCCTTCCGAGTGCTGAACCCTGAAGGCCGCCAATCTATCATCCGCCGCTTTATTACTCTGCAACGGGAAACTGGTGATGTGATCCACCGCATCACCGGCGATATGCGGCACGAGCTTGAAAAGGCCGGGATCGAGGCAGAAGTGTT
The DNA here is from genome assembly GCF_056538105.1 of Ruegeria sp. BH6. Taxonomy (NCBI): domain Bacteria; kingdom Pseudomonadati; phylum Pseudomonadota; class Alphaproteobacteria; order Rhodobacterales; family Roseobacteraceae; genus Ruegeria; species Ruegeria sp. BH6. Next base: position 273,769 of record NZ_JBQFSR010000003.1, read on the forward strand.
TGGCCGTGCCAAAAAACCTTACTCGATCTGGCGCAAGATGCAGGAAAAGGATCAGGGATTTTCACGCCTGTCCGACATCTATGGCTTCCGCATCATCACCCAGACCGAAGAAGACTGTTACCGTACCCTTGGCGCTATCCACCAGCGCTGGCGCGCGGTGCCGGGAAGGTTCAAGGACTACATCAGCCAGCCGAAATCGAACGGATATCGCTCGATTCACACGACGGTGTCAGGGCGTGATGGTAAACGGGTCGAGGTTCAGATTCGCACCCGTCAGATGCATGACGTGGCCGAAACCGGTGTTGCGGCGCACTGGTCGTATCGCGATGGTGTGCGTTCGGAAAACCCGTTTGCAGTCGATCCCGCCAAGTGGATTGCCAATCTGACCGAACAGTTCGACAGCGAGGATGATCACGAAGATTTCCTCGAAGCCGTCAAGCTTGAGATGTATTCGGACCAGGTGTTCTGCTTCACGCCCAAGGGTGATGTGGTGAAACTGCCGCGCGGCGCGACGCCGATTGATTTTGCCTATGCCATCCACACACGGATCGGCCATGCATGCGTCGGGGCCAAAGTGGACGGAATCCGCGTGCCGCTGTGGACCCGGATCAAGAACGGGCAATCGGTGGACGTCATCACTGCGGATGGGCAAACCCCACAGGTCACTTGGCTTGAGATCGCAGTTACCGGCAAGGCTCGCACCGCCATCCGCCGCGCCCTGCGCGAGGTGGATCGTGAACGGTTCATCAAACTGGGCAAAGAACTGGCGCGTTCGGGATTTGATCATGTCGGGCGCAAGGCCACCGACAAGGCGCTGGACACCGCAGCTAAGCACCTGCGTCTGAAAGACCGGCACGAGCTGCTGGCCCGCCTCGGCAGCGCTGAGCTAACAGCACATGACGTGGTCAGCGCCGTTTACCCGGAGCTGACCCAAGACGATGGCGACGCCATTTCCCCTCGTCGTGCTGTGATTGGTCTGGAGCCTGGGCAGAAATTCGACCGCGCGCCCTGTTGCCAGCCGTTGCCGGGCGAACGCATCGTCGGCATCACTTTTCGCGGAAAGGGCGTGGTGGTTCATGCCATCGATTGCGACCGCTTGTCCGACTATGAAAGCGAACCGGATCGATGGGTCGACTTGCACTGGCATTCGGGCACACACCCGGCTGTTTATGGGGTGACGCTGGACCTGACCATCGGCAATGACGCTGGGGTGTTGGGGCGTATCTGTACGTTGATCGGTGAGAAAAAGGCCAATATCTCGAACCTGGAATTCGTTGACCGCAAACCGGATTTTTACCGTCTTTTGATCTCTGTCGAACTGCGTGACCTTGAACAGTTGCATTCGCTGATGTTGATGCTTGAGGCTGAAAGCGACGTTGCTGCGGTCGAGCGGCATCGGAATCGTGAAAAAACCGCAGTTGCGGCAGGCTGAGAAGGGGTGATCAGGAGTGGTTTTCAAGCGCCGAGACCGACGCTCGCCCATTCAGATCGCTTCGGAATTCATCTATCCGCGCGGCGGCTGGACCCGTGCCTTCCATTACGTCAAACACCGCATCCGGCGGCTGCCTGATTCACCTGAGCGTATCGCGCGCGGGGTCGGGGTGGGCGTGTTCACGGCGTTCACGCCGTTTTATGGGTTCCATTTCTTTATCGCGGCCCTGCTCAGCCGGATTTTCAATGGCAATTTGCTGGCATCGCTCAGCGGTACCTTCTTTGGCAACCCTCTGACTTATGTGCCCATCGGGGTCGTCTGCCTACAAACGGGCCATTTCCTTTTGGGTGACGACTTTGAAGAGGAAGAAACCCACGGCTTGATGGACAGCTTCTTCAAGGCGTTGAGTGACCTGAAGAACAACTTCATGGCGATGTTCACGGGCCGCGATGCCGATTGGCGCGGGCTAAGTGTGTTTTATGATGAGGTTTTCTTTCCCTACTTGATTGGTGGCATCTTCCCCGGGCTGATTGCCGGATATATCTGCTACTATCTCAGCCTGCCGGTGGTACGCACTTATCAGCAGCGCCGCCGCGCCCGGATCAAGGCGAAATTCGATGAAATCAAGCGTTTGGCCGAAACCAAGGCTGCCGTTCCGGTGGCAAACCCTCTAGGCTCGGGCCGGAATTCGGGAAAGGAATCAAGCGATGTCTGACAAACACCTGCGTCTGGGCGTGAATATCGACCACGTGGCCACCGTGCGTAACGCACGTGGCGGAGCTTATCCTGACCCTTTGCGCGCGGCCAAGCTGGCCGAAGAGGCCGGTGCCGACGGCATCACTGCTCACCTACGCGAAGACCGCCGCCATATCTCGGACGCTGATATCGATGGGCTGATGGAGGTTCTGTCGGTGCCGTTGAATTTTGAAATGGCCGCCACGCCCGAAATGCAGCAGATCGCCCTGCGCCACAAACCGCACGCGGTTTGCATCGTTCCCGAAAAACGCGAAGAGCGGACCACCGAAGGCGGGCTTGAGGTTGCGCGCGAGGAAAACAAGCTGGCCCATTACATCGCCCCTTTGCGCAAGGCGGGGTGTCGCGTGTCGATCTTTATTGCAGCCGACCAGCGCCAGATCGAAGCGGCCCACCGCATCGGTGCCGAAGTGATCGAACTGCATACCGGCGCCTATTGCGACGCCCACGCCGAGGGCCGCATGGACGAGGCTACGCGCGAAATAGAATCACTGCGCGAGATGTCCGCCTATGCCCACTCGCTGGGACTGGAGGTTCACGCGGGCCACGGCCTGACCTACGACACGGTGCAACCCATCGCCGCGTTCCCCGAGGTGCGCGAGTTGAACATCGGTCACTTTCTGATCGGTGAGTCGATCTTCCGCGGCCTCACCCCTGCGATTGCCGAAATGCGCCGGTTGATGGATGAAGCGCGGGGGTGATCGTGTTGTGTAACCAAGGTCGGAAGGTGGGGTAATGTAATGAAAGCAATTGCATATCGTAACTTTGGCCCGGCAGAGGACGTGCTTGAACTGATAGATATACCCGATCCGGTGGCTGGACAGGGTGAAGTTGTGGTTCAGATCAAAGCCACCGGAATCAATCCGTCGGATGTTAAGTTGCGTGGTGGTGCGCGGCCCGGGGCGGTCATGCAGCACCCGCTTGTCATTCCACATTCGGATGGTGCCGGAGTAATTGTGTCCGTTGGCTCAGGTGTCGATCCGTCCCGGGTTGGTGAAAGGGTCTGGATCTGGAATGGCCAGTGGCAACGCGCGTTCGGAACCGCTGCTGAGTATATCGCTTTACCGTCAGAGCAGGCCGTTACTCTTCCTGACATTACCAGTTTCGCCGAAGGTGCGTGTTTTGGGATTCCGGCAATGACCGCATGGTATGCCTTGTATGCTGACGGGCCGATCACTGACAAAACTATACTGGTGACCGGCGGGGCGGGTACTGTGGGGCGTTACGCCTGCCAAATGGCCGCTCTTGGCGGGGCTCGGGTTATCACCACGATCAGTACGCAGGAAAAAGCAGTGCACTCTGGTGCAAAGGAACTTGTGAATTACCGCACCCAAAACGTGGCTGAGACTGTATTGGATATGACAGACGGCGCGGGCGTTGATCGTATTGTCGAAGTGGACTTTGCGGCAAATCAGGATGCGTCTCTGGCACTAATCCGGCCGGGTGGTACCATCGCAAGTTATTCTTCCGTGTCGCAAATGCGACCAGAGCTCGATTTCTACGGTTTCATGTTCAAGAACATCCGCTTGCATATGTTGATTGTTTATCAACTGGATGCTGTTGCACGGCGCAGGGGCGAAGGTCAACTGAGTGAATGGTTGAAGCAGGGGGCATTGAACCATGCGGTAGTGCCAGGCGGGCATTTAGCCAACGCAGCGGCAGCCCACCAAATGGTTGAAGCCGGTGACAAACTGGGCACCGTGGTTCTGGAGGTCTGATGTGATCCTTGGCATCGGCACAGACCTCGCAAATATCGAACGCATTCAGGGTACGCTCGACCGGTTTGGCGACCGGTTCCGCAATCGTGTTTTCACCGATACTGAACAGACTAAGGCCGAGCGCCGCGCCGATACGGCCGGGACCTATGCCAAACGCTGGGCCGCGAAAGAGGCATGTTCCAAGGCGCTGGGTACCGGCCTGCGCATGGGTATCGCGTGGAAGGATATGGCGGTCACTAACCTGCGTACAGGCCAACCTGTCATGCATGTCACCGGTTGGGCCGCCGAACGTCTGAAAGAGATGACGCCCGAGGGCCATGAAGCCATCATCCATGTCACTCTGACAGACGACCACCCTTGGGCACAGGCCTTCGTGGTGATCGAGGCCCGACCACTTCAAGATAACGCCACGCAGCCTTGACTTGCCCCCGTCGGCCCCGCATGTAGCACCCCAACAACCAAAGGACCGGAGAGCAGTATGGCCGAGGACGTCAAAACCGGAAATCCCGTGTGGGAGACGATCAAAACCATCGTCTATGCCCTATTGATCGCGGGCGTTTTCCGTACCCTGTTCTTTCAGCCGTTCTGGATTCCCTCCGGCTCGATGAAACAGACGTTGCTGATCGGGGACTTCCTGTTCGTCAATAAAATGGCCTATGGCTATTCTTATGCTTCTTGCCCAAGCCTGATTATTCCCAGCGTCGGCTTGAACGTCGATGCGGAAAATATTTGCGGTTGGATGAAAGGTGACAACACGCGCATTTGGGGTGGTGAGCCCGAGCGCGGCGACGTCATCGTTTTCCGTCATCCCGTCACCGGGCGCGACTATATCAAGCGGCTGATCGGCCTGCCGGGGGATCGCGTTCAGGTCCGTGAGGGGCAGATCATCTTGAACGGCACACCAGTGCCGCAACAACCCGATGGCGTCTTTACCGAAATCGCCGAACCTCAAGGCCCGCAAGGCCTGCGCCCGCGCTGCGAGAACGGGCCTGTCGGCATTGGCGGTGTCTGCGAAAAGAGCCGTCTGATCGAAACCTTGCCCAACGGGGTCTCTTACGACGTGCTGAACATCACCAATCAGGGTTCGGACAATACCGGCATTTATACTGTGCCTGAAGGCCACTATTTCTTCATGGGTGACAACCGCGACAATTCCAGCGACAGCCGCTTGCCACAATCCGCCGGGGGCGTGGGGTATGTTCCTTATGAAAACCTGATTGGTCGTGCTGATCGGATCATGTTCTCGTCCGCGGGTCGGTCGATGCTGTTCTTCTGGACCTGGCGTGGTGACCGCTTCTTCAAGGCGATCAATTGAAGCTTTCCGCCGAGATAAAAGCGTTTGAGCAGCGATTAGGGTATGAGTTCGCAGACCCCGAACTGCTGGTGCGCGCGTTGACTCATGGATCGGTCTCTTCGGCGACCCGACCCGACAATCAACGGCTGGAGTTTCTGGGCGATCGCGTTCTGGGCTTGGTCATGGCGACGGCTCTGCTTGAGGCCGACAAGAAGGCATCCGAGGGCCAACTTGCCCCCCGCTTCAATGCGCTGGTCCGCAAAGAGGCCTGCGCCGACGTGGCCCGTCAGATCGACCTGGGCGCGGTGTTGAAACTGGGCCGGTCGGAAATGATGTCTGGCGGCCGTCGTAAACAGGCCCTGCTGGGCGACGCGATGGAGGCGGTCATTGCCGGGATCTATCGCGATGCCGGGTTCGAAGCGGCGCGGGATGTAATTCTGGCGCTTTGGGGCGATCGTATCCACACGGTCGAAGCTGATGCGCGGGACGCCAAAACCTCGTTGCAGGAATGGGCGCAGGCGCGGGGCCAAAAGCCGCCGTCTTATGTCGAGATCAAGCGCAGCGGCCCGGATCACGCCCCCGTCTTCACGATTGCCGCTCGACTGCAAGACGGCACCGAGGCTCAGGCAACCGCAGGTTCAAAACGTCAGGCAGAACAGGCCGCAGCCAAATCGCTGTTGGAAAACCTACCTAAGTAGATTGTGGTCTTGGGCAGGGGGCAAGCCCCCTTTCGCCCGTATTGGTGTGGTCAAACTGAATCTCAATCCACCCGAATATATCCGGTTAGCCCGGTTTTCTGATGCTCGATCACGTGGCAATGAAACGCCCAGTCGCCCGGGTTGTCGGCGACCAACGCGATCTCGACCACCTCATCTTTCAACAGCAACATCGTGTCGGTCAGCAATGGTGGTAACGGGCGAAGGTTCGATTTTATCGGTACAAAAGCCAACCCATGCAGGTGGATCGGATGCAGGTTCGGTGACTCGTTACGCAATCGCAAAACATAACTTTTACCTCGTTGCAGCGTGGCCAACGGACCAACCCCTTTCGCCGCATCCCCCGGCCAAGGCCTTCGGTTGATCGACCAGAAGTTATATCCCAGAGAGCCACAAAACCCATTGGTCGGTTCGCCTCCTTCGGGTGTCCAGCCAAAGACAAATTCGTGCAATTCGGCATTCGCCAGATCCGGTTTTGTTGTGGGGTTCACGGGTAGGGGGCGCAGCTCGCGCAGATCGCGCGAGACGGGCGCACCAACTGCACGCAAGCGGGTCATGGAGCGATGCGGCTGTCCAGGAAACTTGGCCATCAGATCGACAGTCTGACCCTCGCCTAGTGGCATTTTCAAAGCAAAATCCACACGCTGTCCGGGTCCAATCAGCAAGGGGTCATCGGCACTGGGCAATGGAAAGTCAACTTCGACCGGATGACCGTCCCATGCGATAATTCGGGCTTCGGCACCGTTCAGATGCACCTTGTAGATGCGGGTTGTGTCCGTGTTTACCACGCGCAAACGCACAAGGCTGCCTGCGACGTGATCATAAACCGGCCCATCCAGCCAATTCGCCGTTTGCACATTACCAAAGGTTCCCGCCCTTGCGGCCCCGCGCGCGGTGTAGGCAGGCAGGAACGACCCGTCATCATTCAGGCGGAAATCACGCAGGTTGATCACCTGCTCGCTGTCAAAACCGGGATCTGCGGCCTCGGCGATCACTAGCACTCCGGTCAGGCCATGGGCCATCTGTTCCATCGTCATGCAATGAGGGTGATACCAATAGGTGCCCGCATCCAGAGGCGTGAATTCATAGTCAAACACCTCACCCGGTCCAATCGGCATTTGGGTCAGATAAGGCACCCCGTCCATGTCATTCGGAATACGCAGCCCGTGCCAATGCATCGCCGTATAATCAGGCAGGGTGTTGCGCACCGGCAGGCGCATCACCTCACCCTGCTTGCCATGTAAAACCGGAGGCGGCGCGTCGGGCGACAGGCTGACCATACCGGTGGTGACCTGATCGCGCAGGGCAAAGCTGGCGGGTTGGACGACCAGCTCTTGCGCACCTGCCGCTAAACCAAAGCCACCTAGACCCAACGCCCCTGTGGCAGCGCCACTACCCAAAAGAAACTCGCGACGGTTCATATCAGCCTCATGAAAAGAAGGATTGCCTGGCTGTTATTGGCGTGGCTTGATCCGGTGATGCCATTCCGACCGCATGGCCGCAATGCGACAAATGCCTCTGGCCCGCGGGGGCTTTCTGCTATAGGGGTGCGCACTTGCAAACAGGATCGCAACACACATGACCACACGCGCCGGATTTATCGCCCTGATCGGAGAGCCCAACGCAGGCAAATCCACCCTTCTGAACCGCATGGTCGGGGCTAAGGTCTCGATCGTGACGCATAAGGTGCAAACCACCCGCGCCCGCATTCGTGGTGTGGCGATGGAAGGGGATGCGCAACTGGTATTCGTTGACACGCCCGGCCTGTTCAAACCCCGACGTCGTCTGGATCGCGCCATGGTCGCCGCCGCATGGGGTGGCGCCGCCGACGCCGATGTCGTCGTGCTGATGGTCGAGGCGCATCGCGGCATCACCGAAGGGGTCGAACGCATCCTCGAAGGTCTGGAAGAGATCGGGCAGGGCCGTACCATCGCGCTGGCCATCAACAAGATTGACAAGGTTCCGTCCGAGAAACTGCTGGCGCTGACCAGCGATCTGAACGCGCGCTATCCTTTTGCCGAAACCTTCATGATCTCGGCCGAGCGTGGCTATGGTGTGGAAGACCTGCGCAAGTGGCTTGCGGCGGAATTGCCCGAAGGACCTTGGCTGTATCCCGAAGACCAGATCGCCGATCTGCCGATGCGCATGATCGCCGCCGAGATGACGCGCGAGAAACTAACCCTGCGCCTGCATCAGGAACTGCCCTACCAGTTGACCGTCGAGACCGAGAATTGGGAAGAACGCAAGGACGGGTCTGCCAAGATCGATCAGGTCATCTATGTCATGCGCGACGGTCACAAAGGTATTGTTCTGGGCAAACGCGGCGAGACCATCAAGGCCGTCAGCCAGGCAGCGCGGGCCGAGTTGGAAGAGTTCCTCGACCGCAAGGTTCATCTGTTCCTGCAGGTCAAGGTTCGCCCGAACTGGCTGGAAGAATCCGAGCGATATTCGGAAATGGGTCTGGATTTCAAAGACGGCAACGCATGACGCGTCTGACGGCTGATTTCTGGGTCCACGCCTATCTGGCAAGGCTGCGGTTTCAGGACATCCCGGCCTATGTAGTGGCCCACGGGGACGACACGGCCGGCGCTGTGCTGGTTAAGCTGAACACTCTGGACGGGCGGGCCGTGGCCTTCCAACGCAGCTTTGATCTGATGAGCGGCGAGCGCAAATGGGTTGAACTCTCCAGCGGTGCGGAAATGGACGTGGATGAAGCCATCCGACGCCAGCGCAGCTTTGACCCCGATCTTTGGGTGATCGAGGTAGAAGACCGGCAGGGGCGGCATCTTCTTGGAGAAGAAGGGCTGGATTAACTGCAGCTTGGTCTGGCGGACAAAGTCTAACAATCTATTTCTATTTTGCGTTACACCCTGCACACTGAAATACTATCTGGAATTGTGCCCCCTTCCTAAGAGTTTGGAATTTATGAAAACCTTCTTGTTAGCCTGCCGTCTTCCCTTTTTGCTCTTGGTTTGCACAGCGACTTCCGCAGCGGCGCAGCCCAGATTGGGTTGGATCTATCAACTTGACGGGCTTGCTGCTTTTCAGGGCGATGCGAGTTTGAGTGGAGGTGGAGAGTTCTCGGCAAGCCGTGCTTTTGTGCGAACCACCGCGCTTTATAACATGGACGGAGGGAACTCCGTTGGGGTGTCGGCTAGCTTCGGTAGGTTCGATTACAACTTTAGCGAAGCAAATAACCAGCCTTGGGAAGATATCCGAGACATTCGCGTTTCCTTGCCAGTGCGGTTTCGAGTTGGAAATACAGCCACCGCCTTTATATCGCCACAGATCAGATGGGACTATCAAAGCGGCGCTACTGCCTCGGACGGACGTACCTATGGAGCTTTTGCGGGTATTGCATGGAAGCTAAGTGAGCGTCTTACCATCGGCCCTGCATTAGGCGTGTTTTCGCAGTTGGAGGATGACGATATCGATTTCTTCCCAGCCTTGTTGGTGGATTGGGATATAAACGACCGCTGGAACTTGAACACAGGCTCAGGGATTGGTGCTACGCAAGGTCCAGGACTCACGCTCAGCTACGCGCTAAATAACGAAATGAACCTGTCGCTTTCGGCTCGCTCCGAGAGAATACGGTTTCGATTGGATGGAGATGGCTTGGCTCCGGATGGGGTGGGTGAAGACAAAAGCATCCCTGTTGTGCTGGCGTTAGGTTACAGTCCCAATCCTGGCGTTTCGTTGAATGTCTTTGCAGGGGCTGAGTTGGATGGCCGTTTGACGTTGGACGATGCAAATGGTTCGGAACTCAGTCGCCAGAATTACGAAACGGCACCATTGGTCGGCTTTGCATTCAGAGTAAGGTTCTAATTGCCCTTCTGGTTCAGTTTTTCCCTCTAGACTACCCGACCTGCGACTATCCTCCGAAAACCTGGAGCCATGGGGGACCGGGATTGGCCTAGTGCGATCACGGCATACTTCTGAATCTAATTGTTGCGTCAAAATCGGAGGTATTGATACCGCACAGACAATTGTCGATTGACGCGCAAAGAAACCACTCTTATCCAGCCAGTTCCACCCCGGTTTTGCGCAATACCTCGGCAATTTTGGCACCGTCCTGAACGGGGCCTGGTGCTTCACGATCAAGGTCCGTGAACATCTCGATGGCGCGCGAACCCCTGCCGCTTATCTCAAGCAGATGTGCGCCCCCGGGGCCAAACTTGAAACTGTGTACTGTCCCGGCCGGGAAATGAACCAGCGTACCGGCGGGGGCGCTTCTGGTTTCCCCGTCCATGACAAATTCGACCTCGCCTTTCACCACAAAAAAAGTCTCATCCCAAGGGTGCGTGTGGGGCGGTGGGCCATTGCCTTCGTGACCGTAATTGAGCGTGACTGCATAATCCCCGATCTGTTCAAGACGTGCTAGCACAGTGATTTTGTCGCCAAGAACGTTCAGGGGTTCAGGGTAGTCGGAAGGTGAGGTGAAAAAAGGTGTTTTCATGGTGTACTCCTGTCTGTTCTCGGGGCGTATCCCGTTCAAATCAATCAATGAACCTGCCCCAGCAGCGCGCCGGTGCCGTTGATCATAGCATTTGTCGGAAGGTCTGGGGACTTTTACAAAAGTGCAGCGGAACCGGCATATATCTTGCGCATGATCGGTTGTTGCGGTCTTGTGGCCGGGAAGTTCTATACCCATCAGGAGCCCACTTTGGATTGGCGTGATCACGGCATCCTTCTGACCTCGCGCCGCCACGGCGAATCGGCGGCGATCATTGAGGTTTTTACCGAAGGCCACGGTCGCCATGCTGGGGTTGTGCGCGGGGGCGCCAGCCGCAAGACCGCGCCGATCCTGCAACCGGGGGCGCAGTTGGACGTTCTGTGGCGCGCGCGACTTGAGGAACATATCGGAACGTTTCAGGTTGAACCCCTGCGATCCCGCGCGGCGGCGGCGTTTTCGGGGCGCTTGGCGCTGGCCGGGTTAAACGCTGTTGTCTCCTTGTTGTCCTTTTGTCTGCCGGAACGAGAGCCGCACCCTGCCGTCTACAATCAGACGGAACAGCTGATGGATTTGCTGGGCCAGGATGAAATCTGGCCGCTGGCTTATCTACGGTGGGAACTGGCCATGTTGGAAGAGCTTGGGTTCGGGCTTGATTTGTCCGTATGCGCCGTGACGGGCGCACGTGAGGGGCTTGTTTATGTCTCGCCCAAATCCGGCCGAGCGGTCAGCGGCGAAGCGGCAGGGGAATGGGCGGATAAGCTGTTACCTCTGCCGCCTTGCCTGCGCGGAGAAGGCGCTGCGCCGGACGCAGAGATCACAGCGGGTTTGCAAACGACCGGGTATTTTCTGGAACACCGCGTGGCCCCGTCGCTGGGGCACCACCCGTTGCCAGAGGCGCGGGCACGATTTGTGGATCAGTTTACTCGACGGCTGTAAACACCATCTCGTGCCCGTCTTCATTTCGCAGGATCAATACATCACCTGAGACCTCGGACTGGGTCATGGCCATAAGGGCTGCGAAGTAGAACCCTTCAGCCTCAAGCCCGGCACAGGCGGCGCGGGTCGCAGTCAGGTCTGCGATCTCAAACCACGGATATGGCGCGTTCAGAGTACCGCTATAGCTGTTGCAAGGGGCATTTCCAGCGATCTTGCCTTGCTCGGGAAAGCGCAACAGGGCGCTGGTCTCAAAGGGTTGTCCGTTGATTTCCTGCAACGCCCATGTTTGATCTGCCGCGCCGTAGGCAGCGACGGTTTCGTCTTTGTCGCATTGGAAAAGGGCCAGCAGGGGTAGGGTCAGGATCAGGCGGGTCATGGGATGGTCTTAGCGCAACCTTTGAGTGGACGGAACCGACGTCAGTAGGGGATCTCGCCGCTAATCAATTCTTCACGGACCTCCAGACGAGGGCGCCAGTTATACTTGGTATCTTCCCGGACAGGCGCCCATGTCAATGCGCCGCTGGCGCGCCAAGGGTCAAGGATGATCCCGTCATACATCGAATCCCCCTTGGCACTGATCAGAGCCGAGTGGTGGATGATCCGAAACGCCGTCGGCGGGGAAGTCGCCCAGTGCAGGTCCAGCGTGCGGAAATTCTCTTGCTTCAGGCGTGTGGTCATGGCCTGAGCCCAATCATTGCACAGCCCAAACTCGCGAAAGCCGTTGATGACCTTGGCGTTGTGGATGATGGCTGAGTCTGTGACGTTCCATTCCTGCTTCAATTGCTGGGAATAAGAGTAAGCAATCGTGGCGGCTTTGTTTGCCTCGGCCCGATCGACCTCGGGGCCAAGGGCCTGGATGGCCATCGCGAGATCGTCAATATCGCTTTGGCCGACGGTCGGTTGCTTGGTGGCGCATCCGCCAAGGGCGATTGCGGCTAGAACCGCACACAATGCGAAAAGTCGTCTGGTCATTCTTCGTGCCATTCTTTCTTGAGCGCAGGATGCTCTAACCAGGTTCGTACCTGAGATCAAAGGGGAAGTTCGCCATCAGCGGATCACAACCTGCCCCGAACAGAAAAAGACCCGGCGCCAGGGCCGGGTCAGTTGGGGAAACGGGAATACCGAAAACCGTCAGCTCAGCAGTCGTCGTGCGATAACCTGAGCCTGAATTTCGGCAGCCCCTTCGAAAATATTCAGAATACGTGCGTCGCACAGAACGCGGCTGATCTTGTATTCCAGCGCAAAGCCGTTGCCGCCATGGATTTGCAAACCGTTGTCCGCAGCCGCCCAGGCCACGCGAGCGCCCAACAGTTTGGCCATACCAGCCTCAAGATCGCAGCGTTGGCCGTGATCCTTTTCCCAGGCCGAGAAATAGGTCAGCTGCCGCGCGATCATGATCTCAACCGCCATCATCGCCAGCTTGCCCGAGACACGGGGGAAGTTGATCAGCGATTTGCCGAATTGCTTGCGGTCCTGCGCGTATTGCATGGCGATATCCAGCGCACTTTGTGCCACGCCGATGGCGCGGGCTGCGGTCTGGATACGGGCCGACTCGAAGGTTTCCATCAACTGTTTGAAGCCTTTGCCCTCTTCGCCACCCAGAAGGTTTTCACCTTTCACATGGAAACCGTCAAAACCCAGCTCATATTCTTTCATGCCGCGATAGCCCAGCACTTCGATCTCGCCACCGGTCATGCCGGGGGTGGGGAAGGGGTTCTCGTCCGTGCCGGGTGTTTTTTCAGCCAGGAACATGGACAGGCCGCGGTGATCGGTAGTGTCCGGATTGGTCCGCGCCAGCAGGGTCATCACATGGGTTCGGGCCGCGTGGGTGATCCAGGTCTTGTTGCCGGTGATCTCATAGTCACCATCCGCGTTTTTGACGGCACGCGTGCGCAGGCTGCCCAAGTCGGAACCGGTATTGGGTTCCGTGAATACAGCTGTCGGCAAAATTTCGGCGCTGGCCAGTTTCGGCAGCCAGTTGGCTTTTTGCTCGTCGGTGCCACCCGCGATGATCAGTTCGGCCGCGATCTCGGACCGGGTGCCCAGTGAACCCACACCGATGTACCCGCGCGACAGTTCCTCGGACACCACGCACATCGAGGCTTTGGACAGGCCGAAGCCGCCGAATTCCTCGGGGATGGTCAGGCCGAAGACGCCCATTTCGGCCAGTTCTTCAATGATTTCGATCGGGATCAGCTGGTCCTTGAGGTGCCAGTCATGGGCGTTCGGTTCGACCTTTTCCTGTGCATAGCGGCGGAATTGGTCGCGGATCATTTCCAGTTCTTCATCCAGACCCGAGGCGCCGAACATGGTGGAACCGGCCTGATCACCCATCAGACCAACCAGTTGTGTGCGGGCGGCCTGTGTGTTGGCCTGAGCCATCAGCGTCTGGACTTCGGTGCATTGGAAACCGGACAGGGCGTCCCAGCCAAGGCCCATATCTTGCAGACGCACGACCTCTCCCTGGTTCATCGGGATGCCACCTGCGACCTGATGCAGGTACTCACCAAAGGCGATCTGATGCAACAGCTGTTCCATTTCGCCAAATTTGCCATCTGCATCCAGGGCTTCGGCCCAGCGTTGCATCTGTTGTAGTGATTGGTTGTACGTCGCCAGCCACGAAAGGCCGTGGGCGGCGGTTTGATTGGCTTCAATCAGCGCGCCAGAGACCCGGCCTTCAGCGGTGACTATCCCGCGGACCGACTCGCGGGCGCGTTCAAAAACTGCTTCAACGGCAGGCAGGGCCGCGCGGGTCAGCGTCAGAAGGTCGGGCAAAATCGCGGATGTCGTCATCTGGGTCATATCCTGTCCGTCATGGGCCATGAATCACGTCCTTCTTTAGAGTCGTCTGGTCATACCATGCTGCACGTGCAGCGCAACAAAAATACGAATTAAGCAGTGAAAAAGTTCGAAAATTGCTTTGCCGATTTTGCGATGCAGCGCGCGCCAAGAGTGTTATCACGGGCGCATGACATTGTTTTCCTTACTCAGTCCGTATGACTTGATGCTGGCCGCCGCCCTTGCTTTTGTTGCGGGGTGGGTTAAGGGCATGGTTGGATTTGCCATGCCGATGGTTCTGGTGTCGGGGCTGAGTATGTTCTTGCCGCCCGATCTGGCGATCGCCGGGTTGATCTTGCCAACGCTGGTAACCAACGTGTTTCAGGCCCTGCGCGAGGGGGTGCCCGCCGCCGTGTCCGCGATCAAGCAGTTCCGTACCTTCTTGATGGTAGGTTTTGTGTTCCTGCTGTTGGGGGCCCAAGTTGTCAGCGCCGTGCCCGCGTCCACGTTTCTGTTGATGATTGGCCTTCCGGTTACGGTTTTCGCGCTGTTTCAAGTGCTGGGAATGCAGTTGACCCTGAGCAAACCATCGGCACGTGTCGAGGTGGGCATAGGCGCGATTGCCGGGTTTATCGGAGGGATGTCCGGCATCTGGGGGCCGCCAACCGTCGCCTATCTGACTGCACTGAACACACCGAAGGCAGTGCAGATGCGCGTGCAAGGCGTGATATACGGACTGGGATCAGTGGCATTGTTGCTGGCGCATATAGCGTCGGGCATTTTGCGAGTCGAGACGGCACCGTTCTCGGTTGCTTTGGTCCTGCCGGCACTGTTTGGTATGTGGGCGGGCTTGCAGTTGCAATCACGAATCGATCAGGCGTTGTTTCGAAAAGTAACGTTGCTGGTTTTGCTGGTCGCAGGGGTGAATCTGCTTCGTCGTGCGCTAATCGGTTAGTGGCGCCTGTCCGCAAGCCGAAAGGCAAAATATAGCCCCAGCATCAGGAAAAACAGACCTGAGATATCACCGATCAGAAAGGCGACATATTCGACGCGCGCGCTGCCAAAAGCCAGATTGGTCAACCCCGAGACAAGGAAAGAGGTGACGATCCCAACCCCCATGACGCATGACCAGCAAGGTTTGCGATCAGCGTGGGGAAACAGATCCCAACCTGCCCACTTAAATAGATAGAACACCGCAGGAACGGTGGTGACGGCAATGAACATCGCCATCAGTCGGCTTGGCAGAAACACGTCGCTGCCGCCGAGAACGGCAAAAACCAGGAAAACGCCGGGCAACAAGGCGAATATCGCCCGCCATCCTAACAGCCACGCCGATAGAACCCGCACCCCGTGCGGAAGAAACAAAAGACTGGCCCGACTGGGGTATTCCGGAAAAAACACGTTCTGAAGCGGCATCAGGACCTCAAAAGTGAGGTACGATGCGACGACATAAGCCGATGAGGCAAAGAGCGTGTCAGTAGCCCACCTGCGCACGTTGATCAGCCACCTGTACGCAGGAAGAAGGCATTACTTGGGTGCATGAACGATATACCGGCCCCGGTTGGCGGTACCGCTTTGCGACAGATAGCCTTTCTGTACCAATGATTTCAGCGCACGAAAGAATGTCGGGCGCGAAACGCTTTGAACCAGCGTGTGTTCAATCAAACCGAATGTGCGCACTTCGTCGTCGGATTTGGACAGCTCTTCGGCGGCGTAATAAATGTCACGCTCAACCGGAGACAGCTGTTCCAGGCCCAGCGTCCGTTCCATGCTCTGCATCAGTTTACGCAGTTCGGTCAGTTTTGAGATTTCTGTCATATTCTACCTGTCGCTCTTCGTGTCGATGCCGCTGCTCGGCGGCAAAATGCGATATACCGATTTCTTAAACAATATCAGTAAGTCTCATATTGACACTCATCCCCTTTAGCTTACACTAGTCACGTTTTCAGGTTGCTCATCGTGCTGATGTGAGAGTTCGCCCGAGCCACCCAAAGGTCTTTTTACTTTCCGCCCGGTGCGTAAGCGCCGGGCTTATTCATTTCAATAGCGTCGAAATTACCTCAGGCAGGCATGCCGGGCAACGCATTTGTACGTGAAGTCTGCATTATGCAACTTTAGAGAGAGTATTTTCGCGATACCCTCAAAGGAAAAAGGGGGCGTCAGCGCCCCCTTGTCCAATTACCCGATTGCAACGGCTTTGATGTCGTCGTCGATGAACGGCAGGTACTGCTCAAAGTTCTCGGCGAACATCTTCACCAGTTTCTCGGCCTGTTTGTCGAATGCCGCCTGATCGTCCCAAGTGCGGCGCGGGTCCAGCAGAACCTCGGCTACGCCGGGTACGGTCACCGGCACGTCAAAGCCGAAATTTGCGTCCTTGCGGAATTCGGCATCACGCAGCGAACCGTCCAGTGCCGCAGTCAGCAGCGCACGGGTGGCTCTGATCGGCATCCGCGAGCCAACGCCGTAGGCACCGCCGGTCCAGCCGGTATTCACCAGCCAGCAGGTCGCGCCGTGCTGAGCGATTTTTTCACGCAGCAGGTTGCCGTAAACTTCCGGACGGCGCGGCATGAACGGCGCGCCGAAACAAGTCGAGAAGGTCGGCTGGGGTTCGGTGACGCCACGCTCGGTTCCGGCCACTTTAGATGTGAAGCCCGACAGGAAGTGGTACATCGCCTGTGCCGGGGTCAGTCGCGCGATCGGAGGCAGAACGCCGAACGCATCGCAGGTCAGCATGATGATGTTCTTAGGGTGACCACCCAGTGCGCTGCTGGACGCATTCGAGATATACTCGAGCGGATAAGCGCAGCGCATGTTTGCGGTCAGCGAGTCGTCGTCGAAATCCAGTTCCTTGGTTTCGGGGTCGAAAACCATGTTTTCGATGACCGTGCCGAATTTGCTGGTTGTCGCATAGATTTCCGGCTCGGCCTCGGCATTCAGATTGATGGTCTTGGCATAGCAGCCGCCTTCGAAGTTGAAGGTGCCGCGATCCGACCAGCCATGCTCGTCGTCACCGATCAACGTACGCGACGGGTCGGCCGACAGGGTAGTCTTACCCGTGCCGGACAGGCCAAAGAAAACAGCGGTGTCGACTGGATTACCAACCGCGTGGTTGGCCGAGCAATGCATCGGCATCACACCTTTTTCCGGCAGCATGTAGTTCAACAGGGTGAATACGGACTTTTTGTTTTCACCTGCGTATTCCGTGCCGCCGATCAGGATCAGCTTGCGATCGAAGTTCAGTGCAATCACAGTCTCAGACTGGCAGCCGTGCTTTTTCGGGTCGGCCTGGAAGCTGGGGCAGTTGATGATGGTGAAATCCGCGATGAATTCATCCAAATCCTCGCGATCCGGACGGCGCAACAGGTGGCGGATGAACAGGTTGTGCCAGGCCAGCTCGGTGACCATCCGAACGTTGATCGAATAGGCTGGGTCTGCTCCGCCAACGAGGTCCTGCACGAAATAATCCCGGCCCTTCATGTGAGCCAGCATATCATCATAAAGCGCGTCAAAGCCTTTTGGGCTCATCTCGGCGTTGTTTTCCCACCAGATAGAGTCAAGGACGCTTTCAGTTTTGACGACATGTTTGTCCTTGGGTGAGCGACCGGTAAACTTGCCGGTAGTGACCAGAAATGCCCCGCCGTTGCCAAGTGTACCCTCGCCACGCTTCAACGCCTCTTCAATCAGCGCCGGTTCCATGAAGTTGTAATAGACATTGCCCAATCCCTCGATGCCCTGATCTTCGAGGCGGAATTGCGGGTTAACCCGTCCAGATGTCATGTGTGTCTTCTCCTGTGGCGGCGCATTGGCGATTGGCCTGGATGCGCTCTTGGGGCATTTGCCGGAAAAACCCGGCGGTCAGGCGCCTCTTATCACGGTCGTTTAGGGCATGAACAGGACGGTTTGGCGCAGTTAGCGCCACCAAGCTCAAGTTTAGCGCCACCAAGAATTTCCTGATGGAAATCTGGGCAGTATTTTGCGGGCTGCAAGGCATTTTTGCCGCATAGCTGCCGCAAGAATGGCATGATTCGCAGTTACGGATTGATTCGGCGCGTCAAAACCGCCAACAATGACTTACAAAAAAGCGTATTATTGCGTAGGTGAGCAGGAATAGGGGTGAACCCGATGTCAAAGATTGCACTGGTGGACGACGACAGAAACATTCTGACGTCCGTGTCCATGACGCTCGAAGCTGAAGGATTCGAAGTCGAAACCTATAATGATGGGCAGGCGGCTCTGGATGCTTTCAACAAGAAACTGCCCGATATGGCCGTGCTGGATATAAAGATGCCGCGTATGGACGGTATGGATCTGTTGCAACGGCTGCGACAGAAAACCCAGATGCCGGTGATCTTTCTGACCTCGAAAGATGATGAGATCGATGAGGTTTTGGGCCTGCGCATGGGCGCGGACGACTATGTAAAAAAGCCCTTTTCCCAACGTTTGCTGGTCGAACGCATTCGCGCATTGCTGCGTCGGCAAGAGGCGACGGCGGGTGATGCGACCAACGCCAATACCGGCGAAACCAAGGTGATGGAACGTGGCGAACTGCGGATGGACCCGTTGCGCCATGCGGTCAGTTGGAAGGGTGCGGATGTCTCGTTGACGGTGACCGAGTTCTTGCTGCTTCAGGCGTTGGCGCAGCGACCGGGCTTTGTCAAAAGCCGTGATCAGCTGATGGATGTTGCATATGATGACCAAGTCTATGTCGACGACCGGACCATCGATAGCCACATCAAGCGCCTGCGCAAGAAAATGCGAACTGCAGACCCTGAGTTTTCGGCCATCGAAACGCTGTATGGTATCGGATACAGGTACAACGAAGAATAAGTGTGGCCACTGAGAAGGGGTAACCGGGTCTCGTGCGCGATACGGAACAAGCAAACGAGTTGCGCGACGGTGACGTCGTTCTGGGGGATGATTGGGTCATCCCACAAGACCCGGATTCGGCTGAACTCCGGGCCTCGCGCCGACGTCGCAACATGTTCTCGCTGCGCGGGTCGCCCCTTGCGCGTCGGATTATTACCTTCAATCTGATTGCCCTTGTGATCCTGGTCACCGGGTTGCTGTATCTCGACGATTCTCGCGAAGAGCAGGTCCAGCAGACTGCGCGCAACCTGATCGGGGACGCGCAGCTAGTCAGCAATGTGTTCGAAGCCCAGCTGCGTCAAAACCAATCCGGAACCGCACAGGATGCGGCGGCGTTGGACGTTAAGGATACGCTGGCCGGGCTTAGCCTGCCTGACGGCGGCGAGGTCTTTGTCTATGACATGGATGGAACGCTGATCGGCTGGACGCGCGGGGTTTCGACCTCAACGCAGACCTATGCATTGCTGAAAACCGAAGCCGAAGTGCAGACCGGAAGTACTCTGATCAGTGACGCACTGAACGCTGTGTGGACCGGGCTGTCCAGGGTGTTCACCCGTTCCGACCCCGACGAAGCACCAACGCTGGCGCAGCGCGTGCAGGAAATCATTCCATTGTCGATTCAGGGGCAGAAGCAGATTGAGGCGGTAAAGGATGACGCTGGTCAGACGGTCATCGTTGCCGCGGCTCCGATCCTGCAAAGCGGCGAGCCGGTTGGCGCCGTCGCAATGGCTGGTCCTGCTGGACAGATTGACGCGCTGGCCCGGCGCGCGCAGGAACGCATTTTGCAGATGTTTGTTGTGGCATTGCTGGTGTCCATCGGTCTCAGCCTTGTTTTGGCCTCGACCATCGCCAACCCGTTGGCCGATCTGGCCGCTGCGGCCGAGATGGGCAAAGATCGCGGTGCCGGGGTAAATCCCGGCCGTATCCGCATCCCGGACCTCAGTGCGCGGCCGGATGAAATCGGACGCCTCAGCCGCGCCCTGCGCGGGATGGTAACAGCGCTGTATAATCGTATCGATGCGAACGAACAGTTTGCCGCCGATGTGGCGCATGAGATCAAGAACCCGTTGGCCAGCCTGCAATCCGCGGTGGGAACCCTGCGCGTGGTCAAACGCGACGACCAACGCGACAAGTTGTTGGGCGTGATCGAACATGATGTGCGGCGGCTGGATCGTCTGGTCAGCGATATTTCGAACGCATCGCGTCTGGATGCCGAACTGGTCAAAGAAGAGGAACAACCCTTTGATCTGCTGAAATTGCTGGACAATATCGGTCAATATCTGGGCGAAGAGGCCCGTACCAAAGGCATCGACTATATCACTGATCTGCCGTCTCAGCCGATTATCGTGAACGGGCTCGAAGCGCGGCTGGCGCAGGTATTCGTCAACCTGATCACCAATGCGATTTCTTTCTGCGAAGACAGCGATGCCATTCGCGTCTGGGTGCGGCGTCGCGAAAACCGGGTATTGATCGTGGTCGAGGATACCGGCCCGGGCATCCCGGAACAGGCGCTGACCAAAATCTTCAAACGGTTCTATTCACAGCGTCCCGACGAGCATTTCGGCAATAACTCGGGCCTTGGACTGGCGATCTCGAAACAGATTGTCGAGGCCCATGGCGGCGTGATTTGGGCCGAGAACATCCGCCCAACCGAGGCAGATATTACATCAGACCCACAAGGCGCGCGCTTTGTCGTGGGGCTGCCTGTATAAGCGCATGAGCGGCAAGACCCTCTTGGACATCCAACATCAAGACAAGGCCATCCTCCATGCGACATGTGTCGCCGTCGACGGGCAAGGCGCATTGATTCTGGGACAGTCGGGTTCGGGCAAATCGGCGCTGGCCTTGCAGATGATGGCGCATGGCGCAACTTTGGTGGCTGACGACCGAGTTGCCCTGTCGATGGTGGGCGATACGGCTATGGCTGATACTGCTCCAAACCTACGTGGATTGATTGAGGCACGGGGCATTGGTTTGCTTCGGGCGCACACGGCGGGGACAACGCCGATCCGCTATGTGGTGGATCTTGATCAAAACGAACCCGCCCGCTTGCCCGATCCCGATAAGACCCTAGTTCTAAAGCAATCCGTTCCCTTGCTACGGGCGGCAGGCGTCCCCAATTTGGCGGCAGCACTCATGCAACTTTTGAAAATGGGACGCGTGGATCCGGAATGGCCCAGCACATGACCTCGCAACGGCGCATCGTTCTGGTAACCGGCCCCTCGGGCGCCGGGCGCTCGACGGCGATTCGCGTTCTTGAAGATCTGGGTTTTGAAGCCATTGATAACCTGCCGATGGGTCTTTTGATGCGCCTGCTGGACGGTCCGCAAAGCGATCGTCCTATGGCGCTGGGCATCGACGCACGCAACCGCGATTTCTCGACCATCGGGTTTATTGAGCTGGCGGTCCGGCTTCGGCGGATGGAGCAGGTGGACTTGACTACCCTCTATCTGGATTGCAGCGACGAGGTTTTGCTGCGGCGTTTCTCGGAAACCCGGCGTAGGCACCCTGTGGCCACAGATGCCAGCCCGGAAACCGGTGTGCGGCAGGAAAAGGAACTGTTGGCTCCGATCCGCGAGATCGCCGACACATTGATCGACTCCAGCCCCCTGAACGTCCACCAATTACGCGAAGAGGTCGAACGCTGGTTCGCTCCCAAAGGCGGACGGCATCTGGCTGTTTCGATTGAATCTTTCTCGTACAAGCGCGGTTTGCCGCGCGGGTTGGATATGGTGTTTGACTGTCGGTTTCTGGACAATCCGTACTGGCGTCCTGACTTGCGGGCGAAAGATGGTCGAAACCCCGATGTCGCGCACTATGTTCAGTCGGACACAAACTATGTACCTTTTTTCGACCGGGTGGTGGATCTGCTAAAACTCTTGTTGCCGACCTTCCGTGCCGAAGGCAAAGCACACCTGTCCGTGGCCTTTGGGTGTACCGGAGGGCAACACAGATCGGTGGCCATGGCCGAAGCGGTTGCAAAGGCCCTTGCAGAGGAGGGGCAGCAAGTGGCAATTAGGCACCGCGAAATGGAACGTCGATCGTTGAATGTGAGGCCGGATTGATCGGGATCGTACTCGTAGCACATGGTGGGTTGGCCAAAGAGTATCTGGCCGCCATGCAACATGTGGTCGGAAAGCAGCCCGGCCTAGTCGCGATTTCGATCGAGGCTGACCATGACCGTGCCGCAAAACAGGCTGAAATCTGTGCGGCTGCTGACAGCGTCGATGTCGGGGATGGGGTTGTTGTTGTAACTGATCTGTTCGGGGGCAGCCCGTCGAACCTGAGCTTGCGGGCCTGCGCGCCACAGGATCGCCGTATCCTTTACGGTGCAAATCTGCCTATGTTGATCAAACTGGCCAAAACCCGCCACCTGCCCATAGCAGATTCAGTACGGCAGGCGATGGAGGCTGGACGCAAATATATCAATGCGCAAAACATTACATTAGAAGAAGACCGGACAGATTAAGAATGACCAATCGAAGCCTGAAAATCATTAATGAAAAAGGCTTGCATGCCCGCGCCTCGGCCAAGTTGGTTGAGGTGGTCGAGGGCTTTGACGCACAGGCCGAAGTATCCAAAGACGGATTTTCTGCATCCGGCGATAGTATAATGGGCCTTTTGATGTTGGCAGCCTCGCGCGGAACGACTATTGACGTCGAGACGTCCGGACCGGATGCTGAGGCGTTGGCTGATGCCTTGGAAACCCTGGTGAACGACAAGTTCGGGGAAGGTTTCTGATTTCATCCGCCGCGCAACGAAGAACGGGAAGACCTGGAATTGGCGGAAACAACGCACGAGACGAAGACCGGCCCAGTGGTGGATGGGACCACAGATCAGGGTGAGATCTACGATCGTAGAACCCTGACCTATGCGAATTCGTTCGATGATGTCTGGACGTCGACGGCCATTCGCGCCATCGAATGGTGTACTGGCAAGCTGACCATTCTGCGTATGGTCAACAAGTTCGAAAAGAAGAACGAATATTATCGCGGCCAACGGTTCTGGGGTGGTGCGCTCAAGACGATGGGCATCGACCTGACCACCCCTCAGGAACAAATCGCCCGTATACCTAAAGAAGGTCCCGTTGTTGTGGTGGCGAACCACCCCCACGGTATGGTTGACGGGATGATCTTGGCTGAACTCATTGGCCAGGTGCGCAGCGATTACCGCATCCTGACCCGTTCTGTTCTGACGGGGCTGGACGAAGCCGCGACATCTTTCATGATCCCAGTGCCATTTCCCCATGACCCCGAGGCGCAAACCAAGATGCTGGAAATGCGCAGCAAGTCGATGGACCACCTGAAAGAAGGTGGTGTCGTTGCCTTGTTCCCGTCAGGCGTGGTGATGTCCTCGGACGACTGGTTCGGCCCGGCGCAAGAGCGGGAGTGGAACGTGTTCACTGCCAAGATGATCCGCCGGTCCGGTGCCAAAGTGGTTCCGATCTTCTTTCCGGGCAGAAACTCTCGCGCCTATCAGATTGCCAACAAGCTGTCCCCGATCCTGCGACAAGGCCTTCTGCTGCATGAGATCGTGCGGTCGTGCAACAAACCGCAATCACCGGTTATCGGCGATCCGATCTCGGACGAGGACATGCAATTGCTGGAACGCGACCCGCGTGGCTTCATGGCTTGGCTCAGAAAACGCACAATGTCGCTGGCCGAAACGCAAAAAAACTGATCCGTTTCATAATCTGGCCAAAATACCTCGGGGGTGAGGGGGCTGACCCCCTCTACCTTAGCGGGTCGGAATCGGAACCTCGCCCCGATAGTCATAAAACCCACGTTCGGTTTTGCGGCCCAGCCATCCGGCTTCGACATATTTGGTCAGCAACGGGCAGGGGCGGTATTTTGTGTCGGCTAATCCTTCGTGCAGCACATTCATGATAGCCAAACAGGTGTCCAAGCCAATGAAATCGGCCAATTCCAACGGCCCCATCGGGTGATTGGCGCCCAATTTCATGGATTGGTCGATGGATTGCACATTGCCCACGCCTTCGTACAAGGTATAGACCGCCTCGTTGATCATCGGCATCAGAATGCGGTTCACGATGAAGGCGGGGAAATCCTCGGCGCTGGCGGCGGTTTTACCCAGACGATCCACCACGGATTTGCAAGTGTTGAAGGTTTCTTCGTCCGTGGCGATCCCGCGGATCAATTCGACCAGCTGCATCACTGGCACCGGGTTCATAAAGTGAAACCCCATAAACCGTTCAGGCCGGTCCGTACGACTGGCCAGGCGGGTGATTGAAATTGACGACGTGTTCGACGTCAGAATCGTGTGCGGTTGCAGGTGCGGCTGCAAATCCTCGAAGATCGCCTGCTTGATTGATTCTCGCTCGGTGGCGGCCTCGATCACCAGGTCCGTTTGCCCCAGTTCCGGCAATGCCAGTGTCGTCTTTACGCGTTTAAGGGCGGCTTGCATCGCCTCATCGGTAATTTTCCCGCGCGAGGCCTGACGCGCCATGTTGCCTTCGATTGCGGCGACGGCAGCTTCCAGTGCATCCTGGTTCACGTCATTCAGCAGAACGTCATATTCCGCAAGGGCCAGGACGTGGGCGATACCATTGCCCATCTGGCCTGCGCCAATCACTCCGACTGATTTTACGTCCATGTTCTGATGCCTCTGTGTCTCGGGATTGAAGGGACAGTACCGGCAGATCGGTAGGGGCGGCAAGGGGATCGGACCCATCGAATTTGTCTAAATTGCGCGCATTAGGAATTTCTCAAGACATGCGGCTGCAAGATGGCAACCGGGTGAAAAATGGGTGAGTGTTATGAGCTATTATCAAACAGGCTCGGCAGGTGCCGGGCATGCCGTATGCCAATACGGTCAATCACGTCTTTGGTTTCGGGGACCAGAGAGGTCTTTGGACACGGCCTATATGGCCTGTGTCGGCGGGGAAGAGACCTATGGTCGATTTGTTGACCGTCCTTATGCAGCGATTCTAGAGGACAGGCTGGACCGGCGCTGCCTGAATTTAGGCAGCCTGTATTGCGGGGTCGAGGCGCTGTGCGGCGATGCAGGCCTGTTCACGCTGTTGAATGGGGCCGAACTGTGTGTGTTACAGGCGCCCGGGGTTCTGAGCCAGTCAAACCACTTTTACCGTGTCCATCCCCGGCGCAACGACCGGGTTTTGGCACCAACTCAGGATCTGATCGACCTCTACCCCGAGGTTGACTTTACCGATGTCCATTTTGTGGGTCACTTGATGCGGCGTTTGCAAGACTGTCAGGATGCCCGCTTTGAGGTTGTGGCAGAAGAGCTGCGTCGTAACTGGGTTCGGCAAATCAGCGATCTGCTGCAAAGGTTGAAGGTACCGGTCCTGCTGCTGGCGCTGAAGGTGCTGCCGCAAAAAAATGATGAACGTCAGGAAGAGAGGGCACCAATCACAGTCACTCTTGAAATGCTAAAGGCCGTGCGCCCTTTCTGCGCCGATTGTGTCGAAGGCACGGCTTATGTGTCCGGGCAATCTGATGAGCTTGAGGATATGTTGTTCGGTACATTACAACAGCCGATGGCCGAGCACATGATTGGCCCGGCGGCACATCGGTCAATCGCGGAGGCATTGGTCGGACCCATTCGGAACCTGCAATGAAAAAGGCCCGCCACGTGGCGGGCCTTGCTAGATTTTTCGGCAAAAAATCTTTTCCTGCTATCAGCCAAGCTTTTCGGTCAGTTCTGGCACGGCCTGGAACAGGTCGGCAACCAGTCCGAAGTCTGCGACCTGGAAGATCGGTGCTTCTTCGTCCTTGTTGATCGCGACGATGACCTTGCTGTCCTTCATACCGGCCAAGTGCTGGATCGCACCCGAGATACCGACGGCGACATACAGGTCCGGGGCAACAACCTTACCGGTCTGCCCAATCTGCCAGTCGTTCGGCGCATAGCCCGAATCGACCGCCGCGCGCGAGGCACCAACCGCCGCGCCCAGCTTGTCGGCCAGACCTTCGATCAGTTTGAAATCGTCTTCCGAGCCGACACCACGTCCGCCCGAGACAACGACCCCAGCCGAAGTCAGTTCCGGCCGGTCGCTTTCGGCGACCTTGTCCTCGACCCAGGACGACAGGCCTTCGGAGCCTGGAACCGAAACGGTCTCGACCGCGGCCGATCCGCCTTCGCCCGCCGCGTCAAAGCTGGCGGTCCGCAAGGTGACGACCTTTTTGGCGTCGTTCGATTTCACGGTCTGGATGGCGTTGCCCGCATAGATCGGGCGCTCGAAGGTCGAGCCGTCGACCACGCCCGACGCGTCCGAGATCACCATCACGTCCAGCAGCGCGGCAACGCGCGGCATCACGTTCTTGGCGTCGGTGGTGGCAGGGGCAACGATATGTTCATAGTCGCCTGCCAGGCTGACGATCAGCGCAGCGGTCGATTCCGCCAGGCGATGACCCAGCGAGTCGTCTTCGGCAACCAGAACCTTGGACACACCGTCGATCTTGGCAGCGGCTTCTCCAGCAGCAGCAGCGGAACCGCCAGCGGCCAGAACGGTAATGTCGCCCAGAGCCTTGGCGGCATTGACGGCCTTGGCGGTGGCGTCCAGCGCCAGCTCGCCATTGTTAACCTCGGCAAGAAGAAGAACAGCCATTACACAGCCCCCGCATCTTTGAGTTTCGTAACCAGCTCATCAACCGAGCCGACAATGATGCCCGCAGCACGCGCCGGCGGCTCTTCGGTCTTGACGATCTCAAGGCGCGGGGAAACGTCTACGCCGTAATCGGCGGCGGTCTTCTCCTCCAGCGGCTTTTTCTTCGCCTTCATGATGTTGGGCAGCGACGCATAGCGCGGCTCGTTCAGGCGCAGATCAACGGTCACGATGGTCGGCATCTTGACGCTGATGGTCTGCAGGCCGCCGTCCACCTCGCGGGTGATCTTGGCGGCGTCGCCTTCGATGTCCAGCTCGGACGCGAAGGTGCCTTGCGACCAACCCAGCAGGGCCGACAGCATCTGGCCGGTGGCGTTCATGTCATTGTCGATCGCCTGCTTGCCGCACAGTACGATGCCCGGCTGCTCTTCTTCGACCACCTTGGCCAGGATCTTGGCCACGGCCAGCGGCTCGATGTCTTGATGCACGTCATCGGCGGCCACAACCAGAATGGCGCGGTCGGCGCCCATGGCCAACGCAGTGCGCAGCGTCTCTTGCGCCTGTTTCACACCGATCGAAACGGCCACAACCTCTTCCGCCTTACCGGCTTCTTTCAGACGGATTGCCTCTTCCACCGCAATCTCGTCGAACGGGTTCATCGACATTTTGACATTGGCGAGATCGACACCGCTACCGTCCGCTTTCACGCGAACCTTCACATTGTAGTCAATCACGCGTTTGACAGGCACGAGTACCTTCATTTTAGCGCTTGCTCCTCACAAAAAACGGTAAGCCGCGTTGCGACTCCACCAATGCTCTCGGACGACTGAATAACGTCTGAATTCGCCCTGCAACAGAGCAAAATCGTCACGTCATGGGTTTGGGACGTCGCGTTTCGTGTTTTTTGACGTTAAGGTCCGCGACTTAGCGGTTCGCTCCCGGAACCCAAAGCACATCCTGCGTGCCGTTTTCATTGGCGCAACGTGCGGCGACGAAGAACCAGTCGCTGAGACGGTTGAGGTATTTCACCGCAACCGTGTTCACCGGTTCCATATTGGTCAGCTCTACCGCCAGCCGTTCGGCCCGGCGTGAAACAGTGCGGCACACGTGAAGATGTGCCGCCAGACGCGAACCACCCGGCAGAATGAAGCTGCGCAGCGGCTCCAATGCTTCGTTCATGGCGTCGATTTCCGCTTCCAACCGGTCGATCTGGGCTGGCACGACGCGCAGCGGGGGATAGTCGGCCTCGGCATCCTTTTCCATGTCGGGACGGCAGAAATCAGCGCCCAAATCGAACAAATCGTTCTGGATACGGGACAGGGCGGCTTCGACATCGCCCTCGGCTTCGGTGCGGGCCACGCCAACAAATGCGTTCAACTCGTCAACAGTGCCATAGGCAGCAACACGGCCGGAATACTTTGCAACGCGCTCACCATTGCCCAGAGCGGTTTTGCCGTCATCGCCAGTGCGCGTGTAAATCTTGTTGAGAACGACCATCTATTGGGCTCCTTGTCCACGCAACCAGACGTAAAGCACGATCAGCAATACGGCAATGAACTGAAACAGGATACGCAGGCGCATCATCTTGTTGCTTTTCATCGCTGCCTCTTTACCGCTTTTGCCAAAGTTTGAGATGCCAATCGCCAGCACGACGACAACAGCCGCCATGGCCAACAGCAAAACGACCATCATTAGGTCCATGGGTACACCGTCCGCGTTTTTTGTTTCCTTGGGCTATCATCTAGCCCCGTAGGTGTGAAAAGCGAACGGGTAATATTGCCTCAGACGTCCGACAGAATGCGATCAATCGTGCGGGTCGGCAGAACGCGGCGCAGGTATCCGGCGATATAAGTCGGCGTCGTCACATAGTATCGCGCGCGTGGCCGTTTTGATTCGACCGCATGGGCCAGCTTGTCGGTTACTGCCGACGCGGGTAGTTCGAACCGATCCGGCCCCGAGGATTCGTATAGTCTTTTCAACAACGAAGATTCGTACCGCTCTCGCAGGGGCGAGTTCTGCCAGTTGATGAATTTTTCAAAGAAGGGGATCGAGTTTTCGCGGATTTTCGAGGTGATCGGGCCGGGCTCGATCAGGATAACCTTGATGTCGGTATCTGCCAGTTCCAGGCGCAGCGTGTCCGTCAGACCTTCGACCGCGTACTTCGTGGCCACATAGGCGCCGCGCCAGGGATAGGCCACCAGGCCCAGCACGGACGAGTTCTGAACGATTCGCCCATGTCCTTGCGCCCGCATGGCTGGAATCACCTGCCGGGTCAGCTCGTGCCAGCCAAAAAAATTGGCCTCGAAAATTGCGCGCAAGCCATCCGTCGGCAAATCCTCGACCGCACCGGGCAGGCCATGCGCGCCATTGTTAAACAACGCATCCAGCGTGCCACCCGTCGCCTCAAACACCGAAGCCAGCCCCGCGGTGATGCTGTCGGCGTCGGTGTAATCAATATGCGGGCTTTCAAACCCTTGAGCCCGCAGCCGGTCGCAATCTCGCTGCTGACGGCAGGAGGCAAACACCCGCCAACCTCGGGCGCGCATGCCGTGCGCCGCATCTAGTCCAATGCCCGAGGAGCAGCCGGTGATAAGAATGGTCTTTTGCATGGTCTTCCTGAATCTGAACCTGATCTATAGCTATGGCGAGGTTCAGGTCAGGACAATGACACGGCTGCGTCAGTTCGCGATTTTTCGCACCAGCGAGGCCGAAATCCATCCGACCTGTTGCTGAGGCAACACGCGCAGGCGCAGCCAGCCGGTTCCGGATTCGCTTAGTACTTCGACCTTCTGACCGATGGTGGCCTTGCCGACAATCGGATAGATCGTACCCGGCCCGTCGCGCATGTTCACGCGGGTTCCCGAAATCTCGCGAATGTCTTTTTCGGGCTCGGGGATGGCGGGTGTTTCGGTCACATCTTCCTGCACGTCATCCGTGATCTGGCGCAGCCCGGCCACACCGTCCTCAAGCGAAGCAAGCGTGATGTTGGCGTCTTGGTCCGCGAAAACCGTAATGGTTGAGAAAGACCCCAGCGTGGCATCATCGGCCACAAATTCGACCACCTCTTCCACGGCGGGCTTGGGTTGCACACGTGCAGTTGGCGCACGAACTGCGACGTTGGTCACAAGCTCTTCGGCCTGGGCAGGAGCAATGGTTTGCGCCGGGGCGGTTGCAATGCGAGCGGGTTGCTCGGCACGCAGGCCACGCGGTTCGAAATCCGGCCCGCCGCTCATTACGTAAAAGCACCAACCAAGTGCAGCGAAGGTAAAAACAACAAGGCGCGTCATGGCGCATCCCCCAGGGTCAATCGTAAGATACAAGAAATAGGCAGCAGTCTAATCTAGTCAGCGTACCATATTTCAGGGTCCAAGTCGAAAGACGGGGGAAATCGGGGGGTTGCCTCCCCCTGTTGCAAAAAGCGCCACTTGTCCCCAGTAAAATGCGTGCTGCTCGCTTTACCAGCGCGCGGTTGCGGCGTATCACATCATGTATGACCGATACGATCGACGACCCCAACATGGAGGCCCCCGACAACGGGGGCGAGATAGCCGAACCGCTACGCCGCGCGATTGGCGAACGCTATCTGACCTATGCTTTGTCCACCATCATGCACCGGGCGCTGCCTGATGCGCGCGACGGGCTGAAGCCGGTTCACCGGCGAATCCTGTATGCGATGCGCGAGTTGCGACTCAGTGCGACGGGTGGTTTCCGGAAGTCTGCGAAGATTTCCGGCGACGTGATGGGCAACTATCACCCGCACGGCGACGCCGCGATTTACGATGCGATGGCGCGTCTGGCGCAGGACTTCAACGTCCGTTACCCGCTGGTCGACGGGCAGGGGAACTTCGGCAATATCGATGGTGATAATCCGGCGGCCTCGCGATACACCGAGGCACGGATGACCATCGTCGCCGAGGCGCTGCTTGAGGGTCTGAACGAGGACGCCGTCGATTTCCGCGATAACTATGACGGCACGCTGACCGAACCGGTCGTGCTGCCCGCGCAGTTTCCGAACCTGCTGGCCAATGGCTCCAGCGGCATCGCGGTCGGTATGGCGACAAACATTCCGCCGCATAACATTGCCGAGCTGTGTGACGCCTGCCTGCATTTGATCAAAACACCAGACGCGCGTGACGACACCCTGCTGAACTATGTGCCCGGCCCCGATTTCCCGACCGGTGGCGTCATTGTCGAGCCGCCCGAGAATATCGCGCAGGCCTATCGCACCGGGCGCGGGTCCTTCCGTCTGCGCTGTAAGTTCGAAGTTGAGGATCTGGGCCGTGGCCAGTGGCAAATCGTGGTCACCGAGATTCCCTATCAGGTTCAGAAATCCAAGCTAATCGAAAAGATCGCCGAGCTGATCCAAACTAAGAAAATCCCGATCTTGGCCGATGTGCGCGACGAATCCGCCGACGACATCCGCCTGATCCTTGAACCACGTTCCAAGAACGTGGACCCCGAGGTGTTGATGGGAATGCTGTATCGCAACTCGGATCTTGAGGTGCGTTTCAGCCTGAACATGAACGTGCTGATCGACGGCGTGACGCCCAAGGTCTGTTCGATGAAGGAAGTGCTACGCGCGTTCCTGGATCACCGGCAAGAGGTGTTGCTGCGTCGCTCGCGTCACCGGATGGCGAAGATCGACCATCGGTTGGAAGTGCTGGAAGGCTTTATCGTTGCCTTCCTGAACCTCGACCGTGTGATCGACATTATCCGCTACGACGATGACCCCAAAGCCGCGCTGATGCGCGAGGACTGGGGGATCGATCATGTTCGCGCCACTAGCGAGGCCGACTATGTCTCACCCAAACCGGGTGAGGGCGAGCTGTCCGAGGTTCAGGTCGACGCGATCCTCAACATGCGTCTGCGCAGCTTGCGCCGTCTGGAAGAGATGGAACTGGTGCGCGAGCGCGACGCGTTGATGATGGAGCGCGCCAATCTTGAGGACTTGCTGGCCGATCCGGCCTTGCAATGGGCCAAGATCGCCGAGCAGTTGAGAGAGACCAGAAAGACCTTTGGCAAAGACTACGAAGGCGGTGCGCGCCGTACCCAGTTTGCCGAAGCCGGACAGGTTGAAGAGGTTCCCCTTGAGGCGATGATCGATAAGGAACCGATCACGGTCGTCTGCTCTCAGATGGGCTGGATTCGCACCATGACCGGGCATATCGACCTGAAGCGCGAGTTGAAATTCAAGGATGGCGACGGCCCGCGTTTCATCTTCCACGCGGAAACGACGGACCGGCTGCTGGTGTTTGCCTCGAATGGGCGATTTTACACGGTCAGCGCCGCCAACCTGCCCGGCGGGCGGGGCATGGGCGAGCCGCTGCGTCTGATGGTCGATCTACCGAACGAGGCGCAGATCATCGACATCCTGATCCATAAACCCGGGCGCAAGCTGCTTGTGGCCTCGGATGCGGGTAACGGGTTCATGGTGCCCGAGGATGAGGTGCTGGCCCAGACCCGCAACGGTAAACAGGTGCTGAACGTCAAAGGCGAAGAAACCGCAATGATCTGTAAGCCCATCGATGGCGATCACGTGGCGGTGGTGTCTCAGAACGGTAAGTTCCTGGTCTTCCCAACCGAAGAATTGCCCGAGATGACCCGCGGCAAAGGCGTGCGTCTGCAGAAATACAACATGGCGCGTGGACGGCAGGGCACACTTGAGCTGGATGGCGGCTTGTCCGACCTGACCACCTTCAACTGGGAAGAGGGTCTCAAGTGGTCGATGGGTGGGGATAAAACCCGGCACGAGGCGGATATGTCCCAATGGCTCGCCAAGCGCGCCAGTGTTGGGAAAAAGCCACCCTATGGTTTCCCGCGTGACTATAAATTCTCGTGATTATGCGCTGGACGCAGGTAGAATTTCGCTGATACGGCTTGGCACAGGCCGTATCGGTGCGCTAGACCAAAGAAAAACAGGCCTATCGAGATGAACCTATGCTGCGCATTCTGACTTTGATCACCGGATTGGCCCTTATGGGCGCCTGCACGCAAACGCAGCTTTATGAAGAGCCGGAATCGCTGGGCGAATTCAAGTTGCGGGTCAATTATGCCTTTGCTGACAAGGCGGTGCAGGGGCCGGTCAGCCGCGATGCCACACCGGATGAATGGACCGCTGCTATTCAGAACGCTGTTGATATCCGGCTGGGTCGCTATGAAGGCGTGCAGGAATACGACATCGGTATCAGCCTCGAAGGCTATATGCTTGCGCCTCCGGGTATCCCGGTCATCTATAATCCGAAAAGCACGGCCATTGTCTTGGTCAACGTCTATGACGTGAACAAAAAAGAGTTCCTTGCCAAGGGCAAGCAGTTCCAGGTTCTCGAGGACACGACCGGCGGCAGTGCTTTGAAGGGCTCTGGCCACGAACGGACCAAAGAAGAGCAAATGAGCGGGCTTGCACTGAAGGTCGCGGACCGTGTCGAGGAATGGTTGGCCGAGGAACATAAAGACAATGGCTGGTTTGATCGTCGTCCAGACCTGATCCAACCGCTCGAATCCGGTGTTGTTACGCAAAATCCGGCATCTTAAGTTGCTTTTCACGCAGGATGTGCTTGATTTTCCCCTTTGAACCAAATATCTCGCGCGCGCAGATGTAACCACGGGACCAAGGGTCCCCCAAATCGCAAAAGGGCGCCTGAGGAATGGCAAAGGAAAAGTTTGAGCGTACAAAACCGCACGTTAACATCGGCACGATTGGGCACGTTGACCACGGTAAAACCACGCTGACCGCAGCAATCACCAAGTATTTCGGTGACTTCAAAGCGTATGACCAAATCGACGGCGCGCCTGAAGAGAAGGCTCGTGGCATCACCATCTCGACCGCCCACGTGGAATACGAGACCGACAACCGCCACTATGCACACGTCGACTGCCCCGGCCACGCCGACTACGTCAAGAACATGATCACCGGTGCCGCTCAGATGGACGGCGCGATCCTGGTTGTGAACGCTGCTGACGGCCCGATGCCGCAGACCCGCGAGCACATCCTGCTGGGCCGCCAGGTTGGCATCCCGAAGATGGTCGTGTTCATGAACAAAGTTGACCAGGTTGACGACGAAGAGCTGCTGGAACTGGTTGAGATGGAAGTTCGCGAACTGCTGTCCAGCTACGAATACCCTGGCGACGATATTCCGATCATCGCAGGTTCGGCTCTGGCCGCGATGGAAGGCAACAACCCGGAAATCGGCGAAGAGAAAATCAAGGAACTGATGGCGGCTGTTGACGACTATATCGACACCCCTGAGCGTGAAGTTGACAAGCCGTTCCTGATGCCGGTCGAAGACGTGTTCTCGATCTCGGGCCGCGGTACCGTTGTGACCGGTCGTGTTGAGCGTGGCGTGATCAATGTTGGCGACGAGATCGAAATCGTCGGCATCCGCGACACTCAGAAAACCACCTGCACCGGCGTTGAAATGTTCCGCAAGCTGCTGGACCGCGGCGAAGCAGGCGACAACATCGGCGCCCTGCTGCGCGGTATCGACCGTGACGGCGTTGAGCGTGGTCAGGTTCTGTGTAAGCCGGGTTCGGTTACACCGCACACCAAGTTCGAAGCCGAAGCCTACATCCTGACCAAGGAAGAAGGCGGTCGTCACACTCCGTTCTTCGCGAACTACCGTCCGCAGTTCTACTTCCGTACAACGGACGTGACCGGCACCGTGACCCTGGCCGAAGGCACCGAGATGGTCATGCCCGGCGACAACGTCGGCTTCACCGTCGAGCTGATCGCCCCGATCGCGATGGAAGACGGCCTGCGTTTCGCCATCCGCGAAGGCGGCCGCACCGTCGGCGCCGGCGTTGTGTCGAAAATCATCGAGTAAGGCGCTTAAGCCAATACTCAAAGAAAGGGCGTCCCTTGGGGCGCCCTTTTTTTGTTTGGATTTATCAGTTCCTAGGCGCGCAAACTGCCTTTGCCGAAGGCTTAATCGTAAGCAGCATCCACGATAAATTCCACTTTCAGTTCGGGGCGTGCCAGCTTGGCTTCCCCGCAGGCGCGGGCCGGTGCGTGACCTTTGGGAACCCAGGCATTCCAGACCTCGTTCAATCCGGCAAAATCTTTCATATCGGCCAGCCAGATCGTAACACGCAACATATTTTCACGTGATGACCCGGCTTGTACGAGCAGGGAATCGATTTTTTCGAGGCAAATTCGGACTTGTTCCTGAATAGTGTCACCCTCGGCGACTTGTCCGGTCAGGTAGGCCACGCCGTTGTGTTTTACGATTTTCGAGGACCGTTCGCCGGTGTCGATGCGTTCAATCATGGGGCATTCTCATTTAGATGTTTGATGCGGCTGTTCATGGTCACAAGATGACCTGCTTGGCAATTGCTATTTTCGTGGCAAGATCTGCGGTCGTTTTGGCGGTTTAATTTTACCTCCACTTCAACGCAAAGAAGTGACCCCATGTTTGCACTCGAAGCAAACGGCGCGAGACCCGCAGGGGTTGGTGTCAGAAAATCAGAGTTTGGGGTAAATCATGTTTGGACTTCCATTCGTACACTACAGCACGCGTATCCTGCACAGCACCGATCTGGGCGACATGCAAGCCGCAATCCTAAGCGCCGATGATCCTGAGACGGGCACCAGATCGCACTTGCTACATCCGCAGCAGAAAGTAAGCCACATAACCTGTCTTTCAGAGAAACCGGAAAGATTCCGGGTGAAAAAGTAATAGGCCGGAGTCAACGCTCTAGCCCACCTAACAGCGACTGCTAAACTCAACATGCACCTGTAAAGCGCGCCTGGCCCCGGTCAGCGCGCAAAACTGATGAGGTAGGGCATGGTGGGTTTGGACCTTTTGGTAAATGCGGCGAATGTCTTTTACCTGATATCTTATTCGGTCAGGGATATTTTCTGGCTGCGTGTTCTGTCGGTGATTGGCGCGATGATCCTGCTGCCCTATTACTATCTGCAACCCGCGCCGCTGTGGGCCCCGATCGGGTGGAACCTGTTTTTCACCGGTATCAACATCTTTTGGATTGTGCGTTTGTTGCTGGAACGACGCCCGGTGCCATTTACCGATATGCAAAGACACCTCTATGAAATCGCTTTGCGCAATTTCTCGGAGCGGGACGCATATGACCTGCTGAGAATGGGAGTTGCAAAAACAGTTCCGGTTGGAACCAATCTGTTAACGCAAGGTAGCCCGGTACACAGCCTATCGCTTATCGTGGATGGGGAAATCGGTGTTGAGTTGAGCGGAGATCGCGTAGACACGCTGGGCGAAGGCCGGTTCCTTGGCGGGACGGCCTTTCTGGCCAAAGATCAGGGCTTTACCGCGCCGGTGACCGTGACAGCCCTTAAACCGTCACGGGTGATCGAATGGAACATGTCCGATCTGACTGCGGAACTGCAAAAACAGCCAGATCTGGCAATTTCAATCGAAGCCAGCCTTGGGCTCGAGATTTCGCGGTTTCTGCAAACCGCCAGATTGCAGATGGCCTAAACCGCAGATTCTGCGGCAGCCCGTACGGCGCGAATATTGTCGCCATAGACACCGGGGCTTTCAACTGATCCACCCTTGAAGACGGCTGATCCTGCTACCAGCACGTCAGCACCTGCGGCCGCAACCAACGGGGCTGTTTTCGGGTCAACACCGCCGTCGATCTCGATATGCACGGGGCGGTCACCGATCATCTGACGCAGTTTGCGGACCTTGCTGGTCATGTCGATGAACTTCTGACCACCGAATCCGGGGTTCACGGTCATGACGCAGACCAAATCGGTCAGGTCCAGAAGATGCTCGACGGCTTCGGCCGGCGTGCCGGGATTCAGCGCAACCCCTGCCTTCATCCCGGCTGCACGAATGGCTTGCATCGTACGGTGGGTGTGCGGACCGGCCTCGATATGCGCTGTAAGGATATCGGCACCTGCATCGGCATAAGCTTGAATATAAGGATCAACCGGCGCGATCATCAGGTGGACATCCATCACCGTTTTAACGTGCGGGCGGAATGCTTTGACGGCGGGTGGGCCAAAGGTCAGGTTCGGGACGAAATGGCCATCCATAACATCGACATGGACCCAATCCGCGCCCTGGGCCTCGATCGCCTGAATCTCTTGCCCGAAATTGGCGAAATCGGCGGATAGGATCGACGGGGCGATCTTGATGGTGCGGTCAAAGCTCATGGTGGCCTCGTATCAGCTAAAGAGTCGCGGTCGCGTATACCTGCGCTGCATTGCAAAGGGTAGCCCCCGCGGTTTGCCCAACGTTACAAAACTTTCACCGCGTTGCAGGAGTGCTTGAGCATTATAGGAGCAGTCATGTCTAAGGGCGGAACCACTCCCGCACTCGCAGCCGCATCGGCTGTGCCGATACCCCTTGGCGGCTTTGGGCCCGGCGCCACGCGCAGCGCTACGCCCAACGGGATGAGGCCTCCGCAAGGAGGTCGAAGACGGGCGAGAGCCTCCGGTGCTCAATCATTATTCAGGGTCAGGGTAACCCGCTCTCCTGCAAAAACCGTGCGCCCGTATTCGACCGGCACGCCGTTTAGATCGGCATTGATCCCCGTCGAAAACAGCACCGGAGCGCCTTGCGACAGTTGCAGATGCAAACCCTGTGTCGCCGTGGCAGCCCGCGCGGTCAGGCGGGTAGACACACGGGTGTAGTCTGCGACGCCACAGCATTGCAGTGCCTTGGTCACGGATCGCGTGTCTTGCAGTGCAGTCAGGATGTCGGGCAGACGATCAGCCGGAAAGACGCTCTGAAATAGGCCGATGGGCTGGCCATCGGCCAGAGACAGGCCGTCATACACGTGAACCGTGTCTCCGGGGGTAAGCTGCAGAGCTTCGGCTTCGGTTTCATCTGCCGCGCGGGTGGTCAACGACAGGATCGTCTTGCCCGGCATCTTACCGCTGGCCGATATGCTTTTGTGGTATCTCACCCGTTTGCCAATTGGATAATCGGTCGGGCGCGAGGCCACAAAAACGCCTGACCCGCGCCGTGGGCGGACCAGACCTTGTTCGGCCATGTCCGACAGCGCGCGCCGTACCGTATGCCGATTGACACCATGTTGCGCCGCCAATTGCGCCTCGGTCGGCAACCGGTCACCGGTATTGTATCGCCCCTCGGCTATGTCCGAGGTCAGGCTGAGCGCAATGCTTTTCCAGACAGGCGTTTTATTCATGTCACCAAACTTTCACGGGTGCGCGGATTGCGGGTTCTCCGCGAGGGGTGTAATATTTGTCTAGTTGTATAGTTCATGTAGACAACCTGGCCAAGGGGGGTTGATGACCGATAAAACAAAAACCGCGAATGCTGCGCGTCAGGAATGGATGGGTTTGCTGGCCTGCGCTCCAGAAGAAGAACTGATTGCGTTGTTGGATGAAATCGGCGCGCCTCCGAGCTTTCAATGGCTCCGTCACCCCGAAGTAGGAGGTGTGATGGTGCGCGGACGGACCGGCGGCACAGGCGCGCCATTTAATCTGGGTGAAATGACGATCACGCGCTGTTCGCTCGCGTTGCAGGACGGAACAATTGGTCATGGCTATGTGCAGGGACGTTCCAAGCGAAAAGCGGAAATAGCGGCGCTGGTTGATGCGTTGATGCAAACCGACGCTGCCGGAGACGTTCGTGCGCGGGTGATCGCTCCGCTTGGTCAACAGATGCAGACAGCCAAAACAACCCGCGCCGCCAAGGCCGCGGCCACCAAGGTCGAGTTTTTTACGATGGTGCGAGGTGAAGACTGATGACCGTGCAAAACCAATTTTCAGGCGGGTTCCAGAACGCACCAATTGAAGCGGCCTATGCTTTTCGTGCCGCGATGACGGTCATGGCGCGCCCGGGTGAGATCCGCCGGATGATCGGCACTCACCCACCCGCGCCCTTGTCCGTGGTGGCGGGGACGTTGCTGCTGACGCTTTGCGACCCAGACACCAGTGTGTTTTTGGCGGGTGAGGTTGATACGGATGTGGTGCGGCAATGGTTGACCTTTCACACCGGCGCGCCGCTTGTGGCAGCGGACCAGGCTGACTTCGCAATCGGAACGTGGCAAGCGCTGATGCCCTTGGGGCAGTTCCGCATTGGAACGCCTGAGTATCCTGACCGTTCAGCGACGCTGATCGTGGAATGTGACGACCTAAATCAAGCGGGGGCAATGCTGACGGGGCCGGGGATCAAGGGCGTCGCCCGTCTGTCACTACCGGATATTCCGACGCTTCGGGCCAATGCGGCGCTGTATCCATTGGGATGCGATTTCTTCTTCACCTGCGGTGACAAAGTCGCGGCCTTGCCGCGGAGCACGCAGATCAAGGCAGAGGGTTAGTCGATGTATGTGGCTGTAAAAGGCGGTGAGAAGGCCATCGAAAACGCCCATGCCTGGCTGGCCGAGGAACGGCGCGGGGCGACCGATGTTGCTGAACTCAGCATCGCGCAGATCCGTGAACAGCTGAGCCTTGCGGTAAACCGGGTAATGGCCGAAGGGTCTTTGTTCGACCCCGATCTGGCTGCTCTAGCCATCAAGCAAGCGCGCGGCGATTTGATCGAGGCGATTTTTCTGATCCGTGCCTATCGCACCACCTTGCCCCGGTTCGGGTATACCAACCCGGTTGAAACAGACCGTATGGCCTGCGACCGCCGAATCTCGGCCACGTTCAAGGATGCGCCGGGCGGACAGGTGCTGGGTCCGACCTTTGATTACACACATCGTTTGCTGGATTTCAAACTGGCT
Organism: Ruegeria sp. BH6; assembly: GCF_056538105.1. Lineage (NCBI taxonomy): Bacteria > Pseudomonadati > Pseudomonadota > Alphaproteobacteria > Rhodobacterales > Roseobacteraceae > Ruegeria > Ruegeria sp. BH6. Next base: position 312,969 of record NZ_JBQFSR010000003.1, read on the forward strand.
GCCGAGGGCGAGGTTCCGCCCTCACCCAAAGGTCAGCCACGCACAGACCCGGTTCCGCATATCGCCGACTTTCTGAAGGATGAGGATATCATTCAAGATGAACCCGCAAGTGACGACGCTCCGGCTGATCTGACTCGGCAACCGATGGAGTTTCCGGCCGGACGCTCCCTGCGCTTGCAATCGCTGGCCCGCGGGGATGAGGGGTTTGTGTTGGGCATGGCCTATTCAACCCAGCGCGGTTACGCCCGCAACCATGCCTTTGTCGGCGAATTGCGCATCGGCAAAGTCGCGGTCGAGATGGATATTCCCGAGTTGGGCTTTGACATCGAAATCGGCGAGGTGGAATTGACCGAATGCGAGACGGTGAACCAGTTCAAGGGCTCCAAAACCGAACCACCCCAGTTCACGCGAGGTTATGGTCTGGTCTTTGGCCAGTCGGAACGCAAATCAATCGCCATGGCTTTGGTCGACCGCGCGTTGCGCTGGCAGGAATTGGGAGAAGACAATCTGGGTGCCCCTGTGCAGGACGAGGAATTTGTCCTGAGCCATGCGGACAACATTCAAGCGACCGGGTTCCTCGAACATATCAAGCTCCCGCACTACGTGGATTTTCAGTCCGAACTGGAATTGGTCCGCAAGCTGCGGCGCGACGCCGAGGCGAGGACTACACCGCAGGAGGCAGCCGAATGAGCCCAACCAACGCACAGCGGATAAGCGGTTTATTGCTCCTACTCCGTGTCCTTCACCCTGTGATCGCCAAGGTCAGGGGCACCGATTGCTTTCCAAATACCGGCCTTGTCCCGCAGCATCGATTCTCGTCGCCGTCTGGAATGGCGGATATGCAGGATGAGATAAAACATAATGGCCAAAAAGACCGCTCCACATACAAAAACGTCCATAAAAATACCAAAACACAAAGTGATACTTCAAAATGAATGAGTACAACTTTGCATATTTGGACGAGCAGACCAAGCGGATGATCCGCCGAGCTATCCTCAAGGCTCTGGCTGTTCCGGGATATCAGGTACCTTTTGCCAGCCGTGAGATGCCCATGCCCTATGGCTGGGGAACGGGCGGCGTGCAGGTGTCGGCTGCAACATTGACGCCGGACGATACGCTCAAAGTGATTGACCAGGGGGCCGATGACACCACCAACGCCGTCTCGATCCGCAAGTTCTTTGAAAACACCGCAGGGGTGGCGACAACCGAGGAAACCGCGAAGGCAACTGTTATCCAGACACGCCATCGCATCCCCGAAGTAAAACTGACCGAGGATCAGATCCTTGTGTATCAGGTACCGATCCCTGAACCCCTGCGTTTTCTCGAACCGCGCGAGACCGAGACCCGCAAGATGCACAGTCTTGAGGACTATGGCCTGATGCATGTGAAATTGTACGAGGATATCAGCCAACACGGGGTGATTTCGACCGCATATGCCTATCCGGTAAAGGTCTCGGGGCGTTATGTGATGGATCCGTCGCCGATCCCGAAATTCGACAACCCGAAGCTGGAAATGGACGCGATCCAGCTGTTCGGGGCTGGGCGGGAACAACGCATCTATGCGCTGCCGCCGCATACCAAAGTGGTGAGCCTGGATTTCGAAGATTACCCGTTCGAACCCACCAAGGCCGATCATGCCTGCGACCTGTGCGGGGCAGAGGACAGTTATCTGGACGAGGTAATCATGGATGATGCAGGCAACCGGATGTTTGTCTGTTCGGACACGGATTACTGCCGCACGCGACGCGCGCGGGGGCACCAAGGGCGATTAAGCAAGGAAGGCGAGATATGATGCGGCAGAATGTATTGGGAATTGATCACCTTGGCCTGACGGTCGCTGATCTGGGCGCCTCGAAAGGGTTCTTTGTCGACGGGTTAGGCTGGGACGTGGTGGGCGGCAAGCCGGAATACCCCTCGGCTTTTATCAGCAACGGTGCCGCCGTGCTGACCCTGTGGCAGCAGAAGGGTGACAACCGGCGCGGGTTCGATCGGCACGCAAATGTGGGTCTGCATCACGTGGCATTCAAAGTGCCGGACGAGGCCGCGCTGAACACCGTATTCGATGCCATCAAGGACTGGCCAGGGGCAATGGTCGAATTCGCGCCAGAGCCATCCGGCGCGGGTCCGAAAATCCATTTCATGATCCGGGAACCCGGCGGCAACCGGATCGAGTTTGCCTACGATCCGAGGTGACGGTTATGACACCCCTGCTTAGCGTTCAGGACATCACCAAGACATATGGTGCACGAATCGGCTGTACGGGAGTCAGTTTCGATCTCTATCCGGGTGAGGTGATGGGCATTGTTGGCGAAAGCGGCTCGGGCAAGACAACATTGCTGAACTGTCTGGCAGGTTATCTGGAGCCGGACACGGGGCAGGTGATCTTTGACACGCGTACGGATGGTCCGATGGACACAGTGACCATGTCGGAACCCGAACGCCGGATGCTGGGGCGAACGGATTGGGCCTTTGTCCATCAGCATGCAAGCGACGGTTTGCGCATGTCGGTCAGCGCGGGGGGGAACATAGGCGAACGGCTGATGGCCTTGGGTAACCGCCACTATGGGTCGATCCGAGGCGATGCTATGGATTGGTTGGGGCGAGTCGAGATTGACACAGACCGCATTGATGACCGCCCCACCGCGTTTTCCGGTGGGATGCAGCAGCGCTTGCAGATCGCGCGCAACCTGGTGACGGGGCCTCGGCTGGTGTTCATGGATGAACCGACCGGTGGGCTGGATGTCTCGGTTCAGGCGCGCTTGCTGGACCTGCTGCGGGGATTGGTGCGCGAGATGGGGCTGAGCGCCATAATCGTCACCCATGATCTGGCCGTGGTGCGGCTGCTGGCGGATCGGTTGATGGTGATGAAGGACGGCCACGTGGTTGAGGCCGGGTTGACAGATCAGGTATTGGACGATCCACAGCACGCTTATACGCAGCTCTTGGTTTCAAGCGTACTGCAAGTGTGAAAGGGAAGGCGATGATCGAACTTAAAGGTGTCAGCAAAAGCTTTACCCTGCACAATCAGAACGGTGCCGTGATCCCGGTGATGGAAGGCGCCTCACTGAAAGTCATGCCTGGCGAGTGTGTTGCTTTGACCGGGGCGTCGGGGGTGGGCAAGTCGACTTTGATGCGGGTGATCTATGGCAACTATCTGGCGGCATCCGGTCAGGTTCTGGTTGGTGGGCTCGACGTAGCTCAGGTTGAACCGCGTGAGATTTTGGACCTGCGCCGCGAAACGCTGGGATACGTCAGCCAATTCCTGCGTGTCGTCCCACGAGTGCCAACGCTTGAGGTTGTGGCCGAACCGCTGTTGGCCATCGGATTTGACCGGCAAGTGGCTCTGGACAAAGCAGCTAATCTGCTGGTGCGGCTGAACATTCCCGAACGCTTGTGGACCCTAAGCCCTACGACATTTTCCGGCGGTGAACAGCAGCGGGTGAATATCGCGCGAGGCTTTGTGCATGACTATCCGGCGTTGTTGCTGGATGAGCCCACGGCCTCACTGGATGCAAAGAACCGCGAGACGGTTCTGGCGCTGATCACTCAGGCCAAGGCACGCGGCGCGGCAATTGTCGGCATCTTCCACGATGTCGACGCACGCAAGCGCGTCTGTGATCGCCAGGTCGACCTGTCCGACTTTGCACCTGGAATGGCCGCATGAGCCTTGCCACTGTCATAGCGGTCGTGGGCCCGTCAGGCGTCGGCAAGGACAGCGTGATGCAGGCGTTGGTGGCACGTGCGATCGGCATTCGTTTGGCACGCCGCGTGATCACGCGACCCGAGGGCGAAGAGGGTGAGGATTTCGACCGAGTGTCTGATACTGAGTTTCGTCAGATGGTTGCGCGGGATGCCTTTGCGCTACACTGGTCCGCGCATGGATTGTTCTACGGCGTGCCCCGCACCATTGAAAAACAGCGGCAAAGGGCAGATACCATTTTGGTGAACCTGTCCCGATCTGTCTTGTTGCAGGCCCAAGAGGTGTTTGGCGATCTGATCGTGATCTCTCTGACCGCTGATCCCGAAGTGTTGGCGCAACGCCTGTTGATGCGCGGACGTGAGAGCGCACCTGAGCAGACACGAAGGTTGGCGTGTGCCAAAGTGCCTTTGCCCGAGGGGCTGAAACGGGTGATCGAGATTGACAACTCCGGGCCGCTGGAGGCTACGGTTGAAGCCATTCTCGATCAACTTCAGCCGGAAAGGACGTAGCGATGGATCAGGTGAAACCGCCCATCCCTTGCCTCGCCCACCAAAGCCAGATCATTGATTTGAAAGGGTGCGGGCAGCAGGGGAACAAGGTGCGATTGCAGCGCGCGCTCAACTGTCGACAACGTGGGTTTGTCCAATTTACCGCTGAGGGTGATGTGAAAGCGGAAAGACTCCATCACATGTGGATAACCCCATTGCACCAGGTTAGCCTCTTGCCGGGCGTTCAGGCCATAGGCGCGGCGGCGGTGCAGTTCGGCCTCCGATGGCGGGGCACGAAAGCTGTCCAGATCACGCACACAGGCGGCAGCCAGCGCGTTCAGAACGGCCTCATCCCCCATCGGACGCAAAGCCAGAAACCGACCCAATCGGGCGATCTGCAGCCCGTCCAGGGCGACCGGGGCCTGCGTGGCCGCAAGCCGCGCGCAGGCGTCGTGCAACGCTTCAACCGACTGCCCATCCCGCAGGCGAAACGGGGGCTTCATCGTCGCATGCAGCCCGTATTTGCGCGGTACCTCGGTTACGGCTGCAACGTCCACACCCTTGATCACCGGGTGGGCAATGGGCGTTCCGACCTCCATATCCCAGCCCAGCCAGCTGGTGGCGAATTTCGTCCATTCCGCCCGCGCCGGGGGCATAAAATAGATCGCGTATCGCGTGAATGTCACGTTGGCCTCCTGTGCGCGGCCTTTCCACTTGTTCAGACCGTGTGAAGTTCAGATGACAGAAGAAATGATCCTTGCCAATGCCACGCTTGTTCTTGCCGATGAGACGATCACCGGCAGCGTCCGTATCGTAGGTGAATCGATTGCCGAGATCGCCACTGGCCGCACGGTTCCCCCGGGCGCGATTGATTGCGAAGGTGACTATGTCAGCCCCGGTCTGGTCGAGCTGCACACCGACAATCTGGAACGCCATATCCAACCGCGCCCCAAGGTCGACTGGCCGCATGCGGCGGCCATCTTGGCCCATGATGCCGAGCTGGCCAGCACCGGGATCACCACTGTCTTCGATGCGATACGCGTGGGGTCAATCCCCAGCGGCCAGCGTTACCGACGATACGCCCGCGAACTGTCTCGTGAACTGTGGCAACTACGGGAACAAGACGTGTTGAAGATCAGCCATTTTCTGCATCTTCGGGCCGAGGTGTGTTCAGAGACCCTGGTCGAGGAGTTAAACGAGTTCGGCCCCGAAGATAGGGTTGGGCTGGTTTCGTTGATGGATCACACACCTGGCCAACGTCAGTTTCAAGATATGTCGAAACTTGAGATTTACCTGAAAGGAAAGCTGGGGTTGGAGGGCGAAGGGTTTCAGCGCCATGTCGCGGACCTCAAGGCAATGCGAAAGCGCAACGGAGACAAGCACGAGGTCGAAACCGTCAAGGCCGCCAAGCGGTTTGGGGCCATGCTGGCCAGCCATGATGACACCACACCGGAACAGGTGCGAGTCTCGGCAGGACACGGCATCCGGCTGGCCGAGTTTCCCACCACCGTCGAGGCCGCACGCGCCTGCAGCGAACACGGGATAAAGGTGATGATGGGGGCGCCTAATCTGATCCGGGGCGGGTCGCATTCCGGCAATGTGGCCGCTCAGGAACTCGCCGATCTGGGCCATCTCGACATTCTCTCCTCAGATTATGTTCCCGCCGCGTTGCTGTTGTCGGCTACACGTCTGGGGGAGATATGGGGCGATATGGCCCGTGGCCTGCGAACGGTGACGCGGACGCCAGCACAGGTTGTTGGTTTGGACGACCGCGGAGAACTGCGCAGCGGCGCGCGCGCAGATATTATCCGATTCTGTCTTCACCATGGCGCCCCGGCGCTGAACGGGGTGTGGTCTCGTGGACGGCGCGTGGCTTGATCAGGCGCGGTAGAACAGATACCGGTCCGGCGCGATGGTATCCGGACCTTTGATCTCTTCGAACCCGGTTAGAGGTTGCCCCGATATCAGCAACCCGCCGGGCCGCATTACCCGCGCAATTAGCGGGCTAAGACGCGCTGCTTCGGCAACATCGTCTTCTTTGATGCCACGTCCAAAATCATAATGGGCCAGCGCGATCTTTGGCCCGTCGATACCAAGCTTTTCAAGCATGGGCTCCGCTTCGCCCTGCAGAAAGTCCTCGGCCGGAGGGGTGCTGGACGGATGGCATTGCAGCACCCGGTCCATGACCAATATCCGCCGGTCCGGCAGAATTTCCCGCAAATGGTCATAGGTGCGACCGTTGCCCAGCCCCATGTCCAGAACATCGCCGTCCATGTCGCTGATCTGGGCGACCGCCCAATTCAACCCGTCGCGTTGCGCGGTCAGGCGGCGTAGCATGGAATCCAGTCGGCTCATTCGGGGTCTCCGGTTGGTATTGTGGGGTCTGCCCAGGCAAAACCGGGGCCGTCCAGAAGTCGGCTCAGCAGCTCTTGGATAAAGGTCCAGATCTCCTGATCATGGACCAGATGGTGGGTCAAGACACCAAAAGGTTCGGTAATGTCGGCGCGTCCTTCACGCCGGTTGCGTAAAATGTCTGCTGTCTGAATGATCAACATGTCCGCCGCCACCAACCCGCGCGTTCCGCGCCAGTCAATCGGGTCCAGATGGGTGTTGATCTGCTCCAGCCTTGGGACAGGTTCCCGCGTCTTGCGCGGTTTCGCTGTCGAGACGATTCGATACCCAAGATCAGGTAATTCCTGCGCCACCTCGGGTGCGATGCGGTTCCAGGGCGGTACAAACATCGGACACAGCCTGTCTCCGAACAAAGTACGCAGGCGCTCCAGCCCGGATTGCGCGTCGACGATTATGGCCTCAAGCGGGCGGTGCAACCGGAATTCGGATTTCTTCTCGCCAGGCGGTGCGTGGTTTTGATGCGCCCAGCCATGAACTACAGGAATCAGCCACGGCTGCTGCGTGACGTAATCGCCCAGCCCGGCATCGGCATCTCGAGGAATGATCGCCAGATGAACGGGCAGGTCAAGCGACCGCGACAGCTTTGACAGCCTTTCAAGCTGCGGTGTCCTTGATATGGCGTCATCATCCCGCCACCACAGCGGCAGCGACAAGCCCTGCGCCTGCCAGATGTCCAACTCCGCCTCCAAAGGGCGCCAGTCCATCATCTTGTTTGCTCCCGCAAGTTCACGGCAATCTCGACCGATCTTGCGGCCCCGTCAAAGCCCTGCGCTGAAACCGGGCGTGGGCCATCTGCCATGACCGACGCAACGGCCCGCGCTAATGAATCCCCATTGAGGGATTTGCTAGGCAACACATCGATGGCCGACAGGTCCGAGAGGCTCTGACCACGCAAACCCTGCTCAACCTCTTTGCCGTCGTCGAACGGGATAAAAACCGCAGGCGTTCCCGATTGCAAAATATCCAGCGCCGTGTTGTAGCCGCACATACTGACCGAGGCTGCCGCATGGGGCAGCATTTGCCGGAAGTCCGGGCGCACCGGTTCCAGCGTCACTTGGGCATCGCCCACGAGTTGTGACAGTTGATCAATACGTGCCCTTGCGTCCTGCCCGCCCACCAACAGGCGCCAGCGCCTGTTGGGCATCTTTTGGGCGGCCTCAATGGCCGCGCGAAAGATCGGCTGGCCCACAGATCCGCCACCGGCGCTGACCAATATTTCGCCATCGCCCACCGCGTCAGGATGCGGCACAGGCGCCTCGGGCGCAACAAAACCGGTATAGAACAACCGCGAGCGCAATTGATCGGTCACCGGCCAGCTCACCTCCAGCGGAACAACGCTTTGATCTGAATGGACGAGGATACCGTCGTAATACTGGCACACGATCTCTTCCGTGCGTTCCGCCTTTGATGCCTTCGATGGTGGGGCCAGAATATCGCGGATCGAGCCCAGAACGACCGGCCGTCGCGGTAAGTTCCAGGCGGCTACCAAGGCGGCATTGAACTCGGCCGCAAGTGACCTGCGACCAAAGGGAAAAAGCTCGGTGATCAGCACATCAGGTGCGAAACTCTGCAAGGCTGCGACCAATGCGGTTTCACGAGATGTCAGATAGGCGGCATCGGCCACTTCATCGCTTTGGGTCAAAAGCCGGGTGAAATCCGTGCCGTCCGAACGCAGCGGTGGAAGCCCCAACAGGGTCATGCCCGCGCTGTCTAGCTGTGGTGCCGGCATTCCACCCGAGACAACAAAGGTCTCGTGCCCGGCCCGTACGAAAGCCCGGCCCAAAGTCAGCGCCCGGCTCAGATGCCCAGTGCCCAACAAGTGCGTGACAACGATCATCACCTTCATTGTGATGCCTCTGGTCTGATCAGGCGGACGGGTTCGGGCTGGGGACGTAGTGTCGACATATCGACGATATACATGCGGTTGCGTTTGATTTTAAAGGGGGCGGGACCATTGAAATCCCATCCCCAGGCCCGCGCCAGAATGACCCGCATAATACCGATGTGGCAGACGGCAACCGTATCGCCCGACAACGCGTTCAGCCAGGGGTGTAGACGGGCCCAGACCTCAGCTGGGCTTTCACCGTTTGGCGGGCGAAAATCCCAGCTCCAGTCTTCGATATGGCGGTATCCGCTATCTGGGTCGGCAATCAGGTCGACCCCGTGTAACCCTTCCCAATCACCCCAGTTCATCTCGGTCAGCGCGTCCGAAGTCTGCGGCTCGCGTCCCGCGACCAGACGGGCGGTTTCGCTGGCCCGCAGCAGGGGGCTGGACCAGAGGTCCGCGTCCTTCCATGGCGCGGGCAGTTGCATAGCGGATAGCTCTGCCCGCGCATCTTCGTCCAGCGGTATATCACTGCGCCCCTGAATGCGGCCCGCGCGGTTCCAATGGGTGTGACCGTGCCGAAGCAGTGCTAGCCGGGTCATGACCGAACCTCCATCAAGGGTCGCGTTGCCTGCCAGAACCGGTCGGTTGCTGCAGGCATCAGGTGACGTTCGGCCACGCGCGCGCGGGCGTTGGCCCCCAGCGACAGGCGGGAAGAAAGGTCATCCAGCAAGGTGCGCAGCCGTGCAGCCAATCCTTCGGGGCCAGCGTCGACCGAAGGATAGTCCGACGGGGACAGCACATCCCGCACGCCGGGCCGATCCTGCGCTACAACAGGCACACCGCTGGCCTGCGCCTCAAGATAGATCATGCCATAGGCCTCGTTCACTCCCGGCCACAATAGTACCGAGGCCGCACCGTACAGCTTCTGCAAAGCATCGCGGTCACATTGCCCCAGAAACCGGACCTTTGATCCGAACGGCGCCATCAGCACCTCGACTTCGGGACGTGCTGGGCCATCACCCGCAATATCCAAGGACCAGTCGCCGTCCAGTAAGGCCAGAGCCTGCGCTAGAAGAGTGTAAGAAGCCAGCTTGTCACCGTGCCGCATCATGCCCACGGTCAGCATCGGCCCCTCACAGCCCGAGGCGGGCGGTAAATCCGACCGAGGCAGAAAAGGGGGCAGTTCCACAAGGCTTTGATCCCCGTACCGTTCCCGTTCCAGAGTGATCAGGTCATTGGAGGTGTGGTAGAAAATCACCTGCGCCGCATCACAGGCGTCATGTGCAGCTTTTGCAAACCCGGCCCAGGGACCTGTCAGGCGGCTGGTTGCGCGGGTGCTTTCCAACTGAACGTAGGGAATGTTGCGCGCCTTGCAGACACGCGGGCCCAGCAGATCGGGGGCCTTGTAATAGTTGTGATAGGTCACCCAAAGCGCGGTGTCTGCGGGAAGATCGGCGATCAGACGTTGCTCCTCGGCGTCAGCCTTGGCGCGCAATGCGGTCTGCACCTGCGCGTCCCCGGCTTTGTCGTAGGTACGCAGCCGCGAGGCCAGTTCGACCATAGCCTCTTGCGCGGCGATCGCCTGCATCAGGTTGCGGGCCATTTCGCGATCCCCCGACGGCACCGGGCTGTCCGGCGCTTTCATCGGAGAGTAAAAGGCCACTCGTGCCATCAGCCTATGTCCGAACCCAATGCGCGCAGTCGTTTGGACAGGCGGGCAATGCCGGGGTCCATGCGGAAATCGGCGATCAAACGATCATAGGCGGCACTTGCCATCAAAGCAGTTTGCTGCGGATCGGCGGCCAGATGGATGATGGCGCTGGCCAATGCGGCAGGATCATCGTCGGACAAGACGCCGTGGGTGCCGGTTTCAATAAACTCGGGGATGGCCGATACCGGCGTCGACAGGATCGGCAAAAGCTGTGATGCGGCCTCCATCAAAACATTGGGTAGCCCGTCGCGGTCTCCGTCACTGGCGATCCGGCTGGGAAGCACAAACAAGTCTGCGCTGCGCATTGCTTCGATCACTTCGGGTTGATCACAAGCGCCTTGCCACGTTATCCGTTGCGACAGGCCAGCGGCGTCGGCTCGATCACGCAAGGCATTGCCAAGTGTTCCGCCGCCAATGTGCGTCCAGTGCCAGTCCAGCGTTTCTGGCAGCATGACAAACGCGTCGATCAGCCGGTCAAAGCCCTTTTTCTCGACCAGACGACCGACCGAGAGCATGTGAAATGGCCCGTCCGGCGCGCGTGGCATACGGTTTGGCGGAGATGGAAAACGGTTCAGATCCAGCCCGTGATAGATCAGGTCAACCCGCGCGGGATCGTCGGCCAAACTGCGTAGATGGTCGGCCCCAATTGCCGTGCAGGTCGCACCAAAAGCCGCTCCATGAGTGTCGGCGCGCAGTTTTTCGATCTTTTCCCACTCGGGTGATGTCCAGATGTCCTTGGCGTGGGCAGAAAAACTCCACGGCAGGCCACGCATGATGGCGGCGTAGCGCGCGACCGAGGATGGGGTGTGCATGAAATGCGCATACATCACTTGTGTCGCTTCGGGTAATTCGGCGGCCAGAACGCAGGCCTGACCAAAACGCCGTATGCGGTTGTGGGTCGGATCACGGCGCAGATCGGCGCGCCAGACCCGGTAGGCCTCGGCATAGCCCGGCAGGGCTTGCGCAGTCTGTCGCGCAGCCCAGACACGCTGTGGTTCTTCGTAAAGGTATTCTGGCAGGTAATGCACCTGACCCTGAAAACGGTCGTGCAGCGGGTGCCGTTTTATGTCGGTCGGATGGCGCAAAGACCAGATGTCAAAGCTGTGCCCGGCCTCTTGCAGGGCGACAAGTTCCTGGGCAATGAACGTCTCGGACAGGCGCGGCCACCCTTTGACCAGCACCGCCAGTTTCGGCTGGGCTGTGGTCATCCGATGGCCCGTTCCTGTTCCTGGCCTAGCAACGCGTCAACGCGGTCGATGACATAATCCAACCCGTCCAGCAGCCCGTCCTGAATGGTCTGCGATGGCAGGGGTTGGTGCGGCAGGTCGCGGATCGCCTCGATCATCGCATCCGCTGTCAGCCCGTCGCGGTTTTCGTCCAGCATCCGCACAAGGCCCAGCCCTTCTGCGCGCGAGGCGCGAATCCACTGTTCTAGTCGTGGCGTCGTGCGAGGCACGATGACGGCACGTTTGTCAAAGGACAGAACTTCGCAGAAAGTATTGTAACCGCCCATACAGACCACCCCGGCGGCCCCTGCAAAAAGCGTTTCGATCTGGGATTCGAACCCCACGGCGGTCACCCGGCCATTCAACGCGGCAACGCGGGTCTCGAATTCTTCACGCAACTCACCGGAAAGAAAGGGGCCGTAAACCAGCACTGCACGCGGCGACAGGGTAGGGTCTTTTTCGTAAGCGGAGAGAACCTGGTTCACCATCGCCTTACCGTCGCCACCGCCACCTGGCGTGATTAGGATGTAGGGTTGTTCAGGTGGCTCGCCTACAGGGCCAAGATCCCGCCGCAGGTAACCGGTCCAATGCGTGCGCGATTGCGCTGCGTGGCTAAGCGGCAGCCCTTTGGTCGGATCATAGATCGAGCGCAGACCGTAAACCCAGATTTCGTGATAGAAGCGCTCGGTCGCGGCAAGGGCCTCTTTCCGCTCCCACTCGGCGGCCAGAACTTCGGGTTCGTCCAGCACGTCGCGCAGGCCAAGAACCAGCTTGGTGCGTTGGGAATGCAACAGATGTTCCAGTGTCGGCAGCAACTCCCCACGAAAACCGGTGGGTTCCTTGTCGACGATCAGCATATCGGGGTCGAATTGCTGGACGGCAGTCTGGATCAGACCTGCGCGCAGTTCGGTTACCTCTTCGATCCCCATGCCAATGGTGCGCGCTGCATAAGAGCCATCGGCACGTTTGGTCACACCTGGCAGGCGCACGTGGTCGACCCGGCGCGGAAAGGTGAACCGACCTGCCACGGGTGACCCGGTCAGGATCAGGGCTGACGCTTGCGGGTTGGCTTGCGTGATAGCTGCGGCAAGGGCGCGCGACCGGCGCAGATGCCCCAATCCAAATGTATCGTGGCTGTAGAACAGTATGCGCGGCGCACGGCCGGTGATGTTGTTTTGTATTCCTAGGCTCATGCCTTCGCCTGTCGTGTCCCTGGGTGCAAATCCGCGCGTTAAACTCCGTTACCGTATATTCTTTGGCGCCGCTTGCCAAAGGGGGTGCCGAGATTGTGCAAATTCGTCAAACATGGCGAAATGGCAACAGCCAAAGTACAGGAGGTTTCGGAGCGTTTTTCCCCGTTACACCCGGCGTTGATCTTGCCATTCCACTCATACTACACGGTCGGTCATATTCAGTTTTTTCAAGGTTGCAAACACTCTTGTCGCCTGCATTGCAGCCGAAACACGAAATGACACGAACTTGAGCCGTGAAACGCTGAATATTTGAATACGCTCAGGCGCTTCTGTAACCTGCGATGCAACATACGACTTGGACAGAAAAATTGATGAAACTCAGACTAATTGCTGGAATGGCTCTGATCCTGTGGGCGTTTTCTGCGGCCTTCGTCACAGAGGCATCGGCGCAAGTCCCTTTGATCCCCGGATATACCTCAGAGTCTGAGGCCGAAACTGGGGCCGATGGTGATCTGGCTGCTGCGATCAAGGCGGCAACCGAGGCCGGCGCCAGCGTAATTGTCATCGACAGCGCGGGGCAGGTTGTGTCTTCGGGCGGTCAGCCAGGTGCTGATGCCTCGGCCGAGGACGCGCACGGACCGATGGGCGACGGATCGCAACTGATGAAAGCGCAGGAAAGGTTCTCAAAGTTCCGCGAGTCCATGGAATCGCGTCTAGAGGCTTTGCCCTATTCTATTTTCGAAGTTCAGTACGTCCTGCGGCAGACCAGCCCGGATGGCCGCATTCAGACCTATGTCGAGGTTCTGGCGTGGAACATTCTGTTTCTGCTGCTGGGGCGCTGGCTGTCCACCGAGATTTACGGCAAGCGCATGGCCAAAAAGCTGGTTGTGGCACGGTCCAAGGAAAACCCGCAGGGCTATCGGGAGAAAATGCCGTTTTTGGTGTTCCGGTTTTTCATGGGGATCGGGGGCACGATCTTTGCGATGCTGATGGCGCTGATCGTGGGGTACCTGTTCTTTGGTGAAGCCGAAGATATCTCGATTCAGTTTACGGTCACTGCGATCTTTACGGCGTTTTTCCTGTCGCGCACGATATCCGACCTGTGGCGGATGGTTCTGTCCCCTTATCTGAGCCAATACCGTTTGCCGCCCTTCTCAGATCGGGACGCAAAGCGGCTGTATTTCTGGGCGTCGGCGCTGGCGACCTACGACATCTCGGTTGTGTTGTTCGCCACCTGGGTGGCGGATTTTGGGTTGAACTACAATGTCTATGCCTTGGTCTATGGTGGCCTGACCATGTTGGGCGCGTTGGGCAATTTGTTGATGATCATGTTCAATGCGCGCGCCATTTCGAATGCCATTCGCGGCGGGCGCGCACCGGACCAAGTGTCGTGGATTTTGCGGTTCATCTCATTCGCGTGGGCGCCTGTGCTGGTTGTCTATATCGTATTCAGCTGGTTCAAGCTGGCGGTGGATCTGGTGCTTGAGAATGAGAATTCTCTGCCGATCGTGGCCAGCAGCTATTTGATTTTCATGTCTGTGGTCGTGGCCTACGGCGCAATGAATTACCTGCTGGAGCGTTACTTTGACCGTAACCGCCAAATGGAAGACATGAATGCGGCGGCCACGGAAGAGGATGATGAAGCCGTCGAGACTCCCGAGGCGGAACTGCGCCAACATTCGATCCTGACATATGAGGATTTGGCCCGTCGCGTGGCAGGGATTTTGGCCTTTGTGGTCGGCCTTTATGCGTTGGTGGTGATCTGGAACCCCGAAGCCAGCTGGAGCGAGGACCTGCCGGTCGAGCGTGCGCTGGATGTGATGGTCATCTTGTTCATCGGCTATATTCTGTTCCACTTCTTCCGCATCTGGATCGACTCGAAAATTGCCGAAGAAACCGATGATGGCGGCGAAGAGGCCGAGTTGGGCGATGAAGGCGGCGAAGGCGGGCAAAGCCGTCTGGCGACGCTGCTGCCCCTGTTCCGTGGTGCGATCCTGGCCGTTGTTGTCGTCACCATCGTTTTGATCGTGTTGATGGAGTTGGGGATTAATGTCAGCCCGCTGTTTGCCGGTGCAGGTGTGGTGGGTCTGGCTGTTGGGTTCGGCTCGCAAACGCTGGTGCGCGATATCTTTTCGGGGGCGTTCTTCCTGATGGATGATGCCTTTCGTAAAGGAGAGTACATCGACATCGGGGATGTGAAGGGGACGGTCGAAAAAATCTCGGTCCGGTCATTCCAGCTGCGTCACCATCTGGGCGCGCTGAACACGATTCCCTTTGGTGAGATCAAGGTGCTGACCAACTATTCCCGCGATTGGGTGATCATGAAATTGCCGTTGCGTGTGACCTATGACACCGATGTTGAAAAGGTGCGCAAGCTGATCAAGAAGCTGGGTCAGCAATTGCTGAGCGACCCCGTGATCGGCGACAACTTTATCCAGCCGCTGAAATCGCAGGGCGTGATTGAGATGCAGGATTCCGCGATGATCATCCGGGTCAAGTTCATGACCAAGCCCGGTGACCAGTGGCTGGTGCGCAAGAGAGTCTATCAAGATATCCGCGAGCTATTCGCACGCGAAGGGATCAAGTTTGCTCATCGCGAAGTCACCGTGCGGCTGGCCGAAGGCAAAGAACCCGAGGATCTGACGCCGAAGCAGCGTGAAGCCGTGACCGGCGCGGTGCAGGCGGCGATTGATGAGGATTATCTGGACGATATCGGTCCCGGTGGGGATGATCGCTAGGGAAGGCTCCCGCCCCCTTGGGATGCGTCTTTGATGAGACTCCCCCCAAAGTGTTGGGCCGGGCCGCGCGTACCGCGCGGCGGTTGGTTCAGGTGGTCCGCGAAGGCCAGATGGGTTGGGATGTGCCCAGCTTTGCGGCTGGCAGAGGCCATGACATGTGGGCCTGGCCAACGGACAAAGCCGGTTTCAGGCGACGCCCGGGGCCCCAGTCGGATGCTTCAACCTCTTGAGCGTAATCGGATGTTGTGGGAGTTGTGATCTCTTCGTCTTGCTCGGATTTCGCCAACGCAGCCAGTAGTTCCGCTGTGCGTGCCAGGGACAGCTGCGCCAGCATGATAGAATTTGCGGACGCGGCTTCGGCCAGTGCCGACAGGACCGTTGCAGCCATCAGATAGCCTGTCGCGTGATCCAGCGCCTGAACCGGCAGAGGGGTGGGTTTTTCGGCCTTGGCCCAAGCGCGACCCGCGTCTGCGATGCCTGCGCTCATCTGTACGAGGCTGTCAAAACCACGTCTGTTGGACCACGGCCCCTGCCAGCCATAAGCGTTCAGAGTGACCTCAATTCGGTTGGGAGCCAGTTCATCACGTTTTATCTTGGTCAGTCCAAGCGCATCCAGCGCACCCGGGCGGTAGCCATGAATGAAGACATCTGCTTGCGCCAGCAGGTCTTCCAGCTTCTTCAGATCGGCTGGCGATTTCAGGTCTAAATAGGCGCAGTGCTTTCCCAGTGAGATTCCGGGAATGACGCCCGGCTCATCCCATCCGGGCGGGTCGATGCGCAGAACTTCAGCGCCGAACCCTGCAAGCGTGCGGGTCGAAACCGGTCCGGCCAGAACACGCGTCAGGTCTAGAACGCGCAAGCCCGCCAGCGGACGTCGGGCCGTTGCTTTGGGACGGTCGCGCAGCGTGATATGCCGCGGGCTGTGCCATCCGATCAGCGGATCGCGCGACACCGCCCGCCCTTGCGGGTGCTCCAGCCATTCGGTCCGACCGCGCATCGCGGCGGCCGCGCCGCCCTCGGCCACAACCGAGGTTTCCAAATCGGCGATGGACCAGTCTTTCACAGCCTGTGCAACTGCGTCCCGGTTGGCTTGCGCCTCCAGCACCTTCAGCGCCGCTGCCCGGTGGGAGGGCAGATTGGTGTGCAGCCTGATCCAGCCATCCGACGCCTGATAATCCCCGGCGATTGGGTCCCAGAGGCTGGGCATCTCCCACCCGCCTGGTTTGAACGAAGACCCGTACCACAGCGAAGCCAAACGATGATTGACCGATATCTCAGGCGTTGTGGGGGCAAGGTTCATTGCTGTGATCAGGCGCGCCAACTCTTGACCAACGGCAGCGAAACTGGCGGTTGCCAGTTCGGAAACCGCGAAAGCGCTGGGCCATGCGCCCTTTCCGGTCGACTTGTAGCTGTCTGCGGCGGGGAGGGCGGAAATCAGGCTCATTGCTGGTACGGGTCCAGACTGTCGCGCAATCCGTCGCCCAGGAAGTTGAACGCCAGTACAACGACAATGATTGGCAGCATTGGAATTGCCGTCCACGGATAGATCTCGATCGAGGCCAGGTTCTGCGCGTCATTCAGCATCACCCCCCAGCTGACGGCAGGAGCGCGCAGCCCAAGGCCAAGGAAGCTGAGCGCCGTTTCTCCAAGGATCATCGCCGGGATCGACAAGGTGGCCGATGCGATCAGGTGGGACATGAAGTTGGGCAGCAGGTGTTTGCGGATCACGCGGCCCGAGCTTGCGCCCATCATCTCGGCGGCGCGCACGTATTCCTCTTCGCGCAGCGACAGAAATTTGGCTCGCACGGATCGGGCCAGACCGGGCCAATCGAGGATGCCGAGGATGATCGAGATGATAAAAAACACCGCCACCGGGCTCCAATTCGAAGGCACCGCGGCGGACAGGGCCAGCCACAAGGGTAGTTCAGGCAAAGAGCGCAGGATTTCAATGACCCGGTTGATCACCCAGTCGATCTTGCCGCCGAAATAGCCGGCCATCGAACCGAAGATAATTCCAAGGGTGAAAGACACCGAGATGCCGATTAAACCTACGGTCAGCGACAGTTGCGCGCCGTAGAGAATGCGACTGAACACATCCCGGCCCAGACGGTCCGACCCCCACAGGAACAGCGTCGCCCCTTCGGGTGCGCAGAACAGGTGAGTGTCGGATTTGATCAGGCCAGCCAGTTTGTATTCCGACCCTTCACAGAAAAACTTGATCGGGCGCGGATCTTCGAGGTCGGGTACGAATTTCCATTGGAAGGTTTCCAGATCAGCCTCGGCAACGATGGGAAAGACATGGGGGCCGATGAATTTGCCCTCATAGAACCAGTTGACGCTTTGAGGCGGCGCATAAAGATGCTCTCCGTTGCGTTCATTCGGACCATAAGGCGCGATGAACCCTGCGAAAGGCAGCATCAGATAACACAGCAGCAGGAAAATGCCCGAGATCAAGCCCAGCTTGTGAGTTTTGAACTTGCGCCAAACCAGCACCCAGTTTGGCGCGTCCAGATCGGCACGCTCAAGCTGTTGCAGGGCGGCGTCCGGGTCATAGGGGGCGTCGTCGACATAGCGACCATCGGGATGTTGGGTCATGCTTCACGCCCCTCGTACCGGATGCGCGGGTCAAGCATGACCAGCAGAATGTCAGATATCATGGTGCCGATGAGGGTCAGCAGGGCCACGAACATCAGAATAAAGGCGGACAGGAACTGATCCTGCGTTTTCAGTGCCGTCAGAAGGGTCGGGCCGATGGTTTGCAGGCCAAGAACAACCGAGACCAAAACCGAGCCGGACACCATCGAGGGTAGCAGGTTGCCGATATCCGCCACGAAGGGGTTGAACGCCACGCGCAGCGGGTATTTCGCCAGCATCCGCGACGGGGCCATCCCTTTGGCGATTGCGGTTTCCACATAGGGTTTCCCCAACTCGTCCAGCATGTTGGCACGCAAGCGTTGCATCATGGCCGAAGCCCCCGAGGTGCCGATCACAAAGGTCGGGACGATCAGGTGGACAAGAATGGACTTCAACTTGTCCCAGCTCATCGGCTGGCCTTCAAAGGATGGGTCCATCAAGCCGCCGATGGGTAGGTTGAAGTAACGGTGGCCGTAATAGAACAGGATCAGCGCAAGCAGAAAGTTCGGCGTGGCAAGACCCAGATACCCCACAAAAGCCGACGTATAGTCGATCCACGTCCGGGACTTGGCAGCAGCAAGGACACCAAGCGGCAGCGCGACGGCGTAGACGAACAGGATGGCGGCCAGGTTGACCACTACGGTCAACCACAGGGTATCGCCTACAATCTCGGCCACGGGGCGGTCGAATTCGAAGGACCAACCATAGTTGCCCTGCAGAAGTCCCTCGAACCCGTGCGGGCCGGGCCAGAATCCCATCCAGATCAGATATTGTTCCCAGACGGGCCGGTCCAGCGCATATTCCGCACGCAGAAATTCTGCCTTGGCCACGCCGGCAGACTGGCCGGAAGCCTGCAATTCGGCGATCTGATTGCTCAGGTAATCTCCAGGCGGAAGGTTGATGATCACGAAGATCAGCACCGACACCACCAACAGAGTCAGCAGCATCGTGAAAAAGCGATACACCGCATAGCGCAGCATGACCATTTAGCTGCTCCTGATCAGTCGGCGAAGAAGAATTCGTCCGGCCGGTGAATGCCGAAATGGGCGCCGGGCTCCCATGCCCACATGGCCTGTTCGGGCACGTTGCGCAGGCGGTTCGACACCACCACAGGCTGCGGTGCGCCGTTCAGAATGCCGATGGCAAATAGCTGTTCGGCATGAATGTTCAACATCTCGGTCCAGATTGCCTTGCGATCGTCGTCGTTGGTGGCGACCTCCCAATCATGGGCCAATTGCATCAGGCGTTCTGCCTCGGGCATGTCGGGGGCTTCGCCTGCGTCGCCGCCGGTTTGATAAAATTGACCCCATTTGGGCCAGGCCAGAAAGACCTGATCAGTCGGAGCCAGATAAGCGGGCGAGGTGTGGGCCTGCGGAATACCGTCATCCCAGCCAAACCAGACCGAAGCCATTGTGTTTCCAGCAAAAACGCGGTTGCGCAAGATGTCCCTATCCAGCGGTCGCATGACCAGAGCGACGCCAATCTCGCGCCAAGTGTCGGTGACGATCTGCAGCGCGTTCTCGACCTCCTGCCGTTCACCGGCAGTTTCGATGATCAGTTCCATCGGGCGGCCATCGGGCAGCATGCGGATGCCGTTCTTGTCCCGCTCGGTCAATCCGGCCTCATCCAGTAGGGCATTGGCCATTTCGATGTCGTATTGCGCCCATGCCTGAGCGTTTTCCTCATCATAGAACGGCGACGCGGGCAGAACCGACATCGCGCCGGGCTGGGCCAGCTTGAAATACAGCGCCTGATTGATCGTCTTGCGGTCGATGGCAAGTGACAGGGCACGTCGCACGCGGACATCGCGCAGAACGTCGCGCCAACCGTCATCAGCAAAGTTCAGATTCGGATAGATTGCGATCTGCGACGCGACACCGGTTTTCCACAGCCGTGTCTTGTAGTTCCCGACTTCTTCGCCCTTTTTCAGGATCGACGCATCGCGGAACGCCAGCCCACGCCCCTGCAGGTCGGTTTCACCAGCGTTGGTTTTTGCTGCGACCAGACCGGGGGCGACAATCTCCATCTCGACCACGTCGATATAGGGCAATTGCACACCGTTGCTGTCGATGCGGTGGTAATAGGGGTTGCGTACAAAGTTATGCCGGATTTTCTTGCCTGAGCTGGCATTCAGCCATGGCTGCAGCGTGGGTAATTCGTGGTTGTCGAATTTGTAAAGGTTATCCAGCTTGTTGTGCAGCGCCGCCCAGCTTTTGACCCGGTTGTCTTCGACCAGCGCGGCCATTTCTTCGGGATCTGCATATTTCTCGTGATACGGCTTCAGAAATGCGGCCGGTCGGTAAATGAAGGGCGGACGCGCCTGTGCCAGTGATTGCAGGAAATCCGGGTTCGGGTCCTCCCATTCGAAAACAACCGTGGTTTCGTCGGGGTAACTCACCGTTGGCGTTTTGCCTTCGACGATCAGAAAATCGGGCGGGCCGGACGGGCTGAGCAGCTCGTTATTTGCGACATCTTCCCACCAGTACCGGAAATCCTCGGATGTAAACGGCGATCCGTCTGACCATTTATGCCCCTCGCGCAGGTTCAGGGTAAACTTGCGGTTGTCTTCGTTTTCGTAGGACTCGAGCAGGTCGGGTACAAGTTCGTAATTCTCGTTGAAACCCACCAGCCGGGCATAGCCATAGACAACCATCTGGCGGATGTCCTTGGACCGGGTGACCATGGTGCGCAAAGTGCCGCCGGGTGTTCCAAATTCACGCCCCTTTGCCGCCAGATCGACAACCAGCGGTTCATCGGGAAGGCGATCCTGAACAGGTGGCAGATTGCCCGCGCTCACCTCACTTTCCCAAAATCCGCTTTCCTTTGGGGTGGGTGTTTCCGCCGAGGCGGGCAGCATCCACGCAGCCGTCAGCGTGGCAGCCAGAAGCAGGGGGCGAGTGGTCTTAAACATGGCATCGTACCTTATGGCCGGGTTCCATCTCTACCAGCGAAGGTATCACGGAGTCAGTAAATCGGAAGGCGTCATCCCAACTGTCCGGCGAACCTGCGCCCAAAGCAACCAATTTCAGGTCGATTGGGCGGTTGATGTCAGGTTCTGGCTGGGCGGCAATCAGCGCCTTGGTGTACGGGTGGCGGGGATTGTAGAAAAGGGTCTCGGGCGGGGCCTGTTCAACGACCAGCCCGCGGCGCATCACTGCAACCTCGTCGGCAATGCGCGCCACAACGGCAAGGTCGTGAGAGATAAAGAAGTAGGACAGGTTCAGACTGTCCTGCAAATCTTCCAGCAGTGTCAGGATTTGTTCCTGAACCGAGACATCCAAAGCCGATGTAGGCTCGTCGCACACGATCAGCTGCGGGTCCAGCATCATGGCGCGGGCAATGGACAGACGCTGTCGCTGACCACCAGAAAAGGCATGAGGGTAGCGTTTCAGCATGTCGGCGTTCAGCCCAACCCGCAGCAGCATCTCGGCGGCTTTGTCACGCTGTTCAGATGCGGTGCCGATCTTGTGAATCTCCAACGGCTCGGTCATCGCATCCTGAATGCGCATGCGCGGGCTGAGCGAGCTGTAGGGGTCTTGAAACACCATTTGCGCCTTGCGCTGAAACGCAGTGCGCTGGGCGCGGGTCATGTGGTGGACGGTAATAGGGTCTTCGGTTGGCGAGGTGCGGAACAGAACCTCGCCGCCGGGATCGGGAAGTTCGGCGCCCAACGCGATACGCGCAGCCGTGGTCTTGCCCGAGCCGCTTTCGCCGACCACGGCCAGCGTCTTGCCGCGTGCGAGCTTCATGTCAACGCCACGGCAGGCATGGATCAGTTGTTCACCCTTCCAACCCTTGCTGGATCGCAAGGTGTAAGTTTTTGAGACGTTCTTGATCTGTAGGATCAGATCCTCGTCGGGCATCGGTATCCCAACCGAGTCTTCGTCCGGAATCTCGGGTGCGGCGTTGAACAATTGCTGCGTGTAAGGATGCGCGGGTGAGGTCAGGATCGGGGCGGCGGCCCCGGATTCCATCACACGGCCCTTGTGCATGACGACGACCTGTTCTGCCATATTGGCGACCACGCCCAGATCATGGGTGACAAGGATCAGTGCCATGCCGGTTTCGCGTTGCAATTCCTTGATCAGGCCCAGAACCTGCGCCTGTGTCGTCACGTCAAGCGCGGTTGTCGGCTCGTCCGCGATCAACAATTCCGGCTTGGACACCATCGCCATCGCAATCATGGCGCGTTGGCGCATGCCACCCGACAATTCAAACGGGTAAGAATCATATGCACGTTGGGGATCGGGAAAGCCAACGCGCTCGAACTGAGTCAAAACTTCTTTGCGGGCCTGCGCCTCGGAGGCGCCACGGTGCAGCCAGAGAACCTCGCTGACCTGATTGCCGATCTTGTGCAGCGGCGACAGGGATCGCATCGGTTCTTGAAAGATCATCGAAACGCGGTTGCCGCGAATGCCGCGCATCTGCTTTTCGCTAATCTTGGTCAGATCCTCTGTGCCTTTGGAATCATTCAGAATGATTGTCCCGCTGCGAATTTGCGCGGTGCGTGGCAAAATCCGCAACGCCGCCCTGCACGAGATAGTCTTGCCAGAACCGGATTCGCCGACCAGCGCAAGTGTCTGCCCCGCCTCGACGTCAAAATTGACGCCTTTGACAACGGGGTTGCCCGCACCAAAACCGATGCTCAAATCGCGGACAGACAACAAAGCTGTCATGCGGGTATTCCACCCGTTGGGCCGTAGGTCGGCATCGGCTTGATCAACTCCCCGTGTTTTTTGACGCAGTCTCGCGCGGTTGGGGCGGGGTAGTCAAACCCGTTCTTGGGGTGAAATGTCGCGGAAACGTGAAACTGACACCAATTTGTCTACACAAAGTCTTGAGGATTTGCGATCACGGGCCATGTCGACCCCATCTGGCAAATCGACTGATATCAAGGAGAGATTTCCCCGTGCCCGACGATCAAAGCCGACTCGATCTGTTCATTGACCGCATGGTGTCGCAACGCGCCTGTCTGGATTTTGCCATTGCCGAATCGCGTGGCATGGCGGGGCCGGTCTTTGAATTGGGTTTGGGCAATGGGCGGACCTATCATCACATGGCGCAATATGTGAAAGACCGCCCCGTGTACGTGTTTGAACGCGCGGTGGCGTCCCACCCAGATTCAACGCCCCCCGAGGATCGGGTGATTCTGGGCGATGTGCGCGAAACGCTGCCCGCCGCGCTGACGCGTTTCGGTGCCACTGCAAGCCTGATCCACGCGGACCTTGGCGGGCATAACCGAGAAAAGAACGACGCCTTTGCAAGATTTGTTTCACCGTTGATCCAACCTCTGCTCGCAGAAGGTGGTTTGATGGTCTCCAGTGATCGGATGTATTTCGACGAACTGACTGAATTGCCTTTGCCGCCCGGTGCGGTTCAGGGCCGGTGCTTCATCTATCGCCGCTGAGACACAGGAGCATCCCATGCTGTTCTACGATTGCAAGACCGCCCCGAACCCACGCCGGGCTCGTATGTTCATCGCGGAAAAAGGGTTAGAGGTCGAAACCCGCGAGGTCTCGATCGGCAAAGGCGAACAGCTGAGCGATGCGTTCAAAGCGATCAACCCGAACGCGACCCTTCCTGTGCTGATCACGGATGAGGGCACGGCACTGACCGAGAACCTTGGCATCGCGGCCTATCTCGAGGCCCGATTTCCCGAGCCGCCTTTGATGGGGCGCACCCCGGATGAAAAAGGGCTGGTTTTGATGTGGAACAGTATCGTTGAACAGCAAGGCGGGGCGCCCATTGGCGAAACTTTACGCAACACGCATCCCGCCTTTGCCGACAGGGCGATTCCCGGTCCGGTGAATCACGCTCAGATTCCTGAACTGGCGCAACGAGGTGCCGCGCGGGTTGGATATTTTTTCGATCTGTTGGAATGGCGATTGGCGGAAAGTCCCTATATCGCCGGGTCTGAGTTTACGCTGGCTGACATCTCAACATTTGTCTTTGTTGACTTTGCCCGAGTGATCAAGACGCGAATACCGCAGGAAAATTCGGCAACGCTGACTTGGTTCGAAAAGGTCAGCACACGGCCCAGCGCGCAGCTTTAAACCAGAGAAATTCGCCCAACAATCTGGTGCGGGTAGGACTGTACAGAAATGTCTAGACAGAAGTGAACAGTGGGTCTAGCGTTCTGCCCAAGCCATGTTGGGAGGGCAGGATGAAATCTCAGTACCGTGTTGTGGTTATCGGGGGCGGCGTTGTGGGCGCCTCGGTTCTGTATCACCTGGCCAAGTTCGGCTGGTCGGATGTGGTGATGCTGGAACGGCGGCGGTTGGCATCGGGATCTTCCTGGCACGCTGCCGGAGGGGTTCATGCGTTGAACGCTGACCCAAATATGGCCTCGCTGCAGGCGTATACCATCGATCTGCTTAGTGAGATTGAAAAGGAATCGGGTCAGAATATCGGTATGCACATGACCGGTGGCCTGACGTTGGCTGGAACGCCCGAACGGTGGGAGTGGTTGCAGGCGAACTACCGTATTTTTCAGTCTATCGGCATTGAGGATTGCGAGTTGCTGTCTCCGGAAGAGGCGCAGCGCCGTTGCCCGATCATGTCCACCGACGGCGTGCTGGGTGCAATGTGGGCGGACCGCGAGGGCTATATCGACACGACCGGCACGGTGCAGGCTTATGCAACGGCGGCCAGAAAACGTGGTGCCGAGTATTACGAGGAAACCAAGGTTGAGGAGCTGATCCAAACCGCGGATGGTTGGAAGGTGGTGACCGACAAGGGCACGATCACTTGCGAACATGTGGTCAATGCGGCTGGGCTTTGGGCCAAACAGGTGGGCCGCATGGCTGGCATCGAACTGCCGGTCTCGCCGCTGAAACACCACTATCTGATTACCGACACGGTGCCCGAAGTGGCGCAGGCGGATTTCGAGATGCCGATGACCGTCGACCTCGAAGGCTTCACCTATATGCGGCAGGACCAGAAGGGCGTCCTTGTTGGTATCTACGAGATTGATCACGAACACTGGGCCATGGACGGCGCACCGTGGAATTACGGCGAAGAGCTGTTCCAAGAACAGCTGGATCGGATTGAAAACGAACTGACGCTGGGCTTTGAGCGATACCCCTCGATTCAGAACGTGGGGATCAAGACATGGGTAAACGGGGCGTTTACTTTCTCGCCAGATGGTAACCCGCTGGTCGGACCCGTTCCGGGCAAGCGCGGTTATTGGTCGGCCTGCGCGGTGATGGCCGGGTTCTTGCAGGGCGGCGGCGTTGGCAAAACATTGGCCGAGTGGATGATCCATGGCGAGCCTGAGGCGGATGCATGGCCGATGGACGTGGCGCGGTATGGTGATTTCGCGCAGAACAAACGCTATATCCGCGAAACCACCGGGCAGTTCTATTCCCGCCGTTTCGTAATGACCTACCCGAATGAGCAACTGCCCGCGGGCCGTCCGCTGAAGATGGCGCCCGCCCATGACGCAATGACAGAGGCCGGCTGCAAATGGGGTGTTAGCTGGGATCTGGAAGTGCCGCTGTATTTCGCGCCGAAAGGGTTTGAGGAAACACCGACGCTCAAACGATCAAACGCTCACGACATCGTGGCCGAGGAATGCAAGGTGATCCGCGAAGGCGTCGGCCTGTTGGATATCTCGGGCTTTTCGCGGTTCGAGGTCAGCGGCCCCAATGCTGAGGTTTGGCTCGATAAGGTCATGGCATCGAAACTCCCCGCGCCGGGCCGTGCCAAATTGGCCCCGATGCTGGGCGAGGACGGGCGGCTCAAAGGGGATCTGACCGTTCTTAACTGGGGCGACGACACCTGGTGGATCATGGGCAGCTATTATCTGCGCGCCTGGCACATGCGCTGGTTCGACGATCACATGATCGACGGCGTCAATATCCGTGATCTGGGTGAAGAGTATTGTGGTTTCGCTGTGGTAGGGCCGAAATCGCAGGCAGTGGTCGAGAAACTGGCGGAACAGGATATCTCGGGTCTTGGGTTCATGGGCTGCGATGAATTTGATATCGGCCTCGTTCGCGCCCGCGTCGCGCGTATGTCGGTGACAGGCGAAAAAGGCTATGAGATCAACTGCCGCTATGGCGATCATATTGCGCTGCGCCGGATGCTGCTTGAGGCCGGGGCGGATGAAGGTATTCGCGAATGCGGCTTCAACGCGATGCTGTCGACGCGGCTGGAAAAAAGCTTTGGTATCTGGTCGGCGGAGTTCACCCAGGCCTACACGCCGGGGATGACAGGAATGGATCGCTGGATCGACTGGGATAAGGATTTCGTCGGCAAAGACGCCGCATTGGCCGAGCGTGACGGAAACGGCCCGGCGCAAGTGCAAGTAACGCTGGAAATAGACGCGCTGGACGCTGACGCCAGCGGGTACGAGCCGATCTGGTCGGGCGAAGACCGAGTGGGTTTCGTAACTTCGGGCGGCTATGGGCACTATACCGGAAAATCTCTGGCTATGGCTCTGGTCGAACGTGACAAGGCCGAACCGGGTACCGAGTTGACGGTTCATGTGGTTGGTGTTGAACGCCCCGCGTGTGTGATCGCAACGTCCCCATACGATCCGAACGGTAAGGCGATGAGGGGCTGATGGTGATCTCGCAAACATCCGAGCGCGGCAGGCGGCGTCGTGGACGCGGTGCAGACGCCGTGCCTGTGCCAAGTCGCGATGTAAATTACCGCCAGCTGCGCAACCCGTTCCCGGTGATGGAGGTGTTCCCGGCGGATCAGATCGCCGATATGCACGAAACCGCCCTGCGGACGCTTCAGGAGCTGGGGATTAAGGTTCTGCTGCCTGAGGCGCGCCGAATATTCGACAAGGCAGGCGCACGGGTAGAGGAAGACAGTGAAATGGTCTTCATCGGTCGAGAGATCGTTGAGGCCGCCATAACGTCAGCCCCCAAGTCCATCAATTGCCGTGCTGGCGCGCGCCGTCGTGATTTCAGGCTGGAACTGGGCAGTCTTGTGTTTCAACCAGGGGCAGGGGCTCCGAATGCCACCGATCTGGAAAAGGGTCGTCGCCCCGCGACGGGGCAGGACTATCTGGATTTTTTGAAACTTACGCACCACTTTGATGTGTTCCAGATGATTTCGCCGCAGGTCGAACCACAGGACGTGCCGACCCACCTGCGCCACTATTTCACCACGCAGGCGCAGATGGAGCTGACTGACAAGTTCCCGTTCTTCTACTCTCGCGGAACGCCGCAGGTGATGGATTGTTTTGAGATGCTGACCACTGCGCGTGGCCTGCCGGACGATGAATTCCGCGCCACCCCGCACAGCTATACGATCATCAATACCAACAGTCCGCGGACGTTGGATATCCCTATGGCGCAAGGTCTAATCGACTTTGCCCGCCACGGACAGATGTCGATTGTCACGCCGTTCACGCTAATGGGGGCGATGGCACCCATTACTGTGGCCGGGGCGATTACGCTGTCTCATGCCGAGGCTTTGGCAGCGGTTACCCTGACCCAGCTAACCAATCCCGGCGCGCCGGTGTGTTATGGGACCTTCACCAGCAACGTGGACATGAAATCGGGGGCTCCAGCGTTTGGGACGCCTTCGCATTTCCAGGCGTCTCTGGCGGCGGGGCAGTTGGCGCGGCACCTGGGCCTTCCGTGGCGGTCCGCCGCCGGGTCGGCTTCGAATGTAAACGACGTTCAGGCCGCGAATGAAAATCAGTTTGGCCTTTGGGGGTGTCTGATGGCCGGGGCCACGGTGATCATCCATTCGGCCGGGTGGCTTGAGGGTGGATTGACGGTCTCGTTCGAAAAGATGATCTGTGACGCCGAAGTGCTGAATATGGTGGCCGAGCTGTGTGCTGGCGCACAAGCGGGCACGGCCGAGATCGGTTATGACACCGCCCTGCGTGAGGTTGAACCCAGCGGGCATTTCTTTGCCTCCAGCCAGACGATGGAGCGCTACAATACCGAATTCTACGAGCCCCATGTGCATGACTATGCCAATTTCGGCACCTGGACTGAGCGCGGATCAATCGACGCCAATCACCGTGCAACGGACGTTTGGAAGACCATCCTGAACGATTTCAAAGCCCCTGCCGGGGACAGCGACAGGTTGGGTGACTTGCAGGACTTCATCGCACGCCGTACGGCTGAAGGCGGCGCACCGCCGGAGAGTTGAATGAACACAAAACCGATCCTGCATAGGGACGATCCCAAGGCCGAACCGCTGGTCGGCAACATCAAGGTCACGCGCGACGATTGGCTGAACGTGGCGATGGATGTGCTGATCTCGGACGGGGTGGACCAGATCAAGGTTCTGAACCTGGCCGAGCGGATGGCCGTGTCGCGATCATCTTTCTATTGGTATTTCAAGTCCCGGCAGGAATTGCTGGACGCGCTGCTGGCTCGCTGGCAGGCAACCAATACAGCGGCGCTGGTTGCGCAGGCCGAAGCACCCGCCGAAACCATCACCGCCGCCGTCTGCAATGTGCATCGCTGCGTAGTGAACACGGGTCTTTTCGACACTGCGTTGGATTTCGCCGTACGTGACTGGGCGCGTAAGTCGGGCAAGGTGCGACGAGCCCTGGATCAATCGGACGCGCGGCGGCTTGAGGCGTTGCACGCCATGTTTGCGCGGTATGGGTATCCCGAGATCGAGGCCGAAACCCGCGCGCGCGTGTTGTACTACATGCAAATCGGGTACGATCTGGCGCAGTTGAACGAGCCGATGGAAACGCGGCTGTCGCTGGTGTCGCATTACCTTTACGTCTTCACCGGAGTCGAACCCAGGCCCGAAGAAGTCGAAGAATTCAGCGCCTATTCAACGCGCTATTGGGAGGGAGCAACAGAATGATTCAACCAGACGCAATTATCATTGGCACGGGTGTCATCGGCGCGGCCATTGCGTTCGAGATGGCCAAGGCCGGGTGGAAAACTCTGTCGTTGGACCGCAATGCTCAGGTCGGTCACGGCTCGACCGCCGGGTCCTGCGCGATCATTCGGATGCATTATTCGACCTTCGATGGCACGGCCTTTGCGTGGGAAGGCTATCACTATTGGCGCGACTGGGCCGAATATCTGGGCCTGCCAGCAGATGCCAATCTGGCGCAGTTTCGTGAAACCGGATGTCTGGTGATGAAGACCGAAGCCAACGGGATGCTGGAAAAGCACATGAAAAACAGTGCGGATCTGGATTGCCCGTTCGAAGATTGGTCGCCTGAAAAAATCACGGAGCGTCTGCCGGTTTATTCATTGGACAGCTTTACCCCGCCCAAACGCATGGAGGACCCGGAATTTGGCCAGCCGAACGGGCGCAAGATGCAGGGCGGTGTGTTTTGGCCGCAGGCCGGATACGTTACCGACCCGGCCTTGTCGGCGCAGAACCTGATGGATGCCGCCAAACAGCATGGGGCAGAAGTGCGCACCGGGGCTGAAGTGATTGAAATTCTGACGGAAGGTGGTCGCGTGGCCGGGGTCAAACTGGCCTCGGGCGAGGAAATCCGCGCCAAGGTCGTGGTAAATGTCGCTGGACCGGGATCAGCGATTATCAACAAGATGGCTGGCGTATTGGATGACATGACCATCGAAACCCGCCCTCTGCGACAGGAAGTGGTTCACGTCCCCGCGCCTGAGGGATTCGATTTCGAAAATGACGGTACTATTGTGTCGGACAGCGATATCGCGTGTTACTGCCGCCCTGAACATGGCAATCATATCCTCGTGGGTTCAGAAGATCCCGAATGCGATCCGCATCAGTGGTGCGAGGATGACGTGCACTACAATCACGACTTCACCGACCAGTGGACCACACAGGCGATGCGCTATGCCCAGCGGGTGCCCAGCCTTGGCATCCCGTCCAAAACCCGTGGGGTGGTTGATCTGTATGATGCGTCGACCGATTGGATTCCGATCTATGACAAATCCAGCCTGCCGGGGTTTTACATGGCCTGCGGCACCAGTGGAAACCAGTACAAGAACGCGCCGATCGCAGGAAAGATGATGACGGCCCTGATCGACTATTGCGAGGGTGGGGCGGATCACGATGCGCAGCCACTGCAGTTCGAGCTGCCCTATATCAAGCGGATGATCGATGTTGGGTTCTACTCGCGTAAACGTCCGATCAACGAAGAAAGCAGTTTTTCGGTTCTGGGCTAGCCTGCCTGCAAAACTGCTCTAGTCTTTCCAGGAACCGTTTGTGGGGTCCTGGATGACTGAACCATCGAACCGAGTTCTGATACTGGGCAGCGCGCCCGGCGCCTTGGCCGCGCAAGGCTGGGCGCGCGATCCCTTTACCCATATTGTCGCGATCAATAACGCCTGGCGCATCCGGCCAGATTGGGACATGCTGATCCACCCCGAAGATTTCCCGATAACAAACCATCCAACTGGACTTGCCCCGCATCAGCGGATCATCACGGCGCAGGACTATGTACCGGCGCAAAATGGGTTTGGTGGGTTTGTCTACGCTGGCGGAACGATGGCGTTTACCGCGGGCTATTGGGCCTTGGCGGCGCTAAGGCCTGCGGTGCTGGCCTTTTTCGGCTGTGACATGATCTACCCGGATACCGGGAAGACGCATTTCTACGGAACCGGTCAGGCTGATCCTTTGCGTAAAGATATCACTCTGCGGTCGCTCGAGGCTAAATCGGCGCGCCTGGCGCTGTTTGGTGCAGATCAGGGATGCCAGGTCGTCAGGCTGTCAAAAGGGGAGAGCCGCCTGCTGTTTCCGTCCGTCGAGATCGGTGATCTTGTAAGAGACGACTTACCCGAAACCGACGCGATGCAGACCATTGTCCAGTCGGAAAATGAGCTGGGGTATCACGTGCCCTCGGGGCGGTATTGGGAAGTTGCGGACAGGTTCGACACTAGCAAGCTTGATGCGTTGGACCAGCAATGGCTGGCAGCCTATCGCGCGTCAGCCCTGATAGATTTCGCCTGAAACGGCCAACAGATCAGGTGGCGAATTTCGCCCAGGCCCAGACCATCGCGATATAGGTCAGGTTGTGCATCAACTGGTCCAGACCCGCAGCGCGCCAAAAAGCAGCCTGTGTTGGCATCAGTTTTTTCTTGTCAGAATAACTGGCTTTGGCAAAATCGATGTTGAAATGTATGAACCATTCCAGGGCGGCAATTATAAGAATAAAAGCCCAAGGCGCACCGAACAGCACAAAGACAATAACGGATCCGATAACATGTACACCGGCATGTTGCGCGCGACCCCAGTGAAGATACTCACCACGACCCGATAGCATTTTGGGTGTCTGAAGGTAGAAATCCGCGAACATATGTTTGATCTGCAACAAGCAGAGCATCAACAACACTGCGCCCAAGCTGGCGGTCAAATTGTTTCTCCCGATATCGTCCTAAAGCGAACTCTAGGGGCTAAACTGGTGCGGCGCAAATAAACTGGATCACACATGGCGAATTTATGTGCAAACTGGAAACTATTTGCGTCAGTGGTCACGAATGCTGTAAATTCAGCGTGTTGGATGCGCCGCAATTTCTTTCAGATCGGATCGGTGATTCAAAACAGGGGCAGGATCCATAGAACGTTCGATTTTCCGGTTTATTTGGAAGTACTCAAAACGCGATCAGCTAATTCTGCTGGCCGTGACGTCAACGCTGTTCCCGCTGCTGTATCTGACACTGGAATTGCCCAAGCGCATTATCAACGATGCCATTGGTGCAGCCAGCCCGATTGTGGATGTTCTGGGGTATCAGGTGCCGCAAACCACATTCCTGATTATTCTGTGCGGCGCGTTCTTACTGGCGGTACTGGCGCATGGCCTGATGAAGATGCGCATCAACACCATGAAGGGTGTGCTGAGCGAACGGATGCTGCGCCGGTTCCGCTATCAACTGATCAACCGCGCCCTGCGTTTCCCCCAACCGTATTTCGAGCGGGTCAGCCAGGGCGAAATGGTGTCGATGATCACCGCCGAAAGCGAACCTATGGGTGGGCTTATGGGCGATGCGATCAGCCAGCCGGTTCTGCAGGCGGGACAGATGATCACGATCCTGTCGTTCCTGTTCCTGCAAAGCGTCTGGTTCGGGCTGGCCGCTGTGGCCTTGATACCGCTGCAGGCGTGGCTGATTCCCAAGCTGCAGCGTCAGATCAACTTACTGAACAAGAAACGCATTCAGGAAGTTCGCGTGCTGGCCGCGCAGATTGGAGAGAATGCGGCCGGGGCTTCGACCTTGCGTGCCAATGGCGGCTGGCGTTATCGCCGGGCGATGATCTCAGAACAGTTGGGACGGCTGTTCGGCATCCGGTTCGAGATCTACCAGAAAAAATTCTTTATGAAGTTCATCAACAACTTCATCTCGCAGCTGACGCCGTTCATGTTCTATTTGATTGGCGGCCTTCTGGTGTTGCAGGGCTCGGTCTCATTGGGGGCGCTGGTGGCGGCGTTGGCGGCGTACAAGGACCTGAGTTCGCCGTGGAAAGAGCTGCTGACCTACTACAACCAGACGCAAGACATGTCGCTGCGCTGGGACGTGGTGATCGAACGTTTTGCCCCGCCAGGAATGCCCGATGAAAAGCTGTTCGAAGGCGAGCCCGAAACGCGACCACATCTGAATGGGGATATCGCGCTGGATCGGGTCTCGGTTCGGGATATGGATGGCAATCAGGTTTTGGATGATCTGAACCTTACCTTTAAGGGCGGACAAACTGTTGGGATTGCGGCCCCCAGCGAAGAGGACCGGCGCGCCGTTGCTGAGTTGCTGACGCGGGAAATCCTGCCCAGCGCGGGTCGGGTCGAGATTGGTGGCGAAAACCTGTCGAACCTGCATCAGAGTGTGGTGGCTGCGCGCATCGGTTACGCTTCGTCACGCCCAGTTATGTTTCAAGGGACCTTGGGTGACAATGTGATGATGCCGATGCGTCAGAGGCCGCTGACAACGCAGTCCGACGACCCTGATTTTGCTGAGACACAGCGGGCAGGCAACAGCGCCGATCCGTATGATGCCGAGTGGCTTGACCCGTCTCAGGCCGGGTTGGACAGCCCCGATGCGCTGCGCGATTGGTGGTTGCACCTGATCGATGGCATGGGGTCGGGGGCGGCTTTGTTCCAGCGTGGATCAGAGCAAGTGTTTGATCCGATTGAACACCCGGAATTGGCCAGCAAACTGGTCGAGCTGCGCCCCTTGGTCCAGCAGGCGGTGCAAAAGGCTGGGCTGGAACAACAAGCTTTGGTGTTTGATCGCGACACCTACAACCCGGCCTTGCCGGTGGTGGAAAACCTGCTGTTCGCCACGCCGCGTGTGCCGGTCACGCAGGAATTGCTGGCGCGTCAAACCGTCTTTTTGGGACAACTGCGCGAGTTGGGGTTGGACGAAACACTGGTTGGTCTGACCCGCGATGTGATCGAGATGCTGCGTCAGATCTTTGGTCTGGACGGCACCGACCACCCGCTGTTCCGCAAGCTGGGACTTGAGGCGCAAACCTATGAGGCCGCGCTGGAACTGGTCGAGCGGACCAGGAATGAGGGCGTATCCGGTCTGGATGACGAACAACTGGCCAATCTGCTGGCGGTGCCATTCGTGATTTCGGCGGAACAGATTGGGCCTGCCTTTACCGATGAGTTAAAGAACCGAATCCTCGAACTACGTCACAGCCATTCCGAGAAATTGCTGGGGCGGTTGCATGACGTTTTCGTCTCGCTGGACAAAACGGCATTTGCGCCGGGTCTGACCGTTATGGAAAACGCCCTGTTCGGCAAAGTCAGTCAGATCGGGGGCGGTCGTTCGGACGAGGCGCGTAAGCTGATTGTCGATGTGCTGGACGAAAACGGCGCGCGCCCGCTGGTGGTCGAACTGATTTATGACGTCCCGGTCGCAATCGGTGGTCAGAACTTGCCCGCCGTTTTTGCCGAACCACTGGCCTTTACCCGCGCGACGATCAAAAAGCCGGACATCCTGATCCTGGAAAACGCGCTTGCCAGCTATGACATGGCGACACAAGTTGCTGTTTACAAAAACCTGCGTCAGTTGCTGCCCGACACGACAGTCATCTATCTGAACGACCAGTTCGAAAATCCGGATGTATTCGACATGTTTGTCGAAATCCGGCAAGGTCGTGTGGTCTCGGACGGAGGGTATGATGCCGTGGAAGAGGATAGCGCCGCCTCAGCCGATCTGGCGCGCAAGCTGCGCGCATTGGAACAGACGCCGCTGTTTTCCGGTCTTGACCGCAGGCAGTTGCGCCTGCTGGCCTTTGGTGCGCGCTGGTTCGATGCCAAGCCGGGCGAGGTTGTGTTTCTGAAAGATGACCAACCCACCGATGGGGCCTATGTGGTGCTTGAAGGCGAGGCCGGGCTGTACCTGCCGCAGATGGAAGGCCCGGATCAACTGATCACAAAAGTGGGGCCGGGGGCACTGGTGGGGGAACTGGGGCTGATCCGCAAGGAGCCCCGCGCCCTGAGCATGATTGCCGAGACGGAACTGTCCTGCTTGCGGATCGGGGAAGAGGAATTCCTGGCGGTGGTCGAAAACGATGCCGCTACCGCATTCAAGCTGATGCAGGTGATCGCTGGGTACGTTTCGAACTAGATCTTGGGCTTACAGAACAATTCGTAAAGCAGCCCGATGACCTGCGCGGTGTTGCCGTCCTGCAGCGAGTAATAGATGGTCTTGCCGTCTCTTCGCGTGGACACCAGCCGTTCCTGCCGCAACCGGGCCAGCATCTGGCTGACGGCGGCCTGCCGGATTTGCAGCAGGTCCTCTAACTCACCCACTGATTTTTCGCCGTCGCCCAGATGGCACAGGATCATGAGCCGGCCTTCATGGGCCAGTGTTTTCAGAAACGCCGCAGCCCGCGCGGCGCTTTCTTTCATGTCCGCGGGGTTTTCAGAATGTGCGCCTTCGGTGTCTTGGGCTTTGGGGGTCACACGCAGCCTGTTTGTTCGCAATAGGGTTGGACCAATATGCCCTGAAACCGGTTTGGTTGTCACCCCTCGGTCGCTGGCGCACCCCCTTGAAAGGCGTTGCCGTTGACATAGTCGCAAGGTTCTTCCTGCATTTGCAAATGTAGCCCGTCGCCGGTGTAGGGATGCGCACGGGCCAGGTCCTCGTCCACCTCGATCCCAAGGCCGGGTGTGGTTGGGGCGGTCACGAAACCATCATCGACACGCAAAGTGCCTTTGATCAGCTGATCGTGGAAAGGCGTTTCGATGGTCTCCAGCAGCAACAGATTTGGGATCGACGCGGCCAGATGGATATTTGCGGCCCACTCGATTGGTCCGGCATATAGATGCGGTGCCATTTGGGCATTGAACACCTCGGCCATGGCGGCGACCTTCTTCATCTCCCATATGCCACCAGCGCGGCCAAGGGCGGGTTGCAGGATTTCGGCAGCCCCGGCACGCAGTACCGCGCCGAATTCGGCCTTGGTGGTCATACGTTCTCCGGTCGCGACAGGGATGCGGACGTTGCGGGCGACGCGGGCCATATCCTCGATCATGTCGGGGGGGGTGGGTTCTTCGAACCACAGCAGAGAGTAGGGTTCCAGCGCCTGACCCAACCGGATTGCGCCTGCGGTATTGAACTGGCCATGGGTGCCGAACAGCAGGTCGGCCCTGTCCCCCACGGCCTCGCGGATCGCTTTGCAGAACGCGACCGACATTGAGATATCGGACATCGCAGGCATATGCCCGCCGCGGATCGTGTAAGGGCCTGCCGGGTCGAATTTCACCGCGGTGAATCCCCGCCGTACCATCTCGGCCGCGCACTCACCGGCCTGATCGGGTGAAGTCCAGAAATCGGACAGATCATGTTGCGGCAGGGGGTAAAGGTAGGTGTAGGCCCGGATGCGCTGGTTCATCACCCCACCCAGTAAGGCATAGACCGGGCGGTTACGATCCTTGCCCAGAATGTCCCAACAGGCAATTTCAAGCCCCGAAAACGCGCCCATGACAGTCAGATCGGGACGCTGAGTAAAGCCGCTGGAATAAGCACGGCGGAACATCAACTCGATATTTTCCGGGTTTTCGCCCAGCATATGCCGTTCGAACACGTCCCGGATCACGTGCTGCATCGCGTCGGGACCGACGGATGAAGCATAACATTCCCCCCAGCCGGTGATCCCGGTATCTGTCGTCACTTTGACTAAAATCCAGTACCGTCCACCCCAGCCCGGCGCAGGTGGGGCGGTAACGATGATGTCGAGGTCCTGCAGTTTCATCCGGTGTCCTCCCCTTGGATGGCGTCAGCCCCTGTCGAACAGGATCACGTTGCGCTTGGCGGATCCGGTTTTGGTGTCTTCGATTGCCTCGTTGATCTGATCCAGGGACCACCGGCCCGAGATCAGCTCGTCCAGTTTCAGCCTCCCCTGTTTATACAGGTCGATCATCCACGGGATATCGCGCTGAATGACCACGTCGCCCATTTTCGAACCCACCATGCCCTGACCCAGCGCGGCCAGAACCACTGGTTCATAGCTGGACATATCGCCCGAATGCGGCATGCCGATCATGATCGCCCGGCCGCCCCGACCCAAATAACGCGGGGCCTGATCATAGGCCGGAATTGCACCGACGGTGATCAGAACCGCATCCGCGCCGCGCCCACCCAGTGCCTTGAAGGCGGCTTTCCACGGTTGATCCTGACTGGCCAGCACGCCATGCGTCGCGCCAAATTCCATGGCGATGTCCAGCTTTTCCTCGGTCATGTCGACGGCCACAATCCGACGGGCCCCAGCGATACGGGCCCCCTGAATGGCGTTTAACCCGACACCACCCGCGCCGATGACCACCACGTCCTGACCAGGGCGTAGCTTCGCGGCATTCACCGCCGCACCGACCCCGGTGATCACGCCGCAGGACAGGAGGCTGGCCACGTCTTTCGGCATCTCAGCAGGAAGTTTCACGATTTGCCGGTGGCTGACGACAACCTTTTCGGCAAAGGCACCGCAAGCCATCGCCTGATCTAAGGGACCACCGTCCACTGTCTGCAACGGTCCTTTGACGGTGTCATAGGGCGTTTCGCAGATAGTTGGCTGCCCGCCTGCGCAAGACGGGCAGGACCCGCAGGCGCGGATTAGGGTAACAACTACTGGGTCGCCAACCTTGAAACCCCCGGCCTCGTCGCCAATCGCGGTGATCACTCCAGCGGCTTCGTGGCCATAGACGGCAGGCAAATGCCCACCCCATGCCCCGCTAGCAAAGGTGATATCGGAATGGCAGATCGCCACGGCCTCAAGTGTCACTTCGACCTCGCCCGCGCCCGGCGGTGCCAGCAAGACGTCTTCGATGACCAGAGGTTCGTCAAACGCCCGGCAGACGGCGGCTTTGATGGTTTGCATGTGGTCCCTCACTCCCTTTTGATCACGGTGGCGCGGGAAACTGCATGTCGCAAGACGGAAACCGTCATCCAGGCGTCGTTGTTACGCCACGACAGGGCGCGATCGCAAAAATAAGGCAAATCCGACGACCATCAGAACCAGGGCCAGCAGGAATGGTGCGCCGGGCAGGTAGATTGCCGCGTCAGGTTTGGCAAAATGAGCGAACACGCTGGTCATCACCAGTGGCGAAATCACCATCGACAGAGCGTGCAGCGAGGTCAGCACACCCTGCAACTCACCTTGTTGCGAATCCGGGGTTGCGCGGGATGTCAGGGCCTGCAGGGCAGGGGTCACCACCGCACCGACTGCGGTAATCGGGATCAGCATCAGAGCGATGAAGCCATTGGTCAGGAAAGCCAACAGCAGAAAGCTGACCACTTCGAAAGCCATACCGTAGATGATCGTTACCCTCTCACCCAGGTACCGGGTCGCGGGGCGGATCAGGCCACCTTGTACAGCGGCCATGCCGATCCCGTACACGCCCAGTGACAGACCGATCATTTGAGGTGACCAGCCAAAGCGCTCGGTTGTGAAATAGGCCCAGATTGCGGGGTAAACGTAGATGGACACCGAGTAGAGGAAATAGACCCACAGCATCGGGCGGATGCCGGGTAAGGATGCGATGGCACGCAAAGAATTGACCGGATTGGCGCGGCGCAGGCTGAAGGCCCGGCGGGTTTTGTCGGTCACCGTTTCCGGCATGACCAGAAGGCCCGCCAGAAAAGTCAACGCGGACAAGGCGGCTGCCGCCCAAAAAGGCGCGCGGGTTCCGTATTCGCTCAGTAACCCACCGATAACTGGGCCCAGCACAAACCCCACCCCGAAGGCGGCACCCAGCAGGCCAAAATTCGCCGCCTTTTCGTGCGGTTTCGAGACATCCGCCATGAACGCCGCCGCCGTGGCATGGGTGGCCGCGGTGATGCCACCCACGATGCGCCCGACCAACAGCAACCAGATGCTGCCGGCAATCGCCATCACCACATAGTCCAGCGACATGACGAACAAGGACACCAACAGCACAGTGCGCCGGCCATAGGCGTCGGATAGGTTGCCCAGAATTGGCCCAAATACGAATTGCATCGCGGCAAAGGCGGTGCTGAGCGCGCCGCCCCAGATCGCTGCGTCGGCCAAAGTGCCGCCCTGAACCTCGATGATCAGCTCTGGCATGATGGGCAACACCAGACCGATGCCCATGGCGTCGATCATCACCGTGCCGAGTACGAAGAGAAAAGGTAGACGCATAGATACCGCTCGCGAGACTCGCCCGGACCCTATCACGCTTCGTTCACCTGTGAAGCACCTGTAACGTCAGGTCATGCCGCCGGTAATTTTTGTTCCAGATCGTCCAGAATTTCGGACAGAAGACGGGGATGAGAGAAGAACGGAGAATGCGAGCTGTTGATTGTTGTTCGCAAATCTTCGGGCGCGACGTGGCTCATTTGTTCTTCGTATTCCCTTGGGATCGTATGGTCGTCCGTCGCGGTGATGTAAGCCTTGGGGACGCACGCGAAATTATCGGCGACGGACAGCGGAGTTTCTTGCGGTGCGATGGGCTGAGGGCACATGCGTGCAAGGGCATAGGGTACGGTTTCAGGTGTGCAATCGTGATAAAACAAATCTTGCACCATGTCTGGCCTGAACGTGTAGGACAGGCAATCGGTGGATTTTTCGACGGCATCAACGACCAGTTGGCGCGGGGCCCTTTTGCGCATCTCTATCATCGAAAGACCGTCTTGCGGAACATATGCGCACAGATAGATCAGGGCCCGCATGGCGTTCGGGGCCGCCTCGGCGGCGGCGCTGATGGGATAGCCGCCCCAGGAATGGCCAACGAGGATCGTTTCCGGAGTCGAGGCCGAGAGAACTGCATCGCGGCAACTGTCCAGCGTGACATCGGCAATCGGTGTCGGGTCCGAGCCGTGGCTGGGCAGGTCAATTGCGCGCGCCGTGTGACCCAGTGCCGTCAGGGCGGGAATGACATCACGCCAGCACCATGCGCCATGACACGATCCATGGATCAACAGAAAATCTGCCAAAACAGTGCTCCTTCAAATATGTCCAATATCGGTCAGAAAATTACGCAGCAGGGCGGCGTATTCCGTCGGTTGTTCAACACAGGGCAGGTGACCGGCCCGGCGCATCAATTCGAATTTCGAGCCAGGGATAAGTTCAACGGTTTCGCGCACCAGATCCGGAGGGGTCGAGCCGTCCTCGCTGCCGGCAATGCCCAGCGTCGGCAGGCGCAAACCGCTGGTGGGGGTGTAGAAATCCGTGCCCGAAATCGCCGCGCAGCAACCCAGATAACCGTCCACGGGCTGTCGCACCATCATGTTGCGCCACAGCAAGTGTTCCGGCTCTGAGCGGAAACTTTTGGAAAACCACCGTTCCATCGTCGCATCGGCCAGCGCTTCGATACCGCCTTGGCGCACCGCATCCATACGGTCCTGCCAGATTGAAGGGATGCCGATCTTGGCGGCGGTGTTCGACAGGACCAGCGCGCGGATTTGATCCATACGCTTTACCGCCAATCCCTGCGCGATCAAACCGCCGATGGACAGGCCGACAAAGACGCAATCGCGAACGTCCAACAGATCCAGCAATGCCTCGGCATCGCGCACCAGCGCGCCCATGGAATACGGGGCAGGCGGTTGTGACGACAGGCCATGCCCGCGCTTGTCATAGCGAATGATCCGTAAACCGGCAGGCAGATGCGGCAGCATTGCGTTCCAAAGGCGCAAGTCGGTTCCTAGCGAGTTGGCAAAAACAATGGGCGCGCCGTTTGGATCACCATCGACGCGATAGTGCAGCTGCACTTCTCCAATATCTGCGACCTGCATGACACAATCCCCTGTCGTCATACTTTAAGGAATCAGGTTGACCCAAACATTGATCAATGTCAGGTCAGGAATTCCAGCGCTTTTCCAAAGACTTCCGGGTCCACATTGCCCCCCGAGGCCACGACGATCACCGCGTCGCCTTCGATTTTTTCCTTGCGGAAAAGGGCAGAAGCCAACGATACCGCGCCGCCCGGTTCTAGCACGATTTTCAAACGCAGAAAGGCCAGAGCCATCGCACGCATGGCTTCCTCTTCAGTGACCGACAAGCCCGGACCACACAAGCGGCTGAGAATTGGAAAGGTAATCTGTCCGGGCTGCGGCGTCAGGATCGCGTCACAGATATTGCCCGCAGTTTCAGCATTGGCCTGAATCTGACCGCTGGCCAATGAGCGTTTGACGTCGTCGAACCCTTCGGGCTCACAGGGGCGGGCGCGCAGACCGGGTGCGTGACCTTCCAACGCCAGAGCGATACCTGAAGTCAGCCCGCCGCCACCGCAGCAGACCAAAACATCGCCTTGCTTAACGCCCATTTCGGCGGCCTGCCGAACAAGCTCCAGCCCGGTGGTGCCCTGACCGGCGATTACCTGCGGTTCATCATAAGGGCGGATCAGGGTCAGGCCGCGTTCGGTGGCCAGGGATTCGCCAATCTCTTCGCGGCTTTCGTTTGCGCGATCATACAGGACAACCTCGCCCCCCAGTGCGCGGGTGTTGTCGATCTTCAACTGGGGCGCGTCCGAGGGCATGATGATCACTGACGAAATGCCGTGCCGTGCTGCCGCCAAAGCCACGCCCTGCGCGTGATTGCCCGAGGAATAGGCGATCACGCCGCGCTGTCGGTCCTGTGCATTCAGCGCCGAGATCGCTGACCACGCGCCACGGAACTTGAAGCTGCCCGTATGTTGCAGACATTCGGGCTTTACCAGCACTCGACGACCGGCCAGGTCATCCAGAAACGGCGAGGTGAGCAGCGGTGTTTCCCGAATGTGACCTCGCAGCCGATCGGCGGCGGCTTCGATCATCTCCAAAGTGCTCATACGGTATCCAATACTTTGCGCATAAGGGCTAAAGACTGCGGTTCGTCCAGAAACGGCACATGGCCGCGATCCGGTATTTCTGCCGAGATAAGATCGGGGTGACGTTTGTGCATCTCGACCAGCGTATCCTTGCCGAGAACATCCGAATTTGCGCCCCGAATGACACCTGTCGGAATATCGCGCAAGGCTTCGAAGAACATCCATAAATCCGGAAATTTGCCGGCAGCGGTTTGTTCCAGTACTGCAGTGCGCAAGGCCGGATCATAGCGCAACGTCAGGCCATCGTCGGTCAGTTCGTATTGGATTTCCGCCTGCTGCCGCCACCGGTCCAGTGAAACCCCGGGGAATTGCTGTTCCATCACCTGCTGTAAGATTTTCGCGGCCTCGTCATAGGTTTTTGAAGTCGGCTGTTTGCCTACATAATCCATGATCTTGGCAATACCTACAGGGTCGATCACAGGGCCGACATCATTCAGAATC
This sequence comes from Ruegeria sp. BH6, assembly GCF_056538105.1. Lineage (NCBI taxonomy): Bacteria > Pseudomonadati > Pseudomonadota > Alphaproteobacteria > Rhodobacterales > Roseobacteraceae > Ruegeria > Ruegeria sp. BH6. The sequence continues at coordinate 354,531 of NZ_JBQFSR010000003.1, forward strand.
ACCCCGGACAGCCGTTCGGGATGACTGACGGCCAGCGCCATGGCAATCAACCCACCGCGCGAAGTGCCTAAGACAACCGCACGGTCCAATCTGAGATGATCCAGCAGTTCGATCACATCAAGGGATTCGCGAACGATGTTATAGTTCATGTAGTCCGGGTCATGATCCGATTGCCCGCGCCCCCGGTAATCCATCGTGATCATCCGCACATCGGTGATATGTGGCGCCAGGAACGCGAAATCCTGGCTGTTGCGGGTCAGCCCAGCAAGGCACAGCACCGGAGTACCGGCACCGATGTCATCGAAGAAAAGGCGCCTGTCATCAGACGTGGTGAAAAAAGCCATTAAACTCCGGCCAGTTGAGGGATCGTTGTCAGGTCGGACAGAACATGTGCGGGCGTCCATGGCAAGCGATCCATTGGCTCATCTGCACGATTAACCCAGGCGGTTACGAACCCGTACCCGCTGGCCCCGGCGGCGTCCCACCCGTTCGAGCTGACAAAAAGTACCTCGTTACGGGCACAGTCGAAACGCTGCTGCACCAGATCGTAGACACTGGAATGAGGTTTGAAGACGCCAACACTTTCGACTGACAGCACGTCGTCCAGCACGCCGCCGATTCCTGCCGATTGCACCGCACCATCCAGCATGGGCGGCGACCCGTTGGACAGAATCGCGGTGTTCAGACCGCCCTCTTTCAGGGCGGTCAGCATCTGGGGCACTTCCGGATAGGCCTGCAATTCCCAATACAGGTCCAGCAGACGTTGGCGCAGGGTGGGATCGCCCTCAAGCCCGGTGGCGTCCAACGCCCAGTCCAGCCCGTCTTGCGTGACATCCCAGAAATCGGTATGGGCATCGGTGATCGCGCGCAGCCAAGTGTATTGCAACTGTTTCAGCCGCCAATGATTTGCCAATTCGGGCCATTTCCGTTGCAGCTTCTCGAACCCGGGCTCGGATGCGGCTTGCCGCGCGGCGGCGGCAACGTCGAACAGCGTGCCGTAGGCATCGAATACGCAAGTGGTGATCGGCATCAATTCCCCTCCCTCATTCGCGCGCAGGTTGGCACAAGTGATGCAGGCACAAAAGGGGGGAGGGTTTACAATAGCGCGTTACCCCCTAGGGTTGGCCGCTCAATTTCTTAACGGCCGGAGGCCACCTATGACCGAGATCAAACAAGGCGACACGGTTCGCATCCATTACAAGGGTACTTTGCTGGACGGAAACGTGTTCGACAGTTCCGAAGGGCGCGACCCGCTGGAATTTGTGGTTGGGTCCGGTCAAATCATTCCCGGTCTGGATACGGCCATGCCCGGTCTGACAGCGGGCGAAAAAAAACGAGTCGAGATTGCCTGCGTGGATGCCTATGGCCCGATCAATCCGGCGATGCGGCAGCAGATCCCCCGCGAAGGGATACCAGATGACATCCCGCTTGAGCCCGGCACTCAGCTACAGATGCAGACACCGGATGGGCAAGCGCTGCCTGTGACGGTGGTGGAGGTGGATGACGCAACCGTCACGCTGGACGCCAATCACCCGTTGGCCGGTCAGGATCTGATTTTTGATATCGAGGTTGTTTCAATCAACTGACAACTGTGGGCCAGCGTGTTGGATCAGCCTGAAATCAGGCTGGTCCAGGATGTGAGAGTGGTGCGGACTTCTGCCTGTGTGAAGAACACAAACAGCATCAGCAGCGTGGTCAGGGCCAGCAATGCGATCCGGCCGCGTTGCCCCAGAAAACCCGATTTGCGCCGGGATGCCCGTGTGGTGGTGGCGATGATTTGTTCTGCTTTGCTCATGCCGCTATCACTGCCCGGAAAAGATGGTTAAATCTTGGCGCGGACAGGGAAAGATCAGGTCACATGTGATCGGGTTGTGGCATGCCCAGAACGTGGAAGCCACCGTCCACCCGAATGATCTCGCCCGAGGTGCAAGACCCCGCGTCCGAAGTCAGGTAAACTGCAGTGCCACCGACGGCTTCGAGCGTTGCGTTCGCGCGCATCGGTGCGTTCTGATCGCAGAACTTGTAGGTCTTGCGCGCGCCGCCGATGGCCGCACCTGCCAGCGTTTTCATCGGGCCGGGCGAGATGGCGTTGACGCGGATGCCTTCGGGGCCCAGATCATTGGCCAGATAGCGTGTCGCCGATTCCAGTGCTGCCTTGGCCACGCCCATGACATTGTAGTTCGGCACGACCCGGTTCGAACCCTGATAGGTCAGCGTCAGAAGTGAACCACCATTGTCCTTCATCAACGGGTAAGCGCGTCGCGCAACCTCGATAAACGAATAGGCAGACACATCCATGGAGTGTTTGAAATTCGCCCGCGTGGTGTTCAGAAACCGGCCGGTCAGTTCGGATTTATCCGAATAGGCGATCGCGTGAACTACGAAGTCGATGCTAGGCCAGCGCGCGCCCAGCTCATCGAAAGCACGGTCCAAAGATTCGTCGTCGGTGACATCCGCATCCACCATGAAATCGCTGCCCAGGCCTTGCGCCAATGGCTCCAGCCGCTTACCGAACGCTTCGCCCTGATAGGTGAACGCCAGTTCTGCGCCGGCTTCGTGCATGGCCTTGGCAATGCCCCATGCAATCGAGCGGTCATTTGCCACGCCCATGATCAGGCCGCGTTTGCCCTTGAGAGTATCCGACATCGTATTCACCCGTTATACTTTGACAGAACCATGGACCCGTTGGTGCCACCAAAGCCGAAGCTGTTGGTCATCACGCTGTCCAAGCCTGCGTTTTCAACTACTTGAGTTGCAATTTCACCGGGCAGGATGCCTTCGGCAAGTGTGTCGACATTGATCGACGGAGTAATGAAATCATGGTGCAGCATCAGCAGGCAGAAGACCGCTTCAAGCGCGCCTGCGGCACCCTGTGCGTGGCCCGTCATCGACTTGGTCGATGAAATCGGGGGCACATTGCCTTCGCCAAAGATACGGCGCACGGCCTCAACCTCACCCACGTCGCCGACCGGGGTCGAAGTACCGTGGGCGTTGATGTAGCCGACCTTGCGGCCTTCGGGCAGTGTCGACAGGGCTAGACGCATCGCGCGCTCGCCACCCTCACCAGACGGGGCTACCATGTCGTGGCCGTCCGAGGTCGCGGCATAGCCGGTCACTTCGGCATAAATCTTGGCGCCGCGGGCCAGCGCGTGCTCCAGATCCTCAAGCACGACGATGCCGCCACCGCCCGAGATCACGAACCCGTCGCGATTCTGGTCGAACGCGCGCGAGGCTTTGTCGGGCGAGTCGTTGTATTTCGAGGACATTGCGCCCATCGCGTCGAACAGGCAGGATAGGGTCCAGTCTAGTTCTTCACCGCCGCCGGCGAACATAACGTCCTGTTTGCCCAGCATGATCTGTTCGGCCGCGTTGCCGATGCAATGCAGCGAGGTCGAACAGGCCGATGTGATCGAATAGTTGATGCCCTTGATCTTAAACGCGGTTGCCAAGTTCGCGGAAATCGTCGAGCACATGCATTTCGGAACCGCAAAGGGGCCGATGCGCTTGGTTGCGCCGGTTTTCAGCACCGTCTGATGCGCGGTCAGCATGGCGCTGGTCGACGGGCCGCCCGATCCGGCGACAAGCCCGGTGCGTGGGTTTTGAACCTGATCCTCGGTCAGGCCTGAATCTGCAATTGCCTGGGTCATGGCAATATGGGCATAGGCCGCGCCGGGCCCCATGAAGCGCAGTGTGCGCTTGTCTACATGCTCGGACACATCAATATCCAGCGATCCGGCGATTTGGCTGCGAAAGCCATGTTCGACCATCTGCTCATTGGCCACGATGCCGGATTTACCGGCCTTGAGTGAGGCCAGAACCTCTTCGGCATTGTTCCCGATGGAAGAGACAACCCCCAGACCGGTGACAACTACTCGACGCATGTGCGTGCTCCTTATTTCAAGCTAGTCCGGCTTAGGCTTCGGACAGAACGACTTTCATATCTTTGACGTCGTAAATCATTTCGCCGTCCGCTTCGACGATACCATCTGCCACGCCCATCGTCAGGCGGCGAGTCTGGATCGCTTTCTTGAAATCAATCTTGTAGGTCAGCATTTTACGGTCCGGGCGCACCATGCCGGTCAGTTTGACCTCGCCCACGCCTACGGCCATGCCGCGCCCCTGCCAGCCACGCCAGCCCAGGTTGAAGCCGGTAAGCTGCCACAGACCGTCCAGCCCAAGACAGCCAGGCATGATTGGGTTGCCGGGGAAGTGGCAGTCAAAGAACCACAGGTCCGGGGTAATATCGAATTCGGCCAGCACATGGCCTTTTCCGTGCGCACCGCCATCTTCCGAAATGTCGGTGATGCGGTCCATCATCAGCATCGGCGGAGCAGGTAGCTGCGCGTTACCGGGGCCGAATAACTCGCCACGGGCGCATTTCAGCAGATCGTCTTTGTCAAAGCTGCTCGGGAATTGGGCCATTCTGCCGCCTCTCCTGCCAGGGGTCCGTTTATCTAATCTGGCCTCACCTAGCACCCGTATGCAAGGTCCTGCAAGAGCGGTCGCCCACATCATGTTGTGTTTAGGGCATTCTTTGCGAATGAATTTCATTTGAAATTGCCTAGCCGGAACCCTTATATATAGTTCAGAAAAGAACAGGTATCGGATTCATGACACCTCAGAGCCAAAACATAGCGACTTCCTGGTTGGTTGACGCAGGATTACGCCCGACGCGTCAGCGCGTTGCCTTGGCCGAATTGCTGGTGGGCGACGGCAAACATCGTCATGTCACAGCCGAAAGCCTGTTTGATGCGGCCAAGAAGAACGGCGATGCTGTTTCACTGGCGACCGTGTACAACACCCTGCGCGCGTTTTGCGACGCCGGGGTGCTGCAGGAAATCACGGTGGACGGGTCAAAAAGCTATTTCGACACCAACACCCATGATCACCCCCACTTTTTCTGGGAGGATGAGAGTCGCCTAAGCGATGCGCCCTCGGATCAATTGGTGATTCAGCGCTTGCCCGAAGCACCCGAAGGGGTTGAAATCGCATCGGTCGATGTCGTGATCCGTCTGCGCAAAAAGTAATCTTACGGGTTTAGATCAGATAGGGCCTGCTCGGCGGTCGCAATCTGCGTGTTCGAGGGGCCAGTGCCATGTCGTGCCAGCACCACGGGTTCTGCCGTAAATGGGTCCGAAACGGGCAGGCTTAGCAAGGGCATCCCATCATAACTGGTATGGGCGGGGGGATTGGCATAGCTGATCGCAACCCCTTCGCCATGTGCCGCAAGGCTGCGCTGAATTTCCAACGAGGCCGCGCGATGTGCGACCGTTGGGTTTTCCCCGATCTGGCGAAACAGCCCCAATACATGCTGTGCCGACAACCCTTCCTCTGACAGGATCAGCGGGTAGGCCGCTAGGTCCTGAAGGGAAACGTCGCTGTGTGCGGCCAAGGGATGATCCGGCGCCAGCAGAGCATGCGGCGTGCTTGTGAACAGCGTCTGCTGGGTAAAACCTGCATCCATGCTGAGCCCATAGGTCAGGGCAAGGTCAATCCGCCCGTCAATCAGGCCCGAGATCAGCCCTTCGAAACTGTCTACCCTGTAGGTGATTGCAACGTCCGGCATCTGCACACGTAACTGGCGCAAGGCGCGTGAAAGCAGGAAGGGCGCCAGATCAACAAAACACCCCAGCCGCAACCGGGTCTTACCCACGTCTCTATCAGTGGCATTTTCCAACCGGGCGGCACTGGCCAGCAGCGCCTCGGCCTCATCAATGAAACTGCGGCCCTGTGGTGTCAGCGCCATGGCTGCTCCGCGCCTGCGGGCGAACAGGGGATAACCCAGCTGTTCCTCGACCCGCGTCAATGCGTTGGACAGCGCAGGTTGCGAGACATTCAGGTGCAGTGCGGCGGCGGACAGGCTGCCATGCCGCCCGATGGCGCAGACATATTCATATTGGCGCAGGGAAATATATAACATGAAGTTAAGCCTACCTTTGAAAGATATTACTTGAACAGAGAACTTTGTCATGTGCAGATCACACAACCCTACGGCACGGAGACTGACATGACGCACCCTCTGGTCACGCAAGAGATGATCGACACTTTCCAGCAGGACGGCGTGGTCCTGATCAAGGGGCTTTATACCGGTCACGTCGAAGCGCTGCGCGAAGGCGTTGCCGCGAATATGGCAGAACCCGGCCCGTACGCGTCAGAAAACAAGAAACAGGGCGAGACCGGTCTGTTCTTTGACGATTACTGCAACTGGTCGCGGATTGATCAGTTCCGGGATGTGATCGAAAACTCTCCGGTGGCCGAGGTTGCAGCGGATCTGATGCAGTCCCAAACCGTGCAGATGTTTCACGATCACGTTCTGGTCAAAGAGCCCGGTACCTCAATGGCGACACCGTGGCATCAGGATGGTCCATATTACTTTGTCGAGGGGCAGCAGACCATCAGCTTCTGGTCGCCGCTCGACCCGGTTAAAAAAGCGACGCTGCGCTGCGTGGCGGGGTCACACCGTTGGCAGAAAGAGGTGTTGCCGACCCGCTGGGTATCGGAAGAAGGGTTCTTCCCCGACGAAGGCCAGTACATCCCCGTTCCGGACCCGGATGCCGAGGGCATGAAAGTTGTGGAATTCGAAATGGAGCCGGGTGATGCAGTGGCGTTCAACTATCGCACGCTGCACGGCGCGCGCGGCAACCAATCAGACAGCCGCCGTCGGGCGTTTTCGCTGCGTTTGGTCGGGGATGATGCACGGTATGTGGAGCGTCCAGGCCGGACTTCACCGCCGTACCCTGGCCATGGCATGACGCCCGGTCAACGCCTGCGCGAGGACTGGTTCCCGGTGCTGCTACGACGCTAGAATGGGCTCAAAACCACTGGCCCGGTTCGATCAGTCCGAGATCGAGCAATTGGCCGGATTTCCACTGAAATGGCACCGAGTTGTGCCAACAGAAACTTGGAATGTCGAAGGTGGACCCGGCGTTAGTCTTCAACGCTTTGGCCGCGCGGAACGAACACACGGCTGCCGTCATATTGTGATGCCAAGGGCAGGAATAGGTGTTGTATTCCGGCTCGTTAAAGGTGTGGTCGGGCCGCAATTCCAGCCCCTTGCGCGATTTGAACAGAGCAACCCGGTCGATGCGGCGGCGTTCATAAGGGATGTGATCTTCGAACCGCCAGCGCAGGCCGCCGGACATGTCGAGCTGCCTCTCGACCGGGTAGCCTTCGGCGTCGTGGCGGGCGTGGGCGTAGTATCCTGTGCTGTCCAGCATGGCGTGATCCGGGGCGACGCCGTTTGGAAAGGTGTTCAGGTCATCAGCATAAAGGTCGACGACATGGCTGAGCATCGCGTCGCGGCGTTCCTCGGCGTGGAAGGCCAGCAATTCGCCCACCGTGCGGGTCTCGCAAAACGGAAAGAACAGGTACTCGGCGTTATAGCAATAATACATCCAGATACCCGGCGCGGCCTGAATGATCCTGTTGATTGAGTCGAATGCAACTGTGCTGGGTACGCAGGTCAGGGTGACCCTGTGGATGCGGTCAGACAATTCAGAACCCAGTGCGAAATCCTGCGGCATGAAGGCAATCACGGACTTAAAGCCCAGATGCAGATGGTGCCGGAGCGTGCCGTCGACCTCGACATTGTCTTCAACAAAGATCAGCGCGACAGGGCCCTTGGCCAGAGCGGATTTGCCAGAGGTGAGGAAATCGTCGAGAGAGTCGTATTGCATTGCCTGTCCGGTTCCACTTTGCTGGAATCTGCTGTCAAAATCGGGTATCCGCCCCGGCATTGCAAGCGGCGTTCGTAGGGTATAGATGACGCCGACCCCGTCAGCGCAAAGGCCATACCCATGTCGGAACCCAAAAAGCTGTATATCAAAACCTACGGTTGCCAGATGAACGTCTACGACAGCGAACGCATGTCCGAGACGCTGGGTGGGCAGGGCTATGTGGAAACGCAAAGCCCCGATGATGCCGACATGATCTTGCTGAACACCTGCCATATCAGGGAAAAGGCCGCCGAAAAGGTCTATTCCGAACTTGGCAGGTTCAAGGGCCTAAAGGCGGAAAAGCCTGACCTCAAGATCGGCGTGGCGGGGTGTGTGGCACAGGCCGAGGGCGAAGAGATCATGCGCCGTCAGCCTCTGGTCGATCTGGTTGTGGGGCCGCAAAGCTATCACCGCCTGCCCGAGATGGAGGCGAAGACGCGCACCGGTGCCAAGGCGCTGGACACGGATTTCCCCGAAGAGGACAAGTTCGAAAAGCTCAAAAACCGTCCCAAGGCCAAGCGTGGCCCGACGGCGTTTCTGACCGTGCAGGAAGGCTGTGACAAGTTCTGTGCCTTCTGCGTGGTGCCATATACTCGCGGTGCCGAAGTCAGCCGACCCGCAGATCGTATTATCCGCGAGGCGCAAGACCTGGTTGAACGCGGCGTGCGTGAGATCACTCTGTTGGGTCAGAACGTCAACGCCTATCACGGGGCTGGTGCAAACGGAGACATGACACTGGCCGGGCTGATTTGGGAGTTGAACAATGTTGATGGGTTGGAGCGCATCCGCTTTACCACCTCGCACCCCAATGACATGGCAGACGACCTGATCGAGGCGCACGGAACCTGCGAGAAACTGATGCCGTATCTGCATCTGCCGGTGCAGTCAGGCTCGGACCGAATCCTCAAACGCATGAACCGCAGCCACACCGCCGAAAGCTATCTGCGCCTGATCGAACGTATCCGCGCTGCGCGGCCCGATATCGTGATGTCTGGGGACTTCATCGTTGGCTTCCCTGAAGAGACCGAAGAGGATTTCCAGGCCACCATGGATTTGGTGGAAGAGGTCAAATACGGCTATGCCTATTCCTTCAAATACTCGACACGTCCGGGAACGCCTGCAGCCGAGCGGCCTCAGGTTGATCCTGATGCGGCGGATGACCGTCTTCAGCGCCTGCAGGCCCTGATCACGCGGCATCAGCGGGAAATTCAGGACGCAATGGTAGGGCGCAAGGTCAAGGTTCTGTTTGAAAAATCTGGACGGCTGCCAGGCCAGATGGTCGGGAAATCCGAGTATTTACATTCGGTTCACGTGTCTGACGCCGATGTCGCGGTCGGAGAATTGCGAGGTGTTGAAATCACCGCCTCAGGGGCAAATTCGCTGGCCGGTGCGCTGATCTGATGCCCCCCCAAAGTGCTGTTTGAAAGCCATAGTGGGTAATTGTTCCAAAAATTAACCCTTGATTTATCGCCGGTAACTATGTTCGGACAAAAGCCGGACGTATTTGGGGAAAAGGGTTTCTGTTTCCTAAAATTCAGGTCGGTGCTGACCCTGTTTTCGGGCCAGGACGATGGAGGGTACGAGTGAAATTCCTAACACGTTTCTTGGGGCCAAACGGCCGGTTTGTTTTTCCGGCGGTGCTGGTGCTTTCACTTTTTTCCAGCGCAGCGGTGGCGGGTAACCTTGAACAGGGGGTGACGGATCCCCCGGTTGTCAGTCCCAAGCGTTTGGGCAGCGACGTTAGCGCGTTCTATCTGGGCCTGAGCGGGGCCTATGCATCGGGTGGCACGGACCGATTCGGACTGCGTACCCAGACGGATCTTTTCGAAATCGGAGAGCTGGACCTGAGTGGCGGCTACGGTGGTATCCGTGGCGGTTGGCGTGGTGTTCTGCCGGCAATCGGCGGCCGGGATTATGTTTATGGGTTCGAACTCGGCTATGACTTCGGAAAGATCGACGATGAGGTGTCGATGGATATTGGCACTGTAGATGTTACTGGCGGATCTGAGGTTTCGGACATTATTTCCCTACGTTTTCGCAACGGTTTGACCAACAAGAGCGGCACCGTTCTGTATTTTGTCTCGGTCGGGTACGTGCAGGGTGACATCACAACGTCAAGCAGCCTGTCCACGGGCGGCACGGTTCAATCCTTTGAAGACAGTGACTCTCGAAATGGGTTTTCAGCCAGTATCGGTGCAGAACACAGTCTGAACGACAACTGGTCGATCACGGGTGAGTTTGAATACGTGCAATTCGACTCGCGCGAGGTTGAATTCGACAACGGGTTCTCAACAAAATCCACCCCTCGCTACCGTGGTTTGCGTTTTGGATTGAATTACACCTTCTGAAGCTGTCCGCGATTGGGGTGGTGCTCGGCTGCGTCTGATTTCGGCGGTTTTACCATCTGTTTGGGAAAAATTGAAACTGTGGCTTGCGCCCACCGAGAAATGTTGTCTACGCTCAGGGTATAAACGCCAAGACAGGAGAACGGATTGGCCATCGGTGCCCTTACCCCACCGCAAGATGACATGCCCCAAAGTGAGGCGTTTGTTGAATTCCCTGACAATCGGTTGTTGATTGATTTGTGCGGCGAGTATGACCGCAACCTGACCGAAATCGAAACGAAGCTGTCTGTCCAGATCGTGCGCCGTGGCAATCAGTTGGTTGTCATGGGTGACGAAGACGCTCAGAAGCAGGCGATAGAGGTGCTGCAGGCCCTTTACACCCGTCTGGAAGGTGGGCGCGACGTCGAGGCCGCCGATGTGGATCGCGAATTGCGGATGGGCGGATCGGAACAAGAAACCGGCAGCCGCGACGGTGATCAGCTTGAGATGTTCAAGGGCGGCACGGTTGAGATCAAGACCCGCAAAAAGCTGGTCGAGCCGCGCACAGACGCGCAAAAGGCCTATGTTCAGTCGCTGTTCCAAAATGAACTTGCGTTTGGGATCGGTCCCGCAGGCACGGGTAAGACCTACCTCGCTGTTGCCGCTGGCGTGTCGATGTTTATCGGTGGGCATGTGGATCGGATTATCCTCAGCCGCCCCGCGGTCGAGGCCGGTGAAAAGTTGGGCTATCTGCCCGGTGACATGAAAGACAAGGTCGATCCGTACATGCAGCCGTTGTATGACGCGCTGAATGACTTTTTGCCCGGCAAACAACTGGCCAAGCTGATCGAGGAAAAACGAATCGAAATTGCTCCTCTGGCCTTCATGCGCGGGCGAACCCTGGCCAATGCGTTTGTGGTGTTGGATGAAGCGCAGAATGCTACGACCATGCAGATGAAAATGTTCCTGACCCGTCTGGGTGAGGGCAGTCGCATGGTGATCACAGGTGACCGCTCGCAAGTCGACCTGCCGCGCGGGGTTCAGTCGGGGCTGCAAGACGCGGAGCGATTGCTGAAAACGATCCCAAATATCAGCTTTAACTATTTCACCTCGAAGGATGTGGTCCGCCACCCGCTTGTCGCCGCCATTATCGAAGCGTATGAGGCCGACTCGGGCCGTGAGACGGGGTAATCGTCCGCAGCCGCAGGCTTTGGACGTGGTGAGATGAACCTTGAACTGACAATTGAAGACGCACGTTGGCAGGGGCTGGAACCCTTGGCCACGCGTGCCATTCAGGCGGTGTTGGACTATTGCGGTTTGGACTCTGACCTGTGTGAAGTCAGCCTTTTGGCCTGTGATGATGCGCGCATCGCCGAACTGAATGCGGAGTTTCGGGAAAAGCCCACACCGACCAATGTGCTCAGCTGGCCCGCCGAGGATTTGGCAGCCGAGGAACCGGGGCAGAGCCCGACGCCGCCTGAGCCGGACTTCACCGGTGAAATCCCGTTGGGGGACATTGCGATTGCCTACGACACCTGCGCGCGCGAGGCGGATGAGGCAGGGAAATCAATGAATGATCACGTCATGCACCTGATCATTCACGGGACTTTGCATCTGCTGGGCTACGATCACATTCGTGACACCGACGCCACTTTGATGGAAACGGTTGAGGTCGCTATACTTGGCAAAATGGGTATCGATGACCCATATAATATGTAGACGGGCCATCAAGGCCGATTATTTGGAATAGGATTATGGGCGAGACAGACGGCAGTTCTATGGCGGCGCAGGGCGCGCAAACCAGGAACAGCGGTGAAGATAGTAAAGAGAAAGCCGGTTTCTTTTCTCGAATAGTGGATGCGTTTTCGCCGCAGGGCGAGGATGAGGAAGGCCAGGTGACCAACGGTCACGAGGTCGACAAGGCACAGCCGCGCGGCATGATCAACCTGCGGCGGATGCGGGTTGAGGACGTGGCCATCCCAACGGCCGAGATCATCTCGGTCCCTTCAACAATCACCAAGGATGAGCTGGCGCAGGTGTTCCGCGAAAGCGGTCTGTCGCGGATTCCGGTGTATGAGGGCACGCTGGACACGCCTTTGGGGTTCGTCCACCTAAAGGACTTTGCCCTAACCCACGGATTTAACGGTGGGTCCAGTGAATTCGATCTGGTCAAGATGCTGCGGACGTTGCTGTTCGTTCCGCCTTCGATGCCGATTGGGGTTCTGCTGACCAAGATGCAGACGGAACGTCGCCATATGGCGTTGGTGATCGACGAATATGGTGGTGTCGACGGGCTGCTGACGATTGAGGATCTGATCGAACAGGTCGTGGGTGAAATCGCGGATGAACATGACGCGGATGAAGATCAGCTTTGGGTTCAGGACAAGCCGGGTTGTTACATCGTTCAGGCCCGCGTCCCGTTGGAAGAGTTCGAGGCCGAGATCGGGCGCTCGCTGACCAGTCACGAGGACGTGGATGAGGAAGAGATCGACACTCTGGGCGGTTTGGTCTTCATGCTGTCGGGCCGCGTACCCGCGCGGGGTGAGGTTGTCTTGCATCCCGAAGGCCCTGAATTCGAGGTGATCGACGCCGATCCACGCCGGATCAAGCGTCTGCGCGTCATGTTGCCGGATCTCGTTGTATGAACCCTGCACAGGGTTGGTCCATTTGGCTGAAATGTGCATTGGCGGCGCTGCTGGGTGCGCTGGCGGCGTTTGGCCTTGCCCCGTTTGGTGTGTGGGCGGCAACGCTGGTTGCTCTGGTGCTGTTGGCGCCGTTGTTTCTGTCAACCGAGACACGGGGCAGGGCCGCCTGGCTGGGCTGGGCTTTTGCCACCGGGTATTTCGCACATGGTCTCAGCTGGATTGTCGAGCCGTTCTTGGTGGACGCGGAACGTCATGCCTGGATGGCACCTTTCGCCCTCATCTTCATGGCCGGAGGGTTGGCGTTGTTCTGGGCGCTGGCCTTCTGGGTCGCGCGGCGGCCTGCGGGCGGCGCAATCACGCAAGCTGTTTTTCTGGTTGTGACCGTGTCGCTGGCGGAAATGGCCCGCGGCTATGTGCTGACAGGATTTCCATGGGCGGGGCTGGCGCAGGTTTGGGTCGGCTCTCCGGTGGCCCAGCTATTGTCATTGGTCGGACCCTATGGTTTGGGCGCGTTGACCCTGTTGGCGACGTTGCCCTTGGGGGCGGCACTGGCGCAACGCGGTGGATTTGCATTGCCGCTTGGACTGACAGTAGGCGCTGCCAATTTGGCGCTGGGCTATGCCTTCGCGCGCCCGGCGGTTACGGAAACCGATCATGTCGTGCGCCTGATCCAACCGAACGCGCCGCAACATCAAAAATGGGACCCCGAATACGCGCCTTTGTTCTTTGCACGCCAGATAGAGTTTACTGCGGCGCAGCCTCGGCCCGATCTGATTGTCTGGCCCGAAACCTCGGTACCTGCCTGGCTGAGCAGCGCGCAGCCCTATCTGGATGCCATTGCCGATGCGGCGCAGGGCACGCCGGTTTTTCTGGGCATTCAGCGTGGTGACGGACCGCGTATCTATAACTCGATGATCTATCTGGATGAGAAGGGCCAGCTGCAGGGTCTGTACGACAAGCACCACCTGGCCCCGTTTGGGGAATATGTACCGTTCGGCGAGGTGATGGCAAAATTTGGTATCTATGGCATGGCGGCGACCAACGGCAATGGGTTCACCGCTGGGCCCGGGGCAGCTTTGATGGATGCGGGCAAGCTGGGCAAGGCGCTGCCGTTGATCTGTTATGAGGCAGTGTTCACGCAGGATGTTTTGTCCGCGCCGGGGCGCGCGGATTTTCTGTTGCAGATCACCAACGATGCGTGGTTCGGCACACGATCTGGACCCTATCAGCATCTGGCCCAGGCTCAGATGCGCGCGATTGAGCAAGGCCTGCCGATGATGCGGTCAGCCAATACCGGCGTGTCGGCGATGATTGACCCTTTGGGGCGCATCACGCAGGCGCTTCCATTGGGTCAGGCTGGATATTTCGATGCAAAACTGCCTGCTCCGTTTGTCTCAACGGTGTATTCCAGGAATGGGGATGTTCCGGTCTTTGTCCTACTGGCGGCTCTCTTCGCGCTGTTTTGGCGCAACGCCCGGCGGGCGCATGCATAATTACCGATTGACCCTGTGTTTGTGTGGGCGTATCCCCTCGCATGCTCGTCACAACGGCTTCCTGGCGTGATGGGGAAATCTTAATGGAGCACTTTCATGTCCCGACAGAACTACACTTTTACTTCGGAATCCGTATCCGAAGGGCACCCGGATAAGGTTTGTGACCGAATCTCGGATGCTGTACTTGACGCATTTCTGAACGAAGAACCCGAAGCCCGCGTGGCGTGCGAAACCTTTGCGACCACGGACCGTGTCGTCATTGGCGGCGAAGTAGGTCTGTCTGATCAGGAAAAACTGCACGACTATATGGGCCGTATCGACGAGATAGCGCGCGCCTGCATCAAGGATATCGGTTACGAGCAGGATAAATTTCACCATGAAACCGTCGAGGTGACGAACCTGCTGCATGAACAATCCGCCCATATCGCACAGGGTGTGGATGCCTCGGACAACAAGGACGAGGGCGCCGGTGACCAGGGCATCATGTTCGGTTATGCCACCACCGAGACCCCCGCGCTGATGCCCGCGCCGATCCAGTATTCCCATGCGATCCTGCGGCGCTTGGCAGAGGTGCGCAAGAATGGGTCTGAGCCCGCGCTGGGCCCGGATGCGAAATCGCAGCTGTCCGTGATTTATCGGGATGGCAAGCCGGTCGGCGTCAGCTCGATCGTACTGTCGACCCAGCACTTGGATGAGTCGCTGAGCTCGGACGACATCCGCGCCATTGTCGAACCTTATATCACTGAAACCCTGCCCGACGGCTGGCTGAACGCTGATACCGAATGGCACGTGAATCCCACCGGCAAGTTCGTGATTGGCGGTCCTGATGGCGACGCCGGTCTGACTGGGCGTAAGATCATCGTGGACACTTATGGTGGTGCCGCACCGCATGGCGGCGGCGCGTTTTCGGGCAAAGACCCGACCAAGGTGGATCGCTCGGCGGCCTACGTTGCGCGCTATCTGGCCAAGAACGTGGTTGCTGCGGGCATGGCAGAGCGCTGCACCATTCAGCTGAGCTATGCGATTGGTGTGTCCAAGCCGCTGTCGATCTACGCGGATACGCATGGAACGGGTCAGGTGGAGAATGCGGATATCGAGAAAGCCGTTGATAAGGTGATGGATCTGACACCGCGCGGTATTCGTGAGCATCTGCAACTGAACAAGCCGATCTACCAGCGTACGGCGGCCTATGGCCACTTTGGTCGTCAGCCTGATGCGGATGGCGGTTTCAGCTGGGAGCGTACGGATCTGACCGACGCTCTGAAGTCGGCAGTCTGACCGTTCCACAATGAAACTGTGCGCCCTTGCGGGCGCGCTCTATTGTAGGAAATGCAATTTGGGGCGGCGTGTCAGCAGAACTGACGCGACCGCCCCTTGCTTTGACCCCGCCTGCGCAGTATGGGCACCGCCATGAGCACCCAGACACCCCACCGCCCCCGCAGAAACTTCTATGGCCGCTTTAAGGGCAAGGCCCTGAAGCAGAGTCAAAAGACGTATCTGAACGAAGATCTCGATGCTTTGTCGCCTGGTGCGGTGGACTGGGACGCAAATCCTGAACGTCATCCGCTGGACCTCAAGGCACTGTTCGGCGGTAAAGATGTCTGGCTTGAGGTCGGCTTTGGCGGTGGTGAGCACCTGGTCCATCAGGCCGCCAGCAACCCCGATATCGGTATCATTGGGGCCGAGCCGTATATCAACGGCGTCGCCATGTTGCTGGGCAAGATCCGCAAGGCCGGGGTCGAAAACCTGGCCGTTCATCCCGGCGATGCGCGGGATTTGTTCGATGTGCTGCCCGAGGCCAGCATTTCACGGGCGTTTCTTTTGTATCCTGACCCATGGCCCAAGACGCGTCATCACCGTCGGCGTTTTGTGACGCAGGAACATCTGGAGCCACTTGCCCGCACGCTAAAGCCCGGTTCGATTTTTCGCGTTGCCACCGACATTCCCGACTACGTCCGCCAGACGTTGGAGGAGGTTCCACGTGCCGGGTTTGAATGGCTGGCCGAACGCCCCGCTGATTGGCGCGAGCCCTGGGATGACTGGATTTCCACCCGCTATGAACAAAAGGCTTTGCGTGAAGGCCGGACGCCACATTACCTGACCTTCCGGCGCAAAGACTGATTGCCGCTGGACCAACCGGCCCCAATTCGCTAATCCGCCTTGAACTGATAGCGAAAACAGGAGCCCCCATGTCCGGACACGGCACGCCCATCCCGATGACCTCGCATCCCTGCGGCCCGTTGACCGGCACGGCAGAGGTGCCTGGCGACAAGTCGATCTCGCACCGGTCGCTGATCCTCGGCGCAATGGCAGTGGGTGAGACCAGAATCTCGGGCCTGCTGGAAGGTGAGGATGTTCTGAACACCGCAAAGGCCATGCGCGCCTTTGGGGCTGAGGTCACGGATCACGGCGACGGTGAATGGAGTGTGCATGGCGTGGGCGTTGGTGGATTTGCCGAGCCTGATCAGGTGATTGACTGCGGCAACTCGGGTACCGGTGTGCGGCTGATCATGGGCGCGATGGCGACCTGCCCGATTTCTGCGACCTTCACGGGTGATGCAAGCCTGAACAAGCGACCGATGGCCCGCGTCACCGATCCACTGGCACTGTTCGGAACGCAATCGGTTGGGCGCTCGGGCGGGCGGCTGCCGATGACCATCGTGGGTGCGGCAGAGCCTGTACCGGTGCGGTAT
Source organism: Ruegeria sp. BH6 (assembly GCF_056538105.1). Lineage (NCBI taxonomy): Bacteria > Pseudomonadati > Pseudomonadota > Alphaproteobacteria > Rhodobacterales > Roseobacteraceae > Ruegeria > Ruegeria sp. BH6. The sequence goes on from NZ_JBQFSR010000003.1 coordinate 371,401, forward strand.
GAGGTGCCGGTGCCGTCGGCGCAGGTGAAATCCGCGGTGCTGCTGGCCGGTCTGAACGCGCCGGGCAAGACCGTTGTGATTGAGAAAGAGGCCACCCGTGACCACTCGGAACGGATGCTGGCCGGTTTCGGGGCCGAAATCAACGTCGAGGATACGGATGAAGGCCGGGTGATCACGCTGACCGGCCGCCCTGAGTTGAAACCGCAGGTCATCGCTGTGCCGCGCGACCCGTCCAGCGCGGCCTTTCCGGTATGTGCGGCACTAATCACGCCGGGCTCTGACGTGTTGGTGCCGGGCATCGGCCTGAACCCGACCCGCGCGGGGCTGTTCACCACATTGCGCGAAATGGGCGCGGATCTGACGTACGAAAATGAGCGGGAAGAGGGCGGCGAACCCGTCGCTGATCTGCGCGCGAAATACTCTCCGAATATGAAGGGGATCAATGTGCCGCCCGAACGCGCGGCCTCGATGATCGACGAATATCCTGTGTTGTCTGTGGTTGCGGCCAATGCCAACGGCACCACGATGATGGGCGGCGTGAAAGAGCTGCGCGTCAAGGAAAGCGACCGGATTGACGCCATGGCGCGCGGGTTGCGGGCCAATGGTGTGACCGTGGACGAGGGCGAAGAATGGTGGTCGGTCGAAGGGTTGGGCATCGGTAACGTCCCCGGTGGTGGCACCTGCGAAAGCTATCTTGATCACCGCATTGCCATGTCGTTCATGGTCATGGGGATGGGTGCGAAGTCTCCGGTTTCCGTGGATGACGGCGGGCCAATCGCGACCTCGTTCCCGATTTTCGAGCCGCTGATGGCCGCTCTGGGTGCCAAGGTCGAACGCACATGAGTTTCACCGTCGCCATCGACGGCCCTGCGGCGGCGGGCAAGGGGACGATCTCGAAAGGGGTGGCGGCGCTGTTCGGTTTTGCGCATCTGGATACGGGGCTGCTGTATCGCGCGGTCGGGCGCCGAACGCTGGACGGGACTGACCCCATCGAGGCGGCGCAGGCTTTGACTGCGGAAGAACTGGAACAAGGCGATTTGCGTACGGCCGAGATTGCGCAGGCGGCCTCGAAAGCGGCAGTGATCCCCGAGGTGCGCGCGGCGTTGGTGGATTTCCAGCGCGCCTTTGCCCGTCGGGCAGGGGGGGCTGTGCTGGATGGGCGCGATATCGGAACGGTGATTTGCCCCGAGGCTGAAGTGAAACTGTTTGTTACCGCCAGTGCCGAAGTGCGGGCAGAGCGCCGCTTTTTGGAACTGCGCGCAAAGGGCGCTGATGTGACCCGAGAGTTTGTGCTTGCAGATGTGCGCGAACGCGACGTGCGGGATGCCGAACGCAGTGCTGCGCCGATGAAGCCTGCCGCAGATGCTGTGCTGTTGGATACGTCTGATCTGAGTATCGAAGCTGCTTTGGCCCAGGCCGTAGCTCTTGTCGAAAGCAAACGCCCCGCAACGTCCTAACGCCGCGGGGAGAGGTAATTACAGCTCGCCTACGGCGACGGATTTGATCTGCGCCCACTGATCATCAGCGGTTTTTGCTGTGGCTGGCACGTCTTTCAGAAACGCAGCCCGAGTTTCAGCGTTCAGGAACAGATACAGCTTGCCGTCTGTGACCAGATACTGGTCCGGGTCGCCATCAAATTTCTTGCCGACAGACACGCCGAAGGAACAGAACCCGCCGTGCTGTGGCAGATAGGCGGTGGGGTTGGCCTCGAACGCCTCGAGATTGGCGGCGCTGGTGAAGTAGTACGATGCCCCGTCGTAGGTCGAGGAATGGGTGGCAAACCCTTCGACCGGGTTACCTTCGTTGACCAAGGCCACCAGATCGACGCCATGTGCTGCCAAGGGCGCGCCAGCAGCCGAGATGCCGTTCGAGACATTGATCTCATCCGCTGCAAAGGCCGGTGCGGCGATCAGGGGCAAGGTGGCGATCAGGGTTGTCAGAACCAGAGATTTCATTGTGTTTTCCTTTCCTGTTCAGGTTCGGGTCGGCGGGGGAGCCAACCGCTGAAACAAAGTTAGGGGCAGTGTTTTGAACGGGCTATCGCAGTAAGATCGGCAAACCTTGCAGATCGTTCAAACTTGTGGCGGCGCACGACATACTCTTCACTAAGCTTTGTTTGGTCAGGGTGCAGGCAGGTACCTATTGTAAGGGAGTAGCCTGCAGGAGAGATGCCATGATCCGACTAGCCCTAGTGTTGATTTTTCTGGCCGGAGGTCTGGCGGCCCAAGATGCGCCTGAGACCGAGCCACCGATGGACTATGAACGTCTGGGCAAGATCCTCTTTGCGCTTGATCCCGAGGCACAGCCGCAGGGGCCGGGCTTTGCTTTGACACTGTCGGATGTGCCTGTTCTGGTCGTCACGGATATCAGCACTGATCGCATGCGTGCGATGGTGGCAGTCCGCAGTGCTGATGAACTGTCAAAAGAGGAATTGCACCGAATGATGCAGGCCAATTTCGACACCGCTTTGGATGCGCGCTATGCGATTGCCAACGGAATCGTTTGGGCAACATTCATTCATCCGCTTTCGTCTTTGAAGAAGGATCAACTGATCTCTGGCTTGGCGCAGACAGTGAATATCGCTGCAACTTACGGCACGTCCTACACCGGAGGGGCGATTCAATTTGGTGGCGGTGACAGCAACGAATTGCAGCGACAATTGATCGAAGATCTTCTGAAGAAAGGTGAGGAGATTTGACGAGCGTTCAGGATTCGAGCCTGTGATGATACCTGCCCACCCCTCAGGTCTCAATCCTGTAGGATAGGTCTGAGTTTCCCAGTGTTATAGGCCCTAGCTGGACGCAATAAAGCTGTTATAGTCTTCGATACGCCATAAGGGAAAGCTGCGATCTAAGTCCAAAACACAAAAAATGGGCACGTAGCTATAATATCCCTTGAGCCAACAGGGACAAAAAAACATGAATAATCGTTTGCGCAAGATCACCATCGTCGGTGGCGGCACAGCAGGGTGGATGACCGCGCTGATACTGGAAATGGTGCTTTCACGCACGTCAGCGGAAAAGGATCGCCCTCGCATATGCCTGATCGAGAGCCCCAATATCGCGACAGTGGGTGTGGGCGAGGCGACAGTGCCGCGCATGCCGGTCACGCTCCGCCAGGCGGGTATTTCCGAGCGGGACTTTTTTCGCGAAACCAACGCGTCGTTCAAACTGGGTGTGAAGTTTTGCAACTGGAACAAGGACCGCAAAGGCAATCGCATCGATTATGTGAACCCCTTTGCGCATGGCCAATTGTTGGAAGGGTTGGAAACAGCCGAGTATTTCTTGCGCTTTGGCAATGGGGATCGGGATTTTACGCGGTCCATATCACCACATGATGATCTGGCTCGTCTGTGCAAAGGCGCACGGCAGTTGGGGCAGCCTGAATACGAACAGCGGTTTGGCTATGCGTATCATCTGGATGCTGTGAAATTTGCCGGCATGCTCACCAAAGTCTGCACCAAGCGCGGTGTAGAGCATATTCAAGATGAGGTGAAATCGGTCGAACTGGATGAACAGGGCAATGTCAGCCATCTGATGTTGGAACGCCAGGGCCGCCATGACATCGAGATGGTCATAGACTGTACAGGGTTCCGCGGCTTGATCATCAACCAAGCGCTTGGCGAACCGTTTATGGATTACTCGGACTATTTGCCAAATGATCGTGCCATGGCGTTGCAGATCGAGCATCCCAACCCAAAGAAGATTGAAAGCGTCACGCGCTCGACCGCTCTTGGCGCAGGTTGGACCTGGCGGGTGCCTCTCTATAACCGTGTGGGAACGGGTTATGTGTTCTCATCCGCGCATCGCACGGATGATCAGGCGGCGGATGAATACCTCAAATGGCTGGGTGACAGCGGCAAGGGCGCGACGCCGCGCGTGATCCCCATGCGCATTGGGCGTGTGCGCAATGCCTGGGTTAAGAACTGTTTGGCGATCGGCCTGTCCGGCGGGTTTATTGAACCGCTAGAGAGTACGGCGATACATATGGTCGATCATGCGGTGCGGTGGTTTGCGGAACACTTGCCCACGCGAGACATCGAGCCATCCTTGCGGACGCGGTATAACCGGCAGATGAATAAGCTTTATGATGAGGTTCTGGAGTTCATCTGTCTTCACTATCGATTGGGTAACCGCACTGACGATCAGTATTGGATCGATGCGCGGACAGAGATGAAAATACCGGATCGGTTAGCCGAAAACCTGGAGCTATGGCAGCATCGTCTGCCAATGGAACATGACATCGAATTTGCGACGTTGTTCAACTTTCGCGTTTACCAAACGGTTCTATTGGGTAAACAGGTTTATGATACCGGTTACGGGACCGGCATCCGTGATCGTCTGCGGCCACTAAAGCGACAGATTTGGTTCCAGGGCATGAAGACTGCGAAAGCGCATCTTGCGCAGATCCTCACAAAAATGCCGGATCACAAAATGCTGTTGCATGATATCCGAGGGGAGTTGCAGCGACCAGCATTCGGCAAGACAATGGCGACGAAGCCGACAGTTGCGATGCCGGGCGCGGCGCCATCATCCGTACCGATCCAAAACATGCCGAACTTTGCCGAAATACAAAGCGGCGCGAAGGATTTGCAACTGTTCTAGACCTTCTTTGCGTTCGCTACAGAGGGCGCTTGAGGTGAAACTGAGGGTGGAGTGTTATATTCTCTACCCTCAGAATGGCTCTTTGACGCTCTGGGCGCGCGATTGCTGCGGCACACGTCAGTTCGGGCGCGGTGACCTTCAGCGTGAGCTGATACGAGCTTCTCAAAAGAAGGCGAGGAATTCTGAACTAGAGCGCGGATCCTTCGCGCTGCTTTTCTTGCTCGGACGGGGTTGGAGTGTGGTTGAAGACGAATGCCGTTCGACAGGCTTCTTCTCCGCCCAGCTCGGCAATCTTCTTACGCTGATCCTCAAAGGCACACGCGTTGACCTCTTCGGGGTCACATATTTCGCGCAGACGGCGTTCGCCTTCGACCAACGCCGCTTGAACTTCGGGGTCGTTAACTCTGTCCGTGGCGCGATTGGTCTGTTCATTCGGGTCCGATGCAAGATCAAATAGTTGGGGGTCATGCCCAACGTAATAGACGTATTTCCACTTATCCCAGCGCACCATAAAGCTGCCGGTTTTTGACCCCCCGTCATGATATTCACTAAACCCGGTTCGGTTGGGATCATCCGGTGCCGTGGCCAGATCGATAAGCGAAACGCCCGGTTGATCGGTATTGCCTGCATCATCAGGAACACCGCAGACGTCCCGTGCGGTTGCTGCAATGTCTGTCAGGTTTGTACAGGTTGAGACTTGCTTGCCGTTGGGAATACCGGGTCCGGCGAGGATCATCGGAACCCCGGCGCTGGCCTCATACATCACCTGTTTGGTCCAGAACCCCTGATCGCCCATCATGTCGCCATGGTCTGAAACATAGACAATGACCGTATCTTCGGCCTGACCACTTTGGGCCAGAGCTGTCAGGATGCGCCCCACGCAATCGTCCATAAAGGATGTTAACCCGTAGTATGCGGCCTTGGCTTCGCGCATTTTTTGTTCATCAAAATAGTCATCGTAGTTGAAGAACGACGCAATGTTTTGCAGCTCTGCGTGATCAGGGAGGCCGTGGCCATAGCCCACCGGCAGGTCCATATCCGCGGGATCATAATGGTCGTACCATTCCTCGGGGCAAGTCAGCGGATAATGCGGGCTGACCAGGGACACAAAGGCGGCCCATGGTGCATCGTGACGTTTCGGATCGGTCAGCCATACCTCAGATGCGGCGGTAATATCCAGATCATAGTCGGTATAGGTGCTGGACCCGGTGCCGACATCACCCGCCAGTTCGGCGGCTGAATCATACGCGGGCGGGTTCTCGCGCAGCAGGCCGACGGCCCAACCAATTCCTCCGACGACATGCATGGGAAGTATTTCCTGCGAGAAACCGTTGTCATCCTCGGCCGAGCGAAAATGCAGCTTGCCGATCGAGACGACCTCGCGCCCCGTGTCTCGCAGTTGACGCATCCAACTGCGCGGATGCCCGGCATAGGGTGTCGCGCTGTCCCAGTGACCAGTGGTATGCACCCACTCTCCGGTAGCCAACGCGGCGCGGGTGGGAACGCACATTGGCGACGGTGTATAAGCCGAGGTGAACATCGTACCCCGCGCCGCCAAGGCGTCCAGATTGGGGGTTTTGACGATCGGGTGGCCAGCGCATCCCATCGCGTCCTTACGGTGTTCGTCGGAAATAATGACCAGAAAATTCAAATCGTCTGCTCCTTGATCGCTGGATTGAGCCTAGCATCGTTTCGCCGACGGAGGACTTCAACTTGCGACAACTGGGTCGCTTTCCGGCTTTGACTTGCAGTGCTTCAGCAGACTCGCTATAGAGCACGCGTCTGAACAAGGGCGGTCAACGTCCGGATGACGTATCTGAGCAGGGCCGGGTTACCTCGGCCCTTTGTGTTTGTGTAGTCAGATGCGCCCCGGATCACGCCTGAAGGCATCATGAAACAAGACCGGCGGAAACAACCGCTCGGCCAGTAAAAACGTTATGTAAAGGAAAACAACGCCACATGGCTAACGCATCCATGGAGGAATTCGAAGCCCTCCTGAACGAAAGCTTCGAAATGGACACACCCGAAGAGGGTTCTGTTGTCAAAGGCAAGGTTCTGGCGATCGAAGCCGGCCAAGCCATCATCGACGTAGGCTACAAAATGGAAGGCCGCGTTGATCTGAAAGAATTCGCAAATCCCGGCGAAGCCCCTGAAATCGCTGTAGGCGACGAGGTCGAAGTTTACCTGCGCGCCGCAGAAAACGCCCGTGGCGAAGCTGTCATCTCGCGCGAGATGGCCCGCCGTGAAGAGGCATGGGACCGTCTGGAAAAAGCATATGCCGACGACCAGCGCGTCGAAGGTGCAATCTTTGGTCGCGTCAAAGGTGGCTTCACCGTCGATCTGGGTGGCGCAGTTGCGTTCCTGCCCGGCTCGCAGGTTGACGTTCGCCCCGTGCGCGACGCTGGCCCGCTGATGGGTCTGAAACAGCCGTTCCAGATTCTGAAAATGGACCGCCGCCGTGGCAACATCGTTGTTTCGCGCCGCGCAATCCTGGAAGAATCGCGTGCCGAGCAGCGTGCCGAAGTTATCGGCAACCTGTCCGAAGGTCAGACCGTCGAGGGTGTCGTCAAGAACATCACCGAATACGGTGCATTTGTTGACCTGGGCGGCGTTGACGGCCTGCTGCACGTCACCGACATGGCATGGCGTCGTGTTAACCACCCGTCCGAGATCCTGACGATCGGCGAAACCATCAAGGTTCAGGTCATCAAGATCAACAAAGAGACCCACCGCATCAGCCTGGGTATGAAGCAGCTGCAGGAAGATCCGTGGGATCTGGTTGCCGCCAAGTACCCGCTGGGCTCGGTCCATCAGGGTCGCGTCACCAACATCACCGACTACGGCGCGTTCGTCGAGCTGGAAGCCGGTGTCGAAGGTCTGGTGCACGTGTCCGAGATGTCCTGGACCAAGAAAAACGTCCACCCCGGCAAGATCGTTTCGACCAGCCAGGAAGTCGACGTCATGGTTCTGGAAATCGACGGCGCCAAGCGTCGCGTGTCTCTGGGCCTGAAACAGACTCAGCGCAACCCATGGGAAGTGTTTGCAGAAACACACCCCGAGGGCACCGAGGTCGAAGGCGAAGTCAAGAACATCACCGAATTCGGTCTGTTCATTGGCCTCGAAGGCGACATCGACGGCATGGTTCACCTGTCGGACCTGTCCTGGGACGAGCGTGGCGAAGATGCGATCCAGAACTACCGCAAAGGCGACATGGTTTCAGCCGTTGTCTCGGAAGTTGACGTGGAAAAAGAGCGTATCTCGCTGTCGATCAAAGCCCTGGGCGGTGACAAGTTCGCCGAAGCCGTGGGCGGCGTGAAGCGTGGCTCGATCGTGACCGTCGAAGTGACCGCAATCGAAGATGGCGGCATCGAGGTGGAATACGAAGGCATGAAGTCCTTCATCCGCCGTTCGGACCTGAGCCGCGACCGTGCCGAACAGCGCCCCGAACGTTTCTCGGTTGGTGACAAGGTCGACGTCCGCGTCACCAACGTCGACAGCAAGACTCGTCGTCTGGGCCTGTCGATCAAAGCACGCGAGATCGCCGAAGAGAAAGAGGCCGTGGAACAGTACGGTTCCTCCGACTCGGGCGCATCGCTGGGCGATATCCTGGGTGCAGCGCTGAAATCGGGCGACTAAGCCCGGGCCTCAGCCTTAGCCGAATTTACGGCCCCGCGTATCCGCGCGGGGCCGTTTTTGTTGCGAATCAATATGTTCCAAAATTTGGGCTTATTCCGGGTGTCGTTCACGCTTTTGCGGTGAATTTCACGCTCGCAAGCAAAAAAACGCGTGACTTGGCGCGAAAATGAAGGCTTTGCACACAGAGTTTACGTTCCCCCGATCACGGTTTTTTCCTATACTGTCCAAATAAATAGAGATGGCTAACCGGTCGCCTGGGAGGGTAACGCTTATGATCCGTTCAGAACTGATTCAGAAAATCGCCGACGAAAACCCGCATCTGTATCAACGCGACGTCGAGCGGATCGTGAATACCGTGTTCGAGGAAGTGACGGATGCCATGGCACGCGGTGACCGCGTAGAGCTGCGTGGCTTTGGTGCCTTTTCGGTAAAACAGCGCGACGCGCGCGTTGGCCGCAATCCGCGCACCGGGGAAACTGTTCAGGTCGAAGAAAAATGTGTTCCATTTTTCAAAACTGGCAAGTTGCTTAGGGACCGATTGAACGGTAAAGCCTAGGGCATGATACGCTACCTTCGATATGCTTTTCTGGCGATCCTCGGGATCGTTCTCATCTCCGTCTCGCTGGCCAATCGCGAAACGGTTGAACTGACCCTGATGCCCGAAGCTTTTGCCGAGCTTTTGGGCTTTAACCTCAGCACGTCGCTGCCGCTGTTTGTCGTGGTGCTGGGCGGTGTGGTTGCGGGCCTGATCATCGGTTTCCTGTGGGAATGGCTGCGCGAGCATAAGCATCGCCGCGATGCGTCCACAAAGAAAAGCGAAGTGCGCAAGCTTGAGCGTGAAGTCAAGAAGCTCAAGAAAAAGCAGAACGAAGGGCAAGACGAAGTTCTGGCGCTTTTGGACGAGGCCAGCTGAGGCCCTTTTATGTCTGATGTATCCGTCAAAATCTGCGGTCTGACCGCCCCTGATCATGTGCGCGCAGCGGTGGATGCTGGCGCACGCTATGTCGGGTTTGTCTTCTTTCCCAAATCGCCCCGCCATCTTGAGATTCCAGCCGCCGCAGAACTGGCCCATTTGGCGCCCGCCGGGGTTGCCAAGGTCGCGCTGACGGTGAATGCGACGGATGAGGAGTTGGACCGGATCGTCGCCAATGTACCGCTGGACATGTTGCAACTGCACGGCAAGGAAAGCCCGGATCGGGTGGCCGAGGTTCGCGACCGTTTTGGTTTGCCGGTGATGAAGGCAATCGGCGTGGCCGAGGCAGAAGACCTTGCTGCGATTGATCTCTATTCCGAAGTTGCCGACCAGCTGCTGATCGACGCAAAGCCGCCACGTAACGCGGAACTGCCGGGTGGCAATGGTCTGGCGTTTGACTGGCGTTTGTTGGCGGGACGCAAATACTGGCAACGTCCGTGGATGCTGGCCGGGGGGCTGACGCCCGAGAACGTCGCCGAGGCGATCCGCATGACCGGTGCGCGACAGGTGGATGTCTCGTCAGGAGTCGAAGGTGCACCCGGCGTCAAGGATTCGGCATTGGTCCGGGCCTTTATCGACGCGACCCGGTGATCTGATCGGCAAACACCTGCGTATCCCCGATAGGGGAGGACGTAATCATGCTGGCGGCGATCGGCGGAGTTTCATTGAAACGATGGTACTATGGGCCAGAGTTCTTCTGGCGCGCCCGTCAGGCATTGCTACAAGCGCGCGGTGACCCCTTGTGCCTGCATGCTGGCGTGTTCCCACACCAGGGGCTGTATTTCTCGCTAAGCGTCTGGCACGACCTCGAAGCCATGTTAACCTTTGCCCAGTCGGGTCCCCACCGCCAGGTCGTTCTAGCGGCCAATCGACTGGCAGATATGAATCAGTTCTATCACTTTCCCTGTATTGCCGTGCCCAGCAACCAGCAGGCGTTACAGGTTTGGGCACAGCATGTTCAAGCGGCGGAATGATACGTTTTGCCATGGCAAATCCTGTCGTCACCTCCTATGAACAACGGGTACGACGAGGGAGACACCCATGGCCAACGATCTTTTCAATTCCTTCATGTCCGGTCCCGACGAACAGGGCCGTTTCGGCATATTCGGCGGGCGGTTCGTCAGCGAAACGCTGATGCCTCTGATCCTGTCGCTGGAAGAGGAATATGAAAAGGCCAAGGACGATCCCACCTTCTGGGCTGAGATGGACGACCTGTGGGCGAATTATGTGGGCCGCCCGTCACCGCTGTATTTCGCGGAACGCCTGACCGAGCATCTGGGCGGTGCGAAAATCTACCTGAAACGCGATGAGCTGAACCACACCGGCGCGCATAAGATCAACAACGTTCTGGGCCAGATCATTCTGGCGCGGCGCATGGGCAAGACCCGGATCATTGCGGAAACCGGGGCAGGGCAGCACGGCGTGGCTACCGCCACCGTCTGCGCCAAGTTCGGTCTGAAATGTGTGGTCTACATGGGCGCGCATGACGTGCAGCGTCAGGCGCCGAATGTGTTCCGCATGCGCTTGCTGGGGGCCGAGGTGATACCGGTGACCTCTGGCCGTGGGACACTGAAAGACGCGATGAACGACGCGCTGCGCGACTGGGTAACCAATGTCCGCGACACGTTCTATTGCATCGGCACCGTCGCTGGTCCGCACCCGTACCCGGCGATGGTCCGGGATTTCCAGTCGATCATTGGCAAGGAAGCCAAGGAACAGATGATGAAGGCCGAAGGTCGTCTGCCCGACACGATCATTGCCGCCATTGGTGGTGGATCGAACGCAATGGGCCTGTTTTACCCGTTCCTCGACGACAAAGACGTCAACATCATTGGCGTTGAGGCTGGCGGCAAAGGCGTGAACGAGAAAATGGAGCACTGCGCCTCGCTGACCGGCGGGCGTCCGGGCGTTTTGCACGGCAATCGCACCTATTTGCTGCAGGATGATGACGGGCAGATTCTGGAAGGCTATTCAATCTCGGCCGGTTTAGATTACCCCGGTATCGGACCCGAGCATTCTTGGCTGCACGACATTGGCCGGGCGAACTATGTCTCGATCACTGACAAAGAGGCACTGGAAGCGTTCCAGCTGTGCTGCGCGACCGAGGGCATCATCCCGGCGCTGGAACCTTGTCATGCGCTGGCGCATGTCATGAAAATTGCACCCGACCTGCCAAGGGATCATCTAATCTGCATGAACATGTGCGGGCGGGGCGACAAGGACGTGCAGACAGTGGCCAGATATCTGAACTTTGACATGTCCGATACTGAGGGTCGTGAAATCGACTGATCCGGCGGCACCGGTTCCCGGTGCTATGTAAGCTGCAGGCGGCAACCCGAGGAATCGGTTGCCGCCTTGTTCTTGCGCCGGGGTTGAGTTTCCCTTCAGCGTTCAGTTGCGGACTTTTCTGCGGACTGTTGCGATAATGTACGCAATCACGGTCGAAACATGGTGTTTCGAATTACATAGACAGCCCTCCCGCAAGGGCAGGTTCGCGCCGGTTCAGACGGTTTGACCTATAAAAACTTGGCGGTATCGCGCAGGCCTGCGCTTGCACGATCATGGCCGGTACTGCGGCGTTTTATCTGCACCCACTGGTTGAATCACGCACCCTTCTATACAGCGCTTTTGAATTTAATTAACGTTCCGTTAACCGGCTGTTCTCACCAGCCGGATCAGGGGAGTTTCCATTTTGATGGAGCGCAAACTGTTGCTGTTCGGGGACCGCGTAACCCGAGCGCCCCGGTGTGTGGCATCTGATCGGTGCAGTAGGAGGTATGAATGTTCTGGTCCGTTATGCGCAGGTTTCTGTACCTGTTCTGTGTGATTGCTGCTGGCGTAATGGGCAGCGGCAAGCAGGCTTCGGCCCTTGATGGCTTTATCCCGTTCACCCCTATTCTAACGCCAGGCGGCGGCCCTGCGGCGGTCAGCAACAACTCGGGCATCTCGACCGCGTTCATCTCACTGGGTGCCCCCGGCGCGTTTCCGGGCGGGTCGTTCTATTTCAACAATGCAAGCACGCCGGGCGCTGCGGTAACTCCGGGGGTTTTGACGAGTCTTGGCTACCTGGACCCCACGATTATCAGCCAGAACGGCGCGGATTCGACCTATGCAGCGGACGATTACATCGGGATCGTTTTCACTGCACGCGAGACGATCGGAGGCCCGCTGTTCCAATATGAATTCGCGCTGTCCGGGGTCACGAGCACACAGTTCATCAACACCCGGGTCGTCGTGGACACGACGCAGCCAACGGCGACGATCGGACCACTAACCCCGACCGGAAGCGGGACGTTTGAGGCCACGATTACCCTAAACGAACCCAGCACGGATTTCACCGCAAGCGATCTTTCCGTCACAAATGCGACCGCCATCCTGACCGGATCGGGCTCGAATTATGTGGCGACGCTGCCGCCCCAGAACAACGGGACCATCGAACTTTTTGTCCCGGCGGGCGTTTTCACCGATGCTGCTGGCAACACGAACCTGGCGTCCAACACGGTCAGCACGGTGCAGGCGGTGGTGAACACGCAGCAACTGATCCAGGCGTTTAAGAACGCTCGGGCCAACAGCCTTGTGACCAACCAGCCCGAACTGACCCGGTTCTTGCAGAGCCCGGGCTCCGGTGCGTTTGAAACCACAGTGACGCGAGGGGCCGGTTATCTGAACTTTGCCAGTGATCCGTCATTTCCTGTTTGGTTCAACCTGACAGGCAACTGGAGTTCGCAGGACGATTTCGATACCTCTTATGCGCTTGCGGTATTGGGCACGCATCGGCGTATCAATCAGAACCTGCTGATCGGTGCGATGTTACAGATTGACTATGCCGAGACAGATAACGGCGCCTCCAGCGTGGATGGAACCGGCTGGCTGGTCGGGCCTTACGTGGTCGCAAAACTTCCCAGCCAGCCCGTGTTTTTCGAAGGCAGAGTGCTCTATGGACAAGCCGACAATGACATTTCGCCTTTTGGCACGTATCAGGACAGCTTCGACAGCGACCGCTGGCTTGTGCAGTCCCGCGTGACCGGCGAGTTGCAGCGGGGCGATCTGACGCTGATGCCGTTGCTCGATGTCAGCTATGCCAGCGACGATCAGGAGGCGTACACAGACAGCCTCGGGAACCGGATCCCGCAGCAGGATTTCAGCCTGACCACCGCACGGCTTGGTATGGATTTCAGCCATCCGATTGCCGTGAAGCGCGGGCAGATGATGCTTACCGGCGGCCTGTCGGGGATTTGGAGCAGCACGTCAGGCACGGGAACCGCGCCGGGCGTCACCCCAATCGGCGACACAGCACGCGGGCGCGTCGATCTGGGCTTTGACTATCGGTTGGAAAACACCAGCTCGCTGGCGGCTGATCTGTTCTACGACGGTATCGGCGAAAGCGGCTTTGAAAGTTATTCGGTCAGCCTGACCTGGCAGATGGCCTTCTGATCGGGAGGCTCTCAGCCTTCCGCCGCTTGCTGGCGCAACAGCTTTAGCGGAACGATCTCCAGCGCGCGTTGATGTGTGGCTTCCAGATGCACCTTGGGCGCGCAACCTTCGTCATGGGCCTGCAGGAAGCGCGCGGCGCACAGGCACCAACTGTCACCGGGGTTCAGACCCGGAAAGTTGAACTCCGGGCGCGGGGTGCTCAGGTCGTTTCCAACGTATTTCGAAAAGGCCAGAAACTCGGCCGTCATCACCGCGCAAACCGTGTGGCTGCCCTGATCTTCGGGGCAGGTATTGCAGGCCCCGTCCCGAAAGAAACCAGTCAGCGGATCACGGGAACAGGGGCTGAGAACGCCGCCCAATACATTGATACTGTCTTGTTTTTGCATAGGACCACCTTACAGGCTTTGGGCGATCTTGCGGAACATTTCTATGTTTGCTTCGTTGATGCCGGGATCGCGGAACTGGCGATCTGCGCCGGTTGTGACGATCAGCACGCCGCGCGGCTGGTCGAAATAGATGTACTGGCCGTACACACCACGGGCCAGAAATTCACCTTCATGCGCGCCAAGGGGAATCCACCACTGATAACCATAGCCGATCTTGCCGGGCGCAGTCGGTGCGCTGGGCAGGACGGATTCGGTGATCCAGTCAGCCGGGACCAGTTGCTGGCCGTCATGGACGCCATTTTGCAGGATCATCTGACCAAAGCGTGCGAAATCGCGCGTGGTGAAGTTCAATCCACCTAACACAAAAGCAACTCCGGCACCGTCAGTCACGTAATAGCCGTCGTGTTCCAGGCCCAAGGGCTGAATGATCTTTTCGACCAGCAAATCTGTCACACTGCGCCCCGTGGCCCCGCGGATGACCATTCCAATCACATGGGTATCGATCGACACGTATTGCCAGGTCTCGCCCGGCGTGGCGAACGTATCCTGCAGTGAGGCCGCGAAATCGTCCAACTCTCCGCCCAAGGCGATGACACGACCCATTCGGTTGATGTCCGAATTGGGGTCGAAATAATCCTCATCGAAAGTAACTCCGCTGGCCATGTTCAGCACATTGCGGATCGTCGCGCCGTCATAGGCGGTGCCCTCCAACTGCGGCGCATATTTCACCACGGGATCGTCCAGCGAGTCGATTGCACCCTCGGCCAACAGGATGCCGAAAAGCGCAGACAGATAGCTTTTAGCCACCGACCACGAAATCCGGCGATCCTCGGGCGTGGTGCCCAGATAGTATTCTTCGAACCGGATTTGCCCGTCCTGCATCACCAGAAGAGAGGTGACAGCGCGATCTTCGATCCACGCATCGGTATCCTCGGGCAGATCAAAGCCGGGTCCATAAGACAATTCCCAGGTCGGCCCGTCGCCACGAGGCAAGTCGACCGTCAGGAAAGCGTCGTTCATATGAGAGAAGTTGTGAACGATCTTTTCCTCGGAAAACAACGAGTTCACGGCCATAAGGCGTTGCAGTTCTTCGCGTTTCCAGAACCCGACAACGACCGCTGCCAGCACCAGCATCAACACGATGCGCAGCACCCATTTCAACATAGATCTCATATGTCGCCTCCCCGATCCATGCTGCATTGGAACGCGCCAAAAGCCGTTGTGCAATTGGGACGTTGCGGCAAGGTCACCCGTCTTATTTGAACTTGTCCAGTAGCTTCTGCATGGCCGAGCGCGTATCGACCTCTGGTTTTGCAGCAGGTTTGGCGGTTGCTTTGGGCGCCTCGGCCGGTGACTTTGACGACCGGGGCGGGGCTGTGCGTAGGGCGACGGCGTTCATGAACTTGCCGCCATCCCCGTCGGCCAGATAGCCTGCACCGTCCGACACGCCGCGCAACACGTCGTCAAGCCAGTCCGCGTCGGCCTTGGCAAAGTCGCCCAGGACGTAAGGAGAGACCATTTCCTTCCGGCCCGGATGCCCGATCCCCAGCCGTACTCGATCATAGGCGGGGCTGATATGTTCGTGGATTGAACGTAGCCCGTTGTGCCCGGCATGCCCGCCGCCCGCCTTGACGCGCACCTTGCCGGGGGCGAGGTCCAGCTCATCATGAAAGATCGTCACATCGGTCGAGTCGAGCTTGTAAAACCGCATCGCCTCACCCACTGACTGACCAGAACGGTTCATGAAAGTCTGCGGTTTGATCAGCAGTACCTTTTCGCCGCCTAACCGACCTTCGGAGATCTCGGCCTGAAACTTGGATTTCCACGGGCCAAAGCGGTGATCCTCGGCAATGCGATCAACAGCCATAAAGCCGATATTGTGCCGGTTGCGGGCGTATTTAGACCCCGGGTTCCCCAATCCGACAAACAATTTCATAGTCTCGTCCTTGTGCATTGCAACATGTGCAGGTGGTTGATGACACGGAATGCCACCGGTTTTCCAGCCCATGTGCGCCAAAAGAAAACGGGGCCCGATCAAGGCCCCGTTTCCAAATCCGAATTGTTGGGTCCGGACTTATTCTTCTGCTTCTTCCTGGCCGACGACTTCAACTTCGTCAACTGCCACTTCTTCGCCTTCTTCCTCATCGTCGTCGGTCGCCAGACCGGTCGGTGCCGAAACGTTCGCAATCACGAAGTCACGGTCGATGGTCGGCTTAGTGCCTGCGGGCAGGTCCACGGCCGAGATGGTGACAACGTCGTTGATCTCCATGCCGGTTACATCGACGATGATCTTCTCAGGAATGTCACCTGCGGTACACATCAGTTCGACTTCCGGACGGACAACGGTCAGAACGCCGCCCTTTTTGATGCCGGGTGCTTCTTCTTCGTTGATGAACTCAACTGGGATGAACAGCGCGATCTTAGTGGTCCGACGCAGGCGCATCAGGTCCAGGTGGGTCGGCAGGTCTTTGACAACGTCACGCTGAACGTCGCGGCAGATGACACGAACGTCTTCGTGGCCTTCAACCTTCAGGTTCCACAGGGTCGACTTGAACCGGCCTGCTTTCAGGCGCTTGAACAGGACGTTGAACGGGATCTGAATCGGCAGCGGCTCTTTATCGCCACCAAAAACAATGCCCGGAACCATGCCGTCGCGGCGTGCTTGACGAGCGGCGCCCTTGCCTGTCCCCGTCCGTTCCAGAGCTACGAGATCAGGAATCTCTCCAGCCATGATAAATTCTCCAATGTTAGGGCGGGCATCCTCCAAGGCTGTATGCCCGCGTGAAGCCGCGTCCTTATCTCGATTCAATGGGTTTGGAAAGGTATTTTTGAAGGATAGTTTGAATGAACTATGGAAGGATAGTTTAAATGTACTTTGGAAGGATAAAATTTGGTCTTTGGAAGGATAGTTTTGAGCTTTTTTGAAGGATAAATTTTTACGAGGCTCTGCCTTCTTTTCGACCAGTTAAGTTTGCCAGCGACCGCCAAAATCCTCGGGAACCAGCAGGTTGTGACGTCCCAGATCGCCCACGTTGCGTTCGCCACACAGCGCCATGGTTGTGTCGAGTTCCTTCTGAATGACGTCCAGCGCAGTAGTCACGCCTTTCTGTCCCATTGCCCCCAAACCGTAGACGTAAGCGCGACCGACATAGGTGCCCTTAGCCCCCAGTGCCAACGCCTTCAGCACATCCTGACCAGATCGGATGCCGCTATCCATGTGGACCTCGATGTCACCGCCGACGGCATCCATGATCTGCGGCAGCATGCGAATAGAGCTGAGCGCACCGTCCAACTGACGCCCGCCGTGATTTGAGACGATAATGGCATCGGCCCCCAGTTTCGCGGCCATTTTGGCGTCTTCGGCATCCAGAATACCCTTGAGGATGACCTTGCCGCCCCATTGCTTCATCAGCTTTTCGACCTTGGCCCAGTCGAGGCTGGGGTCGAACTGTTCAGCCGTCCACGCACCTAGGGACGACGCATCCGAGATACCCTCGACATGGCCGACGATATTACCAAACTCGCGCCGTTTCGCCCCCAGCATTTCGATGCCCCAGGACCACTTGGTCATCAGGTTCGCAATCGTTTTCGCGGTCAGTTTTGGCGGTGCAGACAGGCCGTTTTTCAAATCCTTGTGCCGTTGGCCCAGAATCTGCAAATCCAGCGTGATGACCAGGGCCGAGCATTTCGCATCTTTGGCCCGTTGGATCAGGCGGCTGACATAGTCCTGATCCTTCATCGTATAAAGCTGAAACCAGAACGGTTTTGACGTGTGCTCGGCCACATCCTCGATTGAATTAATCGACATGGTAGACAGGGTAAAAGGCACACCGAATTCCTCGGCGGCTTTGGCGGCCTTCATTTCGCCATCCGCGTGTTGCATGCCCGTTAAGCCAACCGGTGCCAGCGCGACCGGCATCGCCACATCTTCACCGATCATCTGCGAAGCGGTGGATCGTCCCGCCATATCCACGGCCACCCGTTGACGCAGGCGGATATCCGAGAAATCCGAACTGTTGTCGCGAAACGTTTGTTCGGTCCAACTACCGCTTTCGGCATAGTCGTAGAACATCCGAGGCACCCGTCGTTCATAGATACGTCGAAGATCTTCGATAGTGGTGATTATGGGCATGAGGCAGCGCCTTTGATTGGTCGGTCAGGTAGTTCTACTGGCGCAACATCAAGGGCGCAATTGGCTGAGGCGCGAAAAAAACCACAGCAGGCCGGAGGCTTGCTGCGGTTTTGTTTATTGGATCTTGTGATTGGTCGATCAGGCCGAATGGGCGCCGTCGGATAGTGTTTTTACAAAGTCCAGAACCTCGGCCACGGGCTTTCCTGCTCCGATCTGGCTGACAATGGCCGAGCCGACAACCGCGCCGTCGGCAACGCTGGCGATGGCCTTGGATTTCTCGGGTGTGTTGATGCCAAAGCCCACGATCACGGGCAGGTCGGTCGCGGATTTGATCCGGGCCACTTCGGGGCCGACATTCGTGGCTTGCGCTTCGGCTGCGCCGGTGATGCCGGTGATCGAGACGTAATAGACAAAGCCGGAAGTGTTCTGCAGAACGCGGGGCAGGCGTTTGTCATCGGTGGTCGGCGTCGCCAGGCGGATAAAATTCAGACCGGCGGCCTGGGCCGGCAGGCACAGTTCCTCATCTTCTTCCGGCGGCAGGTCGACGACAATCAGACCGTCGATACCGGCAGCTTGCGCATCGGCCAGAAAGGTGTCTACGCCGCGGCTATAAATTGGATTGAAATAGCCCATCAGAACAATCGGGGTGGTGTCGTCGGTTTCACGGAAGGCGCGGGCCAGATCCAGTGTCCGCTGCAAAGTCATCCCACTGTCCAATGCCCGTTGCCCTGCGGCCTGAATGGTCGGGCCATCCGCCATGGGATCGGTGAACGGCAAGCCCAGCTCAATCACATCCACACCAGCGCCCGGCAGGCCCTTGACCACCTCAAGCGAAGTTTCATAGTCGGGGTCCCCCGCCATAATATAGGCGACAAAAGCCTTTTTCCCTTCGGCCTTCAGGGCGGCGAACTTGGCGTCGATACGGGTCATCGGATGTCCTTGCAGTCAGGTTTGGACCTGATGTGCAGAAACTTTGCGCGAAAATCAATCCCGGTCCCGCGGGATACCGTCAGAATGCGAAATGATATCGCACCAGCGCCGAATTAACACCCGGGTTGTCATCCTGTGTGCTGGCATTGGATTTGTGGGTGATTGCCAAGGACACTTTGTTACCACTTTCTAAGGTGTATCCGAGACCCAACAGGGTGCGAATCTGGAACTCTCCCCCAAGATCGTTGCGGCCTTCGCCCTCTGAGAAATACCCCGGCATGACACTGCCTTCGACGAACCAACGCTCGGCAAACCCGTAGGTTCCGATCAGGCCGATACCGATATGAATATCACCTGCGGTATCCACAGTCAGGGCACTACCCCATGAAGCGGCAAAACGGGAGGCCTCGTGAAAGGGGCGATGCTGATACTCGAGCGCGAACACAGCCTCGTCCTCGGATTGGCTATCCGAGAAATCTGAAAATCCTGCGCCAAAGACAAGGGATTGAGCTTGCGCTGCTGGCGCGGCCAAAAGCAGCGCGAAAATTGCAGAGGTAAACTTCATATTACACATTCACTATATGTTTGTTTGCAACACCTTACGTGGTGATCTTAGTGTGCCAATTTCAATCCGGGCAAGTTCACGAATGACGAACGATTTCGTGATGTTGTAAATTGGTCTTTTCCTCGTTTCCGCAGTCTGGCTTGCGCATTGATCCGGACCTGCATAGAAGCACCCCTCGAATGGCATCAGGAGGCCGCTATGGGTTTTAAAATGGGAATCGTGGGTCTGCCGAATGTGGGCAAGTCGACCCTCTTTAACGCGCTGACCAAAACCGCAGCCGCTCAGGCAGCAAATTTCCCGTTCTGTACCATTGAGCCCAATGTGGGGGACGTGGCCGTGCCTGATGACCGGTTGGACAAGCTGGCGGCGATTGCCAGCTCTAAGCAGATCATCCCAACACGGATGACCTTTGTGGACATCGCTGGTCTGGTTAAAGGCGCGTCCAAGGGTGAAGGGCTGGGCAACCAGTTTTTGGCCAATATCCGCGAGACCGACGCCATCGCCCATGTGCTACGCTGTTTCGAAGATGGTGACGTGACCCATGTGGACGGCCGCGTCGACCCCGTGGCCGATGCCGACACGATCGAGACGGAACTGATGCTGGCCGATCTGGAAAGCATCGAAAAGCGGCGCGCCAATCTGGTGCGCAAGCTGAAAGGCAACGACAAGGAAGCACAGCAGCAGGAACGCTTGCTGGCCGAGGCGCAGGCGATGCTGGAAAATGGCAAACCCGCGCGTCTGGTTGAGGTCTCGGACGAAGACGCCAAAGCGTGGAAGATGTTGCAACTGCTGACCACCAAACCAGTGCTATACGTTTGCAACGTGTCCGAAGAAGAAGCAGCTGACGGCAATGAATACTCTGCGAAAGTCGCCGAGATGGCCGCGGCGCAAGGCAATGCCCATGTCATCATCAGCGCCAAGATCGAAGAAGAGATCAGCCTGTTGGAAGAAGACGAAGCGCAGATGTTCCTGGAGGAGATGGGTTTGGAGGAACCCGGCCTCGACCGTCTGATCAAAGCTGGTTACGACCTGTTGAAGCTTGAGACTTATTTCACCGTCGGCCCGAAAGAGGCCCGCGCCTGGACCATCCGCACGGGCACCGCCGCACCACAGGCTGCTGGTGTGATCCATGGCGATTTCGAAAAAGGCTTTATCCGCGCCGAGACCATCGCTTATGACGACTTTATCTCGGCAAAAGGCGAACAGGGCGCGAAAGAGGCCGGCAAGATGCGGGCTGAGGGCAAGGGCTACATCGTCAAGGACGGCGATGTGATGCACTTTTTGTTCAATACCTAAGAGGTCTCTGTGTGCCCGGTCCATAAGGGACTGGGTGCATTTTAGACGCCGGGGTTAGTTTCCGGGTTCCAGTTCCTGCCGTTGGGTGAAATAGTCCCAGACAACCCAGCTTTCCGCGATCTTTCCATCGGCGATCCGGTCGATCTGAACGCCGGTCCAGTTTACTGGCCGGTTAGTCGCGGGCACACCAAGGTATGCGCCTTTCTGGGTCCCAAAAAAGCGCCAATGGGTGGATACCCGGTCGCCTTCGGCGATCTGCCCAAAAATCTCGACCTTTAAATCAGGAAAGGCTTTGTGGTTTGCCTCGACAATGTCGGTCCAGGTGGCCAAATCGACGCTTCCGGTTCCACCGGTTGCTAATGGAGCCTGATGGTTTTGATACTCGTCAGCGAAAATTGATCGGTCAATAGTGGAATTCGCAGCCCACATTTCAACAGCCTGTCGTGACAGATTTTTTGCTGCGGAGTTATCATTCTGTTGAGCCATCACGTTTCCTCCTGCCGCAATTGTCAGTAGTATTGTTAACGTCAAAATACGCCCTGCCAAGCCGGTGAGCTGTCTGGTCATTGGCTTCCTCCGTCAGTCATGTCGACACCAGTTTACGATAGCGCGCGCCAGGCCATTGCGGAAAGTGCCGTCTGCGGGTCGCCGGATCGCAACTTGTGCTTTCACCGGGCCGCAAACACGTTACTCTGCGCTTCTGATCTTAAGAAGAAGAACGGCATGATCGAAATCCGTGACCTGCAACTGCTTAGCGCCTTGGCGCGGCACCGTCATTTTGCCAAAGCGGCCGAGGAATGCGGGATATCGCAACCCGCCTTTTCAATGCGTATCCGCAACCTCGAAGATCGCTTGGGCGTGTCGATCGTCCGCCGCGCCAACCGGTTTCAGGGCCTGACCGAAGAGGGCGAGATGATCGTCCAGCGGGCACGGCGTATCCTTGATGACACCAAGGCGCTGGAACAGCAGGTGCTGGCCGCCAAGGGTGAGATCACCGGCACCCTGATACTGGGTGTGATCCCGACCGCGATTGCCTTTACCGGGCGGCTGACCAAACGGTTGCGGGATGCGCATCCCCGCATCATTACGCGCATCGAGACAATGTCTGCCACAGCGATCCAGCACCGTCTGGACGAGGGCAGTCTGGACGCGGGCATCACCTATGGGGACAGCATCGGAACCGATTTGCGGCAGGTGCAACCTTTGTACGAAGAGACCTATGTCTTGCTGGTGCCGTCGCATATGACGGATGAAACCGGCCCCATACCATGGGCAAGTGTGGCCGAATTCCCACTCAGCCTGCTAGAGCCACAGATGCAGAACCGGCGCATCCTCGACCGGATTTTCGCTGAACAGGGCCTGCACCCGGATGTCGTCGCCGAAACCAGCGGATTTACCGCTTCGATGGTCATGGCGCGCGAGGGGTTGGCGGCCACCGTGGTCCCTCGGGTGCTGGTGCGAGCGTTGGGTGATCTTAAGGGAACAAAGGTGCTGCCACTGGTCGATCCCGTTGTCAGCAAGCCGATTTGTCTTGCGACCCTTACACGGGATCCCGAATTGCCAACAGTCGAAGCGCTGCGTGCCGTGGTGACGTCTTTGCGGTGATAAGCTGTCGTTATCGTGCGATTGAAATATGCGATTTGACGATATGCTATTCTGATGAGACACGGAGCCTCAATCGGAGGGCATCATGGCACCATTAGACACCAAGCCATCAGGCGCACCCAAGGGCGTCTGGAAGTCAGGTAAAGGCAAGGGGCGGCACACGCCCAAAGGCCGTCAATTCACGGATGAGGCACAGGCGGAAATTACACGTCTGCTGGGCGACCGCCCACGCCGTCGCGATCTGCTGATTGAATTCCTGCATTTGATTCAGGACGCACACGGCCATATCAGCGCCGACCACATTGCCGCTTTGGCGGTCGAAATGCGGGTGGGGCAGGCAGAGATCTATGAAACGGCAACCTTCTATGCCCACTTCGATGTAGTGAAAGAAGACGAGGCCCCTCCGCCCGCGTTGACGATCAGGGTCTGTGATTCTTTGTCCTGCGAAATGGCTGGTGCCCAGCAATTGCAAAAGGCGCTTGAGGATGGTCTGGACGCGTCCGAGGTTCGCGTTGTCCGCGCGCCTTGCATGGGGCGCTGCGATACGGCCCCCGTGCTTGAGATCGGTCACAACCATATCGACCATGCGACGCCGGAAAAGGTGCAGTCCGCGATTGCTGCCGGTGATACCCACGCCCATTTGCCCGACTATGAAACCTTCGTTGCCTATGCCGAAAACGGCGGTTATGCCAAACTGAAAGAGCTGCGCGACGGTGGCGATTGGGAAAAGGTGCAGGAAGACGTCCTGTCCTCGGGCCTGCGTGGTTTGGGTGGCGCTGGCTTCCCGTCCGGCAAGAAATGGGGCTTTGTTCGCATGAACGAAGGTCCGCGCTATCTGGCTGTGAACGGCGATGAGGGTGAGCCCGGTACGTTCAAGGACCGTTACTATCTGGAACGCACGCCGCATGTTTTCCTTGAGGGCATGCTGATCGCCGCTTGGGCGGTCGAGGCTGAGACTTGCTTTATTTACATGCGCGACGAATATCCGGCAGTGCTGGAAATCCTGCGCCGTGAGATTGTAGCGCTGGAAGAGGCCGGGATCGTTGAGCCAGGCTATATCGACCTGCGCCGGGGGGCTGGCGCCTACATCTGCGGTGAAGAATCCGCGATGATCGAGTCGATCGAAGGCAAAAAGGGCCTGCCGCGTCATCGTCCTCCGTTCGTGGCGCAGGTTGGGGTCTTTAACCGCCCGACCTTGGTGCATAATGTTGAGACGCTGTATTGGGTCACCAAAGTGTGCCGTGAAGGGCCTGAATGCCTTAACAGCACCGAAAAGAATGGTCGCAAGGGTTTGCGTAGCTATTCGGTCTCGGGGCGGGTCGCGAAGCCGGGTGTTTACCTTCTGCCTGCTGGCTCGACCATTTTGGATGTGATCGAAGCTGCTGGTGGTATGGCCGAAGGTCAGACCTTCAAGGCGTATCAGCCGGGCGGCCCGTCCTCGGGCCTGCTGCCTGCGTCGATGGACGATATCCCGCTGGATTTCGACACATTGCAACCGCATGGCACCTTCATCGGCTCTGCCGCTGTGGTGGTTCTGTCCGATCAGGATACCGCCCGCGATGCGGCGCTGAACATGTTGCGCTTCTTCGAAGATGAAAGCTGCGGCCAGTGCACGCCCTGCCGTGCAGGCTGCGAAAAGGCGGTCAAGCTGATGCAAGCCGACAAGTGGGATCAGGATCTGCTGGAAGACCTGTGTCAGGTCATGGGCGACGCCTCGATCTGCGGTCTGGGGCAGGCAGCCCCGAACCCGATCCGCCTGGTCATGAAACACTTCGCTGACGAAATCTGAGGGAGACAGAGCCATGCTTGATGCAAGCCCAACCAAGACCGTCACCTTCAACCTGAACGGCGACGACGTCACCGTGCCCGAAGGCACCACGATCTGGGACGCGGCCAACGGCCGTGGACTGGTAATCCCGCATCTGTGCCACAAACCGGCACCGGGCTACAAACCCGACGGTAACTGCCGCGCCTGTATGGTCGAGGTGGAAGGCGAGCGCACTCTGGTCGCCTCGTGCATCCGCCCTGCCTCTGAAGGTATGGTTGTCAAGACAGACACCGACCGCGCCGAAAAATCGCGTGCGATGGTCATGGAACTGCTGGTCGCTGACCAGCCCGAACAGCCGCATGATGTGTCCAGCCACTTCTGGGACATGGCCAAGCTGAACGATGTCAGCGACAGCCGCTTCCCGGCGAAAGAGGCCGAAAAGATCCCGCTGCTGGATGACAGCCATGTTGCGATGCGCGTCAATCTGGACGCTTGCATCAACTGTAACCTCTGTGTCCGCGCCTGCCGTGACGTGCAGGTCAATGACGTGATCGGAATGGCCGGTCGCGGACATACCTCGCAGGTGGTGTTCGATCAGAACGACCCGATGGGGACTTCGACCTGCGTAGCTTGTGGCGAATGTGTTCAGGCCTGCCCGACGGGTGCCTTGATGCCGGCCACTGTGCTGGACGATCAGCAACAGGGGGACAGCAAGGATTACGACTCTGAAACCGAAAGCGTCTGCCCGTTCTGTGGTGTTGGCTGCAAAGTCTCGCTGAAGGTCAAGGATGGCAAGGTCAAGTATGTCGAAGGCATCAACGGCCCCGCAAACGAAGGCCGTCTGTGCGTCAAAGGCCGCTTTGGCTTCGACTATATCCACCACCCGCACCGCCTGACCAAACCGCTGATCCGGCGCGAGGATGCGCCTGCCAAGGGCCTGAACGTCGATCCCGGCAACCTATCGACCCATTTCCGCGAAGCGACCTGGGAAGAGGCGATGGATATGGCGGCCACCAAGCTGAAGGCGATGCGCGACGAGGACCCGCGCAGCGTTGCGGGCTTTGGCTCGGCCAAATGCACCAACGAAGAGGCCTATCTGTTCCAGAAGTTCATCCGTCAGGGCTTCCGCCACAACAACGTCGACCACTGCACCCGTCTGTGCCACGCGTCGTCAGTGGCGGCGCTGATCGAAAACGTGGGTTCGGGCGCGGTGACCGCGACCTTCAACGAGATCGAAAACGCGGATGTGGCGATCATCATCGGGGCCAACCCGATCGAAAACCACCCCGTTGCAGCGACCTATTTCAAGCAGTTCACCAAGCGCGGTGGCAAGCTGATCGTGATGGATCCGCGCGGCGTTGGAATGCGCAAGTTCGCGGATGAGATGCTGCAATTCCGCCCCGGTGCGGATGTCTCGATGCTGAATGCGATCATGAATGTGATCGTCGAGGAAGAGCTGTATGACAGCCAGTATATCCACCGCTGGACCGAGAACTGGGAGGCCGAGAAAGAGCATCTGCGCCAGTTCACGCCCGAAGCGATGTCACCGATCTGTGGTATTGAACCGGACCAGCTGCGCCGCGTCGCCCGCACCTTTGCGCAGGCCAAAGCCGGTCTGATTTTCTGGGGCATGGGGGTCAGCCAACACATCCACGGCACCGATAACTCGCGCTGCCTGATCTCGCTGGCACTGATGACCGGAAATGTTGGTAAGCCAGGCGCGGGTTTGCACCCGCTGCGCGGTCAGAACAACGTGCAAGGTGCCTCTGATGCGGGTCTGATCCCGATGTTCTTGCCGGATTATCAATCGGTTACTGATGATAATATCCGCGCCAAGTTCAACAACGTATGGAACTCTGAGGATTTCTCGAACGAGAAGGGCCTGACGGTTACCGAGATCATTGATCAGGCTTACGCGGGCAACATCAAGGGGATGTACATTCAGGGTGAAAACCCGGCCATGTCCGACCCGGATGTGGGTCACGCGCGCGAGGCATTGGCCAAGCTGGATCTGATGATCGTACAGGATATCTTCCTGACCGAAACGGCGAACTATGCTGACATCATCCTGCCCGCCTCGGCGCTGTATGAGAAAAACGGCACCGTGTCGAACACCAACCGTCAGGTGCAGCGGGTGCGCCCCGCTGTGACGCCTCCGGGTGAGGCACGCGAGGATTGGAAGATCACGGTGGAACTGGCGCAGCGCATCGGTCTGAACTGGGATTACACGGATGTGTCTCAGGTCTTTGCCGAGATGAAGCTGACCATGGCGTCGCTGGACAACATTACGTGGGAGCGTCTGGAAACAGAAACGATCACCTACCCGTCGCTCAGCGAAACCGATCCGGGTCAGGCGATTGTGTTTGGCGATGGTTTTCCGCGTGCCGATGGCCGTGCGCGGTTTACCCCTGCCAGCGTCATCCCACCGGACGAAGCGCCGGATGACGAATACCCGATGATCGCCACGACCGGCCGTCAGTTGGAACATTGGCACACCGGATCCATGACCCGCCGTGCTAAAGTTCTGGATGCCGTAGAACCGGAAGCGAACTGTTCCTTGAACCCCCGAACACTCAAGCTGATGGGGATCGAGCCGGGCGAAATGATCCGTCTGACCACACGGCGTGGTTCGATCGAGATCATGGCACGCGCGGACCGGGCCATTGCCGAGGACATGGTGTTCATCCCCTTCGCCTATGTCGAGGCGGCTGCGAACATCCTGACCAACTCGGCCATCGATCCGTTTGGCAAAATCCCCGAGTTCAAGTTCTCGGCTATCCGGGTTGAAAAAATCGAAGACGCGGTCGCGGCAGAATAACCTTGTTGCGTACACAGCATGAAAGGCGGCCGATTGGGCCGCCTTTTTTCTTTCCTTGACAGTAAGTTACTTGCAGCCAACCCTGTCGCCGTCACTGGTGCAGGAGTTTTACATGACCCGCCGTTTCGTCGATCTGTCCGTTCCGTTGGAAACCGGGATCGTTTCGGACCCGCCAATCATGCTGCCCGAAATCGAATACATGACCCATGATCAGACCGCAGAACAGGTCATGTCCTTCTTTCCCGGCTTGCAAAAACAGGACCTACCGGGCGGCGAAGGCTGGGCCATTGAGCGGCTGCAAATTGCCACGCATAACGGCACCCATCTGGACGCGCCGTATCACCACCACTCGACCATGAATAATGGCGAGAGGGCGATCACCATCGATGAGGTGCCGCTGGAATGGTGCATGAATCCCGGCGTAAAACTGGATTTTCGCCATTTCGACGACGGCTATG
The DNA here is from genome assembly GCF_056538105.1 of Ruegeria sp. BH6. Lineage (NCBI taxonomy): Bacteria > Pseudomonadati > Pseudomonadota > Alphaproteobacteria > Rhodobacterales > Roseobacteraceae > Ruegeria > Ruegeria sp. BH6. The sequence goes on from NZ_JBQFSR010000003.1 coordinate 399,006, forward strand.
TGGTGTCTGCCGCCGATGTTGAGGCCGAGTTGAAGCGGATCGGGCATACCTTGCAGCCGTTGGATATCGTGGTCGTGAACACCTCAGCCGGTACGCAATACGGACAACCCGACTATCTGATGAAAGGCTGCGGTATGGGGCGCGAGGCGACGTTGTACCTGACCCAACGCGGGGTGCGGGTCACTGGCACAGACGCCTGGAGCTGGGACGCACCCTTTGCGCTGACGGCCCAGGAATATGCCGAAACGCGCGACCCGTCGATTATCTGGGAGGGCCATCGGGCGTCGATGGATATCGGTTATTGCCACATTGAGAAATTGACCAATCTGGAAGACCTACCACCAACGGGTTTCGAAATTTCGTGTTTTCCGTTCAAGATCAAGGGCGCCTCGGCGGGTTTTGTGCGCGCCGTCGCAATATTCGAGGAGGATCCTGATGACTAACCCCCTCAGCGGTCACGATGGGCCCTATGATGCCCCGATTGAAATACGAGGGTTTAGAGTTTTGCCGGAATGGATCGACTATAACGGCCACATGAATGTGGGGTTCTATGGCGTGGCCTTCGACCGCGCGTTGGATCACTTGATGGATGATCATCTGGGTCTGGGCGAGGCGCAGGTCAACGCATTGGGGCAGGGGCCTTACATCCTGCAGTCGCATATGAACTTTCTGCGCGAGATTAGGCAGGACGAACCGTTCTGGTTTCGCTTTCGGATGTTGGATTCCGATCAGAAACGGGGGCATTACTTTGCGCAGATGCTGTCCGATGATGGCGAACTCTGTGCGACGCAAGAGGCGCTGTTCATGAACGTCAGTCATACGACCGGGCGTTCCACTCCTTATCCGGACTGGGCGGTAGCGCGGTTGGCTCGGATGGTTCAAGATCATGCACCATTGGACCCCGCGCCGCAGGTTGGGCACACCATTGGCATCCGCCGCAGCGATTAATAATCCCGTTCGAAAAACACGCCAACCCCGGTTTCTCCGCGCCCGTCGACTGAACCGCGGACAGTAAAATTGTCCGACACGTCAAGGTTCAGGTTCACCTCGGTGTCACCTTCGGTATTGACGGTGAAATCGGTATAGAGATTGTCGCTCAGATACGCGCCGGCCCCCAGACGGCCCGCACCGCCTTCGGACGCGCCAATATCCACCGTGTCAACGCCGGTCGAATCGCGAAGCCCTTTGGTTGCATCTCCCCCGGCACCGCTGAGCTGCGCCAGAGACGCCGCCATCTGGGCGATGACAAAGGGTGAAATTTGAGAAAAGCGGTTACCGAACAAGAGCATGGCCAGCGCCTCTTCGGCTGGGCGTTCAGGGTCGGAATAAACGTCAACCTCCGGCGCATCCAACGGGCCCGCGATTTCGATTGTGGCGGTGCCATCGGACGTGCTGGTGGATGAGGCGAACTCGATATACGGCGTCAGGTCGCCTTGCAGTGTCACGATGCCTTTTGTCAGGGCCAGCCTGCGGCCCAGAATGTCGAAATGTCCCCGGATCAGTTCGATTTGGCCGGATGGGATAACTGCAGTGGTCGTGCCGCCGATATTCAGCCGCCCCCCCAGTTCGGCGTTCACACCCCGGCCGCGCACGAAAACCGCCTTGGGCGCCAGCAGGCTGACATCCAGCGCTATACGTGAATCGCTTTTTTCGGCGCCTTCTTTGACAATCAGGCCGGCGCGTTCACGTGTGAGGTAAACGGCCGAGCTTTCGTTGACATGCCTAATCTCGGGGATAGGTGCGGCGCCTACGGCACCAGCCGCAGCGGCGAGGTTGATATTGGTTTTCTCAAAGGTGATCTGACCGGAAACGGCGCTGTTGCCCGCCAGCGCTCCGGTCATGGCGATCTCGCCGTTCAGCGTTGTCTCGTACAGAAGCTTGTCTGTTAGCACCAACTGATTGAGCCGCGTAACAATGTTCGCGTTCAGGGGCGGCGTCAGGTCCAATGGCCCCGAGACGGTAAAAGTGCCGCCCGCGCGCATGCCACCATTCAACGAGATATTGGCGCGGCTCTGCGCCAATTCGACCGAACCACTGATGCCAGTTATTGTCTGTCCGATTGAAGGGATCGCAAATGACGTGCCCGAAGTGGTGATAGAACCGCTGAGCGAACTTAGCTCGGGCTTTCCCTTGAGCCGCAGATTGTGCCGAGCCGATCCTTCGATCTTGTTGGGTGAGATAAAGATGTTGGCGACGCCCAGATTGATGCCACCCTGCGCCCGCAGATCGGCCTCGCCGCTGTTTTCATCGAAGGTTCCAGCGATAGTGCTGTTGATCTCGGCCGGACCATTGGCTGATCCGTCAATGGTCCAGACGCCGTTGTCGCGCTTGGCCGTGCCGGTTGCCGCAACGGTGCCAGGGAATTCGGGCGCGAACCGTTCGATCCTGTTCAACTTGGCGTCGAAATCCAAATCGGCTGAACCATCGGTGTCTACTGTTCCGGTCAGGGCTGCATAGGAACTGTCCGGGCCGCTCAGGCGCATGTCTCCTTCCAGTCCCGATCCCGTTGGGGCAACATTCCCGTCCAACGTCAGCGGGCCGGACATCGACGTCATAACACGGGACAGATCGTCAAGCTGGGCCGAGAAGGTCAGGCCACCCGCCTCTCGGTCCAGTTTGCCCGATGCTGTAGCCGATAGGGCAGTGCCCCTCAGGCTAAATGTACGGACTTCCATGCCGTCGTCGTCTTTGTCGGCATCAATGTTCAGGGTCGTGCGGCCCTGGATCAATTTATCGACCAAATCAATCCCGGTCTGAAGGTCGTCAGCGTCCACATTGCCCTGAACGTCAAAGACACGATTGGCGAGATTTCCGTTGCCCTGCACATTCGCGGCGACTGAGCCGCCCAGGTCCCGCTTGGCCAACCCCGAGAACAGCGACAGATCCGGGGCGTTCACACGGGCGGTGCCGTCAACCGAAAGCTCTCCGCTAGGGTCATCCACCGTTGCGGCGACTTTTGCAGTTAAGGCGGTACCGTTGACCGTCGCTTCGCGGATTTCAATCAGATCGGTCGTGCGTGCCCCGTCCCAGGTGATCGTGGTCTTGCCGGTCAGCAGCGGATCGATGTCGGACATGCCGGTTTGTATATCCTGTCCGATCACGCTGGCCGTGCCGTCGAATTCCAAAGTCTGCACGGTGCCCTTGCCGTCCATTTCCGCCCGCAGGGCGCCACCCAGTTCACGCTTGGCCAGACCGGAAAAGACCGACAGGTCAGACGCATTCACGCGGGCCTTGCCGTCAATGGTCAGGTTGCCGTCAGGTGTCGTGACCTCGCCGCTGGCCTTTGCCTGCGCAGCTTCGCTGTTCAGGTCAAACTCGCGAATGGTGATGCCGTCGCTGCCTCGGTTGGCATCCAATGTGATGGTGGTTTCGCCTTTGATGACGGGATCGATATCGGCGCGCCCGGTGACCAGATTGCTGCCCTCAAGCACCAGTTTGCCGTCAAAGCTACGCTCCAATGGTGAGCCTGTGCCGTCAACGCGGGCAGAGGCGCTACCGCCCAGATCAAGCTGCGCCAGGTCCGAAAAACGCGACAGGTCCGATGCCTCAAGCGTGGCCGAACCGTCAACCGTCAGGCCACTATTCAATCCGTCGATCAACGCATCCAGCCCAAGGGTATAGTCGGTTCCCACCAGTTCGAACCCCGACAGGTTCAGCGACTGATCGCTGCCGTAATCGAACTGCCCATCCAGCGTGATGTTCTCTCCCAAGGCCGTGTTCAGGGCCTGATCATTCAGATCGATCCCGTCGACGATGGCCTGAAGGTCTCCCGTTACACTGAATGAAGTGCCCTGTTCCAACGTGCCCTGCGCGGTGATGCGGGCCGTGTCCAGTTTCGCTTGCGGAGATTGAAACGCATTCGCCGTCAGGCTCAGATCCCACAAATTGCCGTTTTTCTGATCGAACAAAGCGGAAATCTGTGCCGCTTCAATCGAGGTTTCGCCGCCTTTGACCGGCAAAACCACCTTTGTTCCGTCGGGCGGGGTGATCCGACCCTGCAAGGCCGCCAATTGCAACGTGCCGCCTTCGGCCAATTGCAACTCACCCTTTAGGTCCAGGGCTTGGGTGGTCAATTCCAGATCGGGGATATCCAGCGCGCCTTGCGGTTTGGTTTGGCCGTCCACGAACAAGCGTGTTTTCGGGCCAAAGAACGGGTCCAGATCCTCGGCCATAAAGGGGGTCAGGTCGCCACCCAGATCGGCGGTAAAGGCGATCCCGTCTGCCGCACCGGTTTCAGCGGCGCGCAGCTGTATCTGCCCTGTGACCTGTTGCTGATTGTCGCTGCTCAGGGCGATATCAGCAGTGAAATCGGTCACTGGGCCCGAGCCTGTGACCGACAGGCCGATCGGTGGGCTGTCGGGAATATTCAGCGCAGTTGATATCACGCCGCCTGCGGCCTCTTTAACCTGCAGGTCCAGATTGATCTCGCGCGAGGTGTTCTGGAACCCGGCGGTCAGTGTCACCTCATCCCCTCCGCGGTCCAAGCGGGTGACATCCAGGTTGGTGTCCAATGTACCATCGGCCAGTGACAGGTTCCCCGTCACCGCCAGATCGGCGGCAACCCCGATCAGAGGTTTACCCAGTGACAGCTCATCAATCCTGATTTCACCGATCTCGATGGAAACGGGCAGTTCCGGTAGTTCGAAAGGTTTGGTCTCGGCTGTCGGCGCAGGCGTGTCCTTGGTGGTTGTGCCCGGCGCGCGGGCGATATCGATTTCCTGCGCGGTCAGGGCATTGACGGAAAACCGACCCCGTATCAGAGCCAGCCGGTTCCAGTCCAGCTCGGCGTCCTTGATGGTCAACCAGACGCCTTCGTCGTCCGACACGGTAATCTCTTCAATCGTGGCGCGGGCGCTCAGCGCGCCTTGCAGCCCTTTGACGGTGACGTTCTGATCATCTCCTGACAAGGTGTCCTGCAGGAAACGTTCCAGCATGCTGCCGCCGCCATCATCCTCTTGCGCGAGTACAGGCGGCGCTGTCAGGATCAGCACAGTTGTCACAACCGGATATGAAAACTGCCGTATCAAAACGCTTGTCCGATCCCGATATAGAATTGCAGACCATCGCCAGTGTCGCCCTGAACCGGCAGGGCTAAGTCAACGCGTAGAGGGCCGAACCCCCCAAGATCATACCGCACCCCAAGCCCGGCACCGGAATGGTATTCTGCACCGCTGCCGATGAAAGAAGAAGTGTCCACAGTACCGAAATCATAGAACCCGACAAGCGATATCGTGTCGGTGATCTTGCCACGGACTTCTCCCGACAGACCGAGGAAGGACTTGCCGCCTGCTTCACCACCGTTGACTGGAATGCCGAGGCTTTCGAACGGCTGCCCACGCACTGTGCCGGCACCACCCGAGAAGAACAGGAAATCCGGCGTCACATTGCTTGGGGAAGGACCGATTATCGATCCTATCTGAGCCCGACCAGCCAAAACGAGCCGCCCGCCCGTGCCCAGGCTGGTATAGGCGCGTGTGTCGGCGAACAGCCTGATGCCCGTGTCTGTGCCGGAAAAACCTACAAAGGGCATGATTTGCGCATCCAGATAGAATCCGCGAGTCGCGCTGACCTTGCTGTCACGCTCGTCCCATTCAGACCGGGTTGGGATAATGAAATAGCGGAACTTGCGGCCGCTGCCATAGGCGTCATCTGCATCCGACCACTGAAATCCAGCCGAGGCTTCGGCATAAAGCCGGTCGGAAAAGGTGCGACGCGCACCATAGGCCAGCGAGGCCACGGATACGTTGTAATTCTCGGTATTCCGCCGCTCCAGCAGGGCGCTCCAAAAGGTGTTGTCGTCCGGGCCCAGCCGGTCGGGTTGATCAAGGCGCAAACCAATGCGGCCGTCCAAATCCTCGGTTCCGCCGATATTGCGCAAAGCGGCTTCGAACCGCAGCCGTTCCGCGCGGCGGAAGACGTTGCGATGGGTCCAGGTCGCGGTGACATCCAGCCCGGCATTCGAGGCCAGCTCAACCCCGAAGGTCAGGCGGCGTTTGGGCATGTCCTCAAAAGTTGCATCGAAATCCAACGTGCCATCGGGATTGGGCGTTTCATGTTCTTCGATCGAAACGATGCTGAACGTACCTGTCCGACGCAAGCGAGTGCCGACCTTCTGGATTTCCGCTGGCGAATAAACCTCGCCCGAGGGAAAGCCGGCGATCTTGTTGATCGAGTGGTGGCGTACATCTGTATCGCCTTTGATGAACATCTTGCCGAAGGTCAGACGCGGACCGGGCTCAAGGTCGATTTCAGCATCCAGCTTTCTCTGCGCATGGCGAGCGATGACGGTTTGGTCTTCAAGTTGGGCTTTGGCGTGACCGGCGTCCCGCCAGCCCTGCACCCCGGCCGAGGCCGCCTGTTGGATGGCACCGGTCGTGGCCAGTTTTCCGGGAGCGAACTCCTCTGGCAGGATTGTCTCCGGCGTAACGGGGGCGACGATAGCCGTTCCAAAAGTGAAGGTCGGTCCGGTATTTACCGTGATAACCGCTCGGTTGATCGTGTTGGGTACGGTTAGCGAACTGATGTCAGCCGCTTCTCGGCCATCCAGCTTGATGCTGACGACGGGGCTGAAATAGCCCTCGTCATAAAGTATCTGTACGAGCGTGCGGTAATCCGACAGGGCAGCGGACAGAACCTCAAGCGGTGTATCCAAACCACGTTCATCTGCCGTTAAGACCGAGGAGGTTTCTTCGATACGTTCAACCACGTCCTGTGGCGCACCGGGCGCGGACAGGGATGTTTCCAGCGCGGCCAGAGATGAGGGCAGAGCGGCGGCAATAACGCCAAGCAGACAATATTTCACAAAGGCCTGTGGCCTGCTTCCCCGCATCGAATGGCTCCAACTGCCCCAAGTCGAAATCAATTTCACCGTCTTATGAAAAACAACGGCTGATACCGTTCATGTTAGAGCATCAGTTTCCACACAGGGAAAGAACTTATCGAATGAGAGGCCAAATTACCGGTTTGTGTGCCCTGTCAGCCCCGTTTGCGGGGCGGTAATGTGGCGCCAACCCATGAACGCATTGACGGGCTCCTCCCGCCCGATCCCATCGCATCAAGGATGCTCGTGACCCGTTGGGCCGGGCAGCGCTCGGGCAAGCCCGCGCGCTGCGGTTCCACGAATTCAAGGCTGTGCCATCAGGCGGGCGACGTCGAGCATACGTGCGGAAAAGCCCCATTCATTGTCATACCAGCCGAAAATGCGAACCTGCCGGTCGCCGACCATCCGCGTCTCGGGGCCTGCAATGACCAAAGATTCCGGTCGTGTACGCAAATCTGACGACACCAGCGGGTGATCGGTCCATCCCAGAACGGGAGACTGCGCGACCGTCTTGCGCAGCTCGGCTTCAAAGTCAGTGGCGGACATACCGCGCTCAAGTGTTGCGACCAAATCCACCGCAGACACGCTGGCTGTGGGGACACGCACCGCCGCGCCCGAGATGCGACCCGCGAGATGCGGCATGACCTCATCAATCAAGTGCGTGGCGCTGGTGGTGGTGGGCACCATGGAAAGCGCCCCGGCGCGTGACCGGGCCAGATCGCCGCGCGGGGCGTCAATCATGGGTTGGCTGTTGGTATAGCAATGGATGGTCGTCATATGGGCCGAGGCGATGCCGCCGATTCCATCCAGCACCTTGATCAGTGGGGCCAGCCCATTGGTGGTGCAGGACGCGTTCGAAACGATCCGGGCGTTGCCCAACTGCGCTTCGTTGGCGCCCAGAACGATCGTGACTTCGGTTGCGGGCGAGGGGCCCGAGATCAGCACTTTGCCCGCCCCGGCGGTCAGCCCCTGGCTGGCAACATCCGAGGTACGGGCGACGCCGGTGCAATCCATCAGGACATCCACGCCGCTCAGGTCGACGCGGGACAGGTCTGGGCTGTGGGTCACCGGGATTGTGTGGCCGTCGATGACAAGGGTTCCGTCGCCGGTATCGACAGGCCCAGAGTAGGGGCCGAACGTGCTGTCGTATTTGAACAGGTAGGCACAGGTTTCCAGCGGTGCGATATCGTTGATCAGCACCAGCTTAATATCCTTGCCCCACGGCAAAGCCAGCAGCTGCCGCAGGATCGTGCGGCCAATACGACCGAATCCATTGATTGCGAGTTTCATGCGCAAGCTATGGCAGTGGGCCGCGCTGACCTCAATGCCCGTTTCGCGGCAAGATCAATTGCAGCTGACCTGCGAAAAGAACTGGCCTGAGATGTTTTGATACATGCTGGCCCGGATAGGCTTGCATCCGGTGGCTGCCTGAATGGCGGCCATAGCTTGAATGGTGCGCAGGCGCGGTGGCGGACCGAACGGGTTCAGATTGTTGTTGTCACGCGTGGCGCGGTACACGACCGGAGCATCCGAAACCTGCGTAACGGCCCATGTGCGGCTCATGACGAAGACCGATTTGGTTTCCTCTTTGGCGACTACAGGGGTCGCCTCTAAGGCCGTCAGGCCAATTACAGCTGCCAGTGCCAGCAGGGATCCGCGCAGTACCATTGAACAATCTCCAGTGCTAAAAACGGTGCTATTTCACCAGATTCAAGCGCTTCTGTGAACCCCTGCGCGGGAAAAACTGAATCGGCGTAAGTGGTTAGCCAGTTACGGGGTGGTTGCTGGTTCGCGTCTTTGCACAGTTGATCGTGGTTGTTTCGGTCCGCCCACGCACCATAGGGGGCATTCGTGCAGGGTAACTCAGTTGTGCCGAGCGAACGCCACGAATGGAATGCCATGCCAGTAGCGGCCTTAGACTGTCAAAAGAATTGTTCTGGATAGTTTTAACGTTTGCCCAACAGGGCTTGGCCCCCGTTCGCTGCCGGTATAGTCTTGAATGCAAATCTATTTCAGCAAGGTGAGGCGATCATGAAAGCCTGGATTTCTTCTACATTGGTAGCTGTTGTTGTTCTGGCTGCAATCCCGACCGTGCAGGCCAAGCCGCTTTCCCGAATCATCGCAGAAATGGGGCTGACACCTGCAGATTTCGAGGTTGTGAACACAGCCGCTGACGCGATGCTGTCAGGCGCGACACCTCGGGTGGGTGAGGAAAGTTCCTGGGTGAACGAAGCCACCGGTTCGAAAGGCACGATTCGCGTCCGCGACGTACGTGACAACTGCGTACACCTGCAGCATTTCATTCGACCCGAAGGATCGGATCAGACTCGCGAGGTCAGAACTCGCCGGTGTCGCGACGCAGGCGGAAACTGGATCCTGACACCCTGATCTGGGTCTAGTAACCGCGGGCCCTGTCGACTTCGTGCAGCAAAGGGCCTCCGGCGCTCAGGCGGCTGAAATTCTCGCCCACATCAGCCAGCGCTTCGCCCAGATGCCAGCCCGACACGTGCGGCGTGATGGTGACACTGGGATGTGTCCAGAGCGGGCTGTCGGACGGAAGTGGTTCGGTCGAAGTCACGTCCAGCACCGCATGACCGGGTGTACCATGGTCCAGCGCGACGATCAGGGCGGTTTCTTCAATCAGATCCCCGCGACCCGCGTTCAGTAATTGGCTACCTGGCTTCATTGCCGCCAGCATCCCTGCATCGAACAAACCGATTGTCTGCGGGGTCGAAGGCAGGATCGCGCAGACATGGTCGCACTGACCCAGCAGTTCTGGCAGAGCCGCGTCGCCATGCAGGCAGGTAACCCCATCGATCTGCTTGGCTGAGCGGCTCCAACCCATCACTTGAAACCCGACGGCGCGTAGCATTTTGGCGCTGCGGGCGCCGATATGGCCCAGACCCAGCACACCTACCACGGTGTCTGGCGAATAGAGTGGTGCTCTGGGGGCCCATTCCGCGCGGTTTTGCGCCTTTTCATGAAAGGTCATGTGTCGTTGATGGCGCAGAACATAAGCGACGAACCATTCGGCAATACCCTGCGCGGGGGCGTCCGGTTTCAGCCGTGTTATACGCACATGCGCGGGCAGGTGCGGATTGCTGACGATGGTCTCTACCCCGGCGCCCAGTTTTTGCACCAGTTTCAGGTTGGGCAGCCGCTTGGGGTGATCGTTGCACAGCACGACGACGGCGACCATCGTGATGTCGGTTGGATCACCAAGGGTTTCAGGCGTGCGTACATCCATGTCCGGGTGCAGCCGCCGAATGTCTTGGGCGATGTCGTTGTCGCTTATCCAGTCGGACAACCCGGTTTCGATCAGCAACGCCATGTCGCGCCCCCCTCTGCTTCAATTTGCCAGTGATGACGTGCCGTCACTGAACTGGACATCGTTGCCGCAGCTAAGTCATTCTTTGGCCCAAGGTAAAGCCCGGTCATCGGATCGGATGACCAGACACGCACAGAAAACTTTTGAGGCAGCGTATGAACGGGACACAAGACCTGAACCAACAGGCCTATTTTCATCTGCGCCCTGATGGCGCTTTTGTGGGCAATGACCCCGCCCGGGGGCCGTGGTCGGCCGATCACTGCCACGCCGGGCCTGTCAGCGGTCTGATCGTGCGTGCCGCGGAAACCGAGGTGGGACCGGAAAAGATGCTGACCCGCCTGACGGTCGATCTGCTGCGCCCACAACCCTTGGCAGGGCTGCGCGTGGCTGCCGAGACTACGCGCCACACCAAGACGCTGGCGACCACGCGGGTAACGGTTCACGATCTGGATGACTCGCTCTGCGCCACTGCGACCACGATGCACTTGGCCCGCCGTAACCTGGGACCGGTCCCGAATGTCACGATTACTCCACCGCGGCTGGAAGACGCGGTGACGGGGCCATTTCCGATCGGTGAGATACGTCACGGTCTGCCGGGCTTCGCCAACCACTCAGAAGTGCTGTACCCGAAAGACGGCAATCAGGGCGCCGGTCCCAAGACGGTCTGGATGCGCACCCCGGCTTTGCTTGAGGGCGAGGACCCTTCGCCGATTCAGGCACTGTGCCCGCTGGCCGATTGTGGCAACGGCATCTCGTGGAATGCACCGACGACCGAGATGGGGTTCATGAACACCGATCTGACCGTGCAAATCCATCGCGAGCCGGGGTCGGATTGGCTGGCCTCAGAATCGCTTTGCCATTGGCAGCCGTCGGGGATCGGAATGTCCCAGTCCGTATTGTATGACACGCAAGGTCCTGTCGGTACGGCCCTGCAAACGCTGGTTCTGTTCCCGCCAAAATGATCCTTTGGCCGGTTTCTGCGGGTGCTGATTGAATCGCATTGCCGCGCGCGGACGCAGGCCCTATCTTTCACGCATGCGTTGGATTGTAACCCTGTTGACTTGCTGCCTGCCGATCCCGGCCATGGCGCACCCGCATGTCTTTATCGACACCGGGCTGGAATTCATTGTGGATGACGCCGGCCAACTGACCCATGTGCGGGTGACCTGGGCTTATGATGAACTTTACTCGTTGTATCAACTTGAAGACATGAAATTGGATCAGGATTTCGACGGAGTTCTCACTGAAAATGAAGAGAAATTCCTGGCCGGTTTCGACGCACAGTGGATCGAAGGGTACAATGGCGATCTGGTTGTCTTTGCAGATGGCGTGCCCGTGTCGCTGTCCGGCCCATTGGAACCGACAGCAACCACCGAAGATGGTCGTATCGTGACAACCCATTTGCGCGCGGTTGATGGCGACGCGGTGTCTGCATCTTCGCTGACGGCGAAGGCTTTTGATGAGACGTTCTACATTGCCTATGAACTGACCCGCCCGGTGACGGTGAGTGGCCCTTCGTCCTGTCAGATGGATCGGATCGACCCCGATATCGATGGTCAGCTGGCGCAGATGCAGGCCTTTTTGTTGACACTGGACGCTGATTACGACCTTGAGGAAAACGACATCCCGCTGGTCGGGGAAAACTTTGCGACCGAGATTTTCGTTTCATGTCCAAATACCTGATTGTTCCGGTTGCCATCGCCATTGCGTTGCTTCTGTGGTTTTGGGGCAGCGGTGGGTTTGACAGTCTGGCCGCGTGGGCGGCGGGTGAGCAGCGCGAGTTTCAGAACCAGATCGCCCGATCCTTACGTGCCGCACGGGCGGAACAGCCCGAGGCCGTCGCCACCCTGCTGACTGTTTGTTTCGCCTATGGGTTCTTTCATGCCATCGGTCCAGGTCACGGCAAGGTGCTGATCGGCGGGTACGGGCTGGGTCGTCGGGTCGCCTTTTGGCGGTTATCCGCAATCAGCGTGCTGTCCAGTCTGGGGCAGGCGGTGACAGCAGTCGTGCTGGTTTACGCTGGCGTTTTGGTGTTTCAGATGTCACGCGAAAGCCTTGTGGGAACAACCGAACAGGTCATGGCCCCGATCAGCTATGGTGCCATCGCCGCGATCGGTCTGTGGCTGGTGTTTCGCGCCATTCGCAGCTTTGCCCGCAGACACCGCAGAAACACAGCGCAAGCGCATCACGACCACGATCATCACCATGGTCACGACCATCACCACGACCACGATGTCTGTTCAGATTGCGGCCATCGCCACGGCCCCTCAGTGGAAGAGGTGGCACAGGTCGGTAGTCTGCGCGAGGCGCTGTTGCTGATTGCTGGCATCGCCGCCCGGCCTTGTACCGGGGCGCTGTTCGTATTGATCCTGACATGGCAGATGGGCATTGCGATGGTTGGCATCGCTGGGGCGTTTGCCATGGCGCTGGGTACGGCGATGGTCACGACTCTGGTCGGGTGGACGTCGTTCGGGTTGCGCGGGGGATTGCTGGCCTCTGCCTCGGCCACGCGGTTTGCATCTGTGCTGGCCCCGACCATCGAATTGGTGGCGGGTCTGACAATCGCGGTTATCGCCAGTGGTTTGCTGCTGCGCGCGATTTAACCGAAGACCGGTTCGGGATACCCGACCCGCGCCAGGTACAAGCCCTGCGGCGGGCATACTGGCCCACAGGCGGCGCGATCAGCGGCCTGCAGCGCGTCGCACACATCTTCGGGCGTCCACGCGCCCGCACCGACACGCTCCAGCGTTCCGACAAAGCTGCGCACCTGATTGTGCAGGAACGACCTGGCGCGGACGTGGAAATGTATCTCAGGTCCCGAGAAACCATCGACCTGTTCAACCCGCAACTCATCCAGCGTTTTGACCGGGCTCGCGGCCTGACAGATGGACGAGCGGAAGGTGGTGAAGTCATGCTGCCCGATCAACATATCCGCCCCAGCCTGCATGGTATCGACATCCAGCTGGTGATTGATCTGCCAGACTTGCCCGGCGTCATGGGTCGCAGGCGCACGACGCATCAGGATGCGGAACAGGTATTGCCTCTCTAACGCGGAAAACCTGGCGTGCCAGTCTTCGTCAACCTGTGCGGCTTTGACGATGGCCACCGGCTGCGGCTTGAGGTGATAGTTCAGCGCCTCAGACAGGCGGAACGGGTCCCAATCCTTGACCAGATCGCAATGGGCGACTTGACCCAGCGCATGAACGCCCGCATCGGTGCGGCCCGCGGCAGCTATGGTGTGATCACCGGGTTGAATTCGCGACAAGGCCTGTTCGATTGCTCCCTGCACAGACGGCAATTCCTTTTGCCGCTGCCATCCGGCAAACGGTTCCCCTTGGTATTCGACTTTCAGCGCGTATCTAGGCATGGGCCGCTGGTAACCCGCCCTGCGAAAGGGGGCAAGGGTGGGAAAGCTCTGGCATGTGCGGCGCCCTCTACCTATCTTGAGCGAAACGATAAAAGCGGGGCGACAGCTTGGTCATCTCATCCTTGGCAGACAGTCTTGTGCGCGGTGTCGAATCCGTGGGCGACCGTGTGTCTGAAACTCTGTTTGAACCGGTCATCCGTCTGGGCGTTACCGGGTTGGCGCGGTCGGGAAAGACGGTGTTCATCACTTCCCTAGTTGCGAATCTGCTGGACCGGGGGCGTATGCCAGGATTGGTCGCGCAGCAGGAGGGCCGCATCAATTCGGTCTACTTACAACCCCAGCCGGACGATACGGTGCCGCGCTTTGATTATGAAAACCACCTGGCGGCGCTGACCGGGCCGCAGCCTCATTGGCCAGATAGCACGCGCGCCGTGTCCGAGCTGCGCCTTTCCTTCAAGGCCCGTCCGGCTGGGTTGCTTGCGGGTCTGCAGGGGCCGCGCACGGTTCATCTGGATATTGTGGACTATCCGGGTGAGTGGCTGCTGGATCTGGCCCTGCTGGATAAATCATACGAGGTCTGGTCAGCCGAAACCTTAAACCGTATCGAAACGCGGACCGAAGCGGCCGCGTATTTGACGCAGGCCAGGGTGGCAAACCCTGCGGATGCTCATGACGAACCCACGGCTCAGGCGTTGGCCAAAGCCTTTGCTGCGTATTTGAATGCCGCACGGGTTGCAGGCTTTTACGACTGTACGCCGGGGCGGTTTCTACTGCCCGGCGATCTGGCGGGTTCTCCGGTGCTGACCTTTGCGCCATTGCCAGTGGAGGGCCACGCACCGCGCCGCAGCCTGCACCGCGAAATGGCGCGGCGGTATGAGGCGTATAAATCGCAAGTGGTGAAACCCTTCTTTCGCGATCATTTCTCGCGGATCGACCGTCAGGTGGTTCTGGTCGATGCGCTGGGCGCAATCCACAAGGGGCCGCAAGCGGTTGAGGATATGCGTCGCGCGATGGTCGATATCCTGTCGGCCTTTCGACCGGGGCGCAATGCGTGGCTCAGCCAGTTGCTGTTGGGCAAGCGGGTTGAACGTATACTGTTCGCAGCCACCAAGGCCGATCACCTGCACCACACACAGCACCCCCGTCTGACCCATATCATGGAGGCTCTGACCCGGGATGCCCGCGATCGGGCCAGCTTTGCTGGGGCCGAGACGGCGGCGCTGTCGCTGGCCGCCCTGCGCGCCACGACCGAGGAAATCCGGACGCATAACGGGGCGGATTTGCCTTGTGTGCGTGGGACGTTGCTGAACGGCAAACAGGCTGCCTTTTATCCCGGTGATCTGCCTGATGACCCGGCGCATTTACTGGGTCCGGCCCGTAACGGGGCTGAAAGCTGGTTGGATAAGGATTTTGGGTTTATGGCCTTTGCGCCTGCGCATCTGACCTTGCGTCCGGGCGATGGCCCGCCCCATATCCGGTTGGACCGTGCCACGCAGTTCCTGATCGGAGACCGCCTGTGACCGTGACTCTCCGCCCCGCTCGTACCACGGATGCCGGAAAGATCGGAGAGATCCTGCACGGCTTTTCGCGCGAAAACGATTGGATGCCCGAGCTACATACCTGCGCTGAAACCATCGCCTTTTGCGGTTGGATGATCGATCTAGGGTGGGTCACGGTGGCCGAAACCGATACTGGCGTTGTGGGAT
Source organism: Ruegeria sp. BH6 (assembly GCF_056538105.1). Taxonomy (NCBI): domain Bacteria; kingdom Pseudomonadati; phylum Pseudomonadota; class Alphaproteobacteria; order Rhodobacterales; family Roseobacteraceae; genus Ruegeria; species Ruegeria sp. BH6. The sequence continues at coordinate 414,227 of NZ_JBQFSR010000003.1, forward strand.
ATCTTGCGCTCAATGAAACCGAAGTTCATTCCCTGTATTTGACACCGCCAGAGTGTGGACAAGGCATTGGACAGCGCTTGTTGGACCACGCCAAGTCCGATCAGATCGAACTGTCCCTTTTTGCGTTTCAGGCCAACCACGGGGCGTGCCGGTTCTATGAGCGCAACGGTTTTGCCGAAGTTGCCCGCAGCGACGGGGCCGATAACGATGAAAATCTGCCAGACATCAAATATGTCTGGCGGCGGAAAGGGGTGGCGGATGGCTAAAGGTCCGGTACTGATTGATCTCGATACGGAAGAACCTGCTGCCGACGTAGCACAGGCTCCGCCGGTCCCCGATATTGAGCCACCTCAAGGTCAGGCGATGCAAGTGGCAGCCCGCTTGGCTGCGCGGAAACCCTCGGTTCTGTCACGATGGTTTTGGGGTCTGGCGCTGGCCGTGATTGGCGCGGTGGTTTCTGTTGCCGCATGGGATTTCGCCACCTCGCTGTTGTTGCGGTCACCGATATTGGGCTGGGTTGTAACTGGTCTGATCGGTGCGTTGGTTCTGGTCGCCCTGATCATCGCCCTACGGGAGCTGGCAGCCATCGGGCGCTTGTCCCGCGTGGATGGGATGCGCCGCGCCGCAGATGCCGCGTTGGCTGAGGCGGATTTGGCACAGGCCCGTGCGGTCACCAACCGCCTGATCGCGTTTTACAAAGGGCGCGAAGAAACCCGGTGGGGCCGTGACCGTCTGGCTGAACGGATGGAAGAGCAATTCGACGCCACAACCCTGCTGACCTTGGCCGAGGACGAATTGCTGGCCCCTCTGGACGCTGCCGCCAGCCGTGAGGTCGAGGCCGCCGCCCGTCAGGTTGCCACGGTGACCGCACTGGTGCCCTTAGCGTTGGCCGATGTTGTGACGGCGCTTGCGGCCTCATTACGGATGATCCGTCGGGTTGCTGAGATTTATGGCGGACGCGCTGGATTTCTGGGCAGTTGGCGCCTGACCCGTGCAGTGTTCGTGCATCTGGTGGCGACCGGGGCCGTGGCCGTGGGTGATGATCTGCTGGAACCTATTCTGGGCGGATCGGTCCTTAGTAAACTGTCGCGCCGGTTTGGCGAGGGGCTGGTGAACGGCGCGCTCAGCGCGCGGGTTGGTGTGGCTGCGATGGAGGTTTGCCGACCACTGCCGTTTTCCGACCGGCACAAGCCATCTACGCGCGGGATGATCAAACGCGCGCTCAGCGGGTTGTTTTCCAAAACTTGACCTGACGCAAAGTCCTGTGGCCCGCTGGTGTGCATAACAAAGCCGGAGCCAGCCATGACCGATCACGGACACAGCCAGCAGGAAATCGCCGCGCGGATCAATGCGCCTCCGGGGCGAGGGGTGCTGCGGGACGTGGTGTATGGCGGTATCGACGGATCGGTCACCACCTTTGCCATCGTGGCCGGGGTTGCCGGAGCGGGGCTTTCGCCGTTCATCATCGTGGCGCTGGGGCTTGCCAATGTTCTGGCCGACGGGTTTTCCATGGCTGCCGGGAATTACTCGGGCACCAAGGCCGAGTTGGACAACATCCGCCGCATCCGCGCCATCGAGGAACGCCACATCAGCCTTTACCCGGAGGGCGAGCGCCGCGAGGTGCGCGAGATACTAGCCCAAAAGGGCCTGTCGGGCGACGTTCTGGATGAGGCCACCGATGCAATCACCGCCAACCACGACAATTGGATCAACCTGATGGTCGAAGGCGAATACGGGTTGGGCAGCGTTGACCCCCATCCGTTCAAAGCTGCCATGGCGACCTTCATCGCCTTTCTTGTCGCGGGCATGGTGCCATTGCTGCCATTCCTTTTATCGGTCGATCATGCCTTTGCCATCTCGGTCTGCATGACGATGGGTGTTTTCTTTGCCATTGGGGCCTTCAAAGCCCATTGGTCGCTGTCCCCGTGGTGGCGGTCCGGGCTCGAGACCTTTTTGATCGGCGGTGCAGCGGCCTTGATCGCTTATCTTGTCGGCTCGCTGTTTCACCCCTGACGGCCAAGATTGTCGCAGTGGGTCCCATAGGGCTGGTCAATTGTTGGCCAACGGTTACGCTGCCGCAGACAGGTTCATCGGGTTGAGCAACCATTGCGGATTGAGAATAAAAACGTCCTGGTTCTAGGGGCTTATGGCTTTATCGGTGCTGCGGTGACGCGGTCTCTGCAAGCCGAGGGCGCGCATGTAGCGGCCTTTGTGCGTAACTTGAAAACCGGGGCGCAGGTTCTGCCGGATGTCACGCAGGTGCAGGGCGATTTGCGGGCTTGTCGGCAGCCCAAGGACTGGGTCGCGCATCTGGAGCACGTTGACTGTGTTGTGAACTGTGCAGGAGCATTGCAGGATGGTCCCGCCGATGATCTCGAGGCTGTGCATCACACCGCCATTGCGGCCTTGGGGCAAGCCTGCGCGCAAAGGGGCATTGCGGTGGTTCAAATCTCGGCTATTGGTGCCGACCTCGATGCAGAAACGGATTTCATGCGCACCAAGGCGGCTGGGGACGCTGCGCTGCGGGCCTGTGATGTGCCGCTTTGGATTTTCAAACCCGGTCTGGTGATCGGGCAATCCGATTATGGCGGAACAGCGCTGCTGCGCATGCTGGCAGCGGTTCCTATGGTACAACCCATCGCGTATCCGCATGTTTTGGTTCAATGCGTCGGCATGTCGGACCTGTGCCGTGCCGTGACCGCAGCCGTGGCCGATGAGGTCCCACAGGGCACTTACGATCTGGTCGAAGACACGCCCGCCCCACTATCTGAGGTCCTAGCCGAGACACGGCGCTGGATGGGTTTTCCCGCAGCGCGATTCACTGTGAGAATGCCGGCGGTTGTTACAGCCATAATCGCACGCGGCGCTGATGCGTTGGGCCATTTGGGTTGGCGCTCGCCTTTGCGCAGCAATGCGATGACCGTGATGGGCGAGGGTGTGGTTGGTGATCCGGAACCGTATCGCGCCGCAACAGGCCGGTCACTGGCACCCTTGCCCCAGGTTTATGCAGGCCTGACTTGCGCCCGTGAACATCGGCTGGTTGCGCGAATGTCCTTGCTGATGCCACTGGTCGTCGCCGCGCTCAGCCTGTTCTGGCTGCTGTCCGGCTTTTTCGGGCTGATTGGTCTGCCTAAGGCTACATCGGTTCTGACCGGGGCCGGGTGGAGCACCGGAATGGCCGTTGCCAGCGTTTTGTTCTGGTCATTGGTCGACATTTTTCTGGGGCTTGCGATCCTGTGGCGACCGTGGGCTGCGCGCGCCTGTCTGGCGCAGGTCGCGGTGGCCTTGTTCTATTTGCTGGCGGCCAGTTTCACCGTACCCGACCTGTGGCTGGACCCGCTTGGCCCGTTGATCAAAATCCTGCCGGCGATGACCTTGTCGCTTATCGCCTGGCCCCTGTTGCAGAGCCGCTGATGGACCCTGACCTGATCCTGCGTTGGTTACACGTTATCGGCGCCTGCGTCCTGTTGGGCACGGGGGCAGGCATCGCGTTTTTCATGCTGATCGCGCATCGTTCTGGTGACGCCAGGTTCATCGCGCAGACCGCAGGAACCGTGGTGCTGGCCGATCTGCTGTTCACGGCAACGGCGGTTGTACTGCAACCGGTGACAGGCGGATTGCTGGCGTGGCGGTTGGGCTGGCCTTTGACCGAAGGTTGGGTTTTGGCCTCGCTGGTGCTCTATGCGGTTGCGGGGGTGTTTTGGTTGCCGGTGGTGTGGATACAGGTTCGAATGCGCAGGTTGGCGCAGGCCTCTGCAGATGCGGACGCGCCGCTGCCTTGGGCTTATCACCGTCTGTTCCGCATCTGGTTCGCTTGCGGATTTCCTGCCTTTGCGTCGGTTTTGATTATCATCTGGCTGATGATCGCCCGCCCGTCGATTGGTTGGGTGTAGCCCTAAAGACCGACAAGCAATTTATCGGGAATTCTGGCTGTTGCTGACTGTGCGCCTCGGGTAGCCTGACATCGAAACCGCCCGGAGAACCCATTGGAATCTCTTCTTGTCCTTGTCGGATTGATCGTGCTGGCCATTCCGGTCACCATCATTGTGCTGTTAGTCAACCATACACGCCTGCGTCGTCGGGTTGAGCATCTGGAGCGCCAAATACTGTCCCTTGGCAGCGATGCGCCGGAACCGCAGCAGGTTGAGCCGCGCAAACCGACCGAAAAGCCGGACAGGGCATCAAAACCTGCCCCATGGTCTGCAGCCAAGGCGCAATCGGTCAAACCTGTGGCCGAGCAAACGCCACCCGCAGCCGTTGTCTTCCGCGAGGATCGTCTGGCCGCGCTGACAATCTGGCTGCGCGAGAACTGGTTCTATGCGGTCTCGGCCCTGTCGCTGGCGCTGGCGGGGATATTTCTGGTTCAGTACGGCGTTGAAAGCGGGCTGTTGCCGCCATTCGCTCGGGTGATCGCGGCGTTGCTTTTCGGTGCAGTGCTGATTGTTGCTGGAGAGGTCATCCGGCGCAGATATGGTGATGACGAAAGCACAGCGACTGCCTATCTGCCGTCGGTCTTTTCCGGTGCTGGGCTGGTCACGCTGTTCGGAGGCGTTCTGGCCGCGCGGCAGCTTTATGACCTGATCGGCCCCGAGGTCGCTTTGACCGCAATGGTCGCGGTTGCGCTGGTGGGATTGGTTTTGGGCTGGTTTCACGGCCCTTTGCTGGCCGCTGTCGGATTAACGGGTGCGTTTTCTGCCCCCTTCGTGGTTGGTGGCACGTCAGAGAACCCAAGCTGGCTGTATGCCTATTTCGTCGTCATCGCTGTTCTGGGTCTGGGAATCGACACGGTGCGGCGATGGGCATGGATTTCCGTCCTGACCTTGTTTGGGGCCTACACAACCTGCCTACTGCTGGTGTTGTCTTCGCCCCTGACCGAGGCCGCATACTTGATTTGCGTGATGGCATTGGCTGTGATCGCCATCGCAATTCCGGTCCGGCGCGTTTGGCCCAATCATGGCGGGTCGATGATCTGCGAAATCGTTAGCCGGAAAAAGGGCGATGCATGGCCGGAATTCCCGACCCGACTGGGCTTTGGCGCGGTCGCTGTCAGCTCGGCGATTGTGTCGCTGCACTGGGCGGACAGTGTTGATGAGTTCTGGTTGGGCGTTGTTCTGCTATCCGGGATGACCCTTGGATTGATGTTGTGGGCACAGCGGGCGGAAGCGTTGCAGGATGCTACGGCACTGCCTGCGCTTGGTCTCGTCTGGTTTGTCCTGATGCATGGCTTGGACAACGGGATCGTTTTGCGCCAGTTTGCCGAGACCTTTGCAGAAACGCCCGAGGCTGACTTTCCTTGGGTGATAACCATTCTCATCGCCCTTGGCGTGGTGATTTCGATCACTGCGGCATGGCGGTCGATGAATGCGCAAAGATACGCGGCAAGCTGGGCCGGAGCAGCGGCGGTGTTTGCCCCCGCGTTGGCCATCGCGCTTGAGGTCGGCTGGCATCCGGCCCACGTCATCGGGGCATACCCCTGGGCCTTGCACGCAATTGCGCTGGGCGTGCTGATGGTCGTTCTGGCGGAACGCATTGCACGCGCGGATGGCGAGGACCGGATGCGTCCGGCGCTGGCTACGATATCAGCCCTGTCCTGCCTGAGTTTTGCCTGCATCATTGTTCTTAGCTCGGCCGCGTTAACCATTGCGCTGGTTGTGATGGTCGTGGTGGCAGCGGCGCTGGATCGCCAATTCAATCTGCCACCGATGACTTGGTTCATCTGGGCAGGCGTGTTCACCATCACCGTTCGGTTGGTTCTGACACCGGGCCTTGCCTGGGCCAGCTATGCACCGGTGCCTGAGATGGCGCTGGTGTATGGCGGGGCCACTTTGGGATTTGTGATCGGGTGGTTGCTACTGCGGTCGATGCATCGCCCGGTGGCGAGCCTGTTGTTGGAAAGCGCGGCTTGGGCAACCGGGGGCATTCTGCTGTCCTTGCTTTTGGAGCGCTGGCTGCAAAGCTTTGGCGAAGGCAACGCAACCAACAGCCACTGGGGGTTGGGCTTGCTGGCGATCATCTGGCTGCTTCTAGCCTTCGCGCAAGTCCAGCGGTTGGAGCTGGGGGGTAAGCTGAACTACGTTCGCTATCTGCTGGCCGCGTTCTTTGCCAGCCACGGCTTGTTGCGTCTGGCGCAGGCGGTGGTCGAGGCGAACCCACTGCTCGGCACAGCCGTGCCACCGGTTCTGGGACCGCCGGTTCTGAATACGCTGGCGGTGGCCTATCTGCTGCCTGCGCTGATTATCGGTTTCTCGGTCTGGCGCATTTACGCAACCCCGCTTTGGCTAAAGCGTGCCAGTTGGGGATTGACCAGTGTACTTGCCGCCCTTTGGCTGGGGTTGATGATCCGCCATGTTTGGCAGGGCGCCGCTGGGATGTATGAAGGCAACGGCGTGACACAGCCCGAACTTTACACCTACACCATGGCTCTGCTGGCGATTGGTGCGGTGCTGTTCTACCAATCGCTGGCGCGCCGATCCGACCTGATGCGCAAGGCGGGTCTGGTGGTGATCGGACTGGCCGTGGCCAAGGTGTTCCTGATCGATATCGCTGGCCTGGGTGGGCTGATCCGGGTGTTCTCGCTGCTGGCGCTGGGCCTGGCATTGGCAGGGCTGGCATGGCTGAACCGATGGGCCAAGCTGCGCCATTCGCCGCAGGACCCGGAACCTCTGGACCATTGAGGGCGGGCGTCCTATAAGCGCGGCCATGTATGACCGGATGGCCATCATTATTCGAATTATATCCCCGGCGCTCTGACCCATTGAGACGCCGGGCAAAGGTGTTTGAGACTTCGCACCGACCGCTTCGAGCCATAAGACGACCAGATCATCCAAAGGACGCCCCCAATGTGCGCCGACACGATCCAGACACCTGATTACAAAGACACGCTGAACCTGCCCAAAACCGACTTCCCCATGCGCGCCGGCCTGCCCAAACGCGAGCCCGCATGGCTGGAGCGGTGGGAGACCATCGGCGTCTATGACCGCTTGCGTGAAAAAGAAAACCGCACGCCCTTTACCCTGCATGACGGCCCCCCCTACGCCAACGGCCACCTGCATATCGGCCACGCGCTGAACAAGACGATCAAGGACATGATCGTCCGGTCCCATCAGATGATGGGTCATGATGCGCGCTATGTGCCCGGCTGGGATTGCCACGGCCTGCCAATCGAATGGAAGATCGAGGAACAATACCGCAAGAAGGGCAAGAACAAGGATGAGGTGAACATCGTCGATTTCCGCCAGGAATGCCGCAAGTTTGCCGAAGGCTGGATCGACATCCAGCGCGAAGAGTTCAAGCGTCTGGGCATCACCGGCAACTGGCCCGATCCCTACATCACCATGGATTACCATGCCGAAGCCGTGATCGCGGACGAGTTCATGAAGTTCCTGATGAACGGCACGCTCTATCAGGGCTCGAAGCCGGTGATGTGGTCGCCCATCGAAAAGACCGCGCTGGCCGAAGCTGAGGTCGAGTATCACGACAAGGAAAGCTTCACCATCTGGGTGAAGTTCAAAGTCGTGAATGCAGGCGACTTGGATGATGCTTTTGTCGTGATCTGGACGACGACTCCATGGACCATGCCGTCGAACAAGGCGGTCGTGTACGGTAAGGATATCTCCTACGGCCTGTACGAAGTCACCGGCGCACCTGAGGAATGCTGGGCCAGTGTCGGCGACAAGTTCTTGCTGGCAGACAACCTTGCCGCTGACGTGTTGGGCCGCGCCCGTCTGAACGACGATCAGTGGACCCGCGTCCGCGACGTGACGACGGATGAGTTGGCCAATGTTCAACTGACCCACCCGCTGGCCGGTGCCGAAGGTGGCGACGGCGAATGGGATGACATCCGCGACTTCCGCGCCGCTGAATTCGTGACCGATACCGAGGGTACAGGCTTCGTCCACTGCGCGCCGTCGCATGGGATGGAGGAATTCGAACTTTACCGCGATCTGGGCATGCTTGAGCAGGTCATCACTTACAACGTGATGGATGACGGCTCGTTCCGCGCCGATCTGCCGTTCTTTGGCGGAAAATACATCCTGTCCCGCAAGGGTGGCGAAGGTGACGCCAATAAGGCCGTGATCGACAAGCTGGTCGAAGTCGGTGGTCTGCTGGCACGCGGCAAGATCAAGCACAGCTATCCGCATTCGTGGCGCTCGAAAGCTCCGATCATCTATCGCAACACACCGCAGTGGTTTGCCTCGGTCGACCGCAAGCTGGATGACGGCATGGGCGAGATGGGCGACACCATCCGCGAACGTGCCTTGCGGTCCATCGACGAACTGGTGAAATGGACGCCGCAGACCGGTCGCAACCGCCTGTATTCCATGATCGAAGCGCGCCCGGATTGGGTTCTGTCTCGCCAGCGTGCCTGGGGCGTACCGCTGACATGTTTCACCAAGAAGGGCGCGCTGCCGACTGACGCGGACTATCTGCTGCGTAACGATGACCTGAACGCCCGCATCAAGGCTGCGTTCGAGAAAGACGGCGCGGATATCTGGTACACCGACGGGTTCAAAGAGAAAATCCTCGACGGTATCGCCAACCCCGACGACTACGATCAGGTGTTCGACGTGCTGGACGTGTGGTTTGACTCCGGCTCAACCCACGCTTTCGTTCTGCGCGATCGTGAGGATGGGACCGAGGACGGCATCGCCGACGTTTACATGGAGGGCACCGATCAGCACCGCGGTTGGTTCCATTCGTCCATGCTACAGGCCTGTGGCACCAAAGGTCGCGCGCCTTACCGCAACGTGGTGACCCATGGCTTCACGCTGGACGCCAAAGGCAACAAGATGTCCAAGTCGCTGGGCAATACCATCGTGCCGGAAGAGGTCGTCAAACAATACGGTGCCGATATCCTGCGCCTGTGGGTGGCCCAGACCGACTATACCGCTGACCAGCGGATCGGGCCGGAAATTCTGAAAGGCACCGCCGACAGCTATCGCCGTCTGCGCAACACCATGCGGTTCATGCTGGGCTCGCTGGCTGACTTCACCGAAGCGGATCGGGTTGATCCGGCGGATATGCCACGTTTGGAACGCTGGGTTCTCAGCCGTCTGGCCGATCTGGATGAGCAGGTTCGCAAGGGCTATGCGTCCTTCGATTTCCAGGGCGTGTTCAGCGCAATCTTCACTTTTGCCACCGTTGACCTGTCATCGTTCTATTTCGACGTCCGTAAGGATGCGCTGTACTGCGACGGCGACACCCTGCGCCGCCGCGCTGCGCGCACTGTGTTGGATATCCTGTTCCACCGCCTGACCACATGGCTGGCCCCGGTTCTGGTCTTCACCATGGAAGAGGTTTGGCTGGAGCGGTTCCCCGGCGACGACAGTTCGGTTCATCTGGTGGATTTCCCGGATACTCCCACCGAGTGGCGCGATACGGAGCTGGAAACCAACATGGCCAAGGTTCGCCGTGTGCGCCGAGCTGTAACCGCCGCGCTGGAAATCCAACGTCAGGACAAGGTGATCGGATCCAGTCTCGAAGCCGCCCCGATCGTACATGTCGAGGATGGCGACACCCGTGACCTGCTGGCGACCTTCGACGTGGATGACATGTGCATCACGTCCGGATTGACCGTCACTGGCGATCCGGCCCCGGCCGAGGCGTTCCGCGTGCCGGAAATCGAAGGCGTTGCGGTGCTGTTCGAAAAGGCCGAGGGCGACAAATGTCAGCGTTGCTGGAAAATCCTGCCCGATGTGGGCCGCCACGCCCATGAAGGCGTCTGCGGACGCTGCGACGAGGCGCTGAGCTAACCTTAGAACCCCCGGCCACACGCCGGGGGTTTTCTCTTCTTGCGCCCAGCCTGGCGATCTGAAACGCTGCGGTCATGCCTATGATTGCTGTAGATACCCAGTTTGGTCGCCTTGGAATTGAAGAGACAGATGGTGCAATCACACGCGTTGTCTGGGACGGTGACGACGACCAACCAGACTCCGCTTTGTTGCAAGAAGCAGCCGCACAGATGGAAGCCTATGATGCTGGGCAGTTAGAGCAGTTTGATCTTCCATATTTCGTCGCCGGATCAGCCTTTCAAAAGCAGATTTGCGACGTGATGTATGCCATCCCGTTCGGCGAAACTCGAACGTATGGTGACATTGCCAAAGAAGTTGGACAGCCCCCACAACCTGTTGGGCAGGCCTGTGGCGGTAACCCCATCCCTGTGATCATCCCCTGCCACAGGGTTCTGTCGGCCAGCGGTCTGGGTGGGTTCTCGGCCAAGGGTGGGGTAGAGACCAAGGTTGCCCTGCTGCGCCATGAACGGGCGGCGGGCTTGCTGATCTGATCACGGAAATCTGTTGCAATTCGGCTGGTTGAGGCTCAACTTGTATCAGATAGAGAATTCAAGGGATCGCATTGCATGACTGCCTCAACAGACCCGGCCGTCCGAAAAAAGGCCATCATTGATAAACTGATGTCATTGGAAGCACAGGAATTGGCGACGGCACAGGCCCATTACGACGCTTTCCTGAAGGATTCTCAGCTGGATGACCGGGAAGGGCATGACAAGGACGATATCGCGGCCTCGCGCGAGAACGCGGATCTGGCGGCGGCTTTTGATGCCCCTGTGCATGCCCATCACGCCAAGATTGATGTGATTGAAAACACCGATTTCAGTATCACCGATAGGGTGCAGCCCGGGGCCGTCGTCAAGTTCAACAATCGCCGCTTCGTGGTCTGCGTTTCGACCACGCGGTTCGATGTGGACGGCAAAACCTATATGGGAATCTCAACACAAAGCCCGATTTATCTGGCCATGGTTGGCTTGCAAGAGGGTGACGTGTTCACCCACAATGGGACCGAGTTTGAGGTTCAGGAAGTCTTGTAATCTGCGCTTTTGCGCTGTGGAATGATCTGCTGCGCAATTCCTGCGAACACCAGGTACAGGCTAGTAATCACCAAACCCCAATGCGCCCAGCTTTCGGGGTGAAAGTCGACCCAGGCCGCCCAACCTGCAAAGAAGGTCCAGGCAAACGCCATCGGCAGCGACACCGCACGCCACCGCTCGGTCCGCACCGGGTGGATGAATTTCAGCGGCAGGAACATCGCCAGGGACAACAGCGACACCAGCAGCAGGATGACCCAGAAATTGGGCTCTAACGCAAATATGACGATCACGAACATGTTCCAGCAACCGGGGAAGCCAGAAAATGAATTATCTTTTGTTTTCATGCGAGTGTCTGCAAAATACATCGCACTACCAAAAGTGATGACAATGATGGCAAACCAACCGGTCCAGCCATCCATCAGCCCGGATTTGAACAGCGCGAAGGCCGGGATGAACACATAGGTCAGATAGTCGATGATCAGATCCAACAGCACCCCGTCAAATTCGGGTGCGTTCTTTTTGACGTGGTAGTGCCGTGCCAGTGGGCCGTCGATGCCGTCCACGATGAACGAGACCACCAGCCATAGATACATCAGGCTCCATTTTTCTTCGACGGCCGCCAACATTGCCAGCATTGCGAAAACAGCACCTGTGGCAGTGAACAGATGGACGGAAAGGGCTTTGAATCTAAGAGTCATGAAGGGTTCATGTACGATGCATTCGGCAGATGCAAACCAAAAGCAAGTTTAGAGTGAGTACCCAACATTACGATGTAGAGACATCACGCTTTGGGATGGGCGCGGTTGTAGACCTCCATCAACCGCGCTGTATCCACAGCAGTGTATGTCTGTGTGGTCGAAAGCGATGCGTGTCCAAGCAATTCCTGAATGGCGCGCAGGTCTCCTCCGGCGGACAGAAGATGCGTGGCAAAGCTGTGTCGCATCGCGTGCGGTGTGGCTGTTGCAGGCAGGCCGAGTTGCATTCGGGCCTTGGCCATTACCCCCTGTATCGCGCGTGGATTCAGTGGGCCGCCGCGCACGCCACGAAACAGTGCTTTGTCCTTGGCCTGCAGGTGCGGACAAAGTCGCAGGTAGTGGTCCACCGCTGCGCGGGCCGCGGGCAGAACCGGGACGATTCTCTCTTTGTCGCCTTTACCGATGATGCGCAGGGTCCCCGGCAGGGGGGCATCTGCGCCGGTCAGTGTGAGCGCCTCGGAAATGCGCAGGCCGCAGCCATAGAGCAGCGTGACCACCGCCACGTCACGGGCGGAGACCCAATCGCTTGTCGATTGCAGCTCGACCGTTTCGATCATGGCGCGGGCGGCGTCTTCGGCCAGTGGCCGGGGCAGTTTCTTGGTAAACTTCGGCGCGCGGGTCGACAGCACGGCCGTGGGTTCAAACCCCTCACGTTCGGACAGCCAGCGATAAAAGCTTTTGACGGCCGAAAGTTTGCGGGCAAGCGAGCGTGCGCCCACGCCAGACGCGCGTTGATCGGCCATCCAGGCGCGCATGTCGGATACCGTGATCCGCGCCAACGCCGCCAGACCCTGCCGCTCGCTGTGGTGCAGGGTCATGAAGGACAGGAAATCTGTAATATCGCCGCGATAAGCGGTCTGCGTATTCTCAGACCGTCCGGCCAACGCCCCCAGACTGTCCAGCCAATGCTGTAACGCATCGCGACAGGCCGGAGAGATCAGGCTCATGACAACCAGTGGCGCATTGATCGTTCGAACACACTGGCAAAAAACGACAGCAGATCGGTGCCCAGTTGCGGAGTGAAATGGTTGGCGTCTTTGGATCCCATGACAATCATGCCGGGCAAGCGCCCATCGCCCAAATTCAATTTCAGACAGGCCTCGGACCTGAACTGATTGGCCGTAGCCCCAAAAATCCGGGGATTTGGGTTTGGAATCTGACGCAGAACAACCTCGCGAGCGGGGCCGCCGCGGTCTTGGCTGAGATAGGCGTTGATCGCGCCTGGTTCGACCACGGTCAGCACGCCGCCCAGTTTTTCGATTGCCTGATCTTCCTGCATCACTGTTGTTTCCAGAACCAACGTGATGTGATCGACGCGCAGAATCTCGGCCACGTCGCTGCCTAGCGCGCGCAGGAAATCTTCGAACTCGACAGGTTCCAGCAGGCGCAGAATGGCGCGGTGTACCTGATTGGTGCCAGCGAGATTCTCATAGGCCGCTGCGATGACCGAACGGTGCGTGTCCTCAAGCCGGTCCAGCCGCGCCTCAAGCCGTTGCATGGCGATGCCGCGCAGGTCGATGACATTGTCACCGCGCGCCTGTTCGTTGGCTGCGACCAGCGCCTGCATCAGATCCTTGTCGTCCAGCACAGCGTCCGGTTCAGCCAGAATCGCGGCGCGGAGATTATCCTTGAGTTTGGTGTTGCTGCTCATGTCCCGTCCGGTCTTTTTTTGTTGAGCGGCTTATAACACGGGTTGGTGCATTTGCCTTGGAAAAAATACAGGCAAAAGTAGAATTAAACTTGGGCTGTGTCGGAAAAGCTCCCGCCTGCAATACACTGATCAGAAGATCAGATTCTGCAGTTGGGCCGGGCGCGACGCCAGAAGGCGCCGCGCGGGTGCGTTACAGGATCAGAGGATTTTCTGACCGGTCTTGGCCCAGTCGGCCAGAAAGGTTTCAAGACCCTTGTCTGTTAGTGGGTGATCGGCCAGTTTTTTGATCACGGCGGGTGGTGCGGTGATCACGTCTGCGCCAATACGGGCGCTATCTGTCACGTGGTTCACGGTGCGGATCGAAGCCGCCAGAATCTCGGTCTCGTACCCATAATTGTCATAGACCTGACGGATATCGGCAATCAGGTCCATGCCGTCGAGGTTGATGTCATCCAGACGGCCAATAAAGGGCGAGATGAATGTTGCACCCGCCTTGGCAGCCAGAATCGCCTGATTGGTTGAGAAGCACAGGGTCACGTTAACCATCTGGCCTTCGTCGGTCAGCGTTTTACAGGCCTTCAGGCCGGCCCATGTCAGCGGTACTTTGACAGCGATATTCGGCGCGATCTTGGCCAGCTTGCGCCCTTCGGCGATCATATCGTCGGCTTCGGTCGCAACCACTTCGGCGGACACGGGGCCGTCGACCAGATCGCAGATCTCTTTGGTCACTTCCAGAATGTCGCGTCCCGATTTCAGGATCAGTGAGGGGTTGGTGGTTACGCCGTCCACCATGCCCAGATCGTTCAGTTCGGCGATGGCGTCGATCTCGGCGGTGTCTACGAAGAATTTCATGAGGGCAGTCCTTTGATGGGTTGGCCTTGGTCGCGGATGCCTTTACCTCAAAGAGACCCATGCTGAAACCCCCTGGCCCAAGGATATGCATTGAGCACTCAGGAGTATTTCGACCAAGGTGAGCTGGTGGCCGTGCTGACAGCACAGCCGCTGGACCGGACGCTGGATTACAAGGCGCCCGAGGGCGGGTGTTTTCTGGGCGCGTTCGTCGAGGTGCCGCTGGGCCCGCGCAAGGTTCTAGGCGTGGTGTGGGGGCCAGGGCAGGGCGGCTTTGATCTAAGCAAGGCCCGATCGGTGATCCGCGTGCTTGAGGTTGCGCCGATGCGCGAAGAGATGCGCGTGTTTCTGGGGCGCGTGGCTGACTACACGCTGACGCCGATGCCATCAATGCTGCGGTTGGCGACGCGCGCGCCTGGACTGGGTGATCCACCGTCAATGCGCAAGATTTACCGCCTTGGACAAGGTGAGCCAGACCGGATGACCGACGCGCGGACCCGTGTTCTGGAGGTTCTGCGGGACTATGGCGGATTGGCATTTACGCTGAAGGAATTGGCGGAACAGGCTGGTGTGACATCGTCAGTTGTCAAAGGCTTGGTGAAACAGGGTGCCGTGCGCGAGGAGGACAGCCCGCGCGATTTGCCCTATCCACATTTGGATCCGGATCTGCCGGGCAAGACCCTGACCGAGGATCAGGCGGCAGCGGTTGAAGAGTTGCAGATCGGTCAGCGAACCGGCGACTATGGAACGACATTGCTGAAGGGGGTGACCGGCTCAGGCAAGACCGAGGTCTATCTGGAAGCTGTGGCCGAGGCGTTGCGGATGGGTCGGCAGGCGCTGGTGTTGTTGCCCGAGATTGCCCTTACCGCCGAATTCCTGACGCGGGTTGAGGCGCGGTTTGGCGCGCGCCCGGCCGAGTGGCACTCGGGTGCGACAATGACCGAACGCCGCCGGGTTTGGCGGATGGTCGGGCAGGGTGACGCGCAACTGGTCGTGGGCGCGCGTTCGGCGTTGTTCCTGCCATTTCGGGATTTGGGTTTGGTTGTGGTCGATGAAGAACACGACACCTCGTACAAACAGGAAGACGGAGTACATTACAGTGCCCGTGACATGGCGGTTCTGCGGTCAGCCATTTGCGGAGGACGGGTGATTCTGGCCAGCGCCACGCCGTCGCTGGAAAGCTGGGCCAATGCGGAGGCGGGCAAGTATGAGCGGCTCGACCTGACATCGCGGTTTGGGGCGGCGGTACTGCCTGAGATGAAGCCGATCGACATGCGGGCCGAGCAGATGCAGCCGGGCACGTGGATTTCTCCAAGCTTGCGGCAGGCCGTGCGGCAGCGGATCGAAAGGGGCGAGCAGTCGCTTTTGTTCATCAACCGCCGCGGTTATGCGCCGGTGACGTTGTGTCGGGCATGCGGCGAACAGATTGCCTGCGATCACTGTGATGCGCGGATGGTTGAACACCGGTTTCTCAAGCGTCTGATGTGCCATCAATGTGGTGAGACCAAACCGATGCCTGACGCCTGCCCCTCGTGCGGTGTCGAAGGCAAGCTGGCCCCTGTCGGGCCCGGGATCGAACGGTTGGCAGAAGAGGCCGAGGCGACATTCCCCGAAGCTAAGATCGCGATGCTCAGCTCTGATCTGTTCGGATCGGCGCGGGCGTTGAAGGCCAAGATCGAGGAGATCGCCGAGGGGGATGCCGACCTCATTATCGGCACGCAGCTGGTGGCCAAGGGACATAACTTTCCCAAGCTGACCTTGGTGGGAGTTATTGATGCCGATCTCAGCCTGCATGGCGCCGACCTGCGCGCCGCCGAACGCACGTTCCAGTTGATGCGACAAGTCGCAGGTCGGGCTGGGCGCGCGGACAAGCCGGGGCAGGCGTTGTTACAGACGTTTCAGCCAGAACACCCGGTGATCCGCGCCATTCTGTCGGGTGACGAGGAAGGTTTCTGGAAGGCCGAGGCCGCAGGGCGGCAGGCGGCTGGCGTGCCGCCTTACGGGCGCATGGCCGGGATCGTTTTGTCTGGGCCCGAGGTCGGCCCTGTCTTTGACATCGGCAATACCATGGCCCGAAACGATGCACCGCTGCGCGAGATCGGGGCGCAGGTGTTCGGCCCGGCCCCCGCGCCCATCGCGCGTATCCGGGGCAGACACCGTGTGCGCCTGCTGGTCAAAGCCCCGAAAGGTGCGCCTATTCAAGACGCTATCGCCCGTTGGATCGCCCCATTGCGCCTGAAAGGCGACATCCGACTGACTGTGGATATCGACCCGCAGAGCTTTTACTGACTCTGCACTGGCGCAGAGCGATTGTGCATGTGCAGCTTTCCTCTCGCCAAGCAGCATAAATGGGCGTAGAGGGGTCTCATGCTGAAACCCATGCCCCTTGCTGAGGCACAGAGCCTTCCGTTCTGGCGCCGCCCGGTGACGCTCTTGTTCGTAATGGCGTTGACCATGCCCATTGCCTTCAACGCGTGGAGCGCGCTGTTGAACAACTTCGTGATCGAGGTTGCCAATTTCGACGGTGCAGATATCGGCCTGTTGCACACGGTTCGTGAGATTCCTGGCTTTCTTGCCATCGGCGTGATCGCGGTGATCATCTTTATCCGCGAACAAGTGCTGGCGATGATCTCGCTGATGATGCTGGGTGTGGCAACGGCGGTGACGGCGTGGTTCCCAAGTTTGGGCGGGCTGCTGTTCGTTACCCTGTTCAGTTCGATAGGCTTTCACTACTACGAAACCGTCAACCAATCGCTGCAACTGCAATGGTTGCCTAAGGACCGCGCACCACAGGTACTGGGTTGGCTGGTTGCAATGGGCTCGGCAGCTACGGCGGTTGTGTATGGTTTGATCGTGCTGACCTGGGAACGGTTCGATCTGTCCTATAACTTCGTGTTTATGGCGGCAGGTGGAGCAACGGCCCTACTGGCGCTGTTTTGCTTGTTCGCTTTCCCACAGTTTGATGCGCCTACGCCGCAAACCAAGAAACTGGTCCTGCGTCGCCGGTACTGGTTGTATTATGCCTTGCAGTTCATGGCTGGCGCTCGGCGGCAGATTTTCGTCGTCTTCGCAGGCTTTATGATGGTCGAGAAGTTCGGATTTGAAGTGCATGAACTGACCAGCCTCTATCTGATCAATCTGATGATCAACATGATGGCCGCCCCGTTGCTGGGCAAGGCGGTGGCACGGTTCGGTGAACGGCGTACGCTGATCTTTGAATATTCCGGTCTGGCCATCGTGTTCGCTGCATATGGCGGCATCTACTGGTTTGGCTGGGGCGTCATACTGGCCGCAACCCTCTATGTGATCGACCACGTTTTGTTTGCGTTGGCTTTGGCGCTAAAGACCTATTTCCAGAAGATCGCCGATCCGGCCGATATCGCGCCCACGGCGGCTGTGGCCTTTACCATCAACCACATCGCGGCAGTGTTCCTGCCTGCGTTGCTGGGCCTGCTTTGGGTGGCCTCGCCTGGAGCGGTCTTTGCACTGGCCGCCGCGATGGCGATGGTGTCGCTGGGCTTATCGCTGCTGATCCCGCGCCATCCTGAGGCTGGCAACGAAACCATCCTGTCGAAATACGCCCCGGCCCCCGCAGAATAAGTGCAACTGCTTGACCTTGGCGGGCCCACGCCCTAGGCGCTGTTTCAACTGAGACAGGAGGCCCCCATGCCCACATTCACTGCGCTTACCACTCTGACCGGCAGGAAAGCCGCCGAAGGTTTGGGCGAAGCGATGGAGCGGCTAGACCCGGAACCCACGGGCGTTGGCGTGTTCGAGGTCGAGGACGGCTCGGGCCTGTGGGAAGTTGGCGGTTATTTCACCGAAGCCCCCGATGACACCGCATTGGCCGTTCTGGCCGCGGCCTTCGAGGCCAAGCCGTTTGTGGTTTCGGAACTGCCCGAAACCGATTGGGTTGCCCATGTGCGCCGCGAACTCGCCCCGGTCGAGGCAGGGCGGTTCTTCGTCTATGGCAGCCACGATGCCGATAAGCTGCCCGAAGGGCGCATCCCGCTATTGATTGAGGCCGCGATGGCCTTTGGCACCGGTCACCATGGCACGACCTTGGGTTGCCTCAAGGCGCTGGATTTCCTGCTGGACGATGAATTCACGGCATCCAAAATTGCCGATATCGGCTGCGGGACTGCCGTTTTGGCCATGGCCGCCGCGCGGGTTTGGGACGGTGATATCATCGCCAGCGACATAGATCAGATTGCGGTAGATGTGGCCGAAGCCAATCTGAAAGCCAACGATATGGCCGGTAGGGTTCAATGCATCGAAGCCGCTGGATTCGATCATCCGGATCTGCAGTCGCACGCCCCTTACGACCTGATTTTTGCCAATATTCTCAAAGGTCCATTGGTTGCCTTGTCCCCTGAAATCGGAGCGAATCTGCGGGCCGGAGGATATGCAATTCTTTCGGGAATCCTCAATGAGCAGGCCGATGATGTGATCTCGGTTTATCTACAAAACGGGTTCAATTTAACTAAAAGAGATGAGATTGGTGAATGGACAACGCTAATCTTAAGCAAACAGGGCGTAATTTAGACCATTTTCAGGAGTTTCATGGATTCTTGCCTCTTTTTTGTCGCAATCTGTAACTACCGTCAGGACGTGGTTACGGGGGCGGTTTATTGGAGGCTGCCATGACGGGAAAACAACTGGAATTTGGTCAGCGCGTTCATCGCCTGAACAAGAAACACGCCAAGCTCAGCCGGGGCTATCGCGCCACGATGCGCAAAGATGGCCTGGTGGTGATGAAACCGCAGCGAGTCAAATCTGCGGTTCCGGCTAAGCTGCTTTTGATCTGTCTTGCTGGGCTGTTTGCATTCAAGACCTTTTTGCTAACCAGCCTTGGCGCTTCGGCCTATCAATATCGCGTTGATAGTCTGGCGCAGGGTACGTCGGTTGAACAGGCCGGCGCCTGGGTCATGCAGATTGACCCCGTGTCAGAGTTTTTGGCGACGAATATCAATAGCCTCATTCGCTGAATTCGGTCAGCTTTGAAAAGAAACGCCGCGTATCGTGAAATGCGCGGCGTTCTTTTGTGCCCCTAAGGGAGGAAAGGGGCGAATGAGTGATGGTTGCGTCTTACCGACGACCTTCCACCACGACGTCAATATCGCCGCGGCACAGGCCGATATCTTCCAGCTCGCGATCAGTCAGACCGCTCAGCGTGTTGCGGGTTACACGGGCGTCATTCCATTCTGCGACGGCGTTTACGACCGATGCGAAAGTTGCGCCGATACGGCCGACGAGGCCGAATGAGCCAGTGGTGGCGCGGGTGGTGTCCAATGCAGCCATATCCTGTTTCCTTCTGGTTGGTGTTACAGTTTTGATACTAAGCGGGCATCTAGTGACGTGGATTTGGCCGCGCAAGAGCAGAAATTGCATGTGTCCTATGCAATTTTTGCAAGGGTGGTTCTTTCCAAAAAAGCCTTAATTTATTAGCCATTTAACGGTCATGAAATGTGTCGAATTCAGGCATTTCGCTGTCGCAAACAGGCCGCGCTGTCGCGGGTGGGTTAGGTGTGTCGTTTTCAGACTTCGTGTCAATTCGCTTGGAAAATGTTCACGCTTCGTGCTAATCGGAAACAAAGATCACAAAAAACCCGAGCAGGCCGAGGCACGACATGCGAATTCTGGGCATTGATCCGGGGCTAAGGACCCTGGGATGGGGCGTCATCGAATCACATGGCAGCCGTCTGACCCATGTTGCCAACGGTTTGTGCAAGTCGGACGGGGATGATCTGGGTGAGCGGTTGTTGTCACTGCACAATCAGATCGTCGAGGTCATCGCCGAGCATCAACCTGATCAGGCAGCTATCGAACAGACCTTCGTCAACAAAGACGGGGCCGGAACGCTAAAGCTGGGTCAGGCGCGCGGAGTGGCCTTGCTGACACTGGCGCAGGCCGGATTGCCGGTGGGGGAATATGCACCCAACCGGGTCAAGAAAACGGTTGTGGGTGTCGGTCATGCCGAAAAAGAGCAGGTACTTCACATGGTCAAACTACAGCTGCCTGGGTGTCAGCCCAAAGGGGCGGATGCGGCGGATGCGCTGGCGATTGCCATCTGTCATTCGTATTACGGCACAGCGCCACAGGCGCGCATGAAAGAGGTGCGGGCATGATTGGGAAACTGACGGGGCGGCTAGATTATCGCGCGGCGGATCACGTGCTGATCGACGTGCGCGGCGTGGGTTACCTCGTCTATTGCTCGGATCGGACGATGGCGGCGCTGCCGGGGGTGGGTGAGGCTGTCTCGATCTACACCGACATGGTGGTGCGAGAGGACCTGATGCAGCTTTATGGTTTTCTGTCATTGGTCGAAAAGGAATGGCACCGGCTGCTGTGCTCGGTGCAGGGGGTTGGGGCCAAGGTTTCTTTGGCTATCCTTTCGGCCTTGGGCCCCGATGGGGTCAGCCGCGCAATTGCTCTGGGCGACTGGGGCGCGGTTAAGGCGGCCAAGGGTGTCGGACCAAAGACCGCGCAGCGCATTGTGCTGGACCTCAAGGACAAGGCGCCGGGTGTGATGGCCATGGGCGGAACCGTGACCGAGGCAATGGACGGCCCAGAGCTAGAGGTTGTCGAACTGGCGGAACCGGCACCTGCGCCGAAGCGAGCGGTGAAGCAGGCTTCGGGGGCTGCGGCGGCCTCGGCAGGGGCGTTGTCGGCGCTGTCAAATCTGGGGTATGGGCCGTCTGACGCGGCATCCGCCGTGGCCGAAGCGGCAGCCAACCTGCCTGACGCGGGTGAGGCTGATCTGATCCGAGCAGCGCTGAAACTGCTTGCTCCGAAGGGGTGATTGAATGGTAGATGCAGATCCCACCCTGCGGCCCGAGCCGATGCCCGAGGATAATGACCGCGCCCTGCGTCCGCAGGGTCTGGACGAATTCATCGGTCAGGCCGAGGCACGCGCCAATCTGCGTATCTTTATCCAATCCGCCCGTCAGCGGGGCGAGGCAATGGATCACACGTTGTTTCACGGCCCTCCGGGGCTGGGGAAAACCACTCTGGCGCAGATTATGGCGCGTGAGTTGGGGGTGAATTTCCGCATGACCTCGGGGCCGGTTCTGGCCAAGGCGGGGGATCTGGCAGCGATCCTGACCAATCTTGAATCGCGGGACGTGCTGTTTATCGACGAAATTCACCGTCTGAACCCTGCGGTCGAAGAAGTGCTGTATCCGGCGATGGAGGATTTCGAACTGGATCTAGTGATCGGCGAAGGCCCTGCTGCCCGGACCGTTCGGATTGAATTGCAGCCCTTTACGCTGGTCGGTGCGACCACGCGGATGGGTCTGCTGACCACGCCGCTGCGCGACCGCTTCGGGATACCGACCCGGCTGCAGTTTTATACGGTCGACGAGTTACATGAGATTGTCACCCGCAACGCCCGAAAACTAGGGGCACCTGCGGATGACGACGGTGCGCGCGAGATTGCGCGACGTTCGCGCGGAACACCGCGGATTGCTGGGCGGCTGCTGCGGCGGGTTGTCGATTTCGCCATTGTCGAAGGCGACGGCCGGATCACGCGCGAACTGGCGGACGGGGCCTTGACGCGGCTGGGCGTGGATCATCTGGGGCTGGATGGCGCAGACCGGCGCTATCTGAAGCTGATTGCCGAGAATTACGCAGGTGGTCCGGTGGGGATTGAGACCCTGTCGGCGGCGCTGTCGGAAAGCCGCGACTCGCTGGAAGAGGTGATCGAGCCCTTCTTGTTGCAACAGGGTCTAATCCAACGCACCCCGCGCGGCCGGATGTTGGCGCAAAAGGCGTGGACGCATCTGGGAATGGCCGCGCCGAAGGGACAGAGCGATCTGTTTGGTTGAAGTACGCACCATTAGATTTTATGCCACCGGCGGCCGTATTTGATTCAGAAAAGGGGCAGGGCGTGACACCCGATCAGATCGAGGCGCTGTTTACGCGCGACAGTGGTGAGTTTCTGTTTGCCCGTTGGGGGCGCCCCATCGTGCCGATTGTCTTTGGTGTTGAGGATGAAACACTGGCAACCGTCAAAGGCGCGATCGAGGCCGTGGTGGCATTGGCCGGGCACAAGATGGCCGAAACGGATCCGGAACTAGGCGCCAATTGCATGGTGTTCTTTTTCCGCGACTGGCAAGAGCTGCTGGAGGTTCCCGATCTGGATCGGTTGATCCCCGATTTGGCACCCCTGGTGGATCGTCTGGTGGCTGCGGATGCCAACCAGTACCGGATTTTCCGCTTTGAAGAAGACGGAGCGATCCGCGCGGCTTTTGTTTTTCTGAGAATGGACAAGGAACTGTCCAAGGTTCCGGCGGAAACACTCGCGCTTAGCCAGGTGGTGCAGACCATCTTGCTGTGGTCGGACACCGCATTTCGGACCCAATCCCCATTGGCTGTTGCCGGGGAAACAACCGTTCTGCGACCCGAAATCGCCGAGGTGATCCGCGCGGCCTATGACCCGATCCTGCCCGGGGCTGCGCAGGATGCGTCACACGCGCTGAGGCTGTTTGCGCGGCTACAAGCGCCGCAATAAAGCCTAGGCAGGTGGTTTGCTCTGGTGCTGAAACGCCTTAATTAGATCGCTGCCGGTGTCAAAGTATGCGTCAGGCCCGACCAGATCGGTGACACCGTAGCGGTCCAGTTCTTTGCGGACATCCGGTTCGACCAGCAGAAAAACCAGTCGAATGTTCTTGGACTGCAGCAAGCCGTGGATATTTCGCAATGAGTAACCTGCGGTGAAATCCACATCATCAATGGCAGAAGCTTCGATGCAGAACCACCGCAACTTGGGGTCGGCCCTATTGACGATTGAAGCGACCTCGTCCGACAGCCGTTGCGTGTTGGCGTAATAGAGGCTGTGGGAAAAGCGATAGATCACCAGGCCGGGTTTGAACTGGTTTGACGTGGTAACGGGACTTATATGCCAGCCGCCATCAGGGCTTTGAGCGATGATCGCGTTCTTGGGGTGGTATCCCCGGCGCGTGTGGTCGATCAGCGACAGAACCATGGCAAAGATGATCCCTTGCTCGACCCCGATCAGAACCACAACACCTGCTGTGGCCACCGCGATCCAGAATTCTGACCGTGCCTGCCGATAAATGGCAGCAAGGCCCTTCAAATCGATTAGCTTTACACCGATCAGGAAGACTACCGCGGACAGCGCGGCATTTGGCAGGAACGCAAGCGGCCCGGTCAGAAACAGGATTACCACCAGAACAATCGCCACCGTCGTTAGTTGTGCGATTTGATTGCGGCCTCCAGCGCTGGCCACCATCTCGGTTTTGGTGGGGCTGCCGTTGACGACGAAAGTGCCAGTAAAGGCCGCGCCGATATTGGCCAAACCCAACCCGACAAGATCGGTGTTTTCGCTGAACTTGTCCTCGTACCGGGCCGCATAAGCGCGCGAGGTTGCGGCGCTCTGGGCAAGGATCACCACAAAGATCGACAGGGCGGTAGGGGTCAGTTGCTTGAACAGAGACCAGTTCCAATCCACATCCGGGATTGAAAGGGCGGGCAGGCCACCGGGAACCGCGCCCAGCACGGTGACGCCCGCCGCGCTGAACTGGAAAGTCCAACTGCAAAGGATGATGCCCAAAATTGCGATCAGCGGGCCGGGTATTTTGGGCGATAAACTTTTGCACCCAATGACGACGACCAGAACGGACAAGGATACCGCGATCGTTGGCCAGCTTGTCTGGTCATAGTGCTGTATCAAGCCCTGAAGTTTGGCCAGCGTTCCGTGGCCCGACGCCTCGATCCCCAGCATTCCGGGCACCTCTCCCGTGGCCACCTGAATGCCTACGCCAGTCAGAAAGCCAACCAGTACTGTCCGAGATAAGAAATCGGCTAGAAAGCCAAGGCCGATCAGGCGCGCGGCAATCAACAGCACTGCTGCCATCAGCGCCAGCAGAGAGGCCAGCGCCAGATATTCCGAAGATCCTGACACCGCCATACCCGCCAGAGCAGACGCAGTTATGGCCGCCGTGGCGGAATCCGCCCCCACGACAAGATGCCGCGATGATCCGAACAGGGCGAACAGCGCCATCGGTATCAGGATCGTGTACAGTCCCGTCACCACAGGGGTGCCTGCGATTTTGGTGTAGCCCATCACCTCGGGGATCGCGAGACAGGCAAAGGTCAGTCCGGCAAGAACCTCAGTCGGCAGGGACGACCGCTTGATCGGCACGATACCCTGCAGGATGGGCAGTGGGAATTTGCCCTCTTCTCGGTGGGGGGTGGCCATGGGATCCCCTTTAAATTCAAACCTCTATTTGGTCAGCCTAACCAGCTAGGGGATAAACTTCGATACCAAGTGTTGGGTGACCAGATTTTTTGTAACCTTATAGGGATTGCGCGTTGGCCTGTATCTGTGTGAGGCATGTCCTGCCCCGTTCCAAAGATTTCAACAGGATGGAATGCCAGTATGACCGACCCGCAAAAGCACATCTATTCGGTTCGGGTCTATTATGAAGACACCGACATGGGCGGCGTGGTCTATCACGCGAATTACCTGAAATACATCGAGCGCGCCCGGTCGGACTATGTGCGCCGGTTGGGCAATGACCAAAATGCGATGCGCGATGATGGGATAGTTTGGGTCATCCGGCGGATTGAGGCGGATTACCTGGCCCCGGCCAAGTTCGACGATGAGTTGACCATCGAAACTCATTTCATTTCACGCTCGGGCGTTCGGCTTACGATGGGGCAGTTGGTAAAAAGAGGCGAAACCGAGATTTTTCGTGCCACTGTCACCGCCGTTTGCATGAATGCACAGGGCAAACCGGTGCGGCTTCCGGCAGAGATTCGCGCATTGCTGTAACAAATTGCGGCGTTGGGGTGGTTCTGTTGGCTTTTCAGGACCATCTGGGTTAGCGTTTGACAAAACAAGGCCAAACGAACGGCCAACAGGCAAAACAAAGAGCAGGTTCATGGAAGCTGAAACGCTGGCGCTGGCGCAGGAGATCGATTTCTCCATGTGGGGGCTGTATGCCCGCGCGACCTTTATCGTCAAACTGGTGATGCTGATGCTGATCGGCGCATCTATCTGGTCCTGGGGCATCATCATTCAAAAGCTGATCAACTACCGCGCGGCACGACGTGAGGCCCAGGTGTTTGATGAAAGCTTCTGGTCAGGGAACCCCCTTGATGAGCTGTTCGAACAGATTGGAACGCAGCCTGATGGCAGTTCGGAAAAGATTTTTGCCGCCGGTATGATCGAATGGCGGCGGTCTCATCGCACTGATGGCGGGCTGATCGCCGGGGCCACGGCGCGGATCGACCGATCCATGGACGTTGCCATCGCGAAAGAGGCTGAGACGCTGCAAAAGGGCCTTCCTATTCTGGCGACCGTCGGCTCGACCGCGCCGTTTATTGGTCTGTTTGGAACCGTTTGGGGCATCATGAACGCCTTTATCGAGATTGCCGAGCAACAGAACACAAACCTCGCCGTTGTGGCGCCGGGTATTGCCGAGGCGTTGCTGGCCACGGGTCTGGGCCTGCTGGCGGCGATCCCGGCGGTCATTTTCTACAACAAGCTCAGTGCGGATAGTGACCGGATCGTTGGCGGGTACGAAGCCTTTGCTGACGAGTTCGCCACCATCCTGTCGCGACAGTTGGACAGCTAACGATGGGCGCGGCAGTTCAGCAAAACGGTGGTGGGAACGGGCGCAGACGCGGGCGGCGTCGCGGCCGGGCGCAGCCAATGGCCGAAATCAACGTGACGCCGTTTGTGGATGTCATGCTGGTGTTGCTGATTATTTTCATGGTTGCGGCCCCGCTTTTGACCGTTGGGGTGCCTGTAGACTTGCCGAAAACGGCGGCCAGTGCCTTGCCCGGCGATAACGAAGAACCACTGACTGTAACACTGACCGCGGATGGACGCGTGCAGATCCAGACGACGGACGTGGTGCGCGAAGAGTTGATTGGCAAACTGCGCGCCATTGCGGCAGAACGCAGCAGTGATCGCGTGTTCCTGCGGGCCGACGGGGCGATTCCTTACGCGCAGGTGATGCAGGTAATGGGTGCGTTAAATGCGGGTGGGTTTTCCAATGTGGGTCTTGTGACCGATAGCGGCGGGCCGGCCCTGGACGAAGGTGGAGAGTGAGGCCGCGCGGTGGATACCGGCACCAAGATCTCGGCTATTGCCCATGTCGTCTTGATTGGATGGGCTTTTTTCGGCGGTACGTTCCGGTCCGACCCCCTGCCTATGGCTGTGCAGGAGGTGTCGGTGGTCTCGGTTGATCAGTTCGATGCTTTAACCGCACAGCGCACCGCGCCTGAGGTGTCGACACCCGTTGCCCTGCAACCGCCCGAAGTGCCCACCGAAGATGTGACACCGCCCGCACCGGTTGAAGAAGAACAAACCCCACCCGAGGTTGTGACCCCAGCTGAACCCGAGCCCGATCCCGTACCCGAACCGGTCGAGGCTCCGCCAGAACCCGAAGTGGTCGACGAAGCGCCGACACTGGATCAGCCCGAGCCAGTGACCGAAGTGCTGCCCGTGGCTCCGGGCCCCGAGGCGCAGCCGCGCCCCGCTGACAAGGTTGCACCGGAACCCATTGCGCCACCACCGCCCGAGGCGGAACCGGACGAAGTGGAAACGCCCGCTGTGTCGCTGGATGAGGGTGCGGATACCCAGCAGGAACAGCAGGATCAAACCGCTCCGGAAGAGGCCACGGATCAGATCGTGACCGAAGCCGAGGAAACCAAAGAGAACGCTCCGCGTACGTCCCCGCGACCGCAGGTGCGGCCAAACCGACCCGCGCCACCGGCAGATCCGGTAGTGGCTGAACCTGAGGAGCAGGAGTCGACGCCACCAACACAAGTTGACGAAAGCGCCGTTGAAGATGCTTTGGCCGAGGCTTTGCAAGAGAGTAGTGAGCCTGCTGGTCCTCCACTGACAAGCGGTGAGAAAGATGCAATGCGTCTGGCCGTGTCGCAGTGTTGGAACGTTGGGTCATTGTCCACGGATGCCTTGCAAACGGTTGTAGTCGTTGGATTTTCATTGACCCGTGAAGGGAAGGTGGAAGGCGGGAGCCTGCGTATGATCGATAGCTCGGGCGGAACAACGGCGTCTGCTAAACAAGCTTACGAAGCCGCCAGACGGGCAATATTGCGCTGTGGTGCCAAAGGTTACGACCTGCCTGCTGACAAATATGCTCAGTGGCAAGATATTGAGATTACATTCAATCCCGAGAGGATGCGGATCAAATGATGAGATTTCTGACCAGCCTATTGCTTGGCCTGACGATTATGACAGCGCCGGTATACGCACAGAGCGGACCGCTGCGTCTGGAACTGGATCAGGGGATCATTGAACCCTTGCCTTTTGCGGTTCCGAATTTTGTGCCTGACGGGCCAGCCGCGGCGCAATATGCCAACGACATCTCTCGGGTCGTTGCCGCCGACCTGACCGGTACGGGGCTGTTCCGCGAAATCTCATCGGACGCATTCATCAGTCGAGTCAGTAGTTTTGATGCGCCGGTCCAGTTTGCCGACTGGAAAGCCATCAATGCCGATGCGCTGGTGACGGGTGCTGTGAACGTCTCCGGCAACCGGCTGACTGTGCGATTCCGGGTGTGGGATGTGTTTTCGGGTCAGGAACTGGGCAACGGTCTGCAATTTGCAGGCACTACCGAAGGGTGGCGACGCATGGCGCATAAAGTAGCCGATCAGGTTTACAGCCGCATCACGGGAGAGGGCGGATATTTCGACAGCCGCGTGGCTTTTGTTTCGGAAAGCGGGCCCAAGGATCAGCGCCTGAAACGTCTGGCGATCATGGATTATGACGGAGCCAACGTGCAGTACCTGACTGACAGTGCCGCCATCGTCCTTGCCCCGCGCTTTTCGCCGTCGGGCGATCGGTTGCTCTATACCAGTTATGAAACCGGTCAGCCACGCATCTATGTTCTGGACGTCGACCGAGTGAAAAGAACCGAATTGCAGACGCAAGAAGGCACGATGAGCTTTTCTCCACGCTTTTCGCCCGATGGCCGCTCGATTGTTTATTCGCTGATTCAGGGCGGCAATACCGACCTGTGGAAGATGGACTTGGCCTCGGGCCAAAGCGTTCGTCTGACCAATACGACGGCCATTGAAACCGCGCCTAGCTATTCCCCGGACGGTTCGCAGATCGTGTTTGAAAGCGACCGCTCGGGCACACCGCAGCTGTATATCATGCCCGCCAATGGGGGTGAGGCAACACGGATCAGCTTTGGTCAAGGCCGCTACGGCACCCCGGTCTGGTCGCCGCGTGGCGATTTGATTGCGTTTACCAAGCAAAACAAGGGCCGTTTTCACATCGGTGTCATGCGTACGGATGGCAGTGAAGAACGACTGCTGACCTCATCCTTCCTTGATGAGGGGCCGACCTGGTCCCCCAATGGCCGCGTCATCATGTTTACCCGCGAAACGCAGGGGGCCAGCGGGCGGGCGACGCTGTATTCCGTGGATATTTCGGGGCGGAACTTGCATCCGGTGCGCACTCCGGATGGCGGCAGCGATCCGTCTTGGGGGCCATTGCAGAATTGATCGGGGCAGGCGGTTGGAAAAGTTCACAAAAATCCTGCACTGTGATACAGAGACGGCAATAAACCGATAAAACAACGAGGCACTTGAAATGAACGTATTGGGCAAAGTTCTGGCTATAGGCGCGCTGAGTGTAATCGCCGCCTGCACCAACAACGATCCATCGGCACTGGGTGGCGGTTTTGGAAATGGCGCAAATGGTGCCATTGCGCCGGGCTCGCCCAGCGATCCGCGCTCGCCCGCCTATTTCCAGCAAACTGTTGGCGACCGGGTATTGTTTGCAGTGGATCAGTCCACACTGACGCCGCAGGCGCAAACGGTCTTGCAGGGGCAGGCAGATTGGCTTTTGGCCAACCCGGATTTCGTGGCTACTATCGAGGGTCATGCAGACGAACAAGGCACACGCGAGTATAACCTTGGTCTGGGCGCGAAACGGGCGAATGCGGCCCGCGACTATTTGATCTCGCGCGGGGTGGCAGGGAATCGCCTGACAACAGTCAGCTACGGCAAGGAACGCCCGATTGAGATTTGCAGCACCGAGGAATGCTATTCCAAGAACCGCCGCGCGGTTACGGTGCTGACCGGTTCAACCTTGGGGTAAAACGATGAGACTTGCAAGATGGGTTCTGGCCGCAGTTATTGCGACCGCCGGTGTGGCACAAGCACAGGATCAGCAGACACTGGCGGATATCCGTCAGGAATTGACAGTGCTGCACGTGGAGATTCAACGCCTAAAGCGTGAGTTTTCGACGACCGGATCTCCGGCGCCGAACCTGTCTGGCAGTTCCATTCTGGAACGGGTCGACGCGATCGAGGCCGAGTTGCAACGCCTCACGAGCCAGACCGAGCAGCTAAATCAGCGGGTTCAGAACGTCGTGACCGATGGCACCAACCGGATCGGCGACCTGGAGTTCCGTCTGGTCGAACTGGAAGGCGGAGATCTGAGTACGCTTGGCGAAACCTCGACCCTGGGTGGTGATTCAGGAGCTACGGTCGGTTCTGCGGCACCCATTTCACCAACGCCCTCTTCGGTAAGTGAGCAGGGGGAACTGGCGATCGGTGAACAATCAGACTTCGAAGCTGCTGCGCTGGCCCTGTCCGAAGGGGATTTTCAGGCCGCAGCCGACCAGTTCGCGCAGTTCGATTCGTCGTATCCCGGCAGCCCGCTTGCGCCCGAAGCACATTTGAAGCGCGGGCAGGCGCTGGACGGATTGGGCCACACGCGTGAGGCCGCACGGGCGTTCCTGGCCAGTTTTACCGGCGATTCCGAAGGTGCGTTTGCCCCCGAGGCTCTGTTTGAACTGGGTGCCGCGTTGGGTCGTCTGGGTCAAACCGAACAGGCCTGTATCACCCTGACAGAGGTTGGCGTGCGGTTCCCGGCCTCGGCCACAGTATCCGCTGCCACTCAGGAAATGGCGTCGCTGGGCTGTTCTTGACGGGCGAGGCCGAAACACTTCGATCTGAACTCCGCAAGCGGCTTCCTGACCGACTGCCGCCACGTTTGGGTGTCGCCGTATCTGGTGGCGGAGATTCGGTGGCGCTGCTGCATCTGCTGCATGAAATCGCGCGGTCCGAGCAGGTCGATCTGTTTGCGGCCACCGTGGATCATGGATTGCGCCTCGAATCGGCATCTGAGGCTATTTGCGTGGCCGAACAGGCCGCTGGATTGAATATCCCGCACGAAACGCTGCGGTGGCAGGGGTGGGATGGCACAGGCAATCTGCAGGATCAGGCCCGTCAGGCGCGGTATCGATTGTTGACCGACTGGGCGAACCGGAATGACATATCGGCGATTGCTTTGGGACATACAGCCGATGATCAGGCCGAGACTGTTCTGATGCGGTTGGGCCGGGCGGCCGGTGTGACAGGATTGTCAGGGATGCCTTGGGTGCGGGACCAAAACGGCGTGTCGCTGCTGCGCCCGATGTTGGGAATCACTCGGCAAATCCTGCGCGGCTACCTGTCGCGGATCGGCGCAAGTTGGATCGAGGACCCGTCGAATCAGGACTTCAAATTCGACCGGATCAAAGCGCGTGAAGCCCTGACAGGGCTGGAACCGCTGGGGATTTCTGCACAATCGCTGTCGCGCGTGGCTGAAAATCTTGCACAAGCGCGTGAAGCACTGGCGCATTATACGCAGGAATCCGCACGACGAGTTACTGATGTGGATAGCGGGGACATTTGCGTGGACCGCAACGGCTTTGAACTGCTTCCGGCGGAGATTCAACGGCGGCTGGTCATTGGAATAACCATGTGGATCGCAGGACCGGGCTATCCGCCGCGCGGGGCTGCGGTGGATCAGGCTGTGGCAGCCGTTCGGGATGCAAAGACCCTGACTCTGGCGGGCTGTTTGTTGATCCCACACGGCGATAAAATGTGGTTTTGCAGAGAGCTAAACGCCGTGGTGACAGAAATCACCGCCCCGGAAAAGCTTTGGGATGACCGCTGGGTTCTGTCCGGCCCTCGGGCCGTGGGCGCCGAGGTGCGTGCGCTGGGTGAGACTGGTTTGCCGCAGGTGCCGGAATGGCGCGCATTGGGCAAACCACGTATGGCGCTTTTGGCCTCGCCTGCCGTGTGGAGCGGTGAAAAGCTGCTTGCTGCACCCCTAGTTGATTATTCCAACGGTTGGACAGCCGAAATGGCCCCACAAAGGCCCGAGTTTTACTCTTCGCTTTTATCGCATTGAACATGCTTGAATCATCTCTATTTTATAGGGCAAACCGGCAGACCCGCACCTGCCGAAATCTTTTGGGAGATATTCCTTGGGCAACGCTCGTAACATCGCCTTCTGGGTCGTTCTGTTTCTGCTGATCCTTGCACTGTTCAATTTCTTCAGTGGCCAGGGCGGAACGCTTCAGAGCAATGAAAGAACCTATTCCGATTTTGTCAGCGCAGTTGAAAGCGGCGAAGTCAAAAATGTGACGCTGGACGGTGAACAGATTCGCTATTCCACGCAAAGCGGCGCGACCTATGTCACCATCAAACCCGCCGATGCCGAAGTCACCAAGCTGCTGATCGATGAAAACATTCCCGTTCAGGCCGTGAAACAGCAGCAATCCGGGTTTCAGTCCTTCCTGATCACGCTGCTGCCTTTCCTGCTGCTGATCGGTGTCTGGATTTACTTCATGAACCGGATGCAGGGCGGTGGCAAAGGCGGCGCGATGGGCTTTGGCAAGTCCAAGGCGAAGATGCTGACCGAAAAGCATGGCCGCGTCACCTTTGACGATGTCGCGGGCATTGATGAGGCCAAGGAAGAGCTGGAAGAGATCGTGGAATTCCTGCGTAACCCGCAGAAATTCAGCCGTCTGGGTGGTAAGATTCCGAAGGGCGCGCTGCTGGTTGGCCCTCCGGGTACCGGTAAAACGCTGCTGGCCCGTGCCATTGCGGGTGAGGCAGGTGTGCCGTTCTTCACCATCTCAGGGTCCGACTTTGTCGAGATGTTCGTTGGTGTCGGTGCATCCCGTGTCCGCGACATGTTCGAACAGGCCAAGAAGAACGCGCCCTGTATCGTCTTCATCGACGAGATCGACGCCGTGGGTCGCCATCGTGGTGCCGGCTATGGCGGTGGTAATGACGAACGCGAACAGACCCTCAACCAGTTGCTGGTCGAGATGGACGGGTTCGAGGCAAACGAGGGCGTGATCATTCTGGCGGCAACCAACCGTAAGGATGTTCTGGACCCTGCGCTGCTGCGTCCGGGCCGGTTTGATCGCAACGTGACCGTCGGCAACCCCGACATCAAAGGCCGCGAAAAGATTTTGGGCGTTCACGCACGCAAGACACCTCTGGGCCCCGATGTCGATCTGCGCATCATCGCGCGTGGTACACCGGGCTTCTCGGGTGCGGATTTGGCGAACCTCGTGAACGAGGCCGCGCTGATGGCCGCGCGCGTGGGCCGTCGCTTTGTCACCATGGAAGATTTTGAGAATGCCAAGGACAAGGTGATGATGGGGGCCGAGCGTCGCTCGATGGTGCTGACCCAGGATCAGAAGGAAAAGACCGCCTATCACGAGGCCGGTCACGCCGTTGTCGGCCTGACTCTGCCGCTGTGTGATCCGGTCTATAAGGCGACGATCATCCCGCGCGGTGGTGCGCTGGGCATGGTTGTTTCGCTGCCGGAAATGGATCGACTGAACTATCACCGTGACGAATGTGAGCAAAAGCTGGCCATGACCATGGCGGGTAAGGCCGCTGAGGTGATCAAGTACGGCGAAGACCACGTTTCGAACGGTCCTGCCGGTGACATCATGCAGGCCAGCCAACTGGCGCGCGCCATGGTGATGCGCTGGGGAATGTCGGACAAGGTCGGCAATATCGACTATGCCGAGGCGCATGATGGATACTCTGGCAATACCGCCGGGTTCTCGGTTTCGGCCCATACCAAAGAGCTGATCGAGGAAGAGGTGAAGCGTCTGATCCAGCAGGGTTACGAGCGCGCCCACCAGATTCTGACCGAACAGAACGAGGAATGGGAGCGTCTGGCACAGGGTCTTCTGGAATATGAGACGCTGACCGGGGACGAGATCAAGCGCGTCATGAACGGTGAATCGCCCAGCGAGGGTGATGATGATGGTGACAATCCCGACGAGGGCAGCGCGCCCAGCGTGACGGCGATTCCCAAGACAAAGGTCAAGAAGTCTCCGCCCGATGGCGGGATGGAGCCGGAACCTTCAGCTTAAGTACATCAGGCCCGGGCATCGTCCCGGGTCTTTTTTGCTTCACTTCACAGTCGGGATACGTACGGTGCGAAGAGCCGTTGTCAGGAATTTGGAGCGAGGCCCCACATGCCGGTGATGCGAAAAACCGAGTATTCGGCGCAGGTTGTCTGGTTGGGGCATGTCCCGTCAGGTGGCTCGCTGCGCGCCCGTCCGGTCGATCGGTTGGATCTTGATTTTGCCGGGGAAACAGGCGCCCGTCACGCAGGGGTCAATCGCGCCTCATGTATGCGTATGAAGAACCTGTACCCCGAAGATACTGAAATTCGAAATGTGCGTCAGTTGACGATTCTGTCGTCCGAAGAACTGGACGAGATCGCAAGTGAAATGGGGCTGGAAACGCTCGACCCCACCTATTTGGGGGCGTCGATCGTGCTAAAGGGAATACCGGATTTTACCCATATTCCGCCCTCATCGCGGCTGCAGGCCCCCGATGGGCTTACGATGACCGTTGATATGGAGAACCGCCCTTGCATTTATCCAGGGAAAGAAATCGAATCTGACATTCCAGGCTATGGCAAGACGTTCAAACCCGCTGCCAGGGGCCGTCGTGGCGTCACGGCCTGGATCGAACGTCCGGGAACGTTGAAGCTGAACGACTCCGTCTCGCTTTTTGTGCCGGATCAGCGCGCGTGGGAACCCTTATAAGCCTCGGAATGTTGCGCTAACAGCGCCAGAACTGGGTCAACGCCGTTTCACGCCATGATTATGTCGGAATTCATATCCATTGCGATTGTACACGACGGTATGGATTGATCAGCACCGACGTATTGCGTCGGCACGCACGGCATTCAATCAGGGACCCTGCCCAATGAGCTACAAATCCGACATCGAAATTGCCCGTGAGGCGAACAAGAAGCCGATTCAGGAAATCGGTGCGAAAATTGGCATCTCCAGTG
>NZ_JBQFSR010000004.1:0-315570 GCF_056538105.1 Ruegeria sp. BH6
GGATCACCTGACCCATATGCGACACATCAAACACCGCCGCCTTCTCACGACACTGCTTATGCTCACCCATAATCCCCAGCGGATACTGAACGGGCATCTCCCAGCCCGCAAAATCAACCAGCTTGCCTCCCAACTCAACATGGAGATCGTAGAGAGGAGTGCGTTTCGGTTCGGTGCTCATAATACGGGCCTTTCGAATGCCGTTTTGAAAGATCACCGTGCGGTCTGCAATGGCAACCCTTTTACAATCAACACCAAGGTTCCCGGGACGCTATTGCGAGTCAACAGGATTTGCCATGATAGCCGATACAAAGCGTATACAGCCGCATGCAGCGGCCTTGTATCGTATAGGAAACTATTTTCCGTTGAGCAACAATCACATCGCGAAATCGCAGGTCTGAAAACGAACACGCAAAACCTTTGACGAGGGTCGGTTTTTGCCCGCCCCCTGACAAACGCCTCTGGCCCCTTTCCAAATCCTGCCCTAAGACTTCGCCCAAGAGGAATTGCAATGTCACATATTACACTGGTGCGTCACGGACAGGCCAACACCACCGCACGGGATGAAGAAAGCTATGACAGGCTCAGCGATCTGGGCCATCAGCAGGCCCGCTGGCTGGGGGCGCACCTGCAGGATACGCGCGCCCATTACCCGCGGGTCTATTGCGGCACGTTGCAGCGACATGTGGAAACTGCGGCCAGCATGGGCTTGCCTGACCCAATCCGGGACGCACGCCTGAATGAGATCGAGTATTTCACCATCGCGCAGCTATATGAACAGCAGCACGGCGTGGCGATCCCCACCGACCGAGAGGGCTTTGTCGAACATCTGCCCCGCACCTTTGCCGCCTGGGCCCGGGGTGAGATCACGGATACGCCCGAAACCTTTGCCGAGTTCGAAACCCGTGTCTCGGACGCTTTGCGCGAGATTGGAACCGAGGGCGGGCCGGCCATCGTTGTGACCTCGGGCGGGTTGATTTCAATGGTGGTACGGCAAGCGATGGGTCTGGATATCCCGGCGATGGCACGGGTGGCGCTGGCCATCATGAACACGTCGCTGCATCGCCTGCACCCGATCGGCGCGCAGCTAAGCCCGGTTCTGTTCAATGCGGTGCCGCACCTGGACTCGCCCGACAGGCAATACGCGCAAACCCACCTTTGACCTCGGAGGCCATTATGATGCAGCTATACTATGCCCCCCGCACAATCTCGGTCGCTGTTGCCATTGCGTTGGAAGAGGCCGGGCTAGAGTATGAAGCGATCCAACTGGATTTCGCTGGGGGAGAACAAACGAAACCAGCTTATAAACAAATCAACCCCAAGGGCCGGGTTCCGGCACTGGTGGTTGATGGCGGTATCCTGACCGAAACCGGTGCTCTGCTGGAATATCTCGCGGCCAAGGCGCCCGAAGCCGAATTGGTGCCCACCGATCCGATCATGGCCGCCCGGATGCGCGAGGTGATGTATTATCTGGCCTCGACCATGCATGTGAACCACGCGCACAAATTGCGCGGCGCCCGCTGGGCCGACAAGAAATCCAGCTGGAAAGACATGACGGACAAGGTTCCACAGACGATGACCGCGTCCTGCGACTATATCTCCT
This sequence comes from Ruegeria sp. BH6, assembly GCF_056538105.1. Lineage (NCBI taxonomy): Bacteria > Pseudomonadati > Pseudomonadota > Alphaproteobacteria > Rhodobacterales > Roseobacteraceae > Ruegeria > Ruegeria sp. BH6. The sequence continues at coordinate 1,604 of NZ_JBQFSR010000004.1, forward strand.
CCAACGGGTTGCGCGGGCCGTTTGTATTGGGCGAGGCGGTCTCTCTGGCAGATGCTTATCTCTATGTGGTTTGCAGTTGGCTGGAAGTCGACGGCGTCGACGTCTCGGCCTTTCCCAAAATTCTGACCTTCCGCGCGGCGATGGAGGCACGTTCTTCGGTTCAGGCGGTGCGCGCCGCCGGAATGCTCTGACAAAAGGATAACGCATGACACATCTTTGGGTCCGGGCAGAACAGCGCCCGAATGAGGAACGGGTCGGGCTGACCCCCGAAGGCGCTGCTGATCTGATCGCAGCCGGCATCCGCGTGACGGTTGAGGAAAGTTCCGTGCGCGCAATCCCGATTGATGGCTACAGAGAGGTCGGATGCGAGATCGCGCCCGAAAACTCCTGGCCCCGGGCACCACTGGATGCGATCATCTTCGGCCTCAAGGAACTGCCCGAAGACGGTACGCCCCTGCCCCACCGCCACATCATGTTCGGCCACGCCTACAAGGGTCAGCATTCAGGCCGTGCGCTGCTTGCGCGGTTCAAGGCCGGCGGCGGAACGCTCTATGATCTGGAATATCTGGTGGACGAAGCTGGCCGCCGCGTCGCCGCCTTCGGCTATTGGGCTGGATATGCGGGCGCTGCTGTGACGCTCAAGACCTGGGCAGCGCAGCAACGAGGTCAGCAATGCCCGCCGGTCGGTGTGTATGCCAGCAAAGACGCGCTGAACGCGGAGTTGCTGACTGAATTGGATGCAACGGGCGCAACTCGCCCCCGCGCCATTGTCATTGGCGCTCTGGGCCGAGTGGGCACCGGGGCTGCAGACTTATGCGAGGCCATGGGGGTCAGCGTTACCAAATGGGACATGGCCGAAACGTCTAGCGGCGGACCGTTCCCGGAAATCCTTGACCACAATCTGTTCCTGAACTGCATCTTTGCGCGCCCCGGCACCCCGGTCTTTGTACCGCGTGAGGCTTTGACCGCGCCGCGCAAGCTGACCGCTATTGGCGATGTAGCCTGCGACCCCGACAGCGATTACAACCCGGTGCCCGTTTATGACCGTGCAACCTCCTGGGACGCCCCTGCCCTGCGTGTGGCGACTGATCCGGTGATGGACGTGATGGCCATCGACAACCTTCCGTCAATGCTCCCGGTCGAAAGCTCGCAAGATTATGCCGCGCAATTGCTGCCTTCGTTGCTGACCCTGACCAATCTGAACGCCGGTGTCTGGGACCGGGCGGCGGCGACCTATAACACTCATATCGAAGGATTCTGAGCGATGACGATTCATTGGTGTGGCACCGGCCTGTCGGCCATCCCCGGCCTGCGCCGCCTAATTGAAGGCGGGCACAAGGTCACCGTTTGGAACCGGACCATCGAAAAAGCCAAGGCCGAGGTCGGTGACCTGACCGACGACATCCACGCCTTTGACATCGATGCGCTGGGTGCGGTGCTGAAAAAAGGCGACGTGATCGTCTCGATGCTGCCGGGAGACTGGCACCTGCCGCTGGCCGAACTGGCCATCGCGAAACAGGCCAATTTCGTCTCGTCCTCTTATATCGCGCCCGAGATGCGTGCGCTGGACGACAAGGCCCGCGAAGCCGGTGTGGCACTGGTGAACGAGGTCGGGCTGGACCCAGGCATAGACCACCTGATGGCGCATGCACTGGTCGATGACTACCGCGCCTCGGATGCGTTCGATACCCAGAACCACCTGAGTTTCATTTCGTATTGCGGTGGCATTCCGAAGAATCCCAACCCGTTTCGTTATAAATTCAGCTGGTCGCCGCTGGGTGTGCTCAAGGCGCTGCGTTCGCCGTCCAAGTCGATCCGCGATTACGCCCCGCTGGACGTGGCCCGCCCCTGGGACGCAATCACCAGCTATATCGCGCCGCTGCCGACGCCCGAAAGCTTTGAGGTCTACCCCAACCGCGACTCGATCCCGTTCATGGAGCAGTACCACTTTGAAAAGCACTGGCCGGTCAAGGAATTTGTCCGCGGCACCCTGCGCCTGAACGGCTGGGCCGATGCGTGGTCTGATGTATTCCGCGAAATCGAAACCCTGTCCGGCCCCGAAGGTGACGCGCGCTTGAAAGAGATGTCAGACCAGTTCTGGGAAGAAAACGCCTATGACGCGGGCGAACCCGACCGCGTGGTCCTGTGCGTCGGGCTGAAGGCGGAAAAAGACGGCATCCCGGTCTGGCACAAGACCTATGTGATGGACGCCTGGGGTGACGCGCGTGGCACCGCCATGGCGCGACTGGTGTCGATCCCGGTGTCGCTTGCGGTCGAGGCGGTCCTGAACCGCTCCATCCCAGCCGGCGTCCACGCCGCCCCCAGTGACCCGAAACTGGTACAGGACTGGATGGCCGAAATCGACACGCTGGCTCAGCATCTTCAGATCGTAGACCAGTTGAAATGAATGGCTGACACCGCCCGTTCGAGAATGGGCCGCTTACAGGTTAAAAAAGCCATCCCGAAATATCGGAATGGCATTTGGTTTGTCTTGCTAGGTGATCCGTTAGATATAGCGATCGATTACGGTTTCGATATCACTGCGGTTGATGCCCAGTTCGGCGAGTTCGGAATCGTTCAATCGGTTCAGATCTTGTGCGGCGCGTACGATGCTGGAACTGATCGCCTGCAACCGCATCGCCCGGTCGAACAACAACACGGAACTGGCATTTATCGACTGGTCGCGATTTGGGTTAAAATCAAACATTTTCTCCTCCAAGTAATTTACGATATTCGGCGCGGCCCGTGGATCAGTGTGCGGTGCCCGAGTAAGGCTTCTTGTGATAAACGCTCTCATAGGCGCGTTGCTTGATCTCACTGCGTGGGATGCCGATGTCTGCCAATTGACGGTCACTGAGGTTTTCCAGTGCCCGAACGGATTTGGCAAAGATATCGCGGCGAAAATGTTCGACCCGTGCTTCGGCGTAATTCGAGAACAGACCGAAGAAGAGCCCCTTTTGCGGAGTAACTGTTTGTGCGTATCCCATGACTTTCTCCTTTAACTCTGAATTGCGTTTGTCGTTGAAACAGAGAAAAGGGTTCGGGGTTAAAAGCGTCGGAGGGTTGGATTAAATCCGCTTAATCTTCGCAGGACCAGACGCCAACAACATGGCACGGTCAGGTGTAATCAGCTGAAATAAAATAATTTAATCAAAATCACTAATATCCAGCGCGTTTTGAACCAGAAACAAAACCGCGGCATCAAGGTCTTCACGCGCCAAAACTTGTTTGAACGACGCCGTCAATGCATCCGTTTCCCATGTCCGTACAGACAAGGCGATCCAGCCTGCCAGTTCCGCGCTGCGTTCAAGCTCAAGCTTGTAAATCTCCAGTATTTGTTCTTGCAATTCCGGCCATGTGGAACCGCCAACGGCAAGAACCTGAATTAGCTTCTGCTTATCTTCTGGCGACCAGTTCGCCTGCGCTAACGCCTGCCCAATCGCTTCTACTGCGTCTGCGCCGTCCACCTCGATCCCGGCCAGCGCCCAATCCGCTATGTTCCGGTCACCGGCACGCAACGCGGGCTGATACCGCTGTCGAACGAATGCCTGCGATGCAGGATCGGATTGCATACCCAACAATCGAATGACAGCCGGCGCATAAGCAAGGCGATTTACATCGCGCAACTCCTGCAACAAAGACGCGGTTGTCACAACGTCCCGCACCTGTCGGGCAGTCGGATACGGTGCGCGATGTACCTCTGCAAGCGCGGCATTGCGCAACAGCCTGTCTTCATGCGTCAGATATTGGCTAAAAAAAGTGACGCGTGCAGGGTTAGCCGTCTTTCCGACGATCCAGTGTTTACCCTGAACACGCACCCCTTCCAGGAAAGCTGCCCGCTCTTGCGTCATCAGGAAACCTTTGGACCAGGCGCTTGCGAAGCTGCGGCCTGACTTGTCCACAGATCCGCTGCCGTAGATCATCAAAACAACTCTTTCAGGGTCGACGCGGAAGGCTGATCGCGTCACGCTGTCAACCAGGAATGGGATATCCGGTAGGGTCTCTAGCTGCGCGGGCGCGCCTTTCAGCACAGAAACCGAGGCGTACTGAAAGGGATTGGTCGGCGACGGCGCAGCCAGAACAATCACACGCGCAGACAGAATACGGTCTGCAAGAGAGTATTCCGGCAATGTTGTACAAACTGAACAGGCGTTCGAAACGCGCGGAGCGGCCATGCTGGCCACGGCAAACACAAGTCCCACTAGAATACGCCAATCGAGTCGCATGGTTCGAGCATCCACCAGTTTACGACCCTGCTGCAACAGTTCTTTGCGCCGCCGAACTGGCGGTCGGATTTGATGACCACCAGGCATGGGGAAAAGGCGCTTTGTTCAAACCGGACTACATCAGATCGTTTTCCACGTCCTCGGCTGAAATCCCCAGCGCATCCAGACCGTTTTCTAGGTGATCCGACAGGTGTGGTGTGCCGATCAGATAATCGGCGCAGGGGGTCGAGGCCTCGGATTTTGCGGTTGCGATGGCTTCGTCCAGATCCTCGGCGAAAAAGCTTTCACGTCCGATCCACATGACAGCAACCAACTCGGCCTGCTCGTCCTCACCCATACGGTCGATAAAGGCGCGCAGTTCACCCTCGGCGCGGTTCAATTCACGCCCCATCATGGCGACCTGAGCGATTTTTCTTGCCGAGATTTCCAACATGACCCAACTCCTCGTGTTCGCGGTTTCATCCTAGCACAACCACCCCACGGCGCCTGAGTCTTTGATCTTACGCAAACTATGCCAGCTTAAGGCTCGCGAATGCGGGAAACCGGGTGGTCGGGAATGGGGGCTGTACGAAACGGGCGGAACCGGGCCTTTTTCGCCTTCAATTTCACCGCCTGCCACAGGATCAGGAAAAACGCGCGGCGCGCACCAAAAGGTCGGCGCAGCAAAGACCACAGGATCGTACGATTGGTCAGCGGAGCCCGCCGTCCGGTCAGGGTTGCAATCAACCCACCATCGTCGCGCCCGTAATCGATCCAGACACCCACCCGGTCCGGGCGATAGTCAAACCGGAAGGTATAAGACCCTTCGACCTTCTGAAACGGCGAGACATGCATCAGCTTGTCCGCCACGATCCGGTCCGAGGGTCGGATCGGCGCAAAGTTGGGGGTGTGGCACAGATAGCTGTGGCGCGTGCCATAGGTGTTTGTGACCTCGGCCACCACGGCGTAAAGCTGGCCGTCAACATCAAAGCAAAACCAGAAGCTGACCGGATTGAACACATGGCCGAACACTCGCGGCTGGGTCAGCAATGTCACGTGATCCGGTTGGGTCACGCCCATCTGGTCAAACTGCTCCCGCAGCCAGGCCGCACCGCGCCCCTGCCCTGGCTCACCCCCATGGTCGCGCTCCCGCCAGTTGGTGACATTAGTCCGGTTCAGGGAAAACAGCGCCGGAGTGGCCGGATGGCTTTCCGGATCCAGCAAAATGTAGTCGACGGAATAACGAAAGGCGTTCTGGATCGCGCCCTTGCGCCCGTGAAAGGTATGGCCTGCAATATGGTCGACCGTGTTCACGCAGTTTTCTCCGATCTCCGTGCAAACCGTTCCGGCGGCATTCTTTTCCTCATGTATTTCTATCAGATAGTACGATATTTGACGCGACCCGGATCAAAAACAGCAAATAAAGTGATCCGTCTTGGGCTGGGCCGCGTAATGTGGTTATGTTTACCGAGATCGATACCGTGACCTTGGATGAACCGGCGGCCGAAAGGCCAGCACTGAAACCTCGGCGCGCAAGCAAACGCATCAGGGGCAAGCCGGTGAACAAAGCGGATGGCAGTTGCGACACCAGAACTGAGTGGGTGAGCCACGTCAGGCGCATTCGGGACGCGAAGGATCAGGCGGCCTTTGCCGAACTGTTCCAACACTTCGCGCCACGCATCAAGGCGTTTCTGATTAAGTCAGGGTCCGACGCCGCGCTGGCCGAGGAATGCGCGCAAGAGGTGATGGCGACCTTATGGCACAAGGCGCATCTTTTCGATCCCACTCGCGCGACCGTGGCCACTTGGGTGTTCACGATTGCAAGGAACAAGCGCATCGATGTCCTGCGCAAACAACGCCGACCCGAACCCGAGGATCTGTGGTGGGGGCCTGAGGCGGAACCAGATCAGGACGACGTGGTCGCGTTGCAACAGGAAACCGCGCAGCTGCGCGACGCTATGGCGGCGTTGCCCGAGGCGCAAAGACAACTGATCGAACAGGCCTATTTTGGTGATCTGAGCCATCGAGAAATCGCATCTCAGACCGGGTTGCCCTTGGGTACGATCAAATCACGGATACGGCTGGCGCTGGACCGCTTGCGCCATGCGATGAATTGAGATGACGAAGATGAGCAACGATATCAAACATCACCTGACAGACGATCTGTTGATGGCCTACGCCGCGGGCAACCTTCCCGAAGCGTTCGACCTGATGGTGGCAACACACCTGTCCCTGTGTGACCACTGCCGCGCCCGGGCCGAAAGTTTTGACGCTGTGGGCGGATGTGTTCTGCAAGAGCAGGACAGCCCTACCAGCATGAGCGATGGGTCTCTAGCCGCAACCATGGCGCTGATCGCTCAGGGAGCCCCGATTGCAAAACCCGCACGTCCGGGATGCACGGTTCTGCCCGCGCCCTTGCAGGATTATGTCGGCGGCGATGTGAATGACATCAAATGGCGATCCATCGGCATGGGTGTAAAACAGGCGATCCTACCCACCACGAGCGAGGCCACCGCCCGCCTGCTATTCATTCCGGCCGGTGCGGCCGTGCCCGATCACAGCCATAACGGCATGGAACTGACGATGGTTCTGCAGGGCGCGTTTTCGGACGAAGTTGACCATTTCGGTCGTGGCGATGTTGAGATTGCCGATGAAAGCCTGCACCACACGCCGACCGCCGATATCACCGAAGATTGCATCTGTCTGGCCGTAACTGACGCGCCCTTGAAGTTTACCAAACTGATGCCGCGCCTGTTCCAGCCCTTCCTGCGCATCTGAAGTTCCGGGAATTTTGTGCTACTCTGACCCTTCAGTCGATTTGGGAGAAGTTTCATGAGAAATCATTTATTTCTAGGTGCGTTAATAACGAGCCTTGCAAGCGCCGTCTGGGCACAGCGTGCAGCGGAAGTGAAATTTGAACCCGGCAATTTCGGCACGATGGTGAATGGGGCAATTACCGGCAACGAGTATTTCGATTACATGTTGGGCGCGCAGGCTGGTCAGGAAATGTTCGCCGATCTCAAGGTCAGCGACACCAATGGCAATGGCGTGATTTACTTCAACATCCTGCCACCCGGCAGTGACGGCGTTGCGATCTACAACGGCTCTATCGATGGCAACACCGCCCGCATCGACCTGCCCGAAGACGGAGATTATACGATCCGCGTCTATCTGATGGGCAATGATCGGGATACTGATAAGACAGTCGGCTACAATCTGGATCTGTCGATCCAGTAAAGCCTAGCCTTCGGATTTGCCCAGCGGTACCACATTATTGTGGTCGTCCGGGGCAAGCTCTTCGAAATCGAAGTTGTCCAACCGCTGTGCCCGACGCCCGGCTTTTTCGGCGCTGATCTTGATTTCCGAGATATCCTTGGCTGCCTGTCCGAAATGGCGATCAAGGTTCGAAACACGGTCCCCCAGACGCTCCACATCCTTGTGCAACAGGCCCAGTTCCTTGCGGATTGCCCCCGCCTGTTCTCGCATACGCGCGTCTTTCAAGATCGCCCGCATCGTGTTCAGCGTCGCCATGCAGGTGGTGGGAGAAACGATCCAGACTCGCTTGCTGAAACTCTCCTGCACCAGTTCCGGGAATTTGGCGTGCAACTCGGCATAGACGGCCTCAGACGGCAGGAACATCAGCGCGCCATCGGCGGTTTCGCCGTCCAGAATGTACTTCTCGGCAATATCGTTGATGTGCTTGCGCACGGTGCTGCGGAACATCTGAACCGCCGCTTTCAACTCGGCATCATTGGTCGAAGCGATCAACGCCTCATACGCCTCCAATGGGAATTTGCTGTCGATCACAATCGGTCCGGGAGGGTTTGGCAGGTGGATCAGGCAGTCCGCTCGGCGCCCGTTCGACAAAGTCGCCTGCAATTGGAAGCTATCCGACGGCAATGCCTTCGAGACGATATCGTTCAACTGAATTTCCCCAAACGCGCCGCGTGTCTGCTTGTTCGACAAGATATCCTGCAACGACAGCACATCGCCCGACAGCTTGGTGATATTGTCCTGCGCTTTGTCGATGGCAGCCAGCCGTTCCTGCAATTGTGTCAGAGACGTCGCGGTCTGTTTCGACGAGCCATGCAGCGATTCCTTCATCCGCTCTTGCATTTCAGCCAGCGCACGGGCCGACTTCATCGCGTTGTCTGCCAGCCGGTCATTCATCTGCTGCTGCACCGAGGACAGGCGCGATTCAACCGTCTGGATCACCTGCACCTGCGCATTGGCCTGTGTATCCGACACATGCTGCAAACCACCGCGCAACTGTTCCTGGCCCTGCCCCAGTTGCTGCACGTGTTGACCCAAATGCGCCATCTGCCGCGCCAGTGGTTCTGCCATTCGGGCGGAACGGTTGGCTGCCCGCAAGGACAGGAATAGCAGCAGCAGAATCAATGCCACCACTCCACCCGCGATCAGCACCACAGGGTCGTTCAAAGCCATTTCTGTGCCAGCAATCTCGATCATGTCGCCTCGGATGTTCTTGTTTTATTCTTCATAGCCCGGCGAAGCGCCGGGATCAACTGCGCCCGAACAGGCGTTCGATGTCGCTCAGCTTTAGTTCCACATAAGTGGGTCGCCCGTGATTGCACTGGCCGGAATGGGGCGTTGCCTCCATCTCGCGCAGCAGGGCATTCATTTCCTCGGCCCGCATCCGGCGGCCAGACCGGACCGAGCCATGACAGGCCACCCGGCTGAGGATTGCTTCGATCCGCGCCTGCACCGTTTGGCTTTCGCCCTGATCGGCCAGTTCATCCAGAATATCCAGGATCATTGCACGGGCATCCACTTCGCCCAGAATGGCAGGTGTTTCGCGCACGGCGATGGCGCCGCCGCCAAAGGGTTCCAACGTCAGCCCAAGGCGCGACAGGTCATCCGCAACCGCCATCAGACGCGCGCAGTCGCCTTCGGACAGCTCGACGATTTCCGGGATTAGCAATGCCTGCGCGGCGACGCCGTTTTCGGTCATCTGGGTTTTTAGCTTTTCATAAACCAGCCGTTCATGCGCGGCGTGCTGATCGACGATCACCATACCATCAGCGGTCTGGGCAATGATGTAGTTCTCATGTACTTGCCCGCGCGCCGCACCTAAGGGCAGGTCCTGCATCGGGGGCTCTTCTGCTGTGGTCGAAACTAGCGGAGCCGCCTCCACGATGCTACCGCTATAATCGCGGGACAGTTCGGCAAAACCCGGCGCCTGCGCGTGAAACGCGGCCTGCCGGGCTGCGGGCGAAGGACGATCCATCTGATACACCCGGGCGGGAGTGGGCTGTGCCGGTTCGGGCCGCATCGCACCCAGCGTTGCATTTGCCACGGTCGAGGACGCTCGGTGCCCCGCCTCGGCCAACGCATGCCGCAAGGCCGAGACGATTAGCCCCCGCGCCACGCCGGGATCGCGGAACCGAACCTCGGACTTTGCAGGGTGAACATTTACATCCACCAGCATCGGGTCACAGTCGATAAACAATGCGGCCGCCGGATGCCGGTCACGGCTGAGGAAATCGAAATAGGCCGCCCGCAGCGCACCGGTCAGCATCTTGTCACGCACGGGACGGCCGTTGACGAAGAGATACTGCGCCACTGCTGCGCCACGCGAATAGGTCGGCAAGGCAGCATAGCCATACAAGCGAATACCCTCACGAGTCGCATCGATCTGCAATGCGTTCTCGGCAAACTCGCGCCCGATCACTCGGGCCAGACGGGCGTGCAACGCATCGAACAGATCGCCATTTTCGCGATCGGCGCGAAAGGTCACGCGACCTTCGCCCCCGCCCGAGACATCGCGCAGCGTAAAAGTGATGGCGGGCTCGGCCATGGCCAGACGTTTGACCATATCAGTGATCGCCCGCGCCTCGGCCCGGTCGGTGCGCATGAATTTCAGCCGAGCGGGCGTGGCAAAGAACAGATCCCTCAGCTCGACCACCGTGCCTGCACGCAAGGCGGCGGGTTTCACCGCCTCCATCTTGCCACCAGATACATATATCTGGGCCGCATCTGACCCCGGCACCCGGCTGGTGATGTTCAGCCGCCCAACCGCACCCAGCGACGGCAGCGCCTCGCCCCGGAAGCCGAACGTGTGAATGTTCAGCAGATCCGACCCGTCGATCTTGGATGTCGCGTGGCGCGAAAGGGCCAGTGGCAGATCGTCCGCCGAAATCCCGCACCCATCATCCGTGACGCGAATCAACGTATTGCCACCATCAGCGATATCGATGGCGATCCGGGTCGATCCGGCGTCGATGGCGTTTTCCACCAGTTCTTTGACAGCCGAGGCGGGACGTTCCACCACCTCACCCGCAGCGATGCGGTTGATTGCAGCATCGTCAAGCTGACGGATTACGGGGCGGATTTCGCTGATATTGGGGTTTGCCTGCACCATACCACCAGACCTAGCATATGCGCACACGATTCTGCCACTGATTTGGCAGTCCTATTTTTAGGAGGGAGGGGGCGTTCGAACAATCGCGCTGTGCCGATGTCAACAGACGGCAAACCTTGCCACGATTGTCCGAACGATCCAAGTGAGTGGTGGTCATTCAGAAATTTATTGCGGCGGGCCTAACACGAAACGCGGCGCGACAATCATTAACTCTGTCCTCGCTGGGCGTCTGGGCGAATTTCAGCCGACCCCTCGCATTGACCAACAGCGGGAAAGCGCCGTGTCAAGTGGCTTGGGGCGCTCCGGCGCGGGAGCGGCACGGGCCCCACAATGCGGCGCAGGCCAGGATCAGGCCGGACATGGTTGCGATCATCCCTGCCGCGCTGACCGCATCCGTACTGCCCAACCAAAGCGGCCCGTAGCCCGCCAGCACATAGCCCGATATTGCCGACACGCTGGCGAAAATGACGCTCCAGGCGATTTGGGCTTCCAGCCGATTTGTCATCATCCGCGCCGCCGCCGGGGGGCAAATGAACATGGCGATCACGATAATTGACCCCACTGCATCAAACGCGGCCACGGCCGATATTGCAGCCACGATCACCAACGCCATACCCAGCGCGCCGGTGCGAATGCCGATGGTGCGTGCGAAGCCTTCGTCGAAGGTCGAAATTTTCAACGGACGCCAGAACAGCCAGATGAACAGGACCACCCCGACCAGCGTCAGCGCAATCCGCGGCAGCTCCGGCGGCAGCCCGGCCAAAGCCGTCAGGTCCAACAGCGATGACCAGCCCACAGCATCCAGCCAGATCAGGCTTTCCAGATTGCCATACAGCGCATGTTCCACGTCCAGATGCACGGTCGAGGTATCGGTCTGCTCCAGCAGCAGCACACCGCCTGCGAACATGGTGGTGAACACCACGCCCATCGCAGCACCGGGTTCAATCTGGCCCAGCCGCCGGATCGCCTCGATCATCACAACGGCAACAATGGCTGCACCCGCCGCGCCCAGCATCATGGGCCAGGTCGAGATCGCTCCGGTCAGCAGAAAGGCCACAACGATGCCGGGCAGCACCACGTGGCTGATTGCGTCCCCAATTAGGGCTTGTTTGCGAAGTACAAGAAAATTCCCCGGCAGGGCGCAGGCGATGGCGGCGAAGATCCCGATCAACAGAGGCGTCAGGGACAGGGGGACAAATTCTTCACCGCTCATGGCTGGACCTCCTGCGGGCCACCGATCAGGCGGTCGATATCCGCGATCTGATCGCGGGTCAGCACCGTTTCGATATCGCGCAGCCCGTCATAAAGCGCCGCCGTCGCCTCATGCGCCTGATCCGCGCGCACGATTTCCCACCGTTTTTCGTCGCGCAGCGCCTTGGCGGCACGGGCTTTACCAGCCTCGGTAGCAACGCCATCGGCGCGGGCAAAGCCAGCGCGTTTTAGCAGGCGCAGGGTCAGCGGTTCATAGATTTTCTGACCTTGCGCCAGCGCCAGCAATCCTTGGCGGATATGCACCCGACGCTGGAATCTCAGATGTTGCAACACCGCCGCCAGAACACCGCGAACAGGTGCAAACAGTAGGGACAGCGCGAAAAAGCCAAAACTGACCAGCACAATGATCGGACCGGTTGGCAGGTTCGGCGCTGAGGCCGACAGGGCCGCGCCCAGATACCCGGCCAACCCACCCGCCAAACCAGCGAGCAAAACAACTCGGTCCGAGCGGTCGGTCCAAAACCGCGCGGTCACGGGCGGTATGATCAGCAATGCCACAATCAGGATCAGCCCGACGATCTTCAACCCGACAACGGTGACGGCCATCACCAATCCCATCATCGCCAGATCAATCCGATGCACCGGCAGACCCCGTGCGGCGGCATATTCCGGGTCAAACGCCACCATGGTCATCGGACGGTGGATGATCATCACCAGAACAAGCGTCGCTGCCCCGCCAATCGCAATGATCAGCGCATCCGCCCACAACATCCCGGCAGTGGAGCCCAGCAAGAACCCTTCGAGCCCCGCCTGACGACCAACGCCCATGGTTTGAATCACGGTCAGCAGTACGATGCCAAATCCGAAGAAAACGGACAGCACCGCCCCAATAGCTGCATCTTCGGCCAGCCGCGTGCGCCGGGTCAGCCAATTCATACACAGCAGACCAATCCAGGCCGAGATCGCCGATCCGGCAAGCAGACCGATCAGATTGCGTCCATCGCCGCCAAAAGCGACCAGCACCATGAAGGCCAGGCACACGCCGGGCAAGGTCGCATGGCTTATCGCATCACTGACCAGCGCGCGTTTGCGCAGAAACAGGAAAGTGCCGGTCACCCCGGCGGATACGCCCAGCAAGGTCGCACCAATAGCAACCAGCGTGGCGTTATAGCCAAGCTGCAGGCTCAGAGCATCCCAAAGCATGATTTACCCCAGCGCGCGTGAGATCTGGTCGATCTGCGCGGTGGCCAGACGGCCCCCATAGGCCGATTGCAGGGTTTCGGCGGTAAAGGCCTCGGCCACTGTTCCCTCGGCCACCTTACGGGTGTTGATCAGGAAGACGTGGTCGAAATAATCGGTAACGGTGAGCAGATCGTGATGCACGACAACGACGGTCTTGCCTGCCTCTTTCAGCGATTTCAAAACCGCGATGATGGCCTTTTCTGTGGCCGCATCGACCCCGGCAAAAGGTTCGTCCAACAGGTAAAGATCAGCCTCTTGCGCCAATGCGCGGGCTAGAAAAACCCGTTGCTGCTGACCGCCAGAAAGCTGGCCAATCTGACGATCCGCGAAGTCGCGCATGCCGACCCGGTTCAGGCAATCCATGGCCCGCGACATATGTCGGGCTCGAATGCGGCCCAACAGGCCCAACTGTCGCGACAGGCCCATCAGCACCACATCGATCACGCGAGTCGGGAAATCCCAGTCCACACTGGCGCGCTGCGGGACATAGGCAATGCGGGCACGCTGCTGCTCCAGCGGTTTGCCAAAGACAGTGACCTGCCCGGAGAGCGGCGATACAATCCCCAATGCGGCTTTGAGAAGGGTCGATTTCCCTGCGCCATTAGGTCCGATGATCGCCGTCATCGCACCGGTCTGCACGGTCATATCCACCGAGAACACCGCAGGTTTCTGGCCATAGGAAACGGTCAATCCACGAATGGCCAGAGGGCTCTCGTCCAAACTGTGCCCGGTAATTGAAACACCCTGATCAGCGGCCAGTTCCAGCATCATTCAAAACCCCGCCGATAGTTTGCCGTTCATACCCCGATCAGGCACATCCGCGCCCAGCGCCCCGGCGATGACAGTGATGTTGTGATCCAACATGCCAACATAAGTGCCTTCATACGTGCCAGGCTCTCCCATGGCGTCGGAATACAGCTCGCCGCCCACACCCACGTCGTGACCTTTGGCAGCAGCTCCTTCGATCAGCGCCCGCATCGACCGGTCAGAGACCGAGCTTTCAACGAAAACCGCCGTCAGCTGTTGATCGACCAACGTATCCACCAGCTCTCCGATCCGGTTCAGCCCGGCCTCAGATTGAGTCGAGATGCCCTGAATGCCCATCACCTCATAGCCGTAAGCCGCGCCGAAATAGCCAAAGGCGTCATGCGCGGTGACCAGCACGCGGTTGTTTTCGGGAACAGCTGCAAGCGCCTGATTGGCATAGGTGGTCAGCGCATCAAGCTCGGCCAAATGCGCTTCCGCATTAGCGGCAAAAATATCCGCCGCTTCGGGGCGCGCTGCGGTCAGGGCCTCTTGCACCTCAACCACCACATCACGCCACAGGGTCGGGCTCATCCACACATGCGGGTCGTATTTGTCGGCATAATCGTCATGCCCACGCAGTTTGGACTTGTCGATCCCTTCAGCCACGGCCACCACAGTGCGTTTGCGACCGAGGTCATGGAAGAAATCTTCCATCTGCGCTTCCAGATACAGACCGTGCCACAGGATCAGGTCCGCACGGGTCATCGCAACGATATCACTGCGGGTCTGGCGATAGGCATGCGGATCGACTCCTGGACCCATCAGGCCCTTCACCTCGACCTGGTCCCCGCCCACCTGACGCGCGGCGTCAGCAATCATACCGGTGGTTGCGACCACTTTCAGTGGTGTCTCGGCCCAAGCCGTCAGAGGCAAAGCAGCCGCAAATGCCAGCGCTGCAAGAAAGCTGCGACGAATCATAGTCAGATCCCGATTTGGTGTCCTGTTGAGAATGAATATGCGAACCATTCGCAACTAAGTCAACGCTATTGCGAATTATTCGCAAGAAAATGCCTATTTTTGTCCATTTGGTCAAAAAATTTGCAGATCGACCCTTGCTGCACCTTCCCTTTACGTGCGGCTCGTGCGATTTTGGCGCAAACCTCCCAAAGGACGTGACTATGGATACGCAGAGCTCAGAAAGCCCCGTGCGCACCGCGCATCTGCCGCAAGTGACCGAACCCAGAAACCCCGGCATGGATCTTGATCTGGATTGGGTACGCGCCGTGCAGGCCAATACCTCGGCCATCGAACGCCGGGCCGCGACGCTGCCCGGTCGTCGCTCGGTTAAAAAAGAGTATCAGGCCGCGTGGCTGTTGAAGGCGATCACCATGATCGACTTGACCACCTTGTCCGGCGATGACACCGAGGGCCGTGTGCGCCGCCTGTGCGCCAAGGCGCGTCAGCCGGTGGCACCTTCGGTATTGCAGGCGCTGGACATGCCGCCGATCACCACCGGGGCTGTCTGCGTCTACCACGACATGATCGGCACGGCGGTTGAGGCGCTGAAAGGCACCGGCATTCCGGTTGCGGCTGTGTCAACCGGTTTCCCGGCGGGCCTTTCGCCGTTCCACCTGCGTGTAGCCGAAATCGAAGAAAGCGTAAAAGCTGGCGCCGAAGAGATCGACATCGTCATCTCGCGCCGCCACGTGCTGTCCGGAGATTGGCAGGCGCTGTATGATGAGATGAAAGCCTTTCGCGTGGCTTGCGGTGATGCGCATGTAAAGGCCATCCTTGCCACCGGAGAGCTGGGCAGCCTGCGCAACGTCGCGCGCGCCTCGCTGGTCTGCATGATGGCCGGGGCGGACTTCATCAAGACCTCGACCGGCAAGGAAAGCGTCAACGCCACCCTGCCCGTGTCGCTGGTGATGATCCGCGCGATCCGCGACTATTATGACCGCACCGGGTATCGCGTTGGCTATAAGCCTGCGGGTGGCATCTCGAAAGCAAAGGACGCGCTGGTTTACCTGTCGCTGATCAAGGATGAGCTGGGCGACCGCTGGCTGCAGCCGGACCTGTACCGCTTTGGCGCATCATCCCTGCTGGGCGATATCGAACGGCAGTTGGAACATTATGTAACGGGCGCGTATTCCGCCGGTTACAGGCATTCACTCGGCTGAGCCTGTGACAAGTGTCAGGACAGTGAGTATTTGGGAAAAGATGAAGTCATGACTGTGAAAGAAATCTTCGAGACGATGGATTACGGCCTTGCCCCCGAAAGCGCCGCCGAGGCACTGGCCTGGCTGGTCGATCAGGGTGATAAGTTCGGTCACTATATCGACGGCGCCTTCACCAAGCCCGGCAAAGGGTTCGAAAGCCGTAACCCCGCGACCGGAGAGGTGCTGGCCAAGCTGACCCAAGCCAAACAGGCCGATGTGGACGCAGCCGTTGCCGCCGCCCGCAAGGCGCAACCGAAATGGGAAAAGCTGGGCGGTACGGGCCGTGCGCGATACCTCTATGCCATTGCGCGGCTGTTGCAGAAACACGCGCGCCTGTTTGCCGTGCTGGAAAGCCTCGACAACGGCAAGCCGATCCGGGAATCGCGCGACATCGACATCCCGTTGGCGCAGCGGCATTTCTACTACCACGCGGGCATGGCGCAGCTGATGGAAAGCGAATTGCCCGATGCGCAGGCGTTGGGTGTGTGCGGGCAGATCATTCCGTGGAACTTCCCGCTGCTGATGTTGGCATGGAAAATTGCCCCTGCGATCGCGATGGGCAACACCGTGGTTCTGAAACCGGCTGAATACACCTCGCTGACCGCGCTGCTGTTCGCTGATATCTGCTCCCAGGCCGGTTTGCCGAAAGGCGTGGTCAACATCGTCACCGGCGACGGTGCCGTGGGCGAAATGATCGTTTCCGCAGAGGTGGACAAGATCGCCTTTACCGGCTCGACCGTTGTGGGCCGTCGCATCCGCGAAGCCACTGCGGGCTCAGGCAAAGAACTGACTCTGGAGCTGGGAGGCAAGTCTGCTTACGTCGTCTTTGACGACGCCGATATCGATTCAGCCATTGAAGGTCTGGTTGACGCGATTTGGTTCAACCAAGGCCAAGTCTGCTGCGCAGGCTCGCGCCTGTTGGTGCAGGAAGGCATCGCCGACCGCTTCCACGAGAAACTGCGCGCGCGGATGGACAAGCTGCGCATTGGGGACCCGCTAGACAAATGTATCGACGTGGGCGCGGTGGTGGACCCGGTTCAGTTGCAGACCATCAAGAGCATGGTCGAAAGCAACACCGCCGGTCACGTTCATCAGGCGGCCTGCGACCTGCCCGCGAACGGGTGCTATTACCCACCGACGCTGATCTCGGGGCTCGAAACCTCGGACCCGCTGATGCAGGAAGAAATCTTTGGCCCAGTACTGGTATCGTCCACCTTCCGCACTCCGGAAGAGGCGGTCGAGCTGGCCAACAACACCCGCTACGGGCTGGCCGCGACGGTCTGGACCGAGAATGTGAACCTTGCACTGGATATTGCGCCCAAACTGGTCGCGGGCGTGGTTTGGGTCAATGCCACCAACCTGTTCGATGCTGCCGCCGGATTCGGCGGTGTACGCGAAAGCGGCTTTGGCCGTGAAGGCGGTTGGGAAGGTCTGGCGGCCTATACCAAGCCCAAGGGCAAGGTCAAACCGCTGGCCAAGGTTGAGGCGACCCTGGGCGAAGGTGCTCCGGTTGATCCCATCGACCGCACCGCCAAGATGTATGTCGGCGGCAAGCAGGCAAGACCCGATAGTGGCTATTCCAAGCCTGTCTGGGGTAAATCCGGCCTTTTGGGCCATGTGGGCCTGGCCAACCGCAAAGACGTTCGCAACGCGGTTGAGGCTGCGGCTGGCGCCAAGGGCTGGGCCAAGACCACCGGTCATCTGCGCGCACAAATCCTGTACTACATCGGTGAAAACCTCTCGGCCCGCGCTGCTGAATTCGCCGCACGCATCGACGCCATGACTGGCAAGAAAGACGGGGCGAAAGAGGTCGAAGCCTCGATCCGGCGCCTGTTCACTGCGGCCGCCTGGGCCGACAAGTATGACGGTCAGGTACACGGCGTTCCGATCCGTGGCGTGGCGATTGCCATGAAAGAGTCCGTTGGTGTCATCGGCGCGCTTTGTGCGGATGAGGCGCCGCTGTTGGGTCTGGTGTCTGCGATGGCTCCGGCGATTGCGATGGGCAACCGGACAGTTCTGGTGGCCTCGGAGCCTTATCCGCTGGCGGCAACCGACTTCTACCAGATATTGGAAACCTCGGACGTGCCCGCAGGTGTGGTTAACATCCTGACCGGTATCCACGCGGAACTAGCGAAACCGCTGGCCTCGCATCTGAATGTCGATGCGGTCTGGTCCTTCTCGTCCACCGACCTGTCGAAAGAGATCGAAGCCGTTTCAGCCGGGAACCTCAAACGTACCTGGGTGAATAACGCGACGGCATTTGATTGGGGCGTGGACCATTCGCGCCGCTTCCTGCAGGCTGCAACCGAAGTGAAAAACATCTGGGTGCCCTACGGCGAGTAGGGCTCCCGCATCAGGAAGCGGCCAATTTGGTACTACCTACAGACAAAACGACTAGAACCACCGTTGTTCGCCTTGTGATTTGGTGCACAGTTGGTGCTTTGGTTTGTTTGGCTTTCCTGCTTGCGAACGTCGACAGCCTCGTGATCCCAATGGTTGAAGAGATGCGCGGCAAACTGAGTCAAGGAAACGTGGCTGATCACAACTAGGGAGACCTAAATGGACTTCGCAGAAAAAACCGTCATCGTGATTGGTGGGACCAGCGGCATCAACCGCGGCATTGCCGAGGCGTTTGCGGCCTCGGGGGCCAAACTGGCCGTTGCTAGCCGGTCGCAGGACAAGGTCGATGACACGCTTGCCGCACTGAAAGAGGCCGGCGCAGCCGAAGTAGTTGGCGCAGCCTTTGATGTGCGCGATGCGCAGGCAGTGGCGGACGGGCTAAAACAATTCCATGACGCTTTGGGTGATTTCGACGTTCTGGTCTCTGGCGCGGCGGGGAATTTCCCGGCCCTGACCTCCGAAATGTCGGTCAATGCGTTCAAGACCGTGGTGGATATCGACCTGATCGGCACCGTTCATGTGATGAAGGGGGCCTATCCTTACCTCAAACGCCCCGGCGCCAGCATAATCAATATCTCGGCCCCACAGGCGTTTCTGCCCTACGAAGGGCAAGCCCATGTTTGCGCGGCCAAAGCCGGGGTCGATCAGATCACTCGCACCCTGTCGATGGAATGGGGGATCGAAGGCATCCGCGTGAACTCGGTAGTGCCAGGATTTATTGAAGGAACTGAAGGCGCACGGCGTCTGGCACCAACGGAAAACGCCCACGAGGAACTGCGCCGCGATGTGCCGCTGGGGCGTTGGGGAAATACACAGGATGTAGCCAATGCCTGCCTGTTCCTCAGCTCGGACATGGCCAGCTATATCAGTGGCACAGTTCTGTCCGTTGATGGCGCGCTGTATCAGCGCGGGTCCGGCAAGTTCGGGCAGATGATGGGGCAGATGCTGCGCAGCGCAGCGGGGAAAAAGGGCTGAGCGTTGCTCAGCCCCCTTTGATCAGTTTGTGGTTTCCAAACCTTCGGGTTTGCCGACAACAGTGAAATGCAGCCCCTGGGGGTCCAGCAATTCACTGGCCACGCGGTTCACCTCGTCCAACGTCACCGCGTTCACCTTGTCGTTGCGGGTGGCGATATAGTCGATGGGCAGGTTTTCCATCTGCATACCGACCATGATCCCGGCGATCGGGCCATTGCCATCAAACCGTAACGGATAGGCTCCGGTCAAATAGGTCTTGGCGTCGTCCAGCTCTTTTTGAGTCACACCTTCGGTCGCGGCACGCGCCCACTGGTCGCGGATCACCTCGACCGCTTCGGCGATGCGGTCATTGGCCGAGGACACCGAGCCCAGATAGACCGAAGCCAGATCCTTGGGTACCAGATAGGTCGCGACGCCATAGGTCAGGCCACGCTTTTCGCGCACTTCCTGCATCAGGCGGCTCTCAAAACCACCGCCACCCAAAATGTGGTTCAGAACAAAAGCGGCAAAGAAATCCGGGTCGTCCCGGTCGATCCCCGCGTGGCCAAACAGGGCCACGGATTGCGGCGTATCGAACTCGACCACGCTGACGCCACCGGGGATGTCCACGTCAGCGCGGCCCGGAATGGGTTTTCCGGCCTCAGGCAGGTCGGCCAGCAACGTGTCCAGTAGCGCACCCAGCTCATCGGGGGTGATATCGCCCACCGCACCGACATAGAGGCGGTCCTTGGCGAACACATTGTCATAGGCGGTGACCACATCATCACGGCTCAATGCGCTGACGCTTTCGATCGTGCCTTTGCCCTCGGACCCATAGGGGTGATCGCCATATGCCATCTGTGCAAAATTGCGCCCGGCAATGTCATTGGGGTCAGTCTGGTCCGAGCGCAGTCCGGACAGAATCTGCGCCTTCACCCGCTCAACCGCGTCTTCATCGAACCGAGGCTCGTGGATCGTGGTGCGTAACAGGTCGATGACTTCGCCCCGGTTCTCAGTCAGAAATTGCGCCGAAATCGAAACGGAATCATCCGACGCATTGTACCGGAACGAGGCCGCCAGTGATTCCAACTCGCGCGCGTAGGTGCGGGCGTCCATGTCACCTGCGCCTTCCTCGATCAGACCGCTCATCAGATAGATGGCGCCGCGTTTGCCGGGTTCGTCCAGCGAGGTACCACCGCGAAAACGTAGTTCCAGCGCGGTGAAGGGGATCGAGTGATCCTCGACCAGCCATGCGGTGATACCGCCGGGTGAGGTGACCTCTTCGATCTCGATCTCAGCCCATGCGGGCAGCGCGACGACAATGGCGATCAGGGTTGCAAAAATCCGATTCATTGCGTCACCTCATCGTCGCGCATCAGCCATCCGGTGACCGACGCCTCGGGCTGCAGAACTTCCCGGGCGGCGGCGATGATTTCTTCCCCGGTCACGGCCTGCAGGATATCGGGCCACGCCTGTACATCCTCGACCGTCAAGCCGCTGGTCAGGGCGCGGCCATAGCGGTTGCCGATCCCGTCCACGTTATCGCGCGCATAAGTCTGAGCGGCGCGCAGCTGCATCTTGATCCGGTCAAGGTCTTCTTCGTTCACACCTTCAGCGATGAAGTCGGCGACGGCTTGATCCATGGCTTCTTCGGCTTCTTGCAGCGA
Organism: Ruegeria sp. BH6; assembly: GCF_056538105.1. Taxonomy (NCBI): domain Bacteria; kingdom Pseudomonadati; phylum Pseudomonadota; class Alphaproteobacteria; order Rhodobacterales; family Roseobacteraceae; genus Ruegeria; species Ruegeria sp. BH6. Next base: position 22,629 of record NZ_JBQFSR010000004.1, read on the forward strand.
CACGCCCTGGGCCGGGACGACCAGCAGATCAAAGGTCGTGTCGTCCAGCGAGACGCCGCGATAGAAGGCACCCGTATAAACGACCTTTTGCTGTTCGAATTGCAGTTTTTCGTTCAGGTAGGACGTGGTGCTGCCCCCCAGCAATTCGGCCAGCAGGAACAGCGCGGCGGCTTTTTCCTGCGCACCGGCATCCCGTTCGGGCGCGAGATAGCTGCGCTGGACATAAGGCTGCGAAACACGCGCGTCCTTGAAGGTCAGGCGACGTTCGGCCGATTGTGGCGGTTCCTGCGAACGTACGCGTTCAGGCAAGTCCGGGTTGGCGGGGATAACGCCATAATACTGTTCGGCCAGAGTTTTGACCTCATCCGGCTCCACGTCGCCGGTCACCACCAGAATGGCGTTATTGGGCGCGTAATGGGTCTGATAGAAGGACAGCGCATCCTCCATGTCCAGCGTCTCCATCTCGTGCTTCCAGCCGATGATCGGCACGCCGTAACGATGGTTAAGGTACTGAGACGCGCTCATCTGCTCGCCAAAAAGCGCCCGCGGGCTGTTTTCGGTACGCTGGTTGCGTTCTTCAAGGATCACGTCACGCTCGGTTGCGATATCCTCTTCGCTCAGGCGGATATTGCGCATCCGGTCCGCCTCCATCCGCATCATCAACTCCAACCGGTCGGCAGCTACGCGCTGAAAATAGGCAGTGTAGTCATAGGAGGTGAAAGCATTGTCATTGCCACCATTGGCGGCGACGGTAGCGGAGAACTCGCCCGGTGCCAGCGTATCGGTGCCCTTGAACAGCAGATGCTCCAGGAAATGCGCCACACCGGACGAACCAACAGGCTCATCCGCAGATCCGGCGCGATACCAGACCATGTGCTGCACGACCGGGGCGCGGTGATCTTCGATCACAACGACATCCATGCCGTTATCCAGCGTGAAAGTGGTAACCGCCTCGTGCCCTTCCTTGGCAAGCAAAGGGGTGGCGGCGAACAGGGCGGCAGATAATGCCAGGGCCCGAACCATGGGGCGTCCTCCGTTTCGTTTGATGGTGTTCAAACTACGGTTGTGGTGCGCAGGTTCAAGGGTGATGACGGAAAGTTAAGATTTATTCATCAGCCGGTGGGGCCGAAGGCGTCTCAATCCCGGCCTGACGCGCTGCTTCGTTCTGCCGATTGGCATCAAGTGCTTCGCGACTGTAAACCTGCGAATAGCGGTCTATCTTGAACAGGCGCAGACGGGTCAAGCGGCCCTGCTTTCTGCGAAACTCGGCGTCTTCGGTGTCGACGACCTGACGCGTGTTGGATGGTACGCCATAGCGACTTGAAGCCGTCACCAGCGCGCCATCAGATGCAGGAATTGCGGCATTCGGGTTCAACGCCGCTTCGCTACCGCCCAGCGCCACCACGGCATCCGCCTTGGGGTTTGGGTCGGTCAGGTTGGAACCGCCCGGTGTGGGCGCAGGCAGGAACTTATAGTCCTTGGGCTGGGTCAGCGGTTTGACCGGCATGACCGAAAACTCATCCGGTCCGTCCCCCGGTGCCTCAAGATGGCGCAAACCGATATCCGAGCACCCGGCAACCGCAAAGGCCAATGTCACAGCAAAAATGGAACGCGGCAACCGCATCAGAGTCTCCAGCCAGTTTCAGGCGCTTTTATCGCATATCACCCGGCGCGTCACGAGGGCTTTTTGCCATCGAACAACACAAGTCCGAAAGCACCCGCAAAGATGAACACATCGGCCAGGTTGAAAACGAACGGATTGTTGAGGCCGCAACAGGACATGTTCAGGAAATCCAGAACATAGCCGTACAGCACCCGATCCACCACGTTCCCAAGCGCGCCACCAATCAGCAACCCGCCGCAAAACAACATCAGCTTGGACGGGGTTGTCCGCATCAGCCAGATCAGCACGCCAATCGCAACAGCCAGCGAGATGCCGATCAGCACCCAACGCGCGGTGTCGCTGTCGCCTTGGAACAGGCCGAAATTGATGCCCCGATTCTCACCGTATTTGAACACCAAGAGCGGCGGCAGCACATCGATATTGCCCTCGGCCACACGCATCACGTGAACGACCAGATACTTACTGATCTGGTCGATCGCAAACGCGGCCAGCGCGGCCCAGAGCAGAATACGAGAGCGCATCAGTGGCGGAAGTGGCGCATGCCGGTGAAGACCATTGCCAATCCGGCCTCATCCGCGGCCGCGATCACCTCGTCATCACGCATTGAACCGCCCGGCTGGATGACACAGGTCGCACCAGCCTCAGCGGCTTCCATCAGCCCGTCAGGGAAGGGGAAGAATGCATCAGACGCAACGGCCGAGCCGATGGTGAGCGGCTGCGGCAAGCCGAGTGCGTCGGCCATGCGTTCGGCCTTCTTGGCGGCAATCATGGCAGAGTCCAAGCGGCTCATCTGGCCTGCACCAACGCCAACAGTCGCGCCATCTTTCACGTAAACGATGGCGTTGGACTTAACGTGTTTCGCCACTTTCCAGGCAAACAGCAGGTCGCGCATCTGCTCTTCGGTCGGCGCCTTTTTGGTGACGACCTTCAGATCGTCCATGCCGACAAAACCATTGTCCTTGTCCTGCACCAACAGGCCACCCGCTACCTGACGCACGGTCTTGCCGCCTGCGGCCACGTCCGGCAGGGCTTCGGTGGTTAGAAGGCGCAGGTTCTTCTTGGCCGCGAAGATCGCTTTGGCCTCATCCGATGCACCGGGGGCGATCACGACTTCGGTGAAAATCCCGGTGATTTCCTGTGCGGTTTCCGCGTCGAGCGGTTGGTTCAGCGCCACGATCCCACCAAATGCCGAAGTACGATCGCAATCGAATGCCGACTTATACGCGTCCAGCAAGGTCGCGCCTGTGGCAACACCGCAAGGGTTGGCGTGTTTGATGATCGCACATGCCGCACCTTTTGTAGGATCGAACTCGGCCACCAGCTCAAATGCTGCGTCGGTGTCGTTGATGTTGTTATAGCTCAGCTCCTTGCCCTGGTGCTGAACGGCGGTCGCCACACCCGGACGGTTGGTTCCATCAGTGTAGAAAGCCGCCTGTTGATGACTGTTCTCACCATAGCGCAGGGTCTGTTTCAGTTCACCGGCAAAGGCGCGGCGCTTGGGCGCATCAAGCTGCAGTGCGTCGGCCATCCAATTCGAAACCGCGGTGTCGTACGCTGCGGTCCGGGCGTAAGCCTTTTGCGCCAGCCACTGGCGGAAACCGTAGGATGTCTTGCCGTAATTCTCTTCCAACTGATCCAGGAGCGAAGAGTAATCCTCGACATCCACAACTACGTTCACAAAGGCATGGTTCTTGGAGGCCGCACGGATCATCGCAGGGCCGCCAATATCGATGTTCTCGATGCACTCGTCATAGCCTGCGCCTTTGGCCACCGTCGCCTCGAACGGATAGAGGTTTACAACCAGTAAGTCGATCGCGCCAATACCATGTTCATTCATCGCAGCCACGTGGCCGTCGTTGTCGCGCAGCGCCAGCAGGCCGCCATGCACCATCGGGTGCAGAGTCTTGACCCGACCATCCATCATTTCGGGGAAACCGGTGATCTCGCTGACATCCTTCACCTCAAGCCCTGCATCACGCAGCGCCTTGGCTGTACCGCCGGTCGACAGCAGCTCGACCCCGCGCTCGGCCAGCGCCTTTCCCAGCTCGATCAATCCGGTCTTGTCGGAAACGGAAAGCAACGCGCGGCGCACGGGGTGAAGATCAGTCATGGGTCCAAAGGTCCTTTTGGCGTCAGTCAAACTCGGGCTCGTCCCGGTGCAGATCGCGCACGGCATAGGCTGTATCCTGTGCCTTGCTCAGCGTCCACCGGGTGCGGGTCGCATACTCCATTGCGCGCCCGGATAGAACGATCTGTTTTGTCGCGCGTGGCTTTAAACGGCCTTTTTCAAGGTAAACGCTTGGTTCAACGGATAATTTTCCCACGCCATCATGGCGGAAAATCCAAATTTCGCCACTTTTGAGCGCCATCGACACCGCCGCGCCGCCCAAATCAATGGCCGCATCCACGTCTGGATGCAGGTGAAACCGGATATCAAACCCGATCCCGTTCAGGCCCGAAGCGTCCAGCGCCCGGTCAAACTGCCGCTTGGCCTTGTCGGTAGCTGTCAGCAGAATATCCTCGCCCGTCAGTTCTCGCCCATCAAATCGCAGCTCGAACGTACGCGCATGGGTCAGACCGAACACTTTGGTATAGCCGTCATGCCCGACCATAAAGCGGGTGCCTTCGAATGCCTCTTCGAAATCAATCGGCACGTCTTGCGGTGCATCGACCAAAGCCTCTCGTTCACCTCCATTCCCCGCTGGTGTCAAACGCGCGCTAGAATAGCCATCCAGGCACAGGGTCGAATGCGAAGGTGTTGCGCGCCCGGCTCGCCGCCATTCCGTTCCGAAACTTTCGCCTGATCCGCAGTTCACAATCAGTGGCCGCCGCCCCGAAGTTAGCTCAAACGCCAGTGTCGAGGCATGGGCATTAAAAGATGCAGCCCCCTTGGGCGGCACGTTAGCATCGACGATCACGCTGGTCCGGGCCGCGTAAAGCCGTGCAAACCCCATCGCCAACCCAGTTGCGTGTTGCGGGCGAACCCCGCTTTGAGCCAACGCCTGATCCAGCCGCCCTTCGATCCCGCGCCCGCCGCCATGAAAGCGGGCCAATGCGCCGTCTGAATGGCGCAGGCTGCGCAGCGTCGGCGCCATGCGTTTGATCGCATCGGCCTGCGCGCCGGGGGTGCCCCGCCCCTGATCGCTCAGCGCGGCCGAGGTCCAGGACAGCAGGGTAAACACCTCAAGCAACTCTTCAGGGTTGCGGGTGGAAATACCGCCCTGCGCGTCGATCTGCCGTTCGCATTCCTTTGCCAGGGCGCGCAGGGCCGGGTCAGCCATCTGCTCCAACCCTTTCAGCGCCAGTCCGGCCTGAACCAGACCGGCCAGAGCCTCGAACCGGGGCAGGCCTGGCGTGGCCGCTTTCCAGCGTTTGGACAGGAACCAGGTTTGCTGCGCCAACGCGCGAAAGAACACAGCGCTCTGCTTGTCATCCATTCCGCGCAGAAGGAAGACGGCGTGGTTGATCCAGCGCATCACCCGTCGGCCGGTCAGATCGGGTGCCCAGCCCGGCCCTTGCCCGCGGCCATGCGCGTCGATCCAACCCCACACCCAACGCTGCGCCTTTTCCCGCGCCCGCATATCGCCGACGGCGGCCAGATCATCCAGCCAGGCAAAACCGTGGCGCTCATTGTCAAAGCCGGTGCTGGGCGCGGTGACGTCCCACAGGCCGGTATCCTGTGCCTCGACCAGATACCCGGCAAACAGCAGATTTCCAGCGACCAGCTGCCGCCCCCGGGCAAACGATCCCACAGTGCGCGGTTCAGGCTCGGTGACGAAGCCGGCAGCGGCCTTGCGCCGCTGACTGAGCCGCGCATACAGACGGTTCTGAAACCGCGTCCACCGGTTTGTCATGGTATCTGAGTTTGACATGACGCTCGTTACTCTGCCTCTCACGCTCTGCTGGCGCCTGAGACCCAACGATAGACCGGTGTGATCGTCAAGTCATCGAAAAGCGTGCCATCAGGCGGATTTGTTCAGGCAGGCGATATAGAACCCGTCCATGCCACCGCGATCCGCCCAATAATCGGGCCGCAGACGCAGGCCACCTTCTTCGGTGATCCAGCTTTGATCCACCCCGGTCACGTCCAGCGCGGTGCGGTCGATGCTCATGTCGGGATATTGTTCCAGCGCCTCTTCGATCTGCACCTCGCCTTCGTCAGGCAACAGGGAACAGGTGCAATAGACCAGCCGTCCGCCGGGTTTCAGCAGGGTCCAGGCATGGGCCAGCATCTGCGCCTGCAATTCAATCAACCCGCCGAATTCCGAGCCGTCCTTGGCAAAGGGCAGGTCCGGGTGGCGCCGAATGGTTCCGGTGGCCGAACAGGGTGCGTCCAGCAGGATCGCGTCATACTGGCCCTGATGCTCCAGCGCGTCACCAGCGATGACTTGCGCTTGTAAGCCAGTGCGTTTGAGGTTCTCGCGTACTCGTTCCAGTCGGGACTCCGAAATATCCAGAGCCGTCACCTTGGCCCCGGCTGCCGCCATTTGCAGCGTCTTGCCGCCCGGTGCAGCACACAGATCCAGCACGGTTTCCCCGGCCTTTGGCGCCAGCACACGCACCGGCAACGCCGCCGCCGCGTCCTGCACCCACCAGTCGCCCCGATCAAACCCCGGCAGGTTTGAGACCTGCCCCGCATCCTGCATACGCATCGACCCGGTCGGCAGTGCCTCACCCGGTCCCGTGGCCCCCGGTTTCAGTGAGAGGTCCAGCGGTGCGCCAGTGAAATGCGCCTGCTCCATGCCTGCAACGGCATCAGTGCCCCAGGCCATGATCAGCGGCTCGCGCAGCCAGTCCGGCAGGCGCGGCACCCGCATCTTGGGCCAGGCTTCCGGCCCTTCGGCGGCAACCTTGCGCAGCACAGCGTTGACCAACCCCTTGAGCCGGCCATGTTTGCGCGACCGCCCCACAATTTCGACCATCGAGTTCACGACACCATGCGCGGCCTCACCCTGGCACAACTCAACCGCGCCCAGGCGCAGCGCGTTATGGACGGTCAGAGCAGGCGTCCTGTTAAGGTGATTGTCCAGAAGACGGTCAGCTCGTTCCAAACCGCGCAGGGTTTGCAAGGTCAAACGCTGCGCCCGCGCGCGGTCCTCGGGGGCCAGTCGATCCAACGCGCCTGCGGCCAGACATTCGGACAACAGCCGCCCCTCACCCAATATCTGATCCAACAGATAGATCGCGCTGCGTCGCGCCGCTGTTGCGTTGTCGGACATGAAACCGCCTTTGATGTGACTCTCGTCCGCATTGCCAAAGGCGGACGGGGGCGTATATCAAGCCCGTGCCCGGAAAGGAACCCGATGTCATGCCCGACACCACGAATGACGACCACAAAGACCTGCCCCCCGCCGCCCAGCGCGCCCTGGCCGAGGCGGAAGAACGCCGCAGCAAGGCCGAGGCAGAAGCAAAAGAGATGCCCAAGGAACTGGGCGGGCGCGACGGCCCTGATCCGGCCCGCTATGGCGATTGGGAAAAAAAGGGCATCGCCGTCGATTTCTGATTGATCAGCCCTGAAGGGCCTGCAGAAAATCGGCAATCAGGGCACGCTGTTTTTTCGATTTGACCCGCTCTTCGGGCCAAGTCAGCCAATAGCCGTCTTTGGTCTGCAAATCGGGCAGATCCAGCCGACACAGCCGACCGGCCTGCAAATCCGCGCTGGCCAGAGGCACCGAGCCCAGCACCACTCCAATCCCCTGCCGGGCCGCCGAAATGGCATGTTCCATCGAATCGAAACTGATTTGTGACGGCGGCATCTCGTCATGCCCCGTCTTACGCGCCCAGTCCCGCCACGCCGGGCGCTCGCCACGCAGCTCAATCAGCGGCACCCCCCATTTTACACCGGGCGCGGCCATCGGCACCAGAACCTCGCGGGCGATCAGGGCCGCATCCCGACCGGGCCAGGCCCCACGCCCATAGCGGATTTGCAACCAGGTCCGCTCCTCATCCAAGGACGACCGGCGCGCCACCGAGTCGGTCATCACCCGCACATTGGGTCGCGTTTCCTGAAACCGGGCAAGCCCAGGCAGAACCAGCGCGTGGATGTTCGAAGACAGGCCCGCGACGCGCAGCTCTTGCGGGGATTTGCCGAACAAATCTTCGGTGTTGCGCTCCAACGCCTGCAAACTCTCTTGCACCAGCGGCAGATAGCTTTCACCTTCAACCGTCAGTGACACGCCTCGTGCCTCGCGCACGAACAGGGACCGGCCCAGCCAAGCCTCCAGGTTACCGATCCGCTGACTGACGGCTGCCTGTGTCAGGCCAAATTCTCGGGCGGCGGCGGAAAAACCACCCAACCGACCGGCGGCCTCAAACACGCGCAGCCAATCCAGCGGCGGCAATCCGATTTTTTTCTTTGCCATAAGATTTTCCAAGCCTCAGCCGAAAGAAGGATTAATTGTGTTAATGCCACAAGAGGCGTATCTGCTCAATCAAAGCCCGCGCTGAACAGGAGATCCCCCATGCTGCGCACTGCCAATCACGATACTTCGGTTTTGACTGTTGAATTTGACACCGGTACTCAGGCCCGTTTCCACGCGATCTGGCTGCGCGATAATGCGCTGGATCCGGAGACACGCGCGCGCGGAAACGGTCAGCGTCTGATCACCATCAGCGACATTCCCGTCGATATTTCAGTCAGCTCCGCCGAGATCAGCAATGGCGATCTAACGGTCACTTTCCAGCCCGAAGACAAGACCGTGACCTTCCCCGCCGCTTGGCTGGCCGATCACGTCTATGATTGCGCCCGGTCCTTAGAAACAGGCCGTGTCGCACATGGCATCACCACGTGGGAACGCGGCATCGAAGCGCCAAGTGCTGATTGGGATGAAGTCCACGCCAATCCCGCCGCCAAGCGCGACTGGCTGGCTGCAGTGGCCGAGTTCGGCTTTGCCAAGCTGACCGGCGGCCCGACTGAGCCGGAATCACTGCTGAAGGTGGCCGATCTGTTCGGCTACGTCCGCGAAACCAACTATGGCCCCTATTTTGAGGTTCGGACCGAGGTAAACCCGACCAACCTAGCCTATACTGGCCTTGGTCTTCAGGCGCATACCGACAACCCCTATCGTGACCCGGTGCCGACGCTGCAAATCCTCTATTGTCTAGAAAACAGTGCCGAAGGTGGCGATTCCATTGTAGTCGATGGTTTCCGTGCCGCCGAAATCCTGCGCGATCAGAACCCCGAAGGCTTCGCCCTGCTGGCAGGCTATCCCGCGCGATTTGAATACAAAGGTTCGGACGGCATCTGCCTGCGGTCTCGCCGCCCAATGATCGAGTTGTCGCCGGACGGTGAGCTAGTCGGCATCCGCTTCAACAATCGGTCTTCCGCCCCGTTTGTTGACGTGCCATTCGATCAGATGGAAGCCTACTATGCTGCCTATCGCCAACTTGGCGAGATCATCGACGATCCGGCCATGGGCGTGTCGTTCAAGCTGGAACCGGGTGAAAGCTTCATCGTCGACAACACCCGCGTCCTACACGCGCGGCTGGGCTATTCCGGCGCAGGATCGCGTTGGCTACAAGGCTGCTATGCCGACAAGGATGGGCTGCTGTCGACGCTCGCGGCGATGGACATGGCGCAACCGGAGGCAGCGGAATGAAACCCGATTTCTCAACCCTCAACCGCGACAACATCGTGGCCTTTATCGGGGATATCTTCGACCGTCGTGGCGGCGAGGAATATCTGGGTGAACCGGTCACGATGGCAGAACACATGCTGCAAGGCGCCACAATTGCCGAACAGAACGGCCAGTCCGAGGAAATCATCGTTGGCGCGCTGCTGCACGATATCGGCCATTTCACATCCGAGTTCGGCACTTATCACCCCGACGATACCGAGGATCGCCACCACGAGGATGCGGGGGCCGAAGTTCTGGAACAGTTCTTCCCGTCAGTCATCACCGATTGCTGCCGCTATCATGTGGCGGCCAAACGGTATCTCTGTGCCACCAAGCCTGACTATTTCAACCGTCTGTCCACGGCTTCGGTCCATACACTGGAACTGCAGGGCGGACCAATGAACGCCGAAGAAGTCGCGGAATTCGAGGCGAACCCGAACCTGAAAGAGATCATTCAGGTCCGCTATCTGGACGAAGCGGGCAAGCGTGCAGACATGGAAACACCTGATTTCACCCATTTTGCGCCGATGGTGCAACGCATGGTCGACAAACATCTGGGGGCGGCATGAACGCCCCCGAATATATCTTTGAGGCCAGTTCAAAGCCGTCCCTGCCCTGGCATGAGGTGCCCTTGATCCGGGCCACAGACGCGTCGGTCCAGGGCTATGGCTGTCTGGTCGATGACCCGGACGGCTTCGAGATCGAAATCTCTCGCTGGCCCCAACAGGGCTGGCGCCCCATCGACGAGGGTACCGGCGATGAAGGTGGCTGGGTTGAGGGCACGTTCAAATGCGACTGGCAGGGCGACGTGTTGTATGGTGAGAACGAGGCGGTTAAGGGCCACTATGTTCTGGGCTGGTCCGCCGACCCGCAACAGGCACAGACCGACCAGAAAACCGCGCCGCGTGATCAGGTGCTGCTGTGGCATATGAACTATCACCCAGACAGCGGACAGATGTTCTGGCCGTTGGACAACAAGCCCTTCATCGTTCCCGCTGCGCTGCCCGGGGACAATTTGACCCCCGAAAAGGTGGTCGCGTTCTGGTGTGACGGCTCGCGCGGCCTCTATATCCATCCCGGTATCTGGCACGAAGGGATTTTCCCCGTCGAAGACAATCAACGTTTTCTGGACCGGCAGGGCCGGGTTCACGCAAGGGTCAGCGCAGATATCGGCACAGAATTCGGTGTTTATCTGGCCTGCCCGCTGCGTGAAGATAAGGTGAAGGATCTGTAACTGCACCTCAGGAAGCCTGTCTTCAGAAACCCTTAACCCTTAGCCCAAACATCTGTGATACTCTGATGCCACGTCCAACAGGCACGGGAGGTATCCGATGGGATGGAACAGGCGCAAAGTTGTCCAGCTGGGAACCGCAGCAACGGTCGGAACCTTGTTGCCGCGCGTGGCAACAGCAGCGGAAGACCAGAATGCGGCGTTCGAACAGGAATTCAGCACGACGCTGGATCATCTGAGAAAAACATTCTCGGGGCTTGGGTTCAACGAAGCAGCGCCACTGTCCGTTGCTTCCGGGCGCGATGACTATAACGAGGGGCTGCGGCACGATTTTGACCAATCCGCGCTGCCCTCGAACGCTTTTGTCATTCAACCGTTGGCTCGGGTTGCCGATGTCAGTGAGAAATCTCGTGCGGACGTGTTGCCACTATTTCATGAGGTCGGCTGCCATCCCGCAGACACAGACGGTCAAGCAACGACGCGTCTGATGATGCGCATTTTGACCGAAGCCTTCGATCTTGACCCCACCCGCATTGCCTTTGTCAGCGTGCCGCAGTCCGAGGATATGCGCACGGTGCTGGACGAGATGGCCCTACCCTTTACCGAAAAAGTGCTGCTGCGCGATGAGATTGAGGCCCTGGCCGCCCGCGATGCCTCGGGCTTTTTCTTTCCTGATCCGTTTGGCGATGCCTACATCGTGACGATGGGCGTCTATTACCGCGTCGGTGATACGGATGAACTCGCCCCCACGGCCTATCCTCCGTCCGCCAACTGGACCGAGATCGGCGAGATCGTGATCGGAGGTGAGGCCGCGCCCCTTGGCATTTCCATCGGGGCCGAGCGCCTGACCTATGCCCGGACCGGCCAGTACCCGACATGGGATCAACGATTGGGGCTGCTCTTTGCAACGGCAGAACAGGATGGTGCAGAACCGCCCGGTCTGGCCGCATTCCGCTAAACGGGGTTACAGCCCCAGCACATCCACCATGTCATACTGGCCGGGGGCCTTGCCCTGCCCCCATAGCGCCGCCTTTAGGGCACCGCGAGCAAAGATGGCGCGGTCGGTGGCCAGATGGCGCAGAACGATGCGTTCTCCGGGGGCGGCGAACAGCACGTCATGCTCGCCGACGATGTCGCCACCGCGAATGGCGTGGAATCCGATGTCTCCGCGTTTACGGGCCCCGGTGATCCCGTCGCGGCCCCGGTCGGACACGTCGGACAGATTGACACCGCGCCCTTCGGCGGCGGCCTCACCCAGCATCAGCGCAGTGCCCGAGGGCGCATCGACCTTGTGGTGATGGTGCCCTTCAATCACTTCGATGTCGAAATCCTCATCCAGCGCGGCGGCAACTTTCTTGGTCAGTTGCACCAGCAAATTGACCCCAAGGCTCATGTTCCCGGCCCGCACGATAACGGCATGGCGCGAAGCTGGCTCCAGCGCTGCGATCTGCTCATCCGACATGCCGGTGGTGCCGATCACGTGCACGCAGCGCGCCTGCGCGGCCAGCGCGGCAAATTCCAGCGTCGCTTCGGGTGCTGTGAAATCGATCACTGCCTGCGCCTGCGCAAATGCCTCAAGCGGGTCATCGGTCACGGTGACGCCCAGCGCTTGACCGCCCATGGCCGTGCCCACGTCCTGACCGATCCAATCATGGCCTGTACGCTCGACCACACCGACCAAACGCGCCTGATCGCTGTCGGTGACGGTCTTGATCAGCATCTGCCCCATACGGCCCGAAGCCCCTGTGATTACGATCCCCGGAATATGGGTCATTGCGCTGGTCCTTTCTAAAGTCGGCTCAAAGCCTCCTACCCGGTTCGCGCCCGCTTGGCAAAGCCCAGCTTTGCGCTTAGATCGGGGATATGGCAAAGAACAAATTCCACGATGGCCCCGGCCCCTCCCAACGACAGTTGCGCGTCGGCGAACTGATCCGACGCACCCTGTCCGAGGTTCTGGCGCGCGGAGATGTCCACGACCCCGACCTGAACCGCATGTCAATCACTGTAGGTGAGGTGCACACCTCGCCCGATCTGAAGATCGCCACCGCTTATGTGCTGCCCCTTGGAGGCAAAGGGCAGGAAGATGTGATCGAACTGCTCGCTCGCAACAAGGGCGAGTTGCGGCGCGTGATCGGCAAAAAGCTCAACCTTAAGTTTTCGCCCGATCTGCGGTTCCGTCTGGATGATACTTTCGATCGTCTGGACGACACCCGCCGCATGTTCAATCAGGACGCGGTGCGCCGCGATCTGGACGAGTGATCCGCACACTGGTCACGTTGGGCGCGGTTTTCTGGGCCGTGCAGGCCGGCGCGGTCACCTGCGAAAAGCTGACCCACGAGAATAAGCGGTATACCGTTTGCGAGGTGGACGCCGCCAATGAAGACCTGCGCCTGTTTCTGAACGACGAAAATGACGACCTGCTGGGGCATTTCTCATCGGTGAACGAGGCGCTTGAACCCAGTGGAAAGCGTCTGGCCTTTGGGATGAACGCCGGTATGTATCACGACGACCGCTCGCCCGTCGGCCACTATGTCGAAGAGGGCGAAGAGGTCATGCGCGTGATCCCGAATCCCGGCCCCGGCAATTTCGGCCTGCTGCCCAACGGCGTGTTCTGCATCCGCGACGGTCGTGCCGATGTGTTCGAGACGCTGGATTTCGTCGAACAGGCCCCCGACTGCCGGTTTGCCACCCAATCCGGCCCGATGCTGGTGATCGACGGAGAGCTACATCCACGCTTTCTGCCTGACTCGACCTCGCTCTATGTGCGCAACGGGGTGGGCACCAGCGCCGATGGCACGCGGGCGGTGTTCGCAATCTCGGATGACTACGTCACTTTTCATGAATTCGGCAGCCTTTTCCGCGACGTGCTGGAAACGCCGAATGCGCTGTTCTTCGATGGCAATATTTCACGCATGTACGACCGGGCCAGCAACCGCTCGGACGTTGGCTTTTCGCTGGGACCAATCGTGGGTGTGGTCGAAGACACACCGGGAAATTGACAGGACCCGGGTGATCCGTTAGGTCGCGCGCCTCAGCAAAGGGCAAGGTGCAAGATGGGACGTAAACGCAAGGGTCGCGACATTTCCGGCTGGCTGGTGGTGGACAAGCCTGCGGGCATGACCTCGACCGCGGTGGTCAACAAGGTACGCTGGGCGATGGACGCGAAAAAAGCGGGCCATGCAGGCACGCTGGACCCCGAAGCGACCGGTGTTCTGGCCGTGGCATTGGGGGAGGCGACCAAGACCGTTCCCTACATCACCGACGCGCTGAAAGCCTACACATTCACCGTGCGTCTGGGTCAGGCCACCAATACCGACGATGCCGAGGGCGAAGTGATTGCACAAAGCGATGCGCGCCCCTCGGATGAGGATATCAAACAGGCATTGGTCCCTTTTTTGGGTGAGATCATGCAGGTTCCGCCCAAGTTCTCGGCAGTGAAGATTGACGGCCAGCGCGCTTATAAGCTGGCCCGCGATGGCGAGGATGTGGCACTGACCGCCCGCCCCCTATGGGTTGAGGAACTGATCCTCGTCGACCGCCCCGATGAAGATCACGTCGTACTGGAAATGACCTGTGGCAAAGGCGGTTATGTCCGCTCGATCGCCCGCGATCTGGGGGCGGCACTGGGATGCCACGGCCACGTCAAAGTCCTCCGCCGCATCTGGTCCGGCCCGTTTGAGGCCGAGGACGGTTTGAGCATCGAACAGATCGACGAAATGGCCAAGACAACCGCGTTGGACGAGTATCTGCATCCGCTGGAAACCGGTCTGTCGGATCTGCCCGAACTGAAATGTACCCCCGAAGGGGCCACTCGCCTGCGCAACGGCAACCCGGGTATGGTGCTGGCCTCGGACGTGGAATACGGCGACGAGGCATGGGCCTCGCTGGATGGCAAGGCTGTGGCCGTGGGCATCTATAAATCCGGCGAATTGCACCCCAGCCGGGTGTTCGTCGCCTGAGCCACGTGTTAGGCGAAGGGCATGATCACCCGAACGCATACCAAGGGCGATGCGCCCTCGACCGCCATTTATTCCGATTGCGAGAAGTATCGCTATAGCCTGACCCGCATCTGGGACCCGGAGGGATGCAAGGCGCTGTTCGTGATGCTGAACCCCTCAACCGCGACCGAGGTGCAGAACGACCCCACCGTCGAACGCTGTGAACGGCGGGCGCGGGCGCTGGGGTTCGGGGCGTTTCAGGTGACCAACATCTTTGCGTGGCGCGACACAGATCCGCGCAAGATGCGCGCCGCCACCGATCCAGTGGGGCCTGCGAATGACGCGGCGATTCTGGACGGCGTCGAATGGGCCGATCAGGTCATTGCCGCCTGGGGCACCCATGGTGCGCATCTGGATCGCGGCCCGGCGGTGGAAACCTTGCTGCGCGGCACCGGCCAACCACTGTTTCACCTGGGGCTGACCAAGGGCGGACACCCGAAACACCCGCTCTATATCGCCTATACTCAACAACCCGAACCGTGGTGACAAAAGGTTAACCACGAGATCAGCTTGGCTTTGACCAAGTGCTTGACCGCATGAGACATTTACCCTCGGGGCAGTACGTTTACGGAGGGTTCCCATGTTTCTGATCGGATTTCTAAGTCTGGCCGCTGTCGGTGGCGCAGCCTTTGCCATGAGCGACGCGTTTGTCCCCGAAGACACGCCCGAAGATGATGACAGCATTGACGATCAGCCTGATGAGGTCTCTGACGGCAAGTACCTTGAGATCAATGAAACCGACGAAGACCCGACCACGTCCCAAGACACCGCGGAAGAACAGGAACCATCGACCGGAACCATCCTGTCCGAATTTGAAGGCGATCTGGTCATTGCCGGAACCGAAGAGGCGGATGTGCTGACCGGTCAGGACGGGGACGACCAAGTCAATGGATATAGTGGGGATGACACCATCGACGGCAGTGCCGGCAATGACGTGCTGTTCGCCGGTGAAGGGGCGGATTTCGTGTCAGGAGGCACGGGCGACGATATTCTGCATGGCGAGGATGGGGATGACCTGCTGACCGGGGGTGAAGACGTTGACATGCTTTATGGTCATTCCGGCGCAGATCAGCTGGAGGGGGGCGAGGGTGAAGATACGCTCTATGGCGGGCAGGACGATGACACGTTGGACGGTGGTGATGGCGATGACGCGCTGCACGGCGGGTATGGCAACGACATACTGGACGGCGGCGCGGGTGAGGATGTTCTTTTTGGCGGCGACGGCGACGACATATTAAACGGCGAAGAAGAAGTAGACGCTGTCGATTTCCTGAACGGCGGCGATGGCCAGGATACGATTCTGGCCGATAGCGGCGACATCGTCACCGGCGGCGACGGCGCGGATGAGATTATCCTGACCCCCGAAGCCGAGGATGAAGCGGTGACCGTGATGGATTTCCAACCCGGCCAGGACAAGCTGTTTGTATCATGGGATGGTCAGGAAGACCCCGACATTCAGATCGAAACTGAAGCTGAAAACGAGAATCTGACACATGTGCTAATCGACGGGCAGGATGTGGCGCAGCTGCTGGGGGCCGAAGGGTTGACGGCCGACGACATTCAGCTGATCTCTGAGATCGATCTGGCACAGCTGGTCGCATTGGGCTGAGCCCGAAGAATCCTTTTGCCATTCACCAAAATTACGCTTATACGCGCGCATCCGCATCGGAATCGGTGCGGTCTTCTCCATGGGCCTGTGCTGGACGACATCCCGGCCTGCGCCATCAACTCTAACCTTTTAAAGGAGACCCCGATGTCGATTACTGCCGCTGAAAAAGCACGCGTTATGAAAGAATTCGCAACCAAGGACGGCGACACCGGTTCGCCAGAAGTCCAAGTTGCCATCCTGACCTCGCGCATCACCACCCTGACTGAGCACTTCAAGACCCACAAAAAAGACAACCACGGTCGTCGCGGTCTGCTGAAGATGGTCGCCCAGCGTCGTAAGCTGCTGGACTACCTGAAGGGCAAGGAAGAAGCACGATATCAGGACCTGATCAAAAAGCTGGGCATCCGCCGTTAAGATCGGACTGTACAGCTGGTACAATTCAGACGCCCGCCTTTTTGGCGGGCGTTTTTTTGTTTTACCCTTGCCAATGATGGTAAAGCGCATGAATCGCGAACGTGCTGAAACGAATACAGTTTTTCTTTACACTTCGCCAACCTTAGCGTCGGAACACACTTTCTCGATGCCCCGAAATGACCTAATTGCGGCCTTGATTGAACCCCCGCACATGGATTTTGTGTCCGCGTAAGATTTGGGATCGAAGAAATTAAATGACAGACTTCAGCATCAGTGGTGGTGGCTCCACCGACTTTACAGATACGTCCCCTGGTGGCGGATTCGTTATTGACTTCGATAGTCTGGACAACAGTTTCAGTCTTCAGATCAATGACGTCGATCTGTTTGTCGGCGGGCCTGCCGGAGCCCCAAATGAGCTTCAATTTCAGATACCTGGAACCGCGGGCCAAACGGTTCAGTTTGCTGACGGTGACAGGTATGAGATCGACACACCTGCCGTTTGGCAGCTGGGAAACACGAATGGGGAGCCCGTCGTCCGGTTAGAGGTAAATCCGGACGGAACCATCGCGCTGTTTGGCGTGAAGGTGAACAATGGGCCGCTGGAACCGCTGGCGCTGTTCAATGGATTGACCGTAAACACCGATGCAATTGCTGCGGCTTGGAATGATAGCGGGCAAAACGAAATTGACATCAACCAGTCACAAACGGGCCCAACAAACGCAAGCGGCGAGTTTGTGGACGTGCTATGCTTTGCGTCCGGAACCCTTATTGAAACGCTTCAGGGTCCAAGGCGGGTCGAGGACCTGCAAGTGTCAGATCAGGTTCTGACCTATGATCATGGCCATAAACCTATCCGATGGATCGGGTCACGATGTCTCAGCAACGCTGAACTGGAGGCCCAGCCGAGACTTAAACCGATTCTGATCCGCGCCGGTGCCTTGGGGGCAGGATACCCCAAGCAGGATCTTGTCGTCTCACCACAGCATCGTGTTCTTGTTTCCTCAACGGTCGCTCTGCGCATGTTTAATTGTAAGGATATCTTGATCCCAGCGAACAAGCTTCTTCCGCTTGACGGCGTTGAGACATTGGAAAACACATCAGACGGGGTGGTGTATTTCCATCTTCTGTTCGATACGCATGAAATCATCTGGTCCAACGGCACACCAACGGAAAGCCTTTTTACAGGGCCAGAAGCCCTAAAATCAGTCTCGGAAGAGGCCCGGCAAGAGATAATGGATTTGTTTCCCGGATGCGGCGACCCGCAGGTTCAGGCGCTGTCGGCACGTTATATTCCCCAAAAGGGCAAACAAATGCGAAAGCTTGTCCAGCGGCATCAGAGCAATCAAAAACCTCTGTTCGGCGAATTACCCGCTTAGAATTCTTCTGTTTGATAGCAAAACAAAGCTTTCAGATTTTAGGCCGAGAACCGACCTAAGGCGCAACAAAAAAACGCCCGCCTGATGGCGAGCGCTTCCGTTGTGTTAGGGATTACCTCACATCTTCGCCTTCTCTGATTTCAGTGCCAGCCATAGGCAATAGCACATGATCAGAACCACCAGCGTGAAGGGGATACCTGTCGACACCGCTGCGCCTTGCAAGGCGGCAAGGCCACCGCCCAACAGCAATGCGATGGCGACCAGACCTTCGAGCGTACACCAGAACACGCGCTGGATGACGGGGGCGTCCATCTTGCCGCCCGCCGTGATCGTGTCGATCACCAGCGAACCCGAGTCCGACGAGGTCACAAAGAACACCACGATTAGGACCAGCGCAATTGGGGCCACGATGCTATACAGTGGCAGCTCTTTCAGGAAGCCGAACAGCGCGCCTTCGGGGGCATAACTGTCGATCACCGTGGCGCGAACACCTTCCGCTCCGCCTGCGTTCAGCATGTCGATGGCTGCACCGCCAAATGTCGACATCCACAGGGCGCAAACCGCTGTCGGCGCAAGCAGGGCGCAGATGACGAATTCACGTACCGTGCGGCCCTTCGAGATACGGGCAATAAACATGCCCACAAACGGTGACCATGCGATCCACCACGCCCAGTAGAAGGTGGTCCAGCCATGGAAGTAGCTGGTATCCTCACGTCCGAACGGGTTGGACAGCGCTGGCAGGTGCAGCACATAATCCGTCATCACGTTGAAATACCGTGTGATGGCTGTGCCAATTCCAGTGACAACAATGACGAAAATGAACAGCCCTACGGCCATGATCATGTTGATCTCACTCAGCCGTTTGACGCCTGCATCCATACCCATCAGGACCGAGCCCAGTGCAATCATGGTGATGCCAATAATAAGCAGGACAACGACGGTCGGGCTGGATTCGATGCCGAACACTTCGTACAGCCCCGCCGCAACCTGCTGCGCGCCCAGACCCAATGATGTGGTCAGGCCGAACAGGGTGGCAAAGACGGCCAGCGTATCGATGAAATGGCCCCACCAGCCCCAGACTCGCTCACCCAGGATCGGGTAGAACGCAGACCGAAGGGTCAACGGCAGGCCCAGGTTGTAGCTGAAGATCGCAAGGCTAAGACCCACTGCGGCGTAAACCGCCCAACCTTCAAGACCCCAGTGGTGAATGGTACCAACGACACCCGCATATTCATTTCCGGGTACCGCGATATCAATGCCTAGTGGCACGGCGTTGCCATCTTCGGCAAAGTTGTAATAGACCGGCTCCATCACGCCAAAGAACAGCAGGCCGATGCCGATACCGGCAGCGAACATCATCGCGATCCAGCCAGCATAGGAATAGTCGGGTTTGGCGTCCTTGCCGCCGATCCGGACCTTGCCCACGGGCAGGATGATCAGCACCAGGCAGAACAGAGTAATCGCGTCCACAGACAGGACCAGGAACCAATCAAACGTGCTTGTCAGCCAGGGCCGGAGCCAGCCAAAGAACGTCGCTGCGGCCTCTTGGTTGGCTAAGGCGATCAGAACAAAGGCAAAGATCAGGATACTTGAGATCAGAAAGACCGGGTTGTGGATATCCAGACCGAAGGGCCGGACGTTATCCTGTCCAAGCTCATATTCGGTCTCGAAATCGTAGATCCGTGGATCCGGATCCAGCATTTTCTTGGTTTGTGCCATTCGACTTTCCCTCAGTTTGCTGCGTGCAAACGCCAAGGTCTTCGGTCGGTGGACGGCAAGTTTTCTGGTTTTCCCTTGGCGCGTTTCCCGTCATGTCGACCGCGAGTCTTCTGGTAAGAGCTTACACGATCATCAAAATTTCGCCAAATCCGCGCAATTTTCGGGGTTTTACTGCCAAAAACGGCAAAACGGGCAATTAATCCTGTAACGGCGCCCCACGGGTTTTACGACTGCCCGCCGCGCGCAACCGGTCCCTGAGGGATGGCGTCCAGGTGGATTGACCCTCTTGATTTTCCAGCGTCTCGACAAGGTCGACATCCATCCGGAATGTGGCACGCATCGGCATTAGCCCGTCAACGACGTTCATCTCATGGTCCGAAGGATCGATTACCAGTTGCCCGGTCAGGCGCACCGGCTCATGCGTATAGGCCGGTGTCCAGCCGTTGCGCAATTTCAACCGGATCATCTGGTTCGGCGCGGGTGGTGGCAGGTGACTGCACATGCCGGGCTTAGGCACCAGATAAGCCACCGATTGGCCATCTTCATCCGATGGCGCAGGAATGGCATAACCCATCAGGGTCACCGTCTGACCGTCAAGACCCGGATTGCCGCTTGTGTTGGCCCTGTTTCGGCGCTCGGACACGTATTCGCGCTGGGACAGCAGCCAGTCGACGTCAATCTGGTCGGCGGCAAGGGCATCTTCGGTTTCCATCAGAAGTGTTTGCCATTTCTGGCGGTCTTTCGCGCTGCCGACGTCTTGCTGCAATCTGCCGCGTAGGCGGACCGCGAATAATAGATCATCAAATTGCTCGGGGGTAAGCGCGCGAAACGGGTCGTCATAGGTCTGGACCGACGGGTCCGGCAGCGCGGCCCAATCCAACGCAGCACCTGGCGCGGCCGAAACCGGGCCGATGAAACCCAGCAATGCCAGCGGTATAATCCTTAGCCAGGCCGTCATCTGCATTCTCCGCCCGAAACCCGAAATGCCCCCGTACCTTAGCGGCCTGTACCACCCCAGGTCCATGCCGGCATCATCACGAATTCAGCAGGGCGGCAGACCGCCAACCCGGTTCGGTTTCGCTTTCCTTTGGGCGCAATCTCATGTATGCGCGCGATATCTGAGACGTTGTGCCCTGACCCCGGCACTCAGACGAAAGTTAAAATGGGGTCGGCGGCAATGGGGCCGCCATGCAAACGGGAGACCCGGAGGGCCGGGAGCGCTCCCATCTAGGATACGCATATGTTTGATGTAACAAAGAAATCTATGCAGTGGGGCGAAGAGACGCTGACACTGGAAACCGGCAAAGTTGCCCGTCAGGCGGACGGCAGCGTGATTGCCACGCTGGGCGAGACCAGCGTCATGGCAAACGTGACCTTTGCGCGGGCACAAAAACCCGGTCAGGACTTTTTCCCGCTGACCGTGCATTATCAGGAAAAATACTATGCCGCCGGTAAGGTTCCGGGTGGCTTCTTCAAGCGCGAGGCGCGCCCGACCGAGAAAGAGACGCTGACCGCGCGTCTGATCGACCGTCCGATCCGCCCGCTGTTTGTTGACGGCTTCAAGAACGAAGTTTTGGTGATGTGCACCGTGCTGAGCCACGATCTGGTCAACGATCCCGACATCGTTGCGATGATCGCTGCCTCGGCTGCTCTGACCATTTCCGGCGCGCCGTTCCGCGGCCCGATCGCCGGTGCCCGCGTTGGTTTCGAGGATGGCGAATACGTTCTGAACCCGACCGTCGACGACATGCAGGACCTGCGCCTGAACCCTGAACAGCGTCTTGACCTGGTTGTTGCCGGCACCAAAGACGCCGTGATGATGGTGGAATCGGAAGCCTACGAGCTGTCCGAAGCGGAAATGCTGGGCGCGGTTAACTTTGCGCATGAGCAGATCCAGCCGGTTATCGACCTGATCATCTCGCTGGCTGAGGAAGCCGCGAAAGAGCCGTTCGACTTCCAGGCACCGGATTACTCCGAACTGTCCGCTGCCGTTAAGGCCGCCGGTGAAGAGCAGATGCGCGCCGCCTTCGCGATCACCGACAAGCAGGAGCGCACCGCCGCTGTTGCCGCTGCCCGTGAAGCGATCAAAGAAGCGCTGACCGAAGAGCAGCTGGAAGACGGCAACCTCGGTTCCGCGATGAAAAAGC
The DNA here is from genome assembly GCF_056538105.1 of Ruegeria sp. BH6. Classification (NCBI taxonomy): domain Bacteria; kingdom Pseudomonadati; phylum Pseudomonadota; class Alphaproteobacteria; order Rhodobacterales; family Roseobacteraceae; genus Ruegeria; species Ruegeria sp. BH6. Next base: position 44,363 of record NZ_JBQFSR010000004.1, read on the forward strand.
TGGAAGCTGGCATTCTGCGCGGCGACGTCGTCAAAGGCGGCAAGCGGATCGACGGTCGTTCGACCACCGATATCCGTTCGATCGTTGCAGAAACCTCGATGCTGCCGCGCACGCACGGTTCCGCTCTGTTCACCCGTGGTGAAACGCAGGCGCTGGCCGTGACCACGCTGGGCACTGGTGATGATGAACAGTTCATCGACGCGCTGCATGGCAATTTCAAATCGAACTTCCTGCTGCACTACAACTTCCCTCCCTATTCGGTTGGTGAAGTTGGCCGCGTTGGCGGCCCCGGCCGTCGTGAGATCGGCCACGGTAAGCTGGCATGGCGCGCCCTGCAGGCGGTTCTGCCTGCGGCGACCGACTTCCCCTACACGATCCGCATCGTGTCCGAGATCACTGAATCCAACGGCTCGTCCTCGATGGCGTCGGTCTGCGGCGGTTCGCTGTCGATGATGGATGCGGGCGTTCCGCTGAAAGCACCGGTTGCCGGTGTGGCCATGGGTCTGATCCTGGAAGATGACGGCGATTATGCCATCCTGTCGGACATTTTGGGTGACGAAGACCACCTCGGCGACATGGACTTCAAAGTGGCTGGTACCGAAAACGGCATCACCTCGCTGCAGATGGACATCAAGGTTGCGGGCATCACGCCTGAGATCATGGAGAAAGCCCTGGCGCAAGCCAAGGACGGCCGGATGCACATCCTGGGTGAGATGGGCAAAGCCCTGTCCGAGACCAACGAATTCTCGGTCCACGCCCCGCGCATCGAGACCATGAACATCCCGACCGACAAGATCCGTGAAGTGATCGGCTCGGGCGGTAAGGTGATCCGCGAGATCGTCGAGGTTTCGGGTGCCAAGGTCGACATCAACGACGACGGTGTGATCAAGATCGCCTCGCCCGACGGTGAATCGATCAAGAAGGCCTATGAGATGATCCACTCGATCGTTGCTGAGCCGGAAGAAGGTCAGATCTACACCGGTAAAGTGGTCAAGATCGTCGACTTCGGTGCCTTCGTGAACTTCTTTGGCAAGCGTGACGGTCTGGTGCACGTGTCCCAGATCGAAAATCGCCGCCTGAACCATCCGTCAGATGTGCTGAAGGAAGGTCAGGAAGTGAAAGTCAAGCTGCTGGGCTTTGACGATCGCGGCAAGGTGCGCCTGTCGATGAAAGTGGTCGATCAGGAAACCGGTGAAGAGATCGTTCCCGAGAAGAAAGAAAAGAAAGAGGAAAGCGCAGAGTAATCTGCCTTTCTATTTCGAACAGGAAAGACCCCGGTTTCAGCCGGGGTCTTTTTTTTTGTTTGGACTGCCCTTGAAACGTCCTCGAACCATGGCGACAGTTAAAGAGTTCTTCTGTGAGGCAATGCAATGATCCTGGAAATTCGTCATTACACGCTGAAACCCGGCCTCCGGGAGGAATTTATTGCGTTTTTTGAAAAACATAACCGCGTTGCTCTGCGCGATGCAGGCATGCTTGTTTTTGGGCCACTCCGCGATCTGGAGGATGCCAACAAAGTACACTGGATGCGCGCTTTCCCCTCTTTGGAAGCAAGAGAACGGTTAAAGAATGACTTCTACGAAGGGCCAGTCTGGCACGAGCAGATCGAGCCCATTGCAATGTCAATGATTGCCCATTACGAGGCAGAACTGACCGAGACAACCAACGGGTTCGAGACATTCAAAGGCGCTCGAACACTCGATATGTAGTGGGAACTGCGCCGCAATTCGGGTTTTGGACAAATGCGGCGCTGCTCGACAATCAGTGCGCCACCCCTGTCGGCCCGTGCTTCATGACATGCCACTGACCGTAGCTGTCGTTCAGGTCCAGTTTGATCGCCGCGTCTGCCTTGGTCGACGCGCTGCCGATCTCGGCCAGGGTGAATTCGATACCGCCGGGGATATCGATCCGTACGCGATGCGGGCCACCGCCATGCGGTGCCTGAATCGGTTCGCCGGAAGATTTCAGCACATCCCCGATGGTGACCTGGGCCGTACGCCCGTCCATGTCCATCTCAAAATCAATCGGCACATACAGAGTCTCATGAACGTTGTCGCACATCGTACGGAAAACGTGCCAGTGGGTCGCCATTTCCTCGGTCTCTTCGCCGTGAAAGACCTTTTCCAATGCGGCGCGTTGGGCGTCCGAGGCACTTGGATCGATGATCACCTGCATCTCACCGCCGCCCTCGAAAATGGGACCCGGCCAGGCATAGATAAGAGCAGCCTTCGTACCACTTAGATCCGTGTCGCCAAAATGCCCCTTTGAAACTTCCAACACTTCAAACCCGCGGCAATGGCCATGGGTTGGCAATTCTTCGAACTGGCAAGGGCATGCATACCCGCAATTGCAGTTCCCAAAAGCATCGCCTTCAATGTACCAATCAGTAAAACCCATCGTCTTCTCCTGTTATGCACAGTCTGAAAATCCCGACGTCGTTGGTCGCATGCCTGTAGATTATTCCCCCGACAACACCCTACCACAAATTGGTTGCGTTCAGAACCGTAAGGCCTAAATGCCCCTGTTTCGTTGAAATTGCGGCGTAAACCTTGGTTTAAACCCGCCAGTTTCAACCAAAATCCAATCGCAGCAGCCGGGGGCCATCCCCAGTTCGATCGCATCGACGCAATGCACAAAAGGAGATGCGATATGGAAACCTTCAAGATGCTGACACTGACCGGCCTGATCGTAACTGCCCCGGCCCTGGCTCTGGCCAACGTAGGGCTTGGCGACAAACTGGGAACCAGCGAGGCCGAAATCCGGGCGACCCTAGAGGCGCAGGGATACCAGATCGAGGAGATCGAGTTCGAAGATGGTGAGATCGAGGTTGAACTTAGCAAGGATGGCGTGGAAACTGAACTGGTCCTGACCGAGACGGATGGCGAGGTGACCGCCATCGAAATCGAAAAAGACGACGACTGACCGCGCGAAATCAAAGGAGCGCCATGAAGCTCTCACAGACGTCTTTACTCTGGCTCCTTCTGGTGGTGCAGGCCCTCTGCGCCGCCTTTTTCTTGACCGACGCGATCCTGGATTGGACCGGAGGCGAAAGTGCTGGGTTCCGCCATCTGCACGGGTTTGAACTGGTTCTGTCGCTGGCGCTGATGGGGGGACTGGCCGCAACCATTACCCTGATACGCACGCAAAATCGACGCGTGCGCGAAATGCAGCGTCAGCTTGGTGTGGCGCAGGGTGCCTTTGCCCAAATCATCGACAACCAGTTCAGCGAATGGCAACTCAGCGACGCTGAACGTGATGTCGCGCTGCTGTCCATCAAAGGGCTGTCCATCGCAGAAATCGCTGAACTCAGGCAGACCAAAGAAGGGACGATCAAGGCACAAAGCGCAGCGATTTATCGTAAGGCAGATGTCACGGGGCGGCTTCAACTGCTCAGTTTCTTTGTCGAAGAGCTTTTGACCGCTCCGCTGATGAACGAGGCCAAAGCGCCCAAGCCCAGAAAAGATCAAATCTGAAATTCAAGGCGGATTTATTCACTCACTCCGTGCAAATAACCTGTGACTCAACGTGAAGCTCCCGCGCCTTCTTTTCGCGTCTCAATTGCCCACATGTGCCTTGTACCCAATTCGGAACAAAGGACATGGTTATGGTTTCTCGTCTCATTCTCGCCTCGGCGGCCCTGACGGTCAGCGCGTCGGCACTGGCTGCCCAAAGCCTGACTGATGGCCTTTATATTCAGGGCTTCGCAGGCTACAGCCAATTGCAAGACAGCAACTTCGGCGGCACGGTCAACGGATCGCCACAATCCGTGGACACCGATTTTGACGCGGGCTATGGGCTGGGTATCGCCGTTGGCAAGGAAATTCCACAATGGTCTAATGACCGCATCGGCACCCGGGTCGAACTGGAATTGTCCTACCGCGACAACGACGTGGACGGCGTCAATTTCTCAGGCAACGGGCCGGGGAACGAGGGGAATACATCGGGCGATATCACGCAGACCTCGCTGTTTGGCAATGTGCTGTTCGACATCAAGCAAAACAGCGCTTTCACACCCTATGTGGGTCTGGGTCTTGGCGTAACCTATTCCGATATCGACATCTCTTACGGGCCGGGCGTGCGGCTGGACGACAGTGAGACGAACTTTGCAGCCCAAGTCATCGCCGGCGTGGCTTATGAGGTCAACGAAACCACTGCATTAACCCTCGATACCCGCTATTCTCGTGCCTTCGACGTCTCAACAAACCGCGTGGCACCCAACGGAGCCTCCACCGGCTCTGTCGAGGACGATATCGACACGTTCAGCGTCAATGTCGGCCTGCGCTACGGGTTCTGAGTGCGCACGGGGGCAGAGTTTCTATCCGGTTCCTCTTCCCCCGCATGGTCCCGTGTTCTATGCACGGGACCATGCGATCTTTTATCATCCATATGTCCTCTAGCACCGCCCGGCGACCCAATGCCGACAAGCTGTGCGCCGATCTGCCAAATGCCGAACTGTTCGAGGCCGTGAATGGCCGTGATCCTGAACAGATCGCCGGTGTTCAGCTTCATCCCGGCAATCTGCACCGCCCGCATTACCCCTTTCCCCTCCGTCCGGCTGAAATCGGCGTGTTCGAAAGCCATCGCCGCATCTGGCGCAAGCTGGTCGATGAAGAAATTGATCTGGCCATCATCACCGAAGATGACCTGCGTATCGACCCCGCCCGCATGGCCGAGACGCTCAAGGTTCTGGCCCCGATCGCCACACCCGACCATTATATCCGCATTCCGGTAAAGCAGCGCGAGGTCCCGGTTCAGACTCTGGCCGAACAGAACGGGCTTCGGCTGATCCTGCCCAAGGTGATCGGGTTGCAATGCGTCTGTCAGATGGTGGGTCGACACGCGGCCAAACGATTGCTTGCCGCCACCGAACAGATTGACCGCCCGGTAGATACCTTCATGCAAATGCACTGGCTGACCGGCCAACCCATCCACGCCCTGCTGGGCAGTGGTAATCAAGAGGTGGCGCGCGAAATCGGTGGGTCGACCATCCAAACCAAACCGCCGCTGTCGGATAAACTGACCCGCGAATTCAAACGCGCAGCTTATCGGGCAAAGCTGCACCTGCACCCGCAGCGCCCGCGTACTTCATCTGGCTGAAGATACCTTCGGGAGAAGTACGCCGTTAGGCGCGAGGGGGGCAGACAGCCCCCCGGACCCGGTGCCGCCTTACGACGGTGCCTTGGTCTTGCGCAGATAGGGAAAGATCGTTTCGAACTCGCCGAACTTTTCTTTCGCTTCGTCGTTGGACACGGCGGGAGGGATGATCACGTCTTCACCCGGCACCCAGTTGGCAGGCGTGGCAACGCCCTTGGCCGACATCTGCAATCCGTCCAGCGCGCGCAGAATCTCAGCAAAGTTCCGGCCCACGGTCATCGGATAGGTCATCGAAAGTTTCAGCTGCTTGTCCGGCCCGATTATAAAGACCGAGCGCACCGTGGCGCTGTCTGCAGGCGTGCGACCGTCGGGCAGATACGCCTCGGCTGGCAGCATGTCGAACGCCTTGGACACCGCCAGCCCGTCATCGGCGATGATCGGAAAGCCGGGGTTGGCGTTGCCGTAAGCCTCGATGTCTTTTTTCCACTTCTTGTGATCCTCGACCCCGTCGACCGACACGCCCAGAACCTTGGTATTGCGGGCCGCCCATTCGTCATTCAGCTGCGCCACAGCCGAAAACTCGGTGGTGCAAACAGGAGTAAAATCTTTGGGGTGCGAAAACAGGATCGCCCAGCTGTCACCGATCCAATCATGGAACTGAATGGTGCCCTGATCCGTCTCTGCAGTGAAGTTCGGAACCGTATCATTGATGCGCAAACCCATGGCGAATCTCCTTTATTGTGAAAAACCCGAGTCGGTTGCCGTAAACCTAAACACTTTGCGCGATTGTTAAACCACATAAGGGCGTCAAATAATTTGATCAAATTTTTCCTTGCCGTGCCCTTGCCCCGGTGACAGAGTGGCCGCGATTCCCGGCTTCGGGCTGTTGGCACAGGAGGATGCGCCATGATCGAAAAACGCGATTTCTATATCAACGGTCAGTGGGTCGCCCCCTCGGCGGCCAATGACTTTCACGTGATCAACCCCTCATCCGAGGAACCCTGCGCGGTGATCTCGTTGGGCGCACAGGCCGATACGGATGCCGCCGTCGCTGCGGCCAAGGCGGCTCTGCCCAGCTGGATGGCCACTCCGGTTGCGGAACGGATCGCGCTGATGGAGAAGCTCGTTGAGGTCTACCAGACCCGCTCGGAAGATCTGGCGCAGGCTATGTCGCTTGAGATGGGCGCGCCGCTGGATATGTCACGCAGTTCGCAAGCGGGTGCGGGCATCTATCACCTCAAGAACTTCATCCGCGCCGCAAAGGATTTCCCGTTCGAACGCCCGTTGGGCGATCATGCCCCCAATGACCGCATCATTCACGAGGCCGTCGGCGTTGCGGCCCTGATCACACCGTGGAACTGGCCGATGAACCAGATCACGCTCAAAGTCGGTGCTGCGGCGATTGCGGGTTGCACAATGGTGCTGAAGCCATCCGAGCAAAGCCCGCTGAACGCGATGATCTTTGCCGAGATGATGGACGCCGCAGGCTTTCCGCCCGGCGTGTTCAATCTGGTGAATGGCGATGGGGTGGGCGTCGGCTCGCAACTTTCGGCACACCCAGATGTGGATATGGTCAGCTTTACCGGATCGACCCGTGCCGGAACCGCGATTTCCAAGGCTGCGGCCGAAACGCTGAAGAAAGTGCATCTGGAACTGGGCGGCAAAGGCGCGAACGTGATCTTTGCCGATGCCGATGAAAAGGCCGTTAAACGCGGTGTGCTGCACATGATGAACAACACCGGCCAAAGCTGCAACGCGCCCAGCCGCATGCTGGTCCAGCGCCCGATCTATGATCAGGCGGTGGAGATTGCGGCAGAGGTAGCCAACAAAGTCACCGTTGGTCCCGCGCTTGAGGAAGGTCGCCATATCGGCCCTGTGGTGAACGAGGTGCAATGGACCAAGATTCAGGACCTGATCCAACAGGGCATTGATGAGGGCGCGCGTCTGGTTGCTGGCGGCACCGGACGGCCCGAGGGGCTGAACAAGGGCTACTATGTCCGCCCCACCGTCTTTGCCGACGCCAATAATCAGATGACTATCGCGCGTGAAGAAATCTTTGGCCCGGTGCTGACCATGATGCCCTTCGACACCGAAGACGAGGCCGTCGAGATCGCCAATGACACGCCTTATGGTCTGACAAACTATGTTCAGACACAGGACCCCACGCGCGCCAATCGCATGGCGCGGGTGCTGCGGTCGGGCATGGTTGAAATGAATGGCCAGTCGCGCAGCGCCGGATCGCCTTTTGGCGGGATGAAGCAATCCGGCAACGGGCGCGAAGGTGGCGTTTGGGGGCTGGAGGACTTTTTGGAAGTCAAATCCGTCGGCGGTTGGGCTACCGAGTAATCAAGTTTGATTAATCCAATTGTGAGGCACCTTACGGTGCCTCGCTCTGTTTTCAGGCTTCCGCCTGTGCAGCCTCATAGGCCAGCATGGCGCGTTTGACCGGCAGACCCCAATGGTACCCCCCCAACCCACCAGATTTCCGCAGCGCGCGGTGACAGGGGATCAACCAACTGACCGGATTGCGCCCCACCGCCGTACCAACCGCTCGCACGGCCTGCGGGGACCCCACCCGCTGCGCGATCTCGGAATAGGTGGTGACCTGGCCCGAAGGGATATGCATCAGCGCCTCCCACACCTTGATTTGCAGGGGTGAGCCGATCAGGTATAGGGGCGTCGGCTCCAAGCGGTCGCTGACCGATCCAAACGCGCTCAGCACCCACGGGCGCAGGCGCATCGGGTCCTCGACAAAGTCCGCCTGCGGCCAGCGCGACAGCATATCCTCCATCGCGTCTTCTTCACCGGTCTCGGCGCCGAAGGCCATGCCGCAGATTCCTTTGTCGGTACCCATCACCAACGCCGGGCCAAAGGGGCTTTCGAACCAACCCCAATAGATCGTCAGCCCTGCGCCTTTGCGGGCGTATTCGCCCGGGCTCATGGATTCCCATTTCAGGAACAAATCGTGCAGGCGGCCAGAGCCCGACAGGCCCACATTGTGGGCGGTCTCCAGCGTCGTGAACCGTTCGCGCAACAGCGCCTTGGCGTGGCCCAGCGTCAAGTATTGCTGGTACCGTTTCGGCGACACGCCGGTCCAGCGCGAGAACAGGCGTTGGAAATGCGCTGGGCTCATGTCCATTTGGCGGGCCAACTCATCCAGGCTGAGGGGCTCTCCGCCCTGATCAATCAGCTCGATCGCGCGCCGCATGACGTTGTAGTGATAGCCGCTTTCAGGAGTCTGGACGTTCATGTCTTTCACCTCATTATCTGGGATAAACCATAACGCGCAGGCCACGTCCAAGCGACCCGGAACTTGCGCATTGGCTTTGGGCTTGTGTCACGGGCCAGCGGGCGGCATTAAGGCCCGGATGGCAAAACAACTCGATTATCACACGATCCGCGAGATCTTTACGCGTTTCCATGACGCCGACCCCGAACCCAAGGGCGAACTGGAGCATGTGAACGTCTACACCTTGGTCGTGGCCGTAGCGCTGTCTGCGCAGGCGACGGACGCGGGCGTCAACAAAGCCACAAGCGCGTTGTTCAAGGTTGCCGACACCCCGCAAAAGATGCTGGATCTGGGCGAAGACGGCCTGATCGAACACATCAAAACCATCGGTCTTTTTCGACAAAAGGCCAAGAACGTCATCAAGCTCAGCCGTATTCTGGTCGAAGACTATGGCGGCGAAGTACCCAATTCCCGTGCGGCACTGCAATCGCTGCCGGGGGTGGGGCGCAAGACGGCGAATGTGGTGCTGAACATGTGGTGGCGCTATCCGGCGCAGGCGGTGGACACCCATATCTTTCGTGTCGGCAATCGCAGCGGCATCTGCCCGGGCAAAAACGTGGACGCGGTCGAGCGTGCCATCGAAGACAACATTCCAACCGATTTCCAGCTGCATGCACATCACTGGCTGATCCTGCATGGCCGCTATCACTGTAAGGCGCGCAAACCCATGTGCGGCACCTGTATCATCCGCGATCTCTGCGAATTTGAGGACAAGAACCTATGAAAACCTACCAGCTTGTTGGCATCGGAAACGCCGTTGTGGACGTGATTTCCCAGGCCGATGACAGTTTCCTGGAACTGATGGGCATCGAAAAAGGCATCATGCAGCTGATCGAACAGGAACGCGGCGAGGTGCTGTATGCCTCGATGGAAGGTCGGGTTCAGACGCCGGGCGGGTCTGTGGCAAATACCATCGCCGGGGCCGGCGCACTGGGGCTGGATGCCGCGTTTATCGGACGAGTGCATGATGACGCGCTGGGCCGGTTCTATGCGGATGCGATGAACGAGGATGGCGTGGATTTCGTGAACCCGCCGGTGCCGGGTGGCGAACTGCCGACCTCGCGCTCAATGATCTTTGTCTCGCCCGATGGGGAACGGTCGATGAACACCTATTTGGGGATTTCGTCCGAGTTGTCCTCGGCGGACGTCTCTGCTGACGTGGCAGGCAACAGCCAGCTTATGTTCCTTGAGGGGTATCTGTTCGACAAGGAAAAGGGCAAGGCGGCGTTTCTTGAGGCTGCGCGAAACTGTCACAAAGGCGGCGGAATGGCGGGCATCGCTATTTCGGACCCGTTCTGCGTGGAACGTCACCGGGTCGATTTTCTGCTGCTGATCGAGAACGAGTTGGATTTCGTCATCGGCAACGAGGCCGAGATCAAGTCGCTGTTCGAAACCGACGATCTGGAAGAAGCGCTAGCAAAGACCGCCGCGATCTGCCCTCTGGTTGTGTGTACCCGGTCGGGTGACGGGGTAACGGTTCTATATGACGGCCAACGCACCGATGTTCCGGTGGAAAAGGTGGTGCCGGTAGACGCGACCGGCGCGGGCGACCAGTTTGCCGCCGGGTTTCTGTATGGCATGGCCACCGGTCGCGATTATGAGACCTGCGCCCGCATCGGCAATGTCTGCGCCCGCGAAGTGATCAGCCATATCGGCCCAAGGCCCGAAGCAAATATGCAGGAACTGCTGCGCGCCGCAGGCTTGCTGTAAAAAGTCAGAGCCGGACAGAGGGCATCGCATGAAAATAGCTGCGCTGACGATGGTGTACCGCGACTATGAAATGCTGGCGCGCTGGTGCGATTATTACGGCGACATGCTGGGCCGCGAAAACCTTTTTATCGTCTCTCATGGTGCCGACCCACGGCACCGTGAGATTGCCCAAGGGTGCAACTGCATCACTGTCCCAAGGGAGCCGGTCGCGAATTTCGACACGTGGCGGTTCGAAATGCTGCATCGCTTCGTTCAATTTCTGTCCAGTTCCTATGAATGGGTCATTCGCACGGATTCGGATGAGTTCATTGTCGCGGACAGGGCATATGGAACCGTGCCCGAGATCCTGCAGCGTCAGGATGTTCCGTTCGCCTTTGCTCTCGGCCTTGAGGTTTTCCAGCACGAAAGCGAAAAGGAACTGACGCCAGACCCTATCACCGCCCAGCGGCGCTATGGTCTGGTTCTTGCCAGGTATTCCAAGGCGTTTGCGGTACGAAATGGCATGCGGCTGGAAAACCATGGGGTTCACATAAACCCTCGAGGGTCATCTTCCTACACTGTAAACATGCCTGAAGGGCTGTATCTGCTGCACATGCGGATGTGTTCGAACGCCGTGCATCAGGCCCATCGTGACCGAAAGATCATGATGAAGAACGCGCCGCGCTCGTGGAAGAATCTGGACAAGTGGGAACGGATTATTCTTGACCACATTGCTTTGGGTCAGGTCGATGATAGCGATGCTCATCTCAGTCATGTCCGGAACGTTCAAAGCAATCGCCACAGACCGGCCTGGTATCGGCGCGGTATCCTTGTGCCTGTTGCGACACCCGACATGAACCGCGTCGTGGAACTCCCGCAGGGTATTCTCGGCCAGGTGTGATCGGAAGATCGTGCTATGAACCGGCCGCGTCGTTCAGCCGCCAATCGTAATCATACGCCCTGACCCGCTGTGTTTGCTGCAGTCGGGCCCGCAAGTCGGGATCGGCGACCGTTCGAATATAGGCCAGCACGGCCTGTTCATTTGGTCCAAAATCTTCGCGGAACCAGATGTAGATTTTTGACAGGACAGGCCTCCCGTGATCATTGAACCGCACCCCGCGCGGATCATTGACATAGGCACGCTCGGCCGCGGCAAAGTCCTGCTCCAAGGTCTCGGCCTGCCAAGCGCGGCTCATTAGATTGGGACAACCCACGGCCGCGCAGTTCAACGCATAGTGGATGCGGGGCTCATCATATGTGGGTCGGATGATGCGATGCTCGATATCGTTCAGGGTCAGCGTCTGCTCCGCCACCTCAACCAGAGGCCGGTTCCAGGGGCCGATCGACAGCGGCCCGTCTTTGATGTCGCGGATCGAGGCCACGGGATAGTTATCAAGAACCACATCCACCGTCACTGCATTATAGAGATTGATCCAATAGGCCAGCTGCTGATCGCGAGTCAGTTGCCTCGGATCCACGGCTTGCAAATCGGTCAGATAACCATCCAGCCGCGCCCGGTCGGCCTGCGTCACCTGCCCATAAGCCAGCCGATTTACACCTTGCGTATCCGGCGCGACATAGCGGGACAGGAAAGCCGTCCAATCACTGTGATCAACCCGTTGTCCGGGCAGTGGCGCATAGCTGGTCAAGGTCTGCCCCGGCAAGGTCTCAGGCGCGGGCAGCGCCAAACGCTCAACACTGGCGCAGGCGGCCAACAAGGGCAGCAGCAGGATCAGCAGGTATCTCATGACGCGTCCTTCCGGGTCAGGCGCAGGGCCCGCATCTGACCCTTGAGCCGCTTCAGCGGGGCAAGCGAGGGGTCGCCAAGCTCGGGCAGATCCGGCCCACCAGACAGGCGCGGCACGGCGGCGTTCCACCAGCTTGGGCCGGTCGGGCCTTCGATCTGGTCCGGGCTGGCCAGATGCATATCGCGCTGCGCATTGTGTACACACATCGACAGCGGTCCGTTGGCCGTCGCGACCATGAACACGCATGAGGCGCAGCGATCCTCCTCAAGCGCATCCGCCGCCATGAAGTTATGGATGAACACGGCCTGCCGCCGCACCGGGCCGCGCAGCAGCCCTGATCCCAGACGCACCACGCTTAACGCCAGATGACCAAGCGCCCGCAAGGCCAGAAGCGGGTGCCGCCAGATCATGCGCCGCAGTTTGGGGCGGATGCGGATATGCGCGTCCTGTTTGTCGTCCACGCCCTCAAGCGCGGCGATCACCCGATGCACCAGCCGCCGGTTCGACAGCAACGAGACCGCGCGCCCTCCAGCGGTGACCACACTGGCATAACGATTGCATTTGGAATGCCCAACGGCAGCAGTGTCGAAATGCAGCGGCGTGCCGTAGCCTGCTTCGATCGCGCGCGTCACACTGTCCTGCGTGATCGCATCGGGCCGCACGCGCATAACACCGCGCCCGGTATCGGCCTGCATCTGGAACGACACAAAGGCAACCTCGGGGCGGTCACGCAGAAACCGGGCCAATTTCGGTATCTCGCCGAAATTGCCGCCAAACACGGTGGTATTGAACAGGATACGCAACCCCGACCCGCGCGCGCGGCGGATGTAGGCGCGGCGCACGGTGTTCAGTTCGACCTCGGTGCTGAACCCTTTTCGTTCCTGGGTCAGGTCGACGTGAAAGGCGACATCATCCAACCCTGCCGCTGCCAGCCGCGTCAGAAAAGCCCGGCTGGCGCGGATACCGTTGGTCATCAGGCAGGACCGCATGCCCAGACGGCGGATCTCGCGGCACAGGGCCTCAAGATCCTCGACCTTGCGCAGGGTCGGATCACCGCCCGTCAGTTGTACCGAGACACCTGTGCCATAGTGGCTGCGGATCGTGGCGAGCCGTGCAAACAGAACCGAAAGCGGTGGGTCAAATGTCATCTCGGCCCGGTCCGAGAGGTAGCATAGCGTGCAATCCAGATTGCAGTGCTGGGTGACCTCAAGCGCGACGCAGGCGATGGGGTAAAACCGCCCAGCTGTCTGTCCCGCGCCAAATTCACCGCAACTTTGCAAACCGCCACGCAAGGGGGCACGACGGTCGGTGCCTGTGAACTTGCGTCCGGCGGGGGCAATGGCGGGCTGGGGATGCGTGGTGTCTTTCATACGCACCAAGCTAGAGAGGGCTAGGACATGCGACCACGCCCTCTCACGCCAACGTGCGGGCCGGTGAACGATCAGCCGCAGCAGCCACCGGATTGTTTCACTTCGGTCGCCGACGGAGCCTCGTTCACATTCGCACCCCGACCCAGCCAGGTGCGTTCGGCCAGATAGAAATCGGTGAAGCGGTCGTGAAAGTCGTCGGACACGGATTTCTGCGGAATGCCCGTGGCCTGTAGGGCCCGCTGCCACGCTTTCACCTTGGGATAATCGGCCAGCATGTCGTGCCCACTGTGATCGGCGACAATCGCAGCGCGGTGCAACAAGGGCAGCCATGCCATATCCACATTGCCCAGCGTTTCCCCTGCAAAGAACGGACCATCGCCCAGTTGTTTTTCCGCCTTGGCAAAGGCGGCGTTCAATTTGGTCACGCGTTCACCAAATACCGCGCTGTCCGCACTTTGCATGGTGCTGCACTGAACCAGATAGTGTTTGCTGGCCTGATAGCTCCACGCTCGGTTCAAGGCGCGCTGTTCGGGCGTCAGATCGGGTTGCAGCAGGGCAGCGACTTCATCAAGATATTCAGCGATTGCGTCTGACTCGAACAGCGGCGTGCCGCCTTCGGTCACCAGCACCGGCACCTGGCCTGTGGGCGACAGCTCAAGAAACCAATCAGGCTTGTCGCTAAGGCTGATGAAGTCAATTTGATAAGGCACCTGCTTGGCTTCAAGCAGCGCCGTGACGCGCTGAACGAAGGGGCAGATTTTAAAGCTGATAATACGGATCATTGGTCTTTCCTTTTGGTTGCTTCACCTGTCAGACGAAGCCCACGCCAAAAAGACGACGATCAGATCAACATTTTCTGCAATTGGTGGATTTTTCCTGCACGTCCGAGATGTTTCCCCGCACATCCATCGAAATATTGCAGCAGTCTTCAAACGCCTTGCGCAGCTCGGACCGACCTTTTTGAACGCGTGACTTGAGGGTCGAATAGGACAGCCCATGCGCCTGTGCATAATCGCGTTGTGACATGCCATTGATGTCTATGGCCATCAACATATCTGCGGACTCGGCGGGCAGACCCCGAATGAAGGGTTCGACACAGCCTTCAAGATCCTGACGGGTTTCGGGATCATCGCGATGATACCACAGGTCATCCGGATGCGCCTGCGCACGGCCCGCTTTGCGATAGTGGTCAATGATAGTGCGATCCGCCGTCTGAAACAGCCACGGCTGCAGCTTGGCCGGATCTTTCAAATCAGGCAGGCCGGTGAAGACCTTGACCGAAATCTCTTGCAGCAGGTCATCCACATCCGCCGCATTGGACACGCGCGAATGCAAAAACGCCTTTAGACGAGCGCGATAATTCGGCCAAATATCTTCGATCTGCATGCTGGTTTATGACAGGTAATCGGCGAACGCGTCCACCACCAGCTCATAGACCTCACGCTTGAAGGGCACGATTTCCGCAATCAGCTTGCCGGGGTCTTGCCATTTCCAGCGGGTGAATTCCGGGTGCTCGGTTGCGATATTGATCTGATCGTCGCGGCCGGTAAAGCGCAGCAGGAACCATTTCTGTTCCTGCCCGCGAAAACGGCCTTTCCAGATATTGGGCACAATCTCATGCGGCAGGTCATAAGGAAGCCAGCCATCGGTCTCGGCCACCACCTTGACCAGATCAGCGGTCACGCCTGTTTCTTCCCATAGCTCACGCAAGGCAGCATCGCGGGGGTTCTCACCCTTGTCCACCCCACCCTGCGGCATCTGCCACGCGTCCTTATGGCGGTCATTACGCTGGCCGACAAAAATCTTGCCGTCGGCATTCATCAGCATCAACCCGACGCAGGGGCGATAGGGCAGTTTGGCGATTTCTTCGGGGGTCATGCGTGGCCTCATGGGGATGTTCAGGCAACCTCTAACAAGCGCCGCGAGGTCCGCAAAGGGGGTGACGTTAGGTTTCGCGTGACAAAGTTTACGCGCGCGTCAATTTAGGTTGCAAATTCGTGAGGGAGAGTTTCGCCATGACTGCGTACCCAAACATGCTGGCCCCGCTGGATCTGGGTTTTACCACGTTGAAGAATCGCGTGCTGATGGGTTCGATGCATACAGGGCTTGAGGAAACCGGCGACTGGAACCGCGTGGCCGAGTTCTATGCCGACCGTGCGCGGGGTGGCGTGGCACTGATGGTGACGGGCGGGATTGGCCCGAACCTTGAAGGCTCGGTCCTGCCGGGTGCGTCAATGATGACCAACGACAAAGAAGTGGCGAACCATTCCATCGTGACGCAGCGGGTACACGAAGCAGGCGGCAAGATCGCGATGCAGATCCTGCACGCGGGCCGCTATGCCTATGGCCCGAAATGTGTGGCCCCCAGCCCTGTGAAGTCTCCGATCTCGCCGTTTCCGCCAAACGAGTTGGACGAAGACGGCATCGAGAAACAGATCAGCGATATCGTCAACGCTGCCCGATTGGCCCAGAAGGCAGGCTATGACGGGGTCGAGATCATGGGCTCTGAAGGGTATTTCCTGAATCAGTTCCTTGTAACCCACACCAACAAGCGCACCGATCGTTGGGGCGGGTCGTATGAGAACCGGATGCGCCTGCCTATCGAAGTCGTACGCCGCACGCGCGAGGCGGTGGGAACGGACTTCATCATCATCTACCGCCTGTCGATGATTGACCTGATCCCCAACGGCTCGACCCATGATGAGGTGGTGGAATTGGCGCGACGGGTCGAACAGGCCGGTGCGACGATCATCAACACCGGCATCGGCTGGCACGAGGCACGGATTCCGACGATTGCGACCAGTGTTCCCCGCGCCGCCTTTGCGTGGGTGACCAAAAAGCTGATGGGCAAGGTCTCGATCCCCGTGATCACCTCAAACCGGATCAATACACCGGAAGTGGCAGAAGAGGTTTTGGCGACAGGCTGCGCCGATATGGTCTCAATGGCCCGCCCAATGCTGGCGGATGCGGATTTCGTGAACAAAGCGATTGCCGGGGACAGCGCCAAGATCGCGCCCTGTATCGCCTGCAACCAGGCCTGCCTGGATCACACGTTCAGCGGCAAGCTGACCTCATGCCTGGTTAACCCGCGCGCCTGCCACGAGACCGAGTTGGAGATTGCCAAGGCAGATACGGTCAAGACGGTGGCTATTGTCGGTGCTGGCCCGGCTGGTCTATCCACCGCCATGACCGCCGCCCAGCGCGGCCATGAGGTCACCCTGTTCGACCGCGCCAGTGAAATTGGCGGTCAGCTGAACATGGCCAAACAGGTACCGGGTAAAGAAGAGTTCTGGGGCCTGGTCGACTGGTACCGCACCATGATGGCTGATCTGGGTGTGAAAGTGGAACTGAACCGCGAGATTAGTGCCGATGACCTGACCGGTTTTGACGAAGTGATCATCGCCACCGGTGTTACCCCTCGCGATCCGCAGATACCGGGACAGGATCGGGACAACGTCCTCAGCTATATCGACGTGCTGCGCAACAAGGCCGAGGTCGGTGCGTCTGTCGCCGTGATCGGCGCAGGCGGCATTGGTTTTGATGTGTCCGAATTCCTGATTGAAGACGGGCATAGCCCCACAACCGACCTGCCCGTCTGGATGAAGGAATGGGGTGTGACCGATCCCGAGGATCACCGCTCGGGCCTGGCCCCCGAAGGCCCGCAGCCCGAGGCTCCCAAGCGGCAGATCACCCTGTTGCAGCGCAAGAAGCAGGCACACGGCAAAGGGCTGGGCAAAACTACGGGATGGATTCACCGCGCAACGCTAAAGATGAAAAACGTCAATTTCGTAGGCGGCGTGAACTATGAACGCATCGACGAGGACGGCCTGCATGTAACCTTTGGCGAAGAACGCGCTGATCCGACTGTCATCTCAGCGGATACGATTGTTCTGTGTTCTGGTCAGGTGTCTGCACGCTGCCTTGCCGACGCGCTGATCGATCGCGGCATCACCCCGCACGTGATCGGTGGCGCGGATGTAGCGGCAGAGCTGGACGCCAAGCGGGCGATCAATCAGGGCACACGGTTGGCGGCTAGCCTCTGAGATCGTACACAGGTTACTCAGAAAGCGCGAGCTTGACGCCCAGCGCACCAAACGCGGTTGAGAAACACCGCTTGATCCAGGCCATGACGGATGGTCGGTGAATGACATAGTCCCGCGCCAGCGCCGCGCAGGCTCCGTATCCAACAAAGACCACAAAGGTCAGCGCCATGAAGGCAAGAGCGAGCTTGATCAGTTCCAGCCCTGCGTTCGCCGTACCTGCTGGTAAAAACTGTGGCAGGAAGGCCAGAAAGAACAAGGATAGTTTGGGGTTCAGAACATTGATCAAAGTTCCGGTCACCGCGATTTTGACGTGGCTTACCGAGGATTTCTCGGCATTGACCTCCAATGCGCCACCATCTTTGAGAATCCCCCAAGCCATATAAAACAGATAAAGGACACCCAGATACTTGATGAGTTGAAACGCCAGCGCGCTGGTATGCAAAAGGGCGGCAAGCCCGATGATACTGGCAAGCGCTGCCGGAACGATTCCAATTGTACATCCAACTGCGGCCGCAAGGCTGGCGCGAAAACCGCGCCCAAGACCAACGGCCAGCGTGTATATCACACCGGTCCCCGGCAATAGCACCACAATTAAGGATGTCAGAAAAAACTCAAGCGACATGCCGCCTCCAACTTGTTCCGAGGCAGAGTTTCCGACAATCAAATTAATGTAAACCGTTTTCGCTGGCAGTTCTGGTGACTACTCCACCGTAATCGTAATCACCTCGGACACAATTGGCGTTGTATGCGGCACGTGGCCTGCATCGCCCAACACCAGTTGCAGCGTGTGTTCACCGGGGGCAAGGTCCAGCGTCACTTCGGTCTGACCGCCACCAAAATGCAGGTGATTGTCGTCTGCGGGCAAACCATAGGCCAACTCATCCGCGCCGTCTTCGCCCTCACCTAGCGGTGGGCGGTCAATCAGCAAATGATGGTGACCGGTGTTTTCCTTCTCGGTCCCAGCCGGGGCCACGCCCATGCCGCTAAGACCAAAGACCACCGTCACAGGGGACTTGACGGTATCCCCGTCCGCCAGATTGACGAAATAAACCTTTGCTTCGGGGTTGGATGGCGTTTCTCCACCGGCCAACGCAAGGGTTGCGGACAGGCACAGGGCAGCAAGGGCGAAAAAGGCTTTCATGATCTCCTCCGTGGTCACAAATTTGCCATTCTCATCTTAGCATATTCGCGCCAATGCCCCTAAACCCTTTGTCTTTTTTGGGGTGTAGTCACCTTGGAAACTATTGTTTCCGCGTTTCCCATCTGCAAACGATAGCAATTAAATCCCTGATATTATCCCATGTCTGCCCCGTTTCCGCCCAGATTGGGCGCCAAAGTCAGGCAGAGACAAAACGCCGGGGAACGAGTATGGACCGACTGACCGAAATGGAAGCCTTTGCCAATGTGGTGGATCAGGGTGGGTTCACCGATGCGGCCAAGAAGATGGGTATTTCCAAATCTGCAGTATCAAAGCATGTATCAAGCCTAGAGGCACGGCTGGGCGCACGATTGCTGAACCGTACCACGCGTCGGGTATCCCCGACCGAGATCGGGCTGGCCTATTACGACCGCGCGCGCCGCGTACTGAATGACGCGGGCGAAGCGGATGCGCTGGTCACCTCAATGCAATCGGCACCTTCTGGCCTGCTGCGAATCAGCGTGGCGACGGATTTCGGGGTGAACCATCTGTCGCCGGTGCTGTCGGACTTTTTGGCCGCGTACCCGGATATCACCGTGAATATGGTTCTGAACAACCGTTACGTGGAATTGATTTCCGAAGGCTTCGACGTCGCCGTACGCATTGGTGAGCTTGAGGACAGCACCCTGCGCGCACGTAAACTGACCGAAACCGTGAAACGGATGGTTGCCGCGCCCAGCTATATCGAGAAATTCGGTCGTCCGCAGAAAATCGACGATCTGAATGAACACAAGCTGCTGCATTACTCGAGCCAATCCTCGGGCAATGTCTGGAGGTTGACGGCACCGTCAGGTGAAAAAAGACAAGTGCGCACCGCCGGTTGGCTCAGCGTGAATGACGGTCAGTCGCTGTTGAACGCCGCGATCTCGGGGCTGGGGATCGCATATCTGCCCAGCTACCTGTATGCCGAAGCGCTGAAATCCGGCGAGGTACTGGATGCGATGCCGTCATTGCCCGATGAGGTGCAGGGTATCTATGCCGTCTATCCACCCGGCCGCTTCACGCAGCCCAAAGTACGCGCGTTCATCGATTTCCTGGTTCAGTCCTTTGCGGAAAAAGGCCTGATGGATTGGGTGGACTGACCCGATGCTCAACAGGCGGAACAAATGAATACAGCTATTCAGACCGAGAATAGCACCGAGCACGCCGATGGCGACGCACGTCCTGCATCGTCAACAGGGTCAAAAACGCCCCCGGTTTCAGCCGTAAGCGAAATCACTGGCCTGATTGGCGTAGTCGGCCTTTTTGCAGCAACATTGGCAGCCGTCTATTTCGACACGCCGTTGTTGCAGTCCATTCAGTTGTTGTTGGCGGGTGCCGCGCTTCCGATGATTGTGTCGTCTATCCTGCTGGACAAGGCCCATTTGCGCGCCTCAACAGGATTGGATTATGGGCTGAGGAGGCACTCTTCAGATGTTGTCTCAATCACGGTAACAAAGACCCTGGGCCTTGGGGCGACCTTTTTCGTCATCGCCATGGCCTACCAGATCATTCCGACCTACGACTCGTCGAAATACGAGCTGGTTCGCGCACTGACCCTTGCGTGGTTTCCTATAATTTGGATTCTGTCCCCAGCTTATATTGCCTTCACCACCCGCCACATGGTCGAGCCGCGCGACGAACTTTGGCACTTTGGTAAGCTGATCACCCTGCAGCTTTCCGTCGTGGATTCTGAAAAGATCAAAGACCATTGCAGGACATGGCTGGTCAAAGGCTTTTTCCTAGCCTTCATGATCACCATCCTACCGCAGATCGTCAGTTTCGTGACCAACGCGGATCTAGAGAGCTTTCTTGCCGATCCGGTGTCGCTCATCCTGCTCTTGATCCAGGTTTCCTTTCTTGTGGATGTGTGCATCGGGTCGATTGGCTATGTCTGCACGTTCCGGGTTCTCGATTCACATATTAGAACTGCGAACCCGTATCTGTCTGCCTGGGTCGCTGCGCTGGTGTGTTATCCCCCCTTCGCGTTGATGACCACTGGCGGCCCGCTCGACTATCGCGCAGGCACGCAATCATGGACGGATTGGCTGTCGGATCAGCCTGTGCTTTTGATTGTTTGGGGCGGCGTAATTCTGTTGCTTGCCATAATCTATGCCTGGGCAACCGCTGCGTTCGGGCTTCGTTTTTCGAACCTGACCCATCGCGGGATTATCACGACCGGGCCGTTTCGCTATTCCAAGCATCCTGCCTATCTGTCCAAAAACATCATGTGGTGGATGCTTTACATGCCATTTCTTTCGGCCGTCGGACCAGCGGCCGCCCTTCAAAGCTGCATTTTGTTGTTGGGGGTGAATGCACTGTATTACGCGCGCGCCAAGACGGAAGAAAAGCATCTTATGACCGACGAAGACTATCACGCCTATGCTGACTGGATCGCGGAAAATGGCCTGATTGCGCGCTTGCGAAATCAACGTCGCAGTCAGAAACCCTGACGGTCAGAGCCAACCGAAGGCGATTAGTCGAAGGAAAACCACAGATCGTCTTCGTTTTGTCGACAAATCGTCTCTTTTGCCAGTGATAGTGCAAGTAACAGGAAATATCTCCCCCGGTGAACCTCGACGGCCCGCGCATCAGTGCGGGTCTTTTTTCTTAATTGTCTTTTAGAAACGCTCGACCCAAGGACGCAAGGTCAGCTCGTTGCTCCAGGCGGATCGGTCCTGATGTACCAAATGCATGTATTCCCGCGCGATGGCGTCCGGGTCCAACATGCTGTCGGGGTTGTCCGTGGCCTCAACCCGTTCCGGACGGGACGCATTGCGGATGCCACCGTCGATATTGACCCACGCCACGTGGATGCCTTTGGGGTGCAACTCGCGCGCCATGGATTGCGCCAATCCGCGTTGTGCAAATTTGCCCATGGCAAAGGGTGCGGACAGCGGAAAGCCTTTGACCCCAGCCGAGGCACCGGTGAACAGAATCGTTCCGCGCCGGTTGTCCCGCATCGGCTGGTCCAGCATGCGGCGGGCAGCGGCCTGCCCTAACAAAAAGGCCCCGTGGGCCGTTATTTCAACCGCCTTGCGTACCGTTTCGGGGTCCAGATCGGTGATGGGACCACGCTGCCGGGCCGAGGGGTTGTAACAGGCCACACGCAATTCACCCGGCAGATCGGCGACCAACGCCGCCACGCCCGTGGCATCCGTACCGTCCAGCTGATGAAGCGTCGCACCCGTTTCGGCAGCTAGTGGTTCCAGTTTCGCGATATCGCGCGCGGTCAAGTGCAGCGCATATCCATCCCGAGCCAAGGCCCGCGCGAATGAGGCCGACAGGCCTGCTCCCGCGCCGATGATCAATGCCTGAGGGGTTTGTGTCTGATCGGCCATGGCGGGCTCCTTCACTCTTGGTCCTCTCACTGACCTAAGTCGGTGCGATCAATTGACCAGCAATACGGCCTCAACCCGGCGATTCAGGTCGCGCCCTTCGGCGGTCGCGTTTGACGTCAACGGCGCCAGATACCCAATCCCCCGCGCCTCAAGCCGGTCGGCGGCAACCCCATGCGCCTCGATCAGGCGGGTTCGCACCGCTTGCGCCCGACCCGTGCTAACCGAGATATTAGCATCCAGCGCGCCGGTATCATCTGTGTGGCCCACCAACGCCAGCCGCGTACCCGGATTGTCGGCCAAATACCCGGCAATCAAATCCAGAGAGGCAAAGGGCCCGTCACCCAGCGTGATCTCACCGGTACGGAAATGCAGGTCGTCCAGAATCACATGCCCGTTCTGGGCCAATTCGCTCAGCAGGCCGTCCGTGGCGTTGACCGTTTCCTCGATCACCAGCGGCGGCGGAGCAGCGACACCAACCGGGGTGACACGGATCATCTGCACATAGCCGCTGGGCGGGTTGCGGCTGACCAGCAGGCTCAGCACCTCATCCCCGCGCGTGGCAGCCAAGAAGCGGTAATCCTGGATCGAGACATACATGTCGGGGGTCGGCACCACCTCGGTTCCGAAGCGAAAGTCGAATCCGCCGCAGTTCCGAGCTTCGCATTCGAACAAAACCTCATAGCCCTGCGCGATGATCTGTTCACGCAATGGCGCCAACAATTGCAACGTGGTGCTAGAGCCCGATTGCACACGCCATGTGATGCGCTCAATCTGCCCTTCGACGTGGCGCACGGGCAGGCTGCCATCGGCAAAGGGGCCAGTTGGCAGATCGTAACTGTCCAAGGGGCTGACACGGTCGCTGAGTTGACGTGCGCCGCTAGGCAGGGTCAGGTCTTGCGCGGCAAGCGGTCCGGCCAGCAACACCAGGATCAGAAAGGCAATTCGGGTCATCGGGCCTGCGTGTGATATTCGTCGTTCGGGGCCATGGCCGTAGCACTGGCAACCCGGTTCGACATGTTGAAAAATCCGGTGACATTGGCAAGGTCCCAGATATCCCGGTCTGTCAGCCCGACATCCCGTAGGTGTTGGCGATCGGGCTCTTCGATCTCGGCGCTGGAAGTCGTCATTTTGGCGGCGAAATCCAGCAGCGCGCGCTGTCGCGGGTCCAGTGGCGCCACACGGTAGTTCATCACCAGCATCTCACCCAGTTGTGGATCGCCCGACAATTGCCGCACCGCTGCGCCATGGGCCACAAGGCAGTAAAAGCATTTGTTGATCGCCGACACGACCACGGCGATCATTTCCCGTTCCAGCTTGCTCAGCCCACTGTCGCCCAGCATCAGATCGTTATACGTCGTCGTAAATGCGTTCAGCTTGTCGATATCAAACGCATAGGCCCGCAGCACATTCGGTACAAAGCCCAGCTTTTCCACACATATATCAAAATATTTCTGCGTCTCGCGCGGCAGCGGGTCCACCATCGGCAAATTCAGCGCGGTGGGCATATTCTGGTCGGTCACGTCAGGCTCTCTCCTTGGACAAGCTGACGGTAGTGGTATTCGCCGACAATCTCCATCCCAAGTGCGTGATAAAGCCCGTTGGCTGCCGCGTTCGCCTTGGTGCAGATCACGCTGAGTGTTTCGGCACCGTTTTCCTGTGCCCAAAAGGCTGCGGCGCGCATCGCCCAGGCACCCAACCCGTGTCGCCGGTGCTGTGGCAGAACCTCAAGCGCGTGAACCATCGCAACACCGTCTTGAATTGCGACAAATACAGTACCGGCGGGCTGATCGTCGCGGCGCAGCAGTAGCCCGGTTTTCGGGCTCTTCGCCCGCTCCATCACCGCAACACGTGCCGGACCAATTCCACCCTGCGCCCAAATCTCGCGCATAATCGCAAGGGGTTCCGGTGTTGGAAAGACCATCACGCGCGGGATCGGTGTATCGGTCAGGTGACTTGCCCGGCAGGCAAAGATGTTAACCGGGTCCTTTACCGCATACCCGCGCAAAGCAAGCTGAGCATCCAACGCCTCATCCCCCGGACGCAGACAGAACAGGCGCTTTTGCCCCATTGCCTGCATTGCAGCCTCGGCGGCGCTGATATCAGCTTCGGTCACCGGGCCCAGTGCACTGGCCGCTGACACCCGCGATCCGCCGCCCTGCCCTTGTCGCAGCTGAAACGGCCCCAGCCGTTCATAGCCCGCAGCGGGCCAGGTGCCGTCAACGATGTCGGGCCAGTTGACGCTCACAGATCAAGTTCTTTCGCCAACCGGGTGACAGCCGCGTCGATCCGTGCCCCGTCTGTGCCGCGCACAACCACGTTCGCCCCAAACACGCCGTTGATCTGGTACGGGTAGCTGCCGATGGACAGGTCCGAGAAATCTTCAGCTAAGGTGGACAGCGGTCCCGCGATATCACCCTCACCACGTTCCACGCGCAGGGTTTGCGACAACAACGGGCTGCCACCGGTCAGGCCGGGCAACACGCTGGCAACCATCGCCTGAAACACCGAGGGCACCCCGGCCATCACATGCACGTTCTGAATGGTGAACCCCGGCGCGGTCGAAACCGGATTGTCGATCAGCGCCGCCCCGTCCGGAATGCGCGCCATACGCAGGCGGGCCGCGTTCAACTCCTGCCCGGATTTGTCATAGCGGGCCTGCAACAAAGCGCGCGCATCCTCGCGCACGTCGATAGGCGTGTCGAACGCACGGGCAATGCTGTCGGCGGTGATATCGTCATGGGTCGGGCCGATCCCACCGCTGGTAAAGACATTGTCATAGGCTTCCGACAACGCCTTGACCGCCGTTTCAATGGCGGATGCGTCGTCGCTGACAATGCGCACCTCTTTCAGATCGATGCCATGTTTGGTCAGTTCACCGGCGAGGTAATGCATATTCGCATCTCGGGTGCGGCCTGAAAGGATTTCATCCCCGATCACCAGCATTGCAGCGGTTGGATTGGCCATGGCGCGTGCCTCCCTCTTGATCGACCTTTGGGGCAGGTATAGGCCCTGAGGCATGAAATTTGAAACCCCCCTTGTCCCCGCCCGCCTGATCCGACGCTACAAACGCTTCCTGGCCGATTGCACGTTGGAGGACGGGCGCGAGGTGACCGCACACTGCGCCAATCCGGGCTCAATGATGGGTCTGGCGGAGCCGGGTGGGAAAATCTGGCTGGAGCCCAATGACGACCCGAAGAAGAAACTGAAATACGGCTGGCGTTTGGTCGATCATGAAAATGGACACTTTACCGGGGTCGACACCTCGGTTCCCAACAAAGCCCTGCGCGCGGCACTGGAAGCTGGTGAGATTCTGGAACTTGCGGCCTACAGGACCGTCCGCCCCGAGGTGAAATACGGCGAAAACAGCCGCATCGACTTTTTATTGACCCAACCGGGCCTGCCAGATGCCTATGTCGAGGTCAAAAGCGTCACCCTGTCTCGCCAACCGGGACTGGCCGAATTCCCGGACAGTGTCACCGCCCGCGGCGCCAAGCATCTGGGTGAATTGGCGGCGATGGCGGCGCAGGGGCACCGCGCGATCATGCTGTATCTGGTGCAGCGCACCGATTGCGACCGGTTCGCGCTGGCCGCGGATATCGACACAGCCTACGCGGCCGCGTTCGAGATCGCGCAGGGGCAAGGGGTCGAGTGGCTGATTTACGGCACGCGCATTGCACCCACCGAAATCACGGTCGGCGAAAGGATTCGGGCGCAACCCGGATAAGGCCGGATTTTATCTGTTGCGCCCGTTGCCATTTCCCGGTCCGCGCGTTTGACTATGCCCGGGTCACCCGTACCAACGATTTACCAACCAGTCAGGGGAACGCACTTGGAGTCCAATCAAGAAAAGCTAGTTGCCTTGCGGCAAGATTTTCACCGCTTTCCGGAACTTGGGTTCGATGAGACACGTACCAAGGCCAAAGTAGCGGAATTTCTGCGCGATCTCGGATTGGACGTTCACGAGGGCGTCGGCGTCGTGGGGGTGTTGAAAGCGGGTACAGGCAACCGGGCCATCGGGCTGCGCGCTGATATGGATGCCCTGCCGATTCATGAGACCAGCCAGCACGATTACCCCTCGGAGACCGACGGCGTGATGCATGCCTGTGGGCATGACGGCCACATGACCATGTTGCTTGGCGCCGCGCAAGAACTGGCTGCTGATCCCGGTTTCGATGGCACCATAGTTTTTTTGTTCCAGCCCAATGAAGAACATGGGCTCGGCGCGCGGGCGATGATTGATGAAGGGATTCTGGAACAGTTTCCGGTGGACGAGATCTATGCCATTCACAACCTTCCCGGTGCCCCTGTCGGGCAGATATCGACGCGGACCGGGTTGATCTGTTCCTCAGAAAGCCTGTTCGAGATTGCAATCACCGGTCAGGGGGGTCATGCCTCGATGCCGCAAGCAGGGCGCGATGCGATAACCATTGGCGCGGACATGGTGCAGGCATTGCAGACCATCGTATCGCGTAAACTTGCCCCCGGTGCCGGGGCAGTGGTGTCAGTAACCGAGTTTCTGACCGATGGGCAACGCAATGTTCTGCCGGGACATGCGACTTTGAAAGGCGACGTACGCGCCCGCAGCCCCGAAGACCGCATCACCATCGAGGGCCTGATGCGCGAAATCGCACGCGGTGTGGCCATCGCGCACGGGGTCTCGGTCGATGTCATGTTCAACACGGAATTCATCGAAACAATTAATGCCGAGGAACCCACACAGGCCGTTGTTCGGACCGCACGATTCATCGGCGCCGACACCATCCCCGACCGCCAACCCATGAGCTTTTCCGAAGATTTCGCTCATTTCAGCGCGGCCGTTCCGGGCTGTTTTCTGCTGATGGGAAATGGCGAAACCGGACCGCATGGGCAACCGCTGCACTCCAGCGATTACGATTTCAATGATGAATTGCTGCTCTTGGGGGTCGATTTCTGGACTGCGCTTGCGCGCGATCGTTTGCCCGCAAGGGATTGAACCGAAGCGGCCACAATGGATAAGGGCGCAACCGGTTTCAGGCTTGCTGTTCCTCAGCATCGCCCGGCGCATCCAGAAACTCTGCCCACAACTCGGCATCCAGTCCGTTCACAAACGGCTCGAACTCATCTGTCACCGCCTGCCAGCCCCCGACCGAGGCGGCATTGACCGGCTTGCGCGCCTGTAGGTTACTGGCCGTCTTAATCGCGTTCGGGGACTTGTCCGGTGACAGCATCGCGTCCTCGAAGGACAGATCGCAGATCTGAGCCAGTTCTTTTGCGGTTTCTTCCAGATTGCCCACCAACGTCTCGTACCGAACGTCGTGAATGCGCCCGGGCAGTACCTTGTGCCAGTGCCGCATATAGCGCTGATACCGGTTGGCCTCGGCCGCCATCCAGTCCAGGTCATGGGTGAAATACAACCCGCCCGCGCCAAAATTCGCGCGCCACATGGACAGCGCGACATCGCGCGGGTCTCGCAGCACGTTAAAAATCACGGCATTGGGGAAAGCTTGCGCAATCTCACCCAAAAAAGCGTAGTTGCCCGGTGCTTTGTCCACAAAAGCCACTGCGCCATTTGTCAACGAAGGCAGCTTACCCGTGTAGAAATCGGCCAGATTATGAGCCTCGCGCCATTCGGGTGGTTGCGCTTCGGCCTGTCTGGCCCATTGGTGTACTGATGCCAGCTCACCCAAACCCTGAACAGCAGAGTGACGGCCCAGAATACGCTCGACCAGCGTGGTGCCCGACCGGGGTAGACCAACCACAAAAATCGGCCGGGTACTGCCCTTGGATGGTTTGGGCTGGGCAGCGGGCAATGGCGCAGCCAGCCGTTTATCGCATTCCTGCACGCTGCGTTCTTCCCAAGAGTCAAACCCCGCACGCTGCATCAAATGAGCCTCAGACAGGTGCTGCATTTCAAGCGGTGTGTTCTTTTCGCGGCGTGCCAGGCTGGCCGCAGCAAAGCATACCATCACAGCATCCTTAGGGTTTGGCACGCCGCGCTCCAGCGCAGCTGCGATCTGCGTCTTCAGCGTTGCGGCATCCTCGAAGGTCAGGTTGGGCAACCCCGCCATCATCTCAAGCGCCTCGGGGTGACCAGGCGCTTGCACCAGGGCTGTGCGTAGGTTCTTTAACACCTCGCCAAGCTGGCCCAAACCCAACTGAGATCTGGCAAGACGCAACAGGCCGGGAAGAAACCGCGGGTTTTTTCGAACCAGCGTATTCAACATGTCTACAGCACTATCCCATTGCTGCAACGCGTCCAGAATGTCCGCCTTCAGAATTTGCGCATTCACATTGGCGGGTTCGCGCTTCAGGACTTGTTCGATGGCTACAAGGGCCATTTCCGCTTCTTGCTCTTGCAGCAGGGCCAACGCCTGAATGAACAGCTGCGCCGGGCTGAGAGGACCACGTGCGCTGATTTTTTCCAGAAACTTCAAGGCAGCAGCCGGTTCGCCGCCTTGAATCAAGCTCAGGCCATAGTTCTGGATCAGTTCGGCATTGCCGGGGTCCAGCCGCCAAGCGCGTTCAAAATAAATCTGGGCCTGCTTGAAGTTCTGCTGCTGAATTGCGCACAGACCGGCAATTCGGGGCAACGCCGCAGCCTTAGGCCATTTCTTGGCCGCCTTGGTGGCGCGTTTAAAGGCCTGATCCAGCCGACCAGCCTGGAGAAGCGCGCTGATATTGGTGATCTCGGCCCTCAACTGGTCTGCTTTTCTTTGCATTTGCACGCCTTCTCCTGTTTCGCGCACCCGCGCAGCCTTGCTTTGTGCTAGTTGAAAATTACCTGAGGGTCTATATGCGATCAGGTACCAGACCGGGCGCGGACTTGACATTACGACCCAACGCCCTCTGGTACTTTCTGCACAAGCAGCGTAAAAGGAGTGCTGCGCGAAACATTTGGAGCCTCGCATCCATGAAAGAACATCGTGGCCGTCTGACCAAGGATGGCATCCGCATCTATGAACAGGGTGACTTTGCCGGCATGCACGCGGCAGGGGCACTGGCGGCGCGGATACTCGACGATATTGCGGATCATGTCTTTCCCGGCCAAACAACCGGTGAGATCGACCGCCTGATCACTCAGATGGTCGAGGATGCAGGCGCAACGTCGGCCACCATAGGCTACAAGGGCTATCAGCACGCAAGCTGTATCAGCGTGAATCATGTGGTCTGCCACGGCATCCCAGGCGACAAGCGCCTGAAGGATGGTGACATCCTGAATATCGACGTTACCGTCATCGTTGACGGCTGGTTCGGCGATACTTCGCGCATGTTCGTGGCCGGCAAACTGCCCCGCAAGGCAGAGCGTCTGATTCAGGTGACCCATGATGCGCTGTTCAAAGGCATTGAGATGGTCAAGCCGGGCAACACCTTCGGCGATATCGGCCACGCGATTCAGGCTTATGTCGAGGCGCACCGGATGAGCGTTGTCCGCGATTTCTGTGGCCACGGGTTGGGTCGTGTGTTCCACGCCCCGCCCAACGTGCTGCACTATGGCCGTCCGGGGACCGGAGCGAAGCTGGAAGAAGGCATGTTCTTCACCATCGAGCCGATGGTCAATCTGGGCCGCCCCGAGACCAAAACGCTGGCCGATGACTGGACCGCCGTGACCCGTGACAAGTCACTATCGGCGCAGTTCGAACATTCGGTGGGTGTCACGGCAGATGGGGTTGAGATCTTTACCCTGTCACCGGGCAACAAGTTTCACCCAACCTATTCGTCCTGATTGACGGCCTGATCTCGCAATAGCTTCAGCAGCAATGTCTCATCCCGCCACGGCGTCACTGCGTCGTGGATGAATACCGGTGCGCGCATGGGATTGCGTTCGGGGCCGGTAGTCGATTCCGTATCCTTTGAAAGGGTCCAGATCGGGGGATTTAAGGTACGGTCCATGCCCCGAATGCTAGCACGTCCGGGTCAGATTCCCAAAAGCGTCGGGACCTCGGCCATATCGGTAAAGACTTCGGCCCCAAGTTCCGCCAGCTTCTCGCCCTGCCCATGCGGCGCGTAGGCCAGACAGCGCATGCCCGCGCGTTTGGCTGCCAATACGCCGTTCTGGCTGTCTTCGATCACCACTGGTGAGGTGGCCCCGAATTGATCGGCGGCCGTATGGAACATGACCGGATCAGGCTTCGCGGTTCCCAAGATATGGGCGGAGTACATTGCGCCGCTAAACCGCTCCCACAAACCGTTCTGGCCCAGAGTAATCTGCATTTTGTCGGGACTTCCATTTGACGCCACACAGAAGGGGATGCCCTTAGCATCCAGCGCGGTCAGCAGTTCCGGAATACCGGAAACCAGTTCCACGCCCTGCCGCAAACGATCATAGGTTTCTGCATAAACCTCATCGACCCAATCATCGGGCAGGTTTGCACCCAGCGCGCTGGCCTTGTCGCGCACTCCGGTCATTGTACCCCCAAGAAAGAACGCAACACTGTCTTCCAGCGTCAAGTTCAACCCATACCGTCCAAGATTGTCGACCAGCACCTGATTGGACAGCGGTTCACTGTCCACAAGAACACCGTCGCAATCGAAAATGACCAGATCGTGCATGCCTGCCCTCGTTGTTTTGCACTGTGCCTAACCAACCGTGCGCGCAGGTGCAAACCGGGTGTCAGCAGAACCTTGCCCGCAGGGTTTCAGCCTGAAACATTTCGCCACATCAACGAGATATGCGTGTCACCGTATTTCCGGCTGTCCTGCAGGTCGAACCCCTGCGGCGCTGCCATGGGGCTGTTTTCCTCCCACACGATCAGCGCGTCGTCGGCGATCCAGCCATGGGACAGGGCAGCGATGGCCTTTTGCCCCATGGATTTTCCATAAGGCGGATCCAGAAAGATCAGATCATAGGGCGCGCCTGAATTTTCGCCCAGCCGCGTGGCGTCCCGGCGGATCAAGGTTGTGCGATCGGCGCTGCGGGTCAGGTCGATATTCTTGCGGATCAGCCCCTGCGCCACCCGCCCGTCATCCACAAAGGTCACCTGTGCAGCGCCACGCGACAGCGCCTCAAGCCCCAGCGCGCCGGTTCCGGCAAACAGGTCCAGAACGCGCAGCCCGTCAAAGTCGATTTGATGACCCAACACGTTGAACAGGCTTTCGCGCACCCGGTCGGTGGTGGGGCGCAAATGAGCGCCCGCATCCCCTTTGCCGACTGACGCCAAGGCCCGGCCCCGGAACTCTCCGGCGATGATCCTCACGCCTTGAGCAGCGGTTTCAGGTCCGCGTCAGGATCAGCTACGACAGCAGGATCAGCGGTTTTGCCCGCTTCGATCAGGCGCTTGCCAACCATATAAGCGCGCGGATCATTCATCGCATCCACCGCGATCAGCTGGTCGCCATTGTAGTACCAGAAGGACACGGTCTGACCGTCACCTTGACGGGTAATCACGCGATCATAGCCGGTGTTCAGGCCCGCGATCTGCAGTTTGACGTCATATTGATCCGACCAGAACCACGGCGTCGCCACATAGTCCTTGGCTGCGCCCAGCATGTTCTGGGCCACGATCTCGGCCTGATCAATCGCGTTCGGCACGCTTTCCAGACGAATACGGGCATCGCCATGTGGGAAGGACGCGCAGTCGCCTGCCGCCCAGATCGCCGGATCAGAGGTTCGACCATGTGCATCGGTCTTGATGCCGTTCTCCAACTCAAGCCCTGCGATCTCGGCCAGTTGGGTTGATGGGACGATGCCGACACCGACAACAACAAAATCGACCTCGATCTCGGTGCCGTCGGTCAGAACCGCACCAACCACCTTGCCGTTGTCGCCCACCAGACGATCAAGCCCGACACCTTCGCGGATATCGGCGCCATATTCACTGTGCAATGCGCGGAAGTAATCGCTGGTCTCGGGCGCGGCGACACGTTGCAGGATGCGGTCGGCCATTTCGACCAAAGTCACCTTGACGCCGCGCTTGGCGCAGACAGCCGCGGCCTCAAGCCCGATATAGCCTCCGCCCACGATCAGGGCGCGCGCGCCGTCTTTCACGCGGGGCTCCATCTCGTCGATATGGGCCAGATCGCGCACCACGTGGACACCTTCAAGATCGCCGCCAATCGCGGCAGGCAGGTAGCGCGGGTCCGACCCGGTGGTCAGGGCCAGTTCGTCATATGCGATGACGTCATCCCCCACGGTCACGGTTTTGGCCTGCGGATCAATCGCCGTCACGCGCTGACCCAAACGTAGGGTGATATTGTTCTCGGCATAGAAGCTTTCGGGCCGCAGGAACAGGCGCTCCAGCTCCATTTCACCCAGCAGATAAGCCTTGGACAGCGGCGGGCGCTGATAAGGCAGATGCGGCTCGGCCCCTATCAGAGTGACGTCCCCTTCGAACCCGTCTTTGCGCAGCCTGGCAACAAGCGACGACCCCGCCTGCCCGGCACCGATGACGACAATATGGCTCATGTTCCTCCCACCGTGTCGAATTCCCGTGGTCTCATCCACGCGACCACCTATATTGCGGCTGAGCCCGACTCTGCAAATCCAAACGACAGGAGCTTAAAAAATGATTTCAACAGGTGAGACACTGCCCGACGCCACACTGACGCAACTGGGCGCAGACGGCCCCGAAGAGGTGCGGATTTCAGACAAAACCAAAGGGCGCAAAGTGGTGATCTTTGCGGTACCCGGAGCATACACGCCGACCTGCAGTTCGGCCCATGTGCCCAGCTTCATTCGCACCAAAGACCAGTTTACCGCCAATGGCGTGGATGAGATCATCTGCGTTTCGGTCAACGACCCGTTTGTTATGAAAGCCTGGGGCGAGGCCACAGGCGCGGCCGATGCAGGCCTGACCATGCTGGGCGATGCCTCAGCCGAATTCACCAAGGCCATTGGCATGGAATTCGACGCCCCGCCCGCCGGACTGTATGCCCGGTCCAAACGCTATGCCATGCTGGTCGAAGACGGCAAGGTCACTGCGCTGAACGTGGAAGAAAGCCCCGGCACCTGCGAGATTTCGGCAGGCGAAACTCTGCTGGACGCGATCTGATCCTGCGCGCGGCCCCGGGTCACCTCGGGGCCGCAAACGCATTTAACTTGATGCAACGCCCTGATCAGCCAATAGTTGTGGCATACAATCAGGGAGTTCATTGATGAAACTGAAAGTATTCACTCTATTACTGGGCACAGCGGGGGCATTGGCCGCCTGCGGCCCGGCACCCACCCCTCAGCAACAGGCGGCGCGGCAGCATGAAATCGCATGTCTCAGCGGATCACTGGGCGGTGCATTGATCGGCGGCGCGATCGGCAACCAATTCGGTGGTGGATCAGGTAAATCCATCCTGACTGCGGCAGGCGCAGCCGCAGGCGCGATTGAAGGCAACAGATACGCATGCTGAGGAGAGCCGAGATGACACGTGGAATTTTGATTGCTGCGGCCCTTATACTGGCCGGTGCGGCCACAGCCGAGACCGTGGGCGAGTTGCATGAAAACGAACTGAAGGCCATCGACAAGAACAATGACGGCTTCTTGTCCCGTGATGAGTTCGATGCCTTTTCCGATTATGCCTTTCAGGAAATGGATGACGACAAGAACGGCACGCTGGGATTGGACGAAGCCAAGCCGTTTCTGGACATAAAACAGTTTCAGGACGTTGACCGCGATAATGACGACTTTATCTCTCGGGCGGAATACGACGCGCAGATGAACGACGATTTCAACGCGGCGGATAAGAACGGCAACGGTCAACTGGACTAGCAACAGGAGCGCACGATGAACAAATGGATCCGTTTGGGTGCGCTTTTACTGGTGGCGGCCTGCGATGTACCGCAGGCGCCGGTTGTGAACGGACCGGACGGGCAGACATTTATCCAGATCAACACTTCCGGGCTGACCTGCTATAACACCAAATGTCTGGATATTAATCCGGCAGCCCGCAGTGTGCGCCAAATCGGCAATCGGACGACGCAAATTCCTGGCAATATCAACGTCAGCGACGGAACCGTGACACCTGATGAGTTCCGGCAATTGGGTATTGCTGCATCCCTGGCCGGCGGAGAAGGCTCGCGGAGCGACAGAGGCTAAACCAGGCTGTCCATCTTGCGCGCCAGCTTTGCATCCAGCGCCGAAATGCCACCGACATCATGGGTGGCCAGCGTCACCTCGACTGTGCGGTAGACGTTGGACCATTCGGGGTGGTGATTCCACTTTTCGGCAAAAATCGCCACCTGCGTCATCCAGCCAAAGGCATGCACGAAATCTTCGAAGATAAAGGTCTTGGTGATCGCATCCCGGTCTTCGACCATGGTCCAGCCGTTGTTGAACAGCGGGTCCAGAAGCGGTCCGCGGGTCTCGGGCGACAGTAGTTCGGTCATTGCTGTTCCTCCGGGTTCGATTTCCTGAACGGGCCGTATTCCGTCAGAATCTCAATCTCTTGTCCCACTGCGTGGGCCTCGGCGTCCAGATATTTCTTGATCGCATCGGCAAAGCCGGGGTCGGCGACCCAATGCAAGCTATGCGTGCGCATAGGCATATAGCCCCGCGCCAGCTTGTGTTCGCCTTGCGCGCCGGCCTCAACACGGGCCAATCCTTCGGCAATGGCAAAGTCGATCGCCCTATAGTAGCACAATTCAAAATGCAGGCAGGGGTGATGTTCGACGCAGCCCCAATAGCGGCCATAAAGCGTTTCGCGTCCAATGAAATTCAGTGCCCCGGCAATCGGATAGCCATTGCGTTCCGCCAGAACCAACGCCATATCATCCGCCATGGTTTCCTGAGCGATATCAAAGAATTGTCGCGTCAGGTAAGGCGATCCCCACTTCCGCGCGCCGGTATCCTGATAGAACCGCCAGAACGCATCCCAATGTTCAGGGCGTAGATCATCACCGGAATAGGTGTGAATTTCTCCGCCAAATTCGCAGGCCTGCGCGCGTTCCTTACGGATATTCTTGCGCTTGCGCGAGGACAGCGCGGCCAGAAACCCATCAAAATCCGCATATTGGTCGTTAAGCCAGTGAAACTGCTGTGATTGACGCAGCAACAGACCCATCTGTTCGCCCGCCAGCGCTTCGTCCTCGGTGCAGAACGTGGCGTGGACCGAAGACACCCGGTTATCGGCTGCAATCTGCACGGCTCCTTGCACCAGGGCCGACATACCCGGAACCTCGTACCCCGGTCGCACCAGAAACCGCCGCCCGGTGGCCGGAGTGAACGGTACCGCGATCTGCAGTTTGGGGTAATACCGCCCGCCTGCGTTTTCATAAGCATGGGCCCAGCTGTGGTCGAAAATGTATTCGCCTTGACTGTGCGATTTGGCATACATCGGCGCGGCCGCGATCAGCATCCCATCCAGATATGCGGTCAGGTATTGAGGCTGCCAGCCAGTGCCCGCCCCAACCGAACCGCTGTTTTCCAGCGCCAGCAGGAATCGATGCGTGGTAAAGGGATCAAGCGGCCGCCCGCCATCGGCGGCCTCGGGGCAGGCGCAGGCATCCCATTCGGTCGCAGAAATCTGCGAAAGCGATCTCAGAACCTGAACTTCGATTTGCGCCTGATCCATGTGCCCTCCGCGTCTGATCTTTATCTGTGACACCGAGGGGCAGGTTCAACCCGGATGTGGGGCCAAATACCCTTCGAAGGTCACGTTATCGGCAACCCTTCGGGCCTGAGCCTCTTGCTCGGCCGAGCGTACGGTCCAACACAGAACCGGCACGCCGCGCGCTTTCAATTCGGCCACGCGGGGGCGGGACAGATCGGCGACCTCATGGCTGATAAAGCTGGCACCGACCCTGTCAAAATCGGGTATGTCGCGCAGTTGATCGCAGACCTTCTGCGGCAGCAGCTCAACCTTGGGCTGGTAAGAACAAGTCACCAACCCGCGCGGCAGATGGGGGGCAAGACGCGCCAGTTCGGCCACGCTGTTGGGATTGAAAGACATCAAGGCCACTGGCCCGTCATAACCCTGCAAGGCCCGTACCGCGTCGGCCTCAAGTGATCCGACATTGGGACCCATCGCGCCGTCCTGATCCTTGAACTCGATCAGCAAGGGAACCTTGCCGTCCACCTGTGCAAGCACGTCGTCCAGCGTCGGAATACCATCATCAGCATGCAGCAGCTGCGTCGCCTGCGCCTGTGTCGCCGTCACCTGCTGAATAGGGCCGGGCTGCCCGGTCAGGCGTGTCATGTCGTAATCATGAAACACCATTGCCCGGCTGTCCGAAGTTCGCTGCAAATCAATCTCGATCCCGTACCCGGCCTCGACAGCCGCACGGATGGCCGCCCGGCTGTTTTCCGGGCGGTTATCCGAAAGGTCATGCAGCGCCCGATGCGCAATCGGGGCCTGCAGGAAAACTGACGGCAAGGACGGTGTCATTGAACCTCGAAAATACCTTCGATTTCGACGGCCACGCCCAGCGGCAGTGCCGCGGCGCTGACGGCCGAGCGGGAATGACGGCCAGCCTCACCCAGGGCTTCGACCAGGAAATCCGACGCCCCGTTGATCACCTGTGGCTGCGCTGTGAAATCAGCTGTCGAGTTCACGAAACCAGTCAGCTTGATCACGCGCACCAGTTTGTTGATGTCACCGCTACAGGCTGCCTTGACCTGCGCCAGCAGATTGATGGCGCAAACCTTCGCGGCAGCGGCACCGGCTTCAATTTCCATGTCATCGCCCAGCTTGCCGGTGATCAGATCGTCATCCTTGGAAATCTGGCCCGAGACATAGACGATGTTGCCCACCCGAACGAAGGGTACATAGTTCGCCGCCGGCGCAGGCGCGTCCGGCAGGTTGACGCCCAGGCTTTCCAGTTTTGCTGCGATGCTCATGAAGTTTCCTCCCAATCTTTGAGTCGGGGCGAAGCTAACCGGGAAGACCGGGATCGGAAAGTACGAAAACGGGGATAGACGACCCAGAGCGGTCAGCGTAACTCTTCCTATGCCGAACAGTTGAACCTGTACCACTTTACGTAAGTACGTCGCACAGGTTAAACGCTTTTTGTTTCATACTGGTTGCGAAACGTATATGTGACATCGGATTGGGCCATGCTATGTGGCCACGGGCAGTATTGATTGACAGTTCGGGCGTGTGGAACCCGAACGTTTAGGAGTGGCAAAGACCGTGTTGAGCAGACCCCGCCTGAAGCACCTTATCGTCCTGTCCGTGATGGCGGTCCTTAGCGCCTGCGCCACGCGACCGCCGGAGGGGACCCCGTCGAATGAGGTGTTCGATCCCTATGAGAACACCAACCGGGGCATTCACAAATTCAACCTGGGCGTTGACCGGTTTCTGTTCCGTCCGGCATCGAAAGGCTATGTCAAGATCGTACCCGATCCGATGGTGACCAGCTTTAACCATTTCGCCGAAAACCTGACGATGCCCGGGCAGGCGCTGGACTACCTGTTGCAAGGCAATGTCAAACAATCCGGCAACGCTTTGCTGCGCTTTGTGGTCAATACCACTGTGGGCGGCTTGGGCCTGTCTGACCCCGCTGCCGAGTTGAACTTGCCGCCGGTGGATACCGATTTCGGCGAGACCCTGCATGTTTGGGGCGTTGGCGAGGGCGCTTATGTCGAGCTGCCTTTTTATGGCCCGTCAACCCAACGGGATGCGATTGGTGTTGTGGTCAATCTATTCTCGAATCCGATCAATTTCACACCGGTCCGTCCGGTGGACAATATCGGCGTATATGCCGAGGTCGTCCGCCGCATGGGTGATCGGGGCCGGTTCTCGGATACGGTGGATTCAATCCTGTATGAAAGCGCCGACAGCTATGCGCAGGCACAGACAATTTACATCCAAAACCGCCGCTTTGAACTGGCACGCGACGATGAGGACGCCTATCTGGGTCTGTACGATGACCCTTATGCAGATATCGGGACTGACCCAGTCAGGGACCCCTACTTAGACCCCTACGAGGACCCCTATGCCGAATAACCATCTGAACCGACGCGGCTTTATCGCCACTGGCCTGGCCAGTGCGATGCTGACCGCCCTGCCCGCCTTTGCACAGACCGAAGCCAGCGCTAAGGCACTGGTTGTCAGTGTCGTGGACGATATCAACCGCGTGATCGCCTCGGGCAAATCCGAAAAGGCGATGATCCGCGATTTTGAAAAGATCTTCGTGCAATATGCCGATGTGCCGATCATGGCGCGCTATGTGCTGGGGGCAGATGGCCGCTCAGCAAGCCCCTCGCAGATCAAGCAATTCACCAAAGCGTTTCAGGGCTATATTTCCAACAAATATGGCCGCCGCTTCCGCGAGTTCATTGGTGGCCAAGTCACAGTTCGCAATGCCCGCAAAATCAAGGCGGGCTACGAGGTGCGCACCTCGGTCAAGTTGCAGGGGTCTTCCCCGTTTGAGGTGACATTCCTGGTGTCGGACAAATCGGGCCGCGACAAGTTCTTCAACATGTTCATCGAAGGGGTGAACATGCTGCTGACCGAACGGACCGAGGTCGGCGCCATGCTGGATGCGCGTGGGGGCGATCTGAACCGCCTGATCAAGGATATGAGCCGAAACAAGCTCAGCTGATCCGGTTCACAAATGAAAAAGCGCCGCGCGATTGGTTTCGCGCGGCGCTTTTTTTGGTTTTAGTTCAGGCGTTCGCCAGTTTCCTTGGCGAAATAGGACACCTTGCTCATGTCAAAGGCCAGGTTCAACATCTTGCCCGCCTGCGCACTGGTTTCCGCGTGCAGCCGCGCAGTGACCTGTTTGCCGCCCAGTTCCGAGACCACATAAGTATCAGCCCCCGCCGGTTCGACCATGTCGACCATACAGGAGGCCTCTTGCACACCATCACCGGCACGGAACCCGGCCTCGGCAATGTCTTCGGGGCGCAGGCCCAAAATCACATCCTCGGGCAGTGACAGATCGCGGGCATCGTTCAGAACCAGTGTCTCGCCCGTTTCACGTGCAATGGCGATCTGCGTGCCCGGGCCGGTCTTGGACGCTTGCGCCGGGATCAGGTTCATCGCCGGTGAGCCCATGAAATCAGCCACAAACAGGTTGGCCGGGTTGTTGTAGATTTCAGCCGGGCTGCCGATCTGCTGCACGATTCCACCTTTGAGAACCACGATCTTGGTCGCCAGCGTCATCGCCTCGATCTGGTCATGGGTCACGTAGACGATCGAGGCATCCAGCGTCTGATGCAGTTTCTTGATCTCGGTTCGCATCTCGACCCGCAGCTTGGCGTCAAGGTTCGATAACGGCTCGTCAAACAGAAACAGTTTGGGATCGCGCACCAGTGCCCGGCCCATCGCCACCCGCTGACGCTGACCGCCTGACAATTGGCTGGGGCGGCGGTTCAGCAGCGGCTCGATCTGCAGCAACGAGGCAACCTCGTTCAGCTTGGCCTCCTGTGTCGCCTGATCGACCCCGCGTACCTTCATGCCAAAGGTGATGTTCTTGGCCACGGACATTGTCGGGTACAGGGCGTAGGACTGGAACACCATCGCGATGTCGCGATCCTTGGGGCTGACATGGGTCATGTCCTTGCCCCCGATGGACAGCGTGCCGCCGGTAATTTCCTCCAGCCCCGCAATACAGTTCAGCAGGGTGGACTTGCCGCAACCCGAGGGGCCGACCAACACCAGGAAATCACCCGGTTCGATCGAAATGTTGATGTCCTTCAGAACCTCGGTTGCGCCGTAATTCTTGTACAGATTGTTGATATCGAGAATGGGAGCCATGGGTTATCCCTTCACTGAGCCAGCGGTCAGACCGCGGATGAAATACTTACCGGCGACGACATAAACGAGCAGCGTCGGTAGCCCCGCGATGATCGCGGCGGCCATGTCGACGTTGTACTCTTTGACGCCGGTGGTGGAGTTTACGATGTTGTTGAGCGCCACGGTCACGGGCTGCGTTCCCGCCTGGCTGAACGACACGCCGAACAGGAAGTCGTTCCAGATCTGCGTGAACTGCCAGATCACGGTCACCACGATGATGGGCAGCGACAACGGCAGGAAGATCGACCAGAATATCCGCAGGAATCCGGCCCCATCGACCCGTGCCGCCTTGGTCAGCTCGGCCGGAATGGTGACATAGTAATTGCGGAAAAACAGTGTGGTGAAACCGAGGCCATAGATCACGTGGACGAAGATCAGACCCGGAA
Source organism: Ruegeria sp. BH6 (assembly GCF_056538105.1). Taxonomy (NCBI): domain Bacteria; kingdom Pseudomonadati; phylum Pseudomonadota; class Alphaproteobacteria; order Rhodobacterales; family Roseobacteraceae; genus Ruegeria; species Ruegeria sp. BH6. Next base: position 84,143 of record NZ_JBQFSR010000004.1, read on the forward strand.
TGGTCCCAGCGATCCCCATCATGCCCAGCAGACGCGCCATCGGCAGCAGCACAACCTGAAACGGTATGAAGCAACCAAACAGCATCAGCGAGAAGATGATATTAGCGCCTTTGAACCGCCATTGCGCCACGACATAGCCATTCAGCGCGCCCAGCAGGGTCGAAAGGGCCACCGCAGGCACCGCGATCAGGACCGAGTTCCAGAAGTAAGGCCGCAGCCCTTCACACTGGATACCGGTGCAAGCCCCGGACCACGCGGTTTTCCAGGCGTCAAAGCTGACCTCACGCGGCAGCGAGATCAGGCTGCCTGTGCGAATTTCCTCAAGGCTTTTAAGCGACGTGGTCAACATCACGAAAAGCGGCATCAGGTAATACAGCGCGAACAGGCCCAGCAGGACATACAGCAACCAGCGCAAGGCGATCTTGCCCGTGGCGCTTTGGGTGCGGGTTTGGGTTTGGGGCATCGACAGATCAGTCATTTTTCGCCCTCAGCTCTGAGTAAAGATAGGGAACCACGATGGCAAAGACGACAAGCATCATGATCATCGCGGAGGATGCCGCCTGACCGATATCGCCGCGCGAAAACGCCATGGCATACATGTAAGTGGCAGGCAGATCGGTCGCGTAGCCCGGACCGCCGCCTGTCAGGGCGATGACCAGGTCAAAGCTCTTGATCGCAAGGTGCGCCAGCACGATGAACGCCGACAGGAAGATAGGAGCCATCGACGGGATGATGATCGCCGTATAGATGCGCCAAGTGGGAATACCATCGACCTGCGCGGCCTTGATGATTTCGCCATCCACAGACCGCAGACCTGCCAGAAACAACGCCATGACAAAGCCCGAGCTCTGCCAGATAGCAGCGATTACGATCGTATAGATCGCGTAGTCAGGGTTCACCAGCCAGTCGAACTCGAAATTCGGAAAGCCCCAACCCTGCACCATGGATTCAATGCCCAACCCGGGGTTCAAAATCCACTTCCAAGCCGTGCCAGTCACGATCATCGACAGCGCCATAGGGTACAGGTAAATCGTCCGGATCGCACCTTCGACGCGGATCTTCTGATCCAGCAGGATGGCCAGCAACAGGCCCAGCACCATCGCAATCACGATGAACAGCGCGCCAAAGATATACAGGTTGTTGATTGCCGTATCCCAGCGGGGTGAATCAAACAGGCGCTCATATTGGATGAACCCGTTGATCTCATATTTCGGCAGTAGTTTAGATCGTGTCAGCGACACCCATGCGGTCCATCCGATAAATCCGTAAACAAAGATCAATACGGCGATGAACGACGGTGCCAGCACCACCTTGGGCAGGTGGTTTTCCAGCCATTCGGACATTTTAGCCTCCGGGGAAAGATGCTCTGCCCCGCATTATAGGGGGCAGAGCGTATTGGATCAGTAGCTGTTTGCTACCGCGTCCGCGAGTTGCTGAACCGCGTCAGCCGAGGACATATCCGAGTTAAAATGCGCGGTCACAACGTCGGTGATCGCACCGGACTGCGACCCGCGCAGCGCCATGCCATGGGCATAGGACGGCAACAGCGAACCAGCGTCCGAGGTCGAGCCCATGTCTTCAGCCGACAGATTGGCGCAGATGTCAAAATCATCCAGCGCCACGTCGGTGCGGGCAGGGATCGAGCCTTTGTTCAGATTGAACACCTTTTGGAAGTTCGGCGCCACGATCAGCTTGGCCAACAGGTCTTGACCGGCTTTCTTGTCATCTCCGTCCACGTCGAACATGGCAAAGCTGTCAACGTTGTACAGATAGCCGTCGCCGGGGGTCGAGGCGCACAGGAAATCTTCGCCGGGCTTCTTGCCGGCCGCCAGGAACTCACCCTTGGCCCAGTCACCCATGATCTGGAAGGCTGCTTCGCCGTTCATGACCATGGCAGTGGCAAGGTTCCAGTCACGGCCCGAGAAGTTCTCGTCGACATAGCCGCGCAGGGTACGCATCTGATCAAAGACCTGAACCATCGTGTCCGAGGTCAGCGCCTCCGGGTCCAGATCGACCAGCGCTTTCTGGAAGAACTCGGGCCCGCCGATACCCAGAACCACAGTTTCAAAGACGGTCGCGTCCTGCCATGACTGACCACCATGGGCCAGCGGGATCACACCGGCAGCCTGCAGCTTATCAGCAGCAGCGTTGAACTCGTCCCAGGTGGTCGGCATTTCGATGCCATTTGCGGCCAGAACATCAGCATTGGCCCAGATCCAGTCTACGCGATGTACGTTCACTGGTGCGGCGCACCATGTGCCCTCGCACTTCATGTGACCTGCGATGGATGCGGGCAGCACATCCGCCCAGCCTTCGGCGTCGGCCACGGATGAGATGTCGGCCAGAACGCCCTCTTCGTACCATTCCTGAATTGCGGGGCCTTTCAGCTGAACTGCGGTCGGCGCGTTTCCGGCCAGCACCCGGGCACGCAACGCGGTCATGGCCGCGTCACCGCCACCACCTGCAACCGGCATATCGGTCCAGGTTCCGCCATTCGACGCGAACTCTTCCTGCAGTACGGCGACCGACTTGGCCTCACCACCCGACGTCCACCAATGCAGAACCTCGGCCTGTGGCTCGGCCAGAACCGACGACCCGGCCACAACGGCCAATGTCGAAACGGTGGCGAATGCAAAATGCTTCATTGTCTGTCTCCTCCCTAGAGAACTTAGTGACTGCTGATGCAGCGATGCCCGTTATTCTGAGACCAGTTCGCCATCTGGCAACGCTGAATCCGCGCCAAAGCCCGGCAACCACCCAAAAATTCACTGCTTTTGTTACAGCGTGTTACGTTGACATTGAATCTGTTTCCGTTCGTTACAATGGATGATGTCGGAGCAGCAGAAACTGGGAGGACAAACCGCGTGAGCATTCCGCGACTTTTGGTGGTGGATGACGACCCTGAAATGCGGTCGATGATGACCCAATTCCTGCATCAGAACGGGTTCGTCGCCCTGCCCGCCAGTTCCGAGGCTGAAATCCGCAACCATCTGACAGCGGGACGGATCGACCTGATCCTGCTGGATGTGATGCTTGGGGATGAGAACGGAGTCGAGATCTGCGCCCGCCTGCGGGCTGAACAGGACGTGCCGATCATTCTGGTTTCGGCCCTGTCAGCCGACCATCAGCGCATGGCGGGGTACGAGGTCGGGGCCGACGACTATATCGCCAAGCCTTTCAACCCGCAGCTGATGCTGGCGCGGGTTCGTGCGGTGATGCAACGCGCCCGGCGTACGCCGTCGCTGGCCTATCGCCGCCGCACACACAGCTTTCGTTTCAACGACTGGGCCTATGACGGCAAACGGGATGAGGTGCATTCACCCGAAGGCTACCTGGTTCCTCTGTCGCAACGGGAAACTGCGCTGCTCAAGGTTTTGCTGGCCAACCCGCATATCCCCCTGACCCGGGATGAAATCGCCGCTGCGCTGGACGTCACCGGCAGCGCCGACAAACCCGAGGCGCAAGGGCGGGCCATCGACATGCTGGTTGGTCGGTTGCGTTCGAAAATCGAGGTCAACCCGAAAGACCCGCAGATGCTGCGTACCGAACGCGGGGTCGGCTATGTCTTTGCGGCCGAAGTGTCGGTGGAAGAGGACGCATGACCACACGCGCCCCGCGCCTGCGCAGTCTGGGCTGGATCTGGACAGGGGCCGCCTTTGCCTCGGGGCTTCTCTCCGCCGGGCTGTGGTTTTCTTCGGCCCGCGCCTGGGACAACTTTCTAACCCGCGCCTATGTCGCAGGGTTTTCCGTCTATGAAGAGCTGCGGGTCAGCAAAATCCCGCCGCCGGGGATCACGATCACCCCCTTGTCCCCCGAAGCTGCGCAGTTGGCCGATGCCGGGCGGTTCGAGCAGCTGCCCGGCCTGTCGGATCGCAGCTTTGTCACCAACCTGTCGATCCTGACCGACAACACCGCCCCCCTGGCCGGGCGCGAACTGACGCTGGCGGTGATGTCCGACCGGCTGGTTTATCCGGTGTCTGATCTTCTGTCCCGCGTTGACCAGACCGGGGCCGAGAAGATGGGCAATCTGACCCGCCTTCTGGCCACCTATTGCAGCGAGCCAATCCTGGTCGCCCGGTTCGGACACAGAGGCTGGCAGCAGGTGGACGGCACCGATATCTGGGGTTGCAAGGCCGCCCCTGGCGACCTGCGCCTGCCCGCCATTCTGGCCGCCATCGTGGCTTTGGCGGTCATCCTGACATCGATCGGCAATGTCTCGGACAGTTTCACCCGGTTTTCCAACGCCCTGCGCGGCCGCAAACGCCAGGGCGGGCCGAGCAGCTATGATGCCGACGGCCCGGCGGAACTGCGCGACATCGTGTCAGCCGTGAACGACCATCTGGATGCAGAGCGCATGCAGCTTGAAAAACGCGCTACCGTTCTGTCCGGTGTCAGTCACGATCTTGGCACCCCTGCCACGCGTGTTCGCCTGCGCGCGGCCCTGATCGCCGATGACGAACTGCGCGAAAAGCTTGAGGCCGATGTGGATCAGATGACGGGCATGATCGAAAGCGTGCTGACTTACACACGCTCGGAACTCAGCGTTGAAGACCCCCGTCAGATTTCCCTGACCGCGCTGGTCGAGTCTGTGGTCGCTGATTATCAGGACATGGACCTGCCGGTGACCCTGAAGAAAATCGCCCCGGTCGCAGTCGAAGGCGCGCCATCGGTCTTCATGTCCCGACGCGGGCATGGATCCTTGCCCGAGACACGGCGGATGCTGGTGATGGGGCGGCCAATCTCTCTGAAACGGGCGTTAACAAATCTGATCGACAACGCCCTGAAATACGGCCGCCATGCCGAGGTGCAGCTGGAAACCGACGCCCGCACCGCGACCATCACGGTCGAGGACAAGGGTGCCGATCTGTCCGTCACTGATATCGAAAACCTGATGGCACCGTTCCGGCGCGGGTCGAACACCGGGTCATCCGACGGGTTCGGTCTGGGCCTGACAATCGTGGCTACGATTGCCGAACAGCATGGGGGCTCCCTCAGCTTCGAGGCCGGGGATCAGGGCTTGCGTGCGCGGTTGCAAATCACCCGGCAGTGATATCTCATGTCATATAGCTGCGCACCAACGCCCCAGCGATCAGAGACCATCCATCCGCAATAACAAAAAACGCCAGCTTGAATGGCAGCGATACCGTCGCAGGCGGCACCATCATCATTCCCATCGACATCAGCACCGCCGCCACAACCAGATCAATGATCAGAAATGGCAGGAAAATCAGAAAGCCGATCTGAAAGGCGCGTGCAATCTCGGACAGCATGAAGGACGGCATCAGGATCGACAGCGGCGCCTCGGGCGTCAGGGCGATAGCGTCACCGCCAGGTCGCAAGGCCGCCATCGCGTGAAACGTATCCGGGTCCAGCCGCGCGGTCATAAAGGCTCGGAAGGGCTGAATGGCAATCTGCAACGCGGGTTCGACCGCCATGGTTTCTTCGACCATCGGTCGAACACCGGTGGCCCAGGCCTCGGAAAATACGGGCTCCATGATGAAATAGGTCAGGAACATCGCCAGGCTGACGATCAGCATGTTCGGTGGCGATTGCTGCAATCCGATCCCTTGACGCAGAATGGCCAGAACAGTGATCAGAAACGGAAAACAGGTGACCATGATCGCCAGCCCAGGTGCCAGGCTGAGGATCGTGATCAAAAGGATCAGCTGGATGGTCCGCGCCGAGATCGACCCCCCCTCGCCCAATGACAGCGACAGCTCTTGCGCCGCAGCCAGAGACGGGGAAAGCGTCGCCAGCGCAACAACCAACCAAAGCAGAAGCCGCATCAACCGATCCCGTGCTGCAAATCAGCAATCTCTGTCAGGCGCACAGCAAGCTGCCCGGCCTGATCGCCCTCCATCTCCTCCAGCAGGCCGCGGGCGACCAGTTGGTCTCCGACATACAGGTCGACCGGGTCCTCGATCCGCTTGTCCAGCGTCAGCACGGCGTTCTCACCCATGTTCAGCAGGTCGCGGATCAGCGGACGCGCACGCCCGACCGAAACCGTAACTTCAATCGGAACCGCCTCGAACGGATTGGCTTTTTCGGGTTTCGGAGTTTGGGGATCATTCATGGTTCACTGCCTCTTTTGCCTCAAATACATATGCGTCAAATGCCCCCGCGACCGCGGCGAGCAGACCGCTGCAATCCACCTCACGCTGGGTTGTGCCGACCTGCAACCGGGCCTGTCCTGGCTCTAACGAGGGGTCTTCGATCACGCGAGTGGGTGAGGACAGTTCCTGCGGCAGCAGGGCCTCTACCCCAGCCGCGCGGCCCTTGGGCACGAAGATTTGCATCGGCTGGCCAATCTGTTCCCGCGCCATTTCGGTCAGCTGTTCGGCCAACCGGACAGCAAAACCGCGATCCAGCGTTTCGGGCAGGACAGTGTCCACCAGGCTTTGGAACATCGGGTCCAGCGACAATGTCATGCGGGTGACAGCCTCATGATAAGTAAAGGACATGTCCTCCAACGATCTGGCCAGCCCGTCTGAGACCTGACCTCGGCTTTGTTCTTGCGCCTGAAGCGCGTCTTCCCAACCGGCGCTATAGCCTTGCTCGAACGCTGCCAGCCGCTGTTCCTCCAGCGCGTCCTCGTCCAGCAGGTGCAGCTTGCCACCCCCGGCTTGCAGCGTGAAATCCTCAAGAAGATGAGCAATCGACATCAGACACGCTCCTCACCTTCTTCAAGCCAGCTGCGCAGGATCTCGACGGTCTCTTCCTGTTTATCACCGATCATAGCCCGCAATCGGTCGACCGGATCAGCGCCCGCCTGCGCGGCCAGTGCCGGGACGTCGCCAGCGGCAGTCTGGCCCGGCAGCGCGCTAAATTGTCCGTTTTCGTCAGTCGCTATCTCGCCGGTCAGAATGGCCTCGGGCTCAGGAGGTGCCCCGGCGGGCAGCAAGGCCGGGGCCATCGCCGGTTTGGTCAGGATCGGACGGATCACGAAGAGCCCAAGCACCAGCGAGACAATCGCCAACACTGCCATCTGGATCAGCGACATCGCGTCGAAATGAACCTTTTGCCAGATCGAGACCGCTGCCAATGTGCCCTGCGGCTCTACCACCGGCAGGTCCAGCGATTTCAGGGTGATGACGTCCCCGCGTTCGGCGTCGAACCCCACGGCCGAAGCCACAAGCTCCTTCAAGGCCTCCATCTCGGTTTCGGGCATCGGCTCAAATGTCTCGACTCCGGTCGCATCCACGGACCGTGTGCCGTTGACCAGAACCGCAACCGTCAGACGCTTGATCGCACCGGGGGCATTGTGGACTTCCAATTCGGTTTCCGAGACCTCGTAATTCACCCGTTCCCGCGTCTGCGTCGCGTTCGAATTCGATTCGTCCCCACCCGCGCCATCGCCATCCGGCAGGTTCGACGCCACGGTGACATCGGCGGATTGATTGCGGGCGCTGTCCGATCGTTCCTCGACATCAGTACTGATGGCAACGCGGCCATTGGGGTCAAAACGGCGTTCGCGGATGGATTCGGTCTTGGTCACGGTGTCGACGCTGACCTCAACCACAGCATTGCCCGTGCCGACGCGCGCCTCGACCAATCGCATCACACGCTCGCGCAACTGGCGCGCCTTGTCATCTGCCGTATCCGCAGCGACTGCGGTCTCCTGCGCGCCGATCACCGCCCCGTTCGAATCGACCACGGTGACATTCTCAGGCGCCAGACCACTGACGGCAGACGCCACAAGAAACCGGATCGCCTTGGCCTGATCGGATGTGATCTGCGCCCCTGACGGCACCAGATAGACCGAGGCCGTCGGCGCCACGCTGCGCTGAAACGGGTTGTTCGATCCGTTGGCAATATGAACCCGTGCCTGGCTGACATGAGGGCTGCCAACGATGGTTCGGGCCAGCTCACCTTCTTTTGCGCGCCAATAGGCGGCATCGAACATCTGCGAGGTGGTGCCAAACCCGCTAAGTGAATCCAGCAGCTCATAGCCTTGATTGCCGTTGGCGGGCATCCCCTCGCTGGCGAGTGTCATGCGCAGCTCATCTCGCTGTGATCCGGGCACGTAGATCGAGCTGCCCCGAATCTCATAAGGCACCCCGCGCTGATCCAGCGAGCGGACGACATCCCCCGCCGCGCCACTTTCCAGCCCGGCATAAAGCAAGGTCATCGACGGCGCCGTGACCAGTCGCGACATCGCAAGGACCCCAAGAAAAACCAGCACTACTGCACCGGCGACGATGATTTGTTTACGCCTGTCCAAACTTGCCCAGACAGTTCCGATCTGCTGCACGATCACCTCCGACTCGCCGACATTCTGCCCGGCGCATCCCTTGTTTGAACGATTGCCCTTAACAATCGGTTAGTCCCTGCCGGGTTATGACGATTGCAGAACGGACAAATGAGGACGTCATGACTGACGCGACTGCAGAACAGGCAGAAGTACCAGAAAAATCTGGGAAAAAAGGGATGATCATAGGGGTGATTCTGGCCGTGACCGGGGCGGCTGGTGGCTATTTCCTGACCACCTCCGGGTTGCTTCCTTTTGGCGGCAAGCCCGCAATGGAAGACGTCAAGGAAACGGATAAGGGCAAGGCTGTAAAGGCCCTGCTGCAAGTGGGATTCATCGATCTGCCGGCGGTGATCGTGTCGGTGAACGCAGGCGATTCGCGGCATCTGAAATTTCACGCTCAGCTTGAGGTGAACAGCGAATACGCCGCCGATGTCGAAAAGATGAAACCCCGAATCATGGACATCCTGAACGGGTATCTACGCGCGGTCGAAGTCTCGGACCTTGAAGATTCTCTGGCCCTGATGCGCATCCGCGGCCATCTGCTGCGCCGCATTGAAATCGTCGTCGGAGAAGGCCGCGTGCGCGACGTTCTCGTGATGGAATTCGTTTTGAACTAGGAGGCGAAATTGGAGCTGATTGCAGATATTTTGCTGGTCGCCGGCGCGCTGGGTGCGGGTCTGTATTGTTTCGTGCTGTCCCGACGGCTGAAACGCTTCACCGATCTGGAAAAAGGCGTGGGCGGCGCGGTTGCTGTTCTGTCGACCCAGGCGGATGAGCTTAAGAAATCCCTGGGTGCCGCACGAGCAGCCTCGGACCAGTCCGGTGCGGAATTGAAAGAGCTGACACAGCGGGCCGAATCGGTGGCGCAGCGGTTAGAGCTGATGATGGCCTCGATGCACGACGTCGTTCCATCGCAAGACAAACCCGACCAGCCGGCCGACCCCGAAGAAGATATCAGCGCCGCACCCGAGGAACACGCGGAATCCGCCGTGGCTGAGTTGGATGAAGTCGCTGAAACGATCGAAGCGCCCGAGAAGCCGAATAAGGACGCGACCGTCCCAGAACCGGCCAAGCGGCCGGGCGGCTTGATGTTCTTCCGCCACGATCGCTCTCAGGGTGAGGCCGCATCATGACCCGCCAGAAAGCCGATAGGCGCCCAAAAGGTGGCGTGCTGGCCGTCATCTCTTTGCTGATGATCGGGTCTGCCGCGATTCGTCTTGGGCTGGAAGCAGGACCAGCGTTGGCAAAAACTGCCGAACCCTATGCCCCCAAAGTCAAACACGCACACGCCGATCTGCCCGGCGCACAGGTCCTGCTGACCGAACTGCTGCGCCGGGAAGAAGCGCTGAAAAAGCGCGAGGCAGCAGCGCTTGACAAGGAAAAGGCATTGGCCATCGCCGATCAGGCGATCGAGATGCGACTGGTTGCCCTGCAAGAGGCCGAAGAGGCCCTGCGCGCGACGCTCGCCATTGCCGAAAAAGCTGCCGAGACCGATCTGACGCGCCTGACGGATGTCTATCAAAGCATGAAACCCAAGGACGCCGCAGCGTTGTTTGAGACGATGGACCCAAGCTTTGCCGCCGGATTCCTGTCTCGCATGCCGCCCGATGCGGCTGCTGGTGTTCTGGCCGGTCTGCGCCCCGAAGCCGCCTATACCATCAGCGTCATAATGGCAGGCCGCAACGCCGCCGCCCCACAGGAATAAAACTCTAACCCCGCACAGGATTTTGCTGGAGATCACCCATGATCGGAATAATCGGAATTGTCGTCATTTTCGCCATGGTGTTCGGCGGTTATCTGGCTGCGGGCGGCAAAATGACCATCATTTTGAAATCGCTTCCTTTTGAGATGATGATGATCGGCGGTGCCGCTGTTGGCGCTTTCCTGATCAGCAATGACATGAGCGCCGTCAAACACACCCTCAAAGACATGGGCAAAGTGTTCAAAGGACCAAAATGGAAACCTGAGGACTACCGCGACCTGCTGTGCCTGCTGTTCTCGCTGATCCGTATTGCCAAGGCCAACCCGGTCAAGGTGGAACAACATATCGAAGACCCGGAAAATTCATCTCTGTTTTCGGCTTACCCGAAAATTCAGGCAGATAAAGAGGCCGTTGACCTGATCTGCGATACGATGCGCGCCGCCTCGATGAACTATGATGATCCGCATCAGGTGGAAGAAGTTCTTGAAAAGCGGATGGAGGCGAACTTCCACCATGCCATGCATTCCAGCCACGCCTTGCAGACGGTTGCGGATGGCCTACCCGCTTTGGGCATCGTTGCGGCGGTTCTTGGCGTGATCAAGACGATGGGTTCGATTGACCAGCCCCCCGAAGTGCTGGGTAAATTGATCGGCGGCGCCCTGGTGGGGACCTTTCTTGGGGTGTTTCTGGCTTATGGCCTGGTCGGACCTTTCGCGGGCAAACTGAAAGCTGTCGTCGAAGAAGACAACCACTTCTACCAGCTGATCAAAGAAGTGTTGGTCGCCAATCTGCGCAACCACAACGCTGCCATGTGCATTGAGGTTGGGCGTCAGAACACCCCAACCCACAACCGCCCTGATTTCACCGAGTTGGAAGAAGCGTTGAAAGAACTCAAACAGGCAGCCGCATGACACGGTTTGCATTCTTATTCTCGGCGTTCATCGCCGGGGCCAGCGGAGCCGCAGCGCAAGATCTGACGGTGCGCTCGGGTGAGCATGAAGGTTATACCAGATTGGTGGTTCAAGTGCCTCAAGACACCGATTGGGTTCTGAAACAGACAAAAAACGGCGCACGCCTGAACGTCGCGCTGAAGGATGTGACATACCGAACCGGCACCGTCTTCCAACGCCTGACGCAAAACCGACTTGCCGCGATTTCGCAGGCCGAACCAGGCGGTGCACTGGAACTGGAGTTCGGTTGCGATTGTGTCGCTTCGGCCTTTCTTTTCAAAAGTACGATGATTGTGATTGATATCGCACCCGGCACCTTCCTGCCGCCGCTCACCAGTGATATTCCGGCCCCGGTTCTGCCCAAAACCCCAAAAGAAATCAAAACGACAGGCCCGGAGCAGACCATTGATGCACTGGCCTTGCCGTTGTTGAACCTCAACGCGAACGGATTCGAAGACCAGCTTTCGACCCGGCTGCTGCAGGGGGCGGACCGCGGAATCATTGATCTGAACATCGCGCCGGTGGGGCCACGCGCATCCAACGGGAATCAAGCCGTATTTTTGCCAGCCGGTGTTGAATTGAATGTTCAAGTGACTTCGTTTTTGGACGGTTTGAACGGGCTTTTGGGTCCGGATGTTCCAAAAGTGGAACGGCGCCCACCCTGCGTATCCAGCGCCGAGCTGGCTTTTGACCGTTGGTCTGACGAGCGTCCGTTTCCAGAACAAGCCGCGCAGCTTCGATCAGAACTGTACCAAGAATTCGATACCATCGACAAAGAGAGCGCGCTGAAACTGGCGAAACTGTACGCGCATTCCGGGTTTGGCGCCGAAGCGATCCGGGCGTTGGACCTGCTGGACGAGCGATCTTTGGAAACCGAACACATCGCGGCCATTGCCCGTGTTCTGGATGATGGGCCGCTGATCGAAGACAATCCGTTCCAGGGCTTGCAGCGTTGCGAGGGCGATGCGGCTTTGTGGGCAGCGCTGAGTGAAGGCAACTTGCAAGGCGACGCCAATCTAACGGCTATCGAACAGTCTTTTGCCCGCTTACCGGACCATCTGCGGCGCCATGTCGGCCCGGCCTTGTCGGACATTCTGGTAGAAGGGGACGAGTTAGAAGCCGCCCGGCGGATCTTGCGCTCGGTCGATCGCGTCAAGACGCAAACCAGCGCAAATGTCGCGCAGGCAAAGGCCAAGGTTGCAGCGGCCGAAGGTGACGCCCCCCGGACCGAAGTCTTGCTGACTGAAGCGATCGAAGCGTCAGACGCCACGCTTGAGGCGCCGTTGGCACTGGCCCGACTGGTCGACAAACGTTGGCTGGAACGTGGCGCAATCTCTCCTCAGGAACTGGCTCTGGCGGAATCCTACACGATTGAGTTTCGCCGTTCTGACATCGGCCCCCTGATGAAACAAACCCATATGGTCGCGCTAAGCCTGAGTCAGGAATTCGATGCCTCTCTGGATTTGGCGGCAGAGCTGTCAGAGGATGCGGAATCCGCGGACGCTCTGAACCGTGCGGTGCTTATCCTGACCGAACGCGCCGATGATGCGACCTTTTTGCGCCGCGTCCTGATCTTGTCACATAAGCATTCTCAAAATCTGACAACCGACACAGCCATTGCCGTTGCTGACCGACTGGCAAAGCTTGGGTTTTCACGACATGCATACGCACTAGCAAAGCGTCCTCAGGACAGGCTGAGGCGGGGTGAGCGTGCCCGTCTGCGGGCCAAAGCCGCGCTATTGGATCAGCGTCCGCATCAAGCGATGCTGGAACTGGCCGATGATCAGACGGACGCAGCGATTATGCTGTGGACTGAAGCCCTGATTGCAGCAGAGGATTTTGCGGCGGCGGGTGATCTGATGCGCAACTCAGGTCGTGAGGATGAAGCAAACCGCTTGTTCTGGTTGGCCGATCTACCAGAGCAAGTGAATTTGGAAAATCACACCAAATTCGATCAGGTCGTCCAGACATCCCAAGGTCTAACAGCCGCACCGGCCCGACTTCCTGAAACACCCCTGGCCGACGCGGAGAACCTATTGAGGGACAGCGTGGAAACCCGCAACAGGATTGCGGAGTTGTTTGCCATATTGAGTCAGCCGTGAATACGGCTCTAACGCGGACACTTTCCTGATTTTTGTCGACACGCGCGACGTAAACGACACATTTTCTAAGGATCAAATATCAACGGAGACAAGTCAGACATCCGAGAGTCCGGCGCGACCCAGCCCAAAATTGCATCCCGAATTGCCGCAGCCCGGGTCGGGCCGATGACTGGCGTTGCGAATTCCGAGTACTTGGTGATCACTTCTTCGCGGCTGATGGGGGCCTCGGGACCGCCTCGGGCGTGGACATCTCCAGAGTCGAAAATCTGCCCATCTGAGGTTTCGATACTGACATCGGCCCAACGACCCTTGGGGAAGCGGGCATTGTGACGATCACTCTCGGCCACGTGAATACGGGGTATCAGCGCGGCCACTGCCGGGTCAGAAAGACCGGAACCGGAAATATGCTCGACCCCGATCCGACCGTAAAGCGCCTGCACGGCCACCGCGAAAGGCAACGAATACTGTGCCTGAGAGGTCGTGCCCGGCATTCCGGCATACAGGCAAGCACCCTGATGGAATGTGTTGATCTGAATAGACCGGATTTGCGCATGAGACAGGTCATTGTCCCGCATTACCGCCCGGACACCGTCGATTGCGGCATGGGCCCAACGGCAGATTGGGTAGGGTTTCACGTATTGATGCTCGACCTGCCAAAACTGGCCTAGATCGGCCCAATGAGGCGCGGCGATTTCTGCCTCGATCGTGATGGCGGGGGCACCGGTAAAGCCACGTTCGGCCAGAATAGCGGCTGAAACTCCGACAAGCGCACCCCAACCCGATCCGTCATGCAGCATCGTGGGGTTGGCAATCTCGCGCATCATCTGACTGCGGGGACCGTGATATTCGGCGATACCCATCGCCTGCCGCATCTGATCCTGCGAATGGCCGCGCAGACGGGCGGCCATCGCGACTACACCCAACGCGTTCCATGCACCTGACGTATGGTAGTCACTGACCGAGGCATGCAGCGACAACCCCGCGCGCCCGGCAATTTCATAGCCTGTGATCACCGTCGCCAGTGCTTCGGGGCCCGTCAGATCCGGGCGATGGGCGGCCATGGCGATCAGTGCGGGCAAAACCACAACACCAATATGCCCCTTGGTCGGGTTATAGCCGTCATGCCCATCCAGGTTATCCGTCTGGGTCGCCGCCGCATAAGCCGCCCCGGCCATGCTGACCGGACGCCCGTCGAACATCATCCGGGCGCTGTAGTCCGGATCAGAGCTGCCATAGAGCAGGGCCGCCGTGTCGCGTGCGATCACCCCGGCCTCCATCGGGCCAGAGGCGATCAGGATGCCCATCGTATCCAGCATCATCAGCGCAGCCGCTTCCTTGGCGCTGTCGGGCATCTGATCGGCAGATCGGTTCAGGGCAAAATCTGCAACGCGGGCGAAGGTTCCAGTCATGAGACGCCTTCGGCGACCGGCTGAATATCACGCAACTTGTGACCTTTGGGATCGAAAGGCGGTTCCGAGAGGATTCTGGCGCTGTGTGGCTTGCCCAGAATGTAGATTTCGACCGTATCGCCGGGGCCGGCCACTTTGGGGTCGGCATACCCAACGGCCAGGGACTTGCCCACCGAATAGCCATAGGCACCCGAGGTCACCCGGCCCACAGGCGTACCATTGGGCATGAATATCGGCTCACCTCCGGTGGCATCAGCGTCAACGGCATCAACCTCAAAGATCGAAAGCATTTCGCGGGCAGAATTATCTTTGATGGACAGATAGGCGCCTTTGTTCAGGAAATCCTTGTCCAGTTTGATCAGGCCGGCCAACCCGACCTCTTGCGGCCAGTATTCCTGAGAATACTCCCGTCCCCACGAGCCGTAGCCTTTTTCGATGCGCAGCGATCCCAACGCGCGACCGCCAACCGGGCCACCGTTCAACTCTTTCGCCGCATTCAAAAGCGCGGAATAGAGCCTGATTTGATCGGACTCCGCACAGTGCAGCTCCCACCCCAAGTCACCGGTGAAGCTGACGCGGATGGCTAGACAAGTGACCCCGGCCACCTCGATGGTTTGGGACCGCATAAAGCGGAATGCTTCGTTTGATAGGTTCGCATTGGTGAGCCGTTGCAGCAGATCGCGCGATTTTGGACCGGCCACGTTGAAGCCCGCAATCCGATTGGTGGCAACCTCGAACGTGGTGCCTTCGGGCAGATCGACCATGTTGAAAAAGCGCTGATGATAGCGTTCCGCCATGCCAGAGCCGATCATCATATACTCATCCTCGGCCACTTTGGTGATGGTGAAATCACCGGCCACGCCACCGCGAACCGAGATCAGTGGCGTCAGGCAGGACCGTCCCACTGCAGTCGGCACCCGATTGGCCACCAGACGATCCAGCCAGTCATACGCGCCCGGCCCTTTGACCACGTAATTGGCAAAGTTCGAGATATCGATGACGCCCACATGATCGCGCAGCATCTGCACTTCGCGGCCAACTGGCTCCCACCAATTCTGGCGAGTGAAGCCGTTGGTTTCAGTCGCCCCGGGGTGATCTGCGAACCAAAGCGGGTGTTCCCAACCACAGTTCAGCCCAAAGACGCAGCCCATATCTTTCTGCATCTCGTAAGCGGGGCGCACACGGGCGGGACGGCCAGCGCTGCGTTCTTCGTTCGGGAAATGGATGGCAAATCGATGGGTATAGACATCTTCGACCCGCGCCTTGGTGAATTTCTTATCGGCCCAGTCGCCGAACCGCGCCAGATCCCAGGCGAACATGTCATATTGCGGCTCGCCCTCGACCATCCATTGCGCCGCCAACAGCCCAAGGCCACCGGATTGCGAGAAGCCGGGGATGATACCGGTACAGCAGAAATAGTTCTTCAGTTCTGGCACCGGCCCCCAGATCGCGTTGCTGTCCGGCGACCAGATCATCGGGCCGTTGATCACCCGTTTGACCCCGGCTGTTGCCGCCACCGGCACACGTTCGGTGGCGCGGATCACGTTTTCCATGATCCGGTCCAGATCGTCGGGGAACAGGTCATGGGCGAAGTCCAGCGGCGTGCCGTTTTCGGCCCAGAACCGCATGTCTTTCTCATAAGCTCCGATCAGCAGGCCGTTTCCTTCCTGACGGAAATAATACTCACCATCCCGATCGGCGATCGAGGGCAGGCGACGGCCCAGTTCCGCAACCTCGTCAATCGCCTCGGTCACAAAATACTGGTGCTCGGTCGGTTGCAGCGGCAGTTCGATTCCGGCCAGCGCCGCGACTTCTCGCCCCCACAGACCCCCGGCATTAACCACCCATTGCGTGTGGATATCACCCTTTTCGGTGCGCACGATCCACGAGCCATCAGATTTCTGTTCAGTCCCTATTACAGGGCAAAACCGCTCAATCGTTGCCCCCATCGCGCGCGCCCCGGCGGCGTAGGCTTGGGTCACACCCGACGGATCGACGTTGCCGCCATCGGGTTCGAACATGATACAGCGGATATCGTCGAATTGCGCCAATGGGTGCAATTCCATCGCCTGTTCGCGGCTGATCTCATAGAAGTTCAGGCGGTAGAATTTTGCCTTGGCCTCTTGCAGGCGCAGCTGGTGTTCGCGGTCCTCGGTCTGCGCCAGATACAGCGAGCCCGACTGGAACACGCCGCAGCCCTGTCCGGTTTCCTTTTCCAGCTCTTTATACAGGTTCATCGTATAATGCTGGATGCGGGTGATGTTGTTGTTGTCGTGCAGCCCATGAATATTTGCCGCCGCATGCCAGGTCGAACCCGAGGTCAGCTCATCCCGCTCCAGCAGCACCGCGTCAGTCCAGCCGAGCTTGGCCAGATGATAAAGGATCGAGCAGCCGACAAGGCCTCCTCCGATCACAACGGCCTGGGCGTGGGTTTTCATGGGTGTGACCTCCTGCTGGCGGGCGCATGAACCGCACCCTGTCAGGAAAGTCAGCCACAGGTCAAAGGTGGCTTATGCTCTGTTCCCGACGCGAAATGTCGGGAACAGAGTATTCTCGGTATGAATAATTTTCACGCAGAGATGAGTTAATACGGTGCCTCGACATCGTTCATTGAGACATAAACCGTCTTCATCTCGCTGAAATGGTTGATCGCCAGTTTCGAATTCTCACGTCCGACACCCGACATTTTCGACCCTCCAAACGGTGCCTCGACCGGAGCAAGGTTGTAGGTGTTGATATAACAGGTGCCCGCCTCGAACCCGGCCACAATGCGGTGGGCGCGGGTCAGGTCGTTGGTGAACACACCGGCGGCCAAGCCGAATTCTGTGTCGTTGGCGCGGGCCAGTACCTCTTCCTCGGTGTCGAAATCCAGCACCGACATGACCGGGCCAAAGATTTCTTCGCGCGCGATGGTCATATCATCGGTGACATCGGCAAAAACAGTAGGCTGCATATAGCACCCGTCACATTCGATGCGCTCACCGCCAAAGACCAGCCGTGCGCCCTCGGCCTTGCCCTTTTCGACATAACCCAGCGCGATATTCATCTGGTTTTCGCTGACCATGGGGCCGAAATTGACCTCTTCATCCAGCGGATCGCCGATTTTCACCGTTGCCAGACGTTCAGACAGACGGTTCAGGAAGGTCTCTTTGATGCCTTTCTGCACGAACACGCGGGTGCCGTTGGAACAGACCTGACCCGAGGAATAGAAATTGCCCAAAATCGCACCCGACACGGCGTTTTCGATATCGGCGTCATCGAACACGATCATTGGGGACTTGCCACCCAATTCCATGGTCACATGTTTCATGCCATCCGCTGCGGCGGAATAGACCTTGCGGCCCGTCGGAACAGACCCGGTCAGCGATACTTTGGCCACGCGCGGGTCGGTCACCAGTGACGCACCTACATCGCCATAGCCCTGCACCACGTTGTAGACGCCTTTGGGCGCGCCGGCTTCGATCAGAATCTCGGCCACCTTCAAGGCCGACAGGGGCGTGGTCTCAGAGGGTTTGAACACCATCGTGTTGCCGCAGGCCAGCGCAGGGGCACCCTTCCAGCAAGCGATCTGGGTCGGGTAGTTCCACGCACCGATTCCGACGCAGACACCCAGCGCCTCGCGGATGGTGTAGACGAAATCGCCACCACCCAGCGGGATATGCTCACCCGTCAGCGACGCCGTCAGCCCACCGAAATATTCCAGCGCATCCGCGCCACTGGTTGCATCGGCCACCAAGGTCTCTTGCAGTGGTTTTCCGGTGTCGTGGGTTTCGAGGATCGACAGCTCACGATTACGCTCACGCATGATATCGGCGGCGCGGCGCAGAACCCGGCCACGTTCAGTTCCGGACATCGCGGCCCATTCCGCTTGCGCCGCTTTGGCACTGATTAGAGCCTGATTTACAATCTCTGGCGTGGCGGAATGCAACCGCGCGATGACCTCGCCAGTGGCCGGGTAGATGACGTCGATGGGGGCGCCATTGGTGTCTTCGACATATTCACCGTTGATGAAATGGCTGGCCTTGGGCTGAAACTTCATGCCGCGTCCTTTTCTTGATTGCACCCACGTCGGGCAAAGAGCGTTATCCGCGGATTTAGCTTTTATTGATTGGTCAGTCAATAAAAGCCGTAACAGGCAACATCCCGCCGAGTCGCAGCCCCCTCTCTTGAAATTAAAAGTTAATGTTCCATTTATGTTCTACATAGTCAGGGGAACATCCGATGACCCAGAACTTGCGAAATTCCGCCCCAAGCGACCCGACAAACGACTATCACCTGCTGCCCGTCACGGACCGGCAGATGCGCTTTGCCCGCGCTATTGCGGAACAGTCGGCGCTGGATATCCCGGTCGAAGCACAACGTGATCGCCGATCAATGTCAGCCTGGATTTCGGCACATAAACCACACGATCCGTCACCTTTTGCCAATTATCCCACAGGCAAGCAGGTCGCCTTTGCCGAACGGATTTCGCGCAGCAAACGCAGGCCAATCCCGTCTGAGTGTTTTCGCGACAAATACGCAATGTCCCAGTGGATCGACCACAACAAGTGACCGTTCAATTCTGGCTGTGTCCGCGCGCGTAAATGCCCACGGCCGCCGCTACGAACAGGCCCAGCAGGATATACCCAGTGATCGCCTCAGCCACGGCCAGCCCGCGGCACAGTCCTGCGGGATGCAGGTCTCCGAACCCAACCGTCGTGAATGTGACATATGAGAAATACAAAACGTCTGACGGCCCTTTGGCCCCGACCACACACAGATCGTTATACCCGAACGAGCCGTAAAC
Organism: Ruegeria sp. BH6; assembly: GCF_056538105.1. Lineage (NCBI taxonomy): Bacteria > Pseudomonadati > Pseudomonadota > Alphaproteobacteria > Rhodobacterales > Roseobacteraceae > Ruegeria > Ruegeria sp. BH6. The sequence goes on from NZ_JBQFSR010000004.1 coordinate 103,343, forward strand.
GGCTGCGAACAAGAAAGGCACGACCTGAATAAAGGAGATCCCCATCAGCAACAGCTGGCGCTTTGGGGATTTCACTTGGGTCATGTAGTACCAGGTCTGCGACACCAACCAGATCGTCAACCCTACGGTTGTTGCAGTCCCTATTTTGTCGCCAGCAGTGGTCTCGCTCAGCCGCGACAGGCCATACCAGGCAACAAAGCTGACGATCACCAGACCCAGGGCCGCGACCAAGGTCGATTTCCACTCATCCAGAGTTGTCGGGTCGCGGTGCATTAAACCTCCGATACGGTGATGCAGGTTCAATGATCGACATTCCGACCCGTGCCTGCAACCTTATTTATCAGAGAGTTAGTCGGCGCCCAGATGCTCTTGCCCGCGCTGACGCGCCAGACCGATCTGCTTCTGCCGCTCACGGAACCGCATTTTGTCGGCTTCAGAGGTTTCGTCAACACACCGATGGCAGGACACGCCATGTTCGTATTCAGGGCGCTTCATATCCTCGGGCAGAATCGGACGGCGGCAACCGTGGCACAGGTTATGCGGCCCCTCGACCAGCCCGTGCCCAACGGACACACGGTTGTCGAACACAAAGCACTCGCCCTGCCAGGTGCTGTCATCAGCTGGCATTTCCTCAAGATAGCGCAGGATGCCGCCCTTCAGGTGATACACATCCTCAACCCCCTGCCCCAGCAGGAAGTTGGTGGATTTCTCACAGCGAATACCACCGGTGCAGAACATGGCGACGCGCTTGTTGTGGAACCGCTCTTTGTTCTCTTCCCACCAAGCCGGGAACTCACGGAAACTGGCCGTTTCAGGGTCTATTGCGCCCTCAAACGTGCCAATCGCCACCTCATAATCGTTGCGGGTGTCGATCACCACCACGTCGTCCGAGCGGATCAGATCGTTCCAATCCTCAGGCTCGACATAGTTGCCGACACGGGCGCGCGGATCGATATCCGGCTGCCCCATGGTCACGATCTCTTTTTTCAAGCGCACCTTCATCTTGCCAAAAGGCGGGTGATCGGCGGTGGCCTCTTTCCAGTCCAGATCGGCACAGCCGGGCAGCGCTTTGATATGCGCCAGCACCGCATCGATCCCGGCGCGGGGGCCGGCAATAGTGCCATTGATCCCCTCTTGCGCCAGCAGCAATGTGCCTTTGACAGATTGCGTACGGCACAGGTCCAACAAAGGCTCGCGCAGGGCAGCGTGATCCTGGAAACGGGTGAAGTGATAGAGAGCAGCGATGGTATACATGCGCGCGGTCTAAACCTGACGCAACAGAGTCGCAAGGGATCGAATTGACGCTTCGCAGCCAGATTGACGATTGGGCCTGCGCGCCCTACCGATAGAGCAACCTGAGGAGAAACCGCGATGACCCACGCCCTGCTTGTAATCGACGTCCAGAACGATTTCTGCCCCGGCGGCGCGCTGGCCGTACCCGGAGGGGATGAGATCGTGGCCCCGATCAACGCCATGATGGACGAATTCGATGCCGTGATCCTGACGCAGGACTGGCATCCGGCGGGTCATTCGTCCTTCGCCGGGTCGCATGACGACAAGAACCCGTTTGACATGACGGAAATGCGCTACGGCCCGCAGGTACTTTGGCCGGATCACTGCGTTCAGGGAACCGAGGGCGCCAATTTCCATCCGGATCTGAACACCCATGCCGATCTTGTCCTTCGCAAGGGCTTTCGTAGCGGTATCGACAGCTACTCGGCGTTTTTCGAAAATGACCAGAAAACACCAACAGGGTTGGAGGGGTATCTTAAGTCGCGCGGAATCACGAAACTGACGCTCGTCGGCTTGGCCACTGATTTTTGTGTGTACTATTCCGCAATCGACGCAGCACGTCTGGGTTTTGACGTCACGGTCCGAATGGATGCGTGCCGAGCTATCGATATGGATGGATCACTGGCCGCTGCTGAAACCGCAATGCGGGAAGCCGGCGTTTTCCTGGCCTAGGGGGCAGACCCCTCAGACGCCAGGTATCTCAGCACGACAATCACAACCACGGCCAGACCAAGCGCAAACCCGATACGCCCCTGAACCGAGCGTCGTTTTGGTTTGACCACATCAGGCGCTTGAGGGCTTGGCGTCAATTCCTGCAACTCGCGCGTGGCATTTGCCCGGGGGCGTGCCCGCCTTACGTCGTCCAGGAAATGCCAAAAGTCAAAATCACCACAATATTCCCCCTGAACACCCATATTGCGGATATTCGAAAACAGCCGTTTCAGGATGCGTTCACGATCCGGTGCATCTTCGGACAGGAAATAACCATGTGGAAGGCTGCCACCCTTGGATTCCAGGCTGAAGCCCGATTCCAGAAAAATACGACGAATCTTGGGGGATGCACTGTGCAAGGCCTCAACAGTCTGAGTATTGCGAAAGGTCGCGCGAACGGCGCGGTGGCCCGTCACGGCAGCCATGCCATGTTCCGGATCCACTTCATCAGGCGCAATCGCTACAATATCAAAGTCGTACTCGAGACCCATTCACCAACTAAACCTTGTTCTTCCAACCCCTTCTTTTCACTAACCAATGAAAAGATCACACAATATGCTCGATTTGTGACCTCACCTTGTCATTGTCTTCAATCTAGCGACTCTTGCCAATCCATGCACCTATTGATCTAACAACGGAAATCGCAGGAGTTCCAGCATGGTCGATATTGCGACGCGCGTGTACAATCATAAATGGAAGATTGACCCGATTGTACGGTCTTTAATCGACACAGACTTCTACAAACTGCTGATGTGCCAGTCAGTGTTTCGAAATAAGCCCCAAACGGATGTGGTTTTTTCGCTGATCAACCGGTCGAATCACATTCCTCTGGCCAATCTGATCGACGAAGGCGAACTGCGCGAACAGCTGGATCACATCCGGTCGCTGAGCCTCAGCCGGGGTGAAAGCACCTGGCTGCGCGGCAATATGTTCTATGGGAAACGGCAAATGTTCCGCTCGGATTTCATGGAGTGGTTCGAGAATCTGCGCCTGCCGCCCTACCACCTTGAGCGCAAAGGCGATCAGTACGAACTGACCTTCGAGGGCAAATGGCACGAGGTCATGCTGTGGGAAATCCCGGCGCTTGCGGTGCTGATGGAGCTGCGATCCCGGGCCGTTCTGAACAATATGCGCCGGTTCGAACTGCAGGTGCTTTATGCCCGTGCCATGACCCGCGTTTGGGAAAAAATCGATCAATTGCGCAGCATCGATGGGCTGGGCATTGCTGATTTCGGCACCCGTCGGCGGCATTCCTTCCTGTGGCAGGACTGGTGCGTGCAGGCGATGATCGAAGGGCTGGGGCCCGCGTTTACCGGCACCTCGAACTGCCTGATCGCGATGCGGCGCGAGGTTGAGGCGATCGGCACCAATGCCCATGAACTGCCCATGGTCTATTCCGCGCTGGCGGAATCCGACACCGAACTGGCGCAGGCACCCTATGACGTCCTCAGCGACTGGCACGAGGAACATGACGGCAATCTGCGCATCATCCTGCCCGACACCTATGGCACGCAGGGCTTTTTGGACAATGCGCCGGATTGGCTGGCGGGATGGACCGGTATTCGTGTCGACAGCGGAGATCCGGCAACAGGTGCCGAGATTGCCATCAACTGGTGGAAATCGCGCGGTGAGGACCCGCTGCAAAAGCGGGTAATCTTCTCGGACGGGCTGGACGTGGACAAAATCCACGAACTACACAGCCAGTTCGCTCATCGCACGAAGGTCTCGTTTGGTTGGGGCACCTTGCTGACCAATGATTTCCGTGGGCTGGTCCCACAAGACGCGCTGGCACCGTTCTCGCTGGTCTGCAAGGCGGTATCCGCCAATGGCCGACCAACCGTGAAACTGTCCGACAACCCGGAAAAAGCGATGGGCCCAAAGGATGAGATCGAGCGCTATAAGCGCGTCTTCGGTGTGGGTGCACAACAGTCGATCGAAGTGATTGTTTAGACCCTAACCATGGTAAGCCGCTACTGTTTTCACCTGCGAGAACCCAAACAGCGCCTCGAACCCCTTTTCGCGGCCATGACCGGACTTGCCGACACCGCCAAACGGCAACTCTACCCCGCCCCCCGCACCATAATTGTTGATGAACACCTGTCCTGAACGCAGCTGTTTCGCCAACCGCATCTGCCGCGCACCGTCGCGGGTCCAGATGCTGGCAACCAACCCGTATTCGGTGGCGTTGGCGATCTGAACCGCCTCCTCCTCGGTTTCAAAGGGGATCAGAACCTGCACCGGTCCAAAAATTTCATCCCGAGCCAGAAGGTGATCTGACGGGACATCGGCAAAAAGGGTTGGCTGCACATATGCTCCCTCGCCGGGTGCATGATCTACGATACGCCCTTGTCCTGCGATGTTTAGGTCCGCGCCTTTGGCTAAAAACCCCTCGACGATCTGTTTCTGACGGGCCGAGATCAGGGGGCCGACCCGCAAATCTTCGGGTGCTGGACCAACAGTCAGATCGGCATAGGCGGCTGCCATGCGGGTTTTGACCTGCTCATACACCCCACGCTGCACCAGAATACGGGACGAGGCCGAACAGGTCTGCCCGGCATTCTGAATACCCGCGTTCACCAGAAACGGCACTGCGGCATCCAGATCGGCATCGTCAAATACCAGCTGGGGCGATTTACCGCCCAGTTCCAGCGTCACTGGCACCACGTTGCGCCCCGCCGCCTGCTGCACCAGCGCGCCGGTGGCAACTGACCCTGTGAATGAGATATGCTGCACGCCAGGATGCGCTGACAATGCCGCCCCGGCCTCGGCCCCCAACCCCGGCACCACGTTCAACGCTCCGGCAGGTAGGCCCGCCTGTTGCGCCAGATGGGCAAAGGCAAGCGCGGTCAAACACGCCTCTTCCGCTGGTTTTAGCACGCAGGCGTTGCCCATCGCCAAAGCTGCCCCGACAGAGCGGCCAATGATCTGCATCGGGTAGTTCCACGGCACTATATGCCCGGTCACTCCGTGCGGTTCGCGCAGCGTGTACACGGTGTAGCCGTCCAGATAGGGGATCGTCTCGCCCATCACCTTGTCCGCCGCGCCGCCGTAGAATTCGCAGTACCGCGCCAATGCCACGGCATCCGCACGGGCCTGTGTCAGCGGTTTTCCTACATCCATCGCCTCAAGCTGCGCCAAGTCCTCTACGCGTTCCAAAACCAGTTGGCCAAGTCGGGTCAGGACGCGGCCGCGCTCCAACGCCGTCTTTCGCCCCCAATCCCCATCCAACGCCGTTTGGGCGGCCTGCACAGCGGCATCTATATCTGGGGCATTCGCGCGGGCAATCCGGCAGATCTCGGATCCGTCAGACGGATTAATCATCGAAATCGTCTGCTGTGAAGCAGGCGCGACCCAATCGCCGCCGATCAGGCAAAGGCCGGGGTTGAACCAGAGAGAATTGGGCATTTTGGCCTCCATATCGACTCTAACAAAGGAATTACGCGACATTTGCACCGATACCGGGCAAGACCGGTGCGGCATCGATCAGGGTCCGAGTGTAAGCGTGCCGCGGGGAAGAGAATACCTGTTCGGTCTCACCCTGCTCAACAATTCTGCCTGCCTGCATCACCATCACCCGGTCGGTGATCGTGCGCACAACGCTTAGGTCGTGGCTGATGAACAGATAGGTCAGATTGTATGTGGCGCACAGTTCGGCCAGCAGGTCCAGAATCTGCGCCCGGACCGATACATCCAAGGCCGAGACCGCCTCATCAAACACGATCAGTTCGGGGCGAATGATCAAGGCGCGGGCAATGGCAATCCGCTGTCGTTGCCCGCCCGAGAATTCATGGATGTATTTGTTCGCATCATCCGGGCTGAGGCCCACGGCGGTCAGCATTTCGGCGATACGGTCTTGCCGCTCTGTGCCGGTGGGCGGGTTGTCCAACGGGTGAAACGGCTCGGTGATCAGGCGGGCGACGCGGTGGCGCGGGTTGAAACTGCCATAGGGGTCCTGAAACACCACCTGCATCTTACGTCGCACAACGGGGTTCGGCTTGTGACCGGCAAAGACAGGCTGGTTGTCCAGTAAAATTTCACCGCTCTGCACGTCCTCCAAACCCAAAATTGCCCGTGTTAGGGTCGATTTTCCACAACCAGATTCTCCGACCAGGCCCAACCGCTCACCCCGGTGCAGGGTAAAGCTGACTTCATCGACCGCGCGGTGGTGATCCGGCCTGCTGAACAGACCTTTTCGCGGCAAGCTATAGTCGCGCACCACATTTCTCACCTCTAGCAATGGCAGGGACTCGGGCGGGTCAGGTAGTGAAACCTGATGCCTCGAGGCCTGAAACAGCATCTTCGTATAGGGGTGCTGCATATTGTGCAGCAGGTCAGTGGTTGCACCGCTTTCGACCACCTCTCCATGGCGCATCACGACGATCTGGTTGGCCATGTCTGCCACCACCGCCAGATCGTGCGTGATCATCAGCAGCCCCATGCCATATTCGCGCGCCAGCCCTTTGAGCAGGTCGAGTATCTGCGCCTGTGTCGTCACATCCAGCGCGGTTGTCGGCTCATCCGCGATCAACAATTTGGGGCGCAGTGCGATTGCCATGGCGATTACCACACGCTGCCGTTGACCGCCGGACAGTTCATGCGGATATCGCGACAGCGGGAAACGGTCAGGTGGCAGGCCAACGCGGCTCAGAACCTCGTGTGCGCGGGCCCGCACCTTGGTGCGCGACATGGCCTTGTGGACCAGAATGGTTTCGATCACCTGATCGCCAATGGTTTTGACCGGGTTCAAGGCGGTCATGGGTTCCTGAAACACCATCCCAATTTTGGCCCCGCGCAGGGCGCACATTTCGCGTTCAGACCGTTTCAGCAGATTCTGACGTCCCAGCCAGATCGCACCTTCTGTCTTTGCGCCATTTGGCAGCAATTGCATCACGGCCAGCGCGGTCATCGACTTGCCCGAGCCACTTTCACCGGTCACGGCAACAATTTGTCCGGCACCAATACACAAGCTGACCCGCTTCAGAATCTCGGTCTCATGGATGGTCAGAGAAAGGTTTTCGATCTCCAGCAAGCTCATGCGCGCGCGACTCGTATTCTGGGATCAAGCCAATCGCGCAACCCATCGCCTAACAGGTTCAGTCCCAGCACAGTGACAATAATTGCCAGCCCCGGAATCAGAGCCAAATGCGGGGCAAAACTGACCATTGTCTGCGCATCGGCCAGCATTCGACCCCAACTGGGTGTGGGCGGTTGCGCACCCAGACCGACATAAGACAAGCCCGCTTCGGCCAGGATACCCAGAGAGAACTGAATGGTCCCCTGAACTATCAGCAGATTCGCAATATTAGGCAGAATATGTTCCGCCGATATCCGCGCCGCGCCTTTGCCCGCGACACGCGCGGCCAGAATGAACTCGCGTTCCCATAGGGACAAGGCCGCGCCACGGGTGATGCGGGCGAAGACGGGAATGTTGAAAATACCGATCGCGATGATCGCGTTGATCGCGCCTGCTCCGAACACCGCTGTGATCAGAATGGCGATGACTAGCGAGGGGAAGGCAAAGACCAAATCGTTGCCGCGCATGATCACCTCATCCAGCCATGATCCTTTACGCGCTGCTGCAGCCAGGCCAAGCGGCACGCCCAGCGCCATACCGATCCCCACCGCCACCAGTGCCACCGCGATGGACGTGCGCGCACCGACCATGATCATCGAGAACATGTCACGCCCGAAATGATCTGTGCCGAACCAATGCTGTGCATTAGGCGGCTCCAGCTTGTTGGGGATATCCAGCGCCGCATAATCATACGGCGTCCAGACAAAGGACATCAGCGCCGCCAGCAAGACCAACGAGGACAATACTGAACCAAGAAGCAGGTTGCGGCTCATGACCGACCTCTCAGCCTTGGGTCCACGGCGGCATAGGCGAGATCGACCATAAAATTCACGGTGATGACAGCAAAGACAAGCAGCATGACCACCGATTCCACCACGACCAAATCGCGGGCCGAGATCGCCTGAAACACCAGCCGCCCGAGTCCGGGCAGATAAAACACCTGCTCGATAATGATCGACCCCGCCAACAGAAACGAGAACTGCAGCCCGATGATGGTCAGAACCGGGATCAGCGCGTTGCGCACACCGTGCCGCCACAGTGCTTGACGGCGTGACAATCCCTTGGCGCGGGCAGTGCGCATGAAATCTTCACCCAGTATATCCAGCAGCGAAGACCGCATGACCCGCGCCAAGATCGCCGCCTGCGGCAAGGCCAGCGCAATGGCGGGCAATGTCAGAGAATGCAGGCCGGTCCAGACGCCTTTGTCCCAACCCGCAAAACCTCCGGCATTGAACCAGCGAAGGTTGATGGCAAAGATCAGCACCAGCATCATCGCGAACCAGAAATTCGGCACTGCGATACCTAATTGCGTCACCCCCATCACCGTCAGATCCCCCGGCTTGCCACTACGGGCTGCGGCGTAAATACCGGCGGGGAAGGCAATCAGGGTCGATAAGGTCAGGGCATAAAGCGCCAGCGGCAATGACACCCATAGCCTGTCCGAAATCATCTGCGACACCGGTGTGCGATAGGTGTAAGAGGTCCCAAAATCCCCCACCATCATACCGCCAACCCAGTTGAAATAGCGCTGGATCTTGGACCCGTCCAATCCCAGCTCGGCCCGCAGGGCGGCCAGTGTGTCCTCTTGCGCGTTGACGCCCAACATGAACGAGGCCGGATCGCCTGGCGCCACCTCGATCACGGCGAAGATGACCACCGAGGCGACCACAAGGCTGATAAACAGCGATATCAAACGTTTCAGGGCATAGCGGAGCATTGAGCCCACGTTAGGATCACATATCGCGCGGGTCCAGCACCTAAGGCACCAGCAGATAGGCAAAAACCGCGTAAGCGACGATGGACGCATAGCCCAGCGGATAAATCCACTTAATTGCGTAATTGTCCAGCTTTCTGGCCCCGTCCTCATGCCCGGACACTTTCAGTTTGCGCAAGGCCACGTTGAACACGATCAGTGCCCCTGTCATCAGGAACATGCATTGCAGGATGAAATCCAGAAACGTCAGGTAGCCCAGTTTGGGCAGGTCAGCAGAGATGGCCCAGTTGAAGGCCACGAAGACCAGCAGATTGCCCCCGGCAATCTCGATTCGGCGGCGGTATTCGTCGAGGAAAAACAGCGCCCAGCCCACCGAGACCAGAACCAGCATCGGCAGGAACACCCGGATCACATAATAGGTCAGGTGCCGCTTTCCTTCGAACGCCAGCACAACCTGATCGCTGTCCCGGCCCGAAAGGCCAATGACCGTCGAATGCAGGACTTGTGGGTTGTCCAGTATCCACTCTTCCTCGCCCAGCAGATCACCCAGGCCAGAATACTTTTCCAGCGGATAGTAGGATACGTACTCGGACGGGAAGATCGAGACAACTTCGAAGAAAAACTCCTGGGTGTCGAACGGGTATTTTCGGAAATCAAAATGCGGAGCCTGCAACGTCAGAGAGGACTTCTCGACATAGACCACATGCCCGTCATAGTGCAGCGAGGCTGCAGATTCATGTATCCATTTGTTGGATTGCTGGTTGTGAATGACAAACGCCGGAACCACCGCCCCGATATCCGTGGCATGTTCAGCCAGCGTCCTCGGATTGAAAACCTGAAACTCGCGCCCGACAGTGTCGCGGTCAAAGGCCAGCGCGGGATCGGTCCATTCGGCGCGCAATACGACGACGGCGCCATAATTCTCGGCCTTTTGATCCACGCTGGTAACCTGATCGATACGGATGCCGATCCCCACCTTCAGCGGGTTTTCCGGCGTGCCAACCAGACCACCGAGCCCGCCATCCAGCACATTCTGCGCCTGTCCCTTGCCGCCCAGCGCACACAGGCAGGCAGTCACAGCAACAAAACACAAGAAACGGACCAGATTCATTTTCAGGCTCACTCGGAAACAGGTAATCCGAGGCCGATATCGGCCCCGGACCCGATTATTCGGACCAACTGATCTGGGTCAGGTCGATGGCGGCCGTTGGCGCGTTCTCCCACAGGCCCTGAACACCGGCCTTGGCAACCCCCAGCTTGGCCAATTGGAACAAGTAGCCGTTGACATAGTCCGTGGCGATCAGGCGCTGCATATCGCCCAACAGCTTTTTACGCTCCTCCGGATCGGTGGTCGCGTTCAATGTCTCCATCAACGTCTGGGCATCCAGACTGTCATACTGGAAATAATAGTCGGGGCGGGCATAGATGCCGATATCCATTGGCTCAGTATGGCTGATGATGGTCAGGCCGTAATCCTTACCCTTGAACACAGATTCCAACCACTGCGCCCATTCCACATTGATGATCTCGGCCTTGATGCCAACCTCGGCCAGTTGCGCGGCGATGATCTCGCCTCCGCGTCGGGCATAAGAGGGCGGCGGCAGGTGCAGGGTGGTCTCGAACCCCTCTTCATACCCCGCATCGGCCAGCAGTTTGGCGGCCTGTTTCGGGTTATGGGCCGAGGTGCCGGTCAGATCGACATAGGCAGGGTTGTGCGGTGCGAAATGAGTGCCGATGGGCGTGCCGTAGCCGAACATCGCACCGTCAATGACCGCCTGCCGGTCGATGGCATGGGCCAGCGCCTGCCGCACGCGGATATCATCAAACGGGGGTTTCTTGTTGTTGGTCGACAGGATGGTTTCCCCCTCGGTCGACCCCACCAGCACCTGAAAACGCGGGTCAGCCTCGAATTGAGGCAGGTTTTCGGGTGCGGGGAAGTTGTCGAAGACGTCCACATCTTCGGCCATCACCGCAGCAAAGGCGGCAGTGGGGTCCGAGATGAATTTGAACGTAGCAGTCTCTAACGCAGGTTGTTCGCCCCAATAGTTGGGGTTCCGGTTTAGCGTGATGCTATCGCCCTGCACCCAGTCACCAAAGGTAAAGGCACCGGTCCCCACCGGGTTGGTCTTGATGTTGTCGATGCTTTCGGGCGCGACGATCACCGCATCCCCCCAAGCCATGTTGAACAGAAAATTGCCGTTCGGCTCGGACAGGGTGACCTTTACGGTCAGCGGATCCACAACCTCAACGCTTTCGATGCCTGCAAACAGCGCCTTTTGCGCATTGGCACTGTCTTCGGCCGTGGCGCGGTCGAGGCTGAATTTGACGTCCTCGGCATCCATGACGGTGCCGTCATGAAAGGTCACCCCGTCGCGCAGCTTGAATGTATAGACAGTACCGTCCTCGGAAATTTCCCAGCTTTCGGCCAGGCCGGGCACGACCGAGCCGTCACCCATAAAGCGGGTCAGACCCTCGAAGATATTTGTGTAAACCACCGAATCAATGGCCTGCGCGGCGGCGCTGGTCGGGTCCAGGTGTGGCGGCTCCAACTGCATCGCAATCGTAATGTCCGATTTGGCCAAAGCCTGCGAGGCAAACAGGCTGGCGCCCACCGCCAGAGCCGACGCAATACTCCGAAACATCTGCTTTGTCATGAAAAACTCTCCCTGTTTGAATCCTTGGAACCGGCTGTTTTACAGGCTTTTCTGCACTCAATGTCCCTTTAAACCTCGGGTCAATCAAGGAAATGTTCGCGCAACCGGGGTTTCTATAACCTTGTGCAATCTGCTATGCCGCACTGCAACATGAACCCCGCAGGAGCGATCATGAGCGCCACCGCCCGCAAAACAGCCCCGAATGCCGAGGATATCCGCGCCCGCAAAGGCAGCACACCATTGGTCAGTTTGACTGCCTATACCACACCGATGGCACGGCTGATGGATGCCCATTGCGACTTTGTTCTGGTCGGCGACAGCGTCGGCATGGTGCTGCATGGGCTGACCTCGACCCTGGGTGTGACGATGGAGATGATGGTGATGCATGGTCAGGCCGTTGCGCGCGGTCTGGACAGGGCGATGATGGTTATCGATATGCCCTTTGCCAGTTACGAACACGACCCGGCCCATGCCTTCAAGAATGCCGCTCGCCTGATGGCCGAAACCGGCGCAGGCGCGGTCAAGCTGGAAGGCGGCGTGGAAATGGCCGAGACCATTCGCTTTCTGGTCAAGCGCGGTATCCCGGTGATGGCGCATATCGGCCTGACGCCACAATCGATCAACACGCTGGGCGGCTACAAGGTGCAGGGTCGCGACGAACAGGCGAAGGCGGTGTTGGCCGATGCCCATGCGGTGGCCGAGGCTGGTGCATTTTCCGTTGTGCTTGAGAAGGTACCGCAAGGCCTGGCTGATCAGATCACCGCCGAGGTCGCGATTCCGACCATCGGCATTGGCGCCTCAGCCGGTTGTGATGGGCAGATTCTGGTCGTGGACGACATGGTGGGCTTTTTCACCGCGTTCAAACCGAAATTTGTCAAACGCTATGCCGAACTGGGTCCGCAAGCCGAGGCCGCCATCGCGGAATATGCCTCCGATGTGCGCGCCCGCAGCTTTCCAGCGGATGAACATGTCTTTGCCGATCAGGCTCCGACCAAAGGACCTAAGACATGACCGCACCCATTCTGCGCCGCCTAAGTGATTTGCGCGCGCTGACGACCAAATGGCACGGCAACGGCGAAACGATCGGTGTCGTCCCCACCATGGGCGCGCTACATCAGGGGCACTTGTCTCTGGCCGAAGCCGCCAAGGCCGGAACCGACCGAGTGATCGTTACGGTTTTTGTGAACCCCAAACAGTTTAACAACCCCGACGATCTGGCCAATTACCCGCGGACCGAGAACGAAGATGCGCAGAAACTGGCCCCTTACGGTGTCGACGCCATCTATGTCCCCGATCCCGAGGAGATCTATCCGCAAGGCTTCGCCACCACCGTTTCAGTCGCCGGTTTGACCGATGTGATGGAGGGTGAATTCCGCCCCGGCCATTTTGATGGCGTCGCCACTGTGGTCGCTAAGCTGTTCCTGCAAACGCAGGCAGATCGAGCCTATTTCGGGCAAAAAGATTATCAACAATTGATGATCGTCCGCCGCATGGCCCGCGATCTGGACATCCCCATCGAGGTGGTCGGCTGCCCAACGGTACGCGAACCCTCGGGGTTGGCAATGTCATCGCGCAACCTCCTCCTCTCGACCGAGGGGTTGAACATTGCGGCCAACAAGCACCGGATCATGCAGGGTGTGGTCCAGTCGCTGAAAGCAGGGGCCGCGTTTGAAACTGTGGCCGCGCGGGCCGAGTCTGATCTGCTGGCGGCAGGCTTCACTCAAGTTGAATATATTCAACTACGCTGCGCCGACACACTGGACCCGCTGACCCATGCCACACGGCCCGCCCGGCTATTTGCGGCGGCCTGGGCGGATGGTGTGCGGTTGATCGACAATATTCCTGTCTGAACGCTCTGGCACGATCGTCATTGTTTGCGCTAAAGTCCGGCAAAACCAGACCGGAGGGGGGCGCAGGCGTGACCTATATTCTTGCCATTGATCAGGGCACCACATCATCACGGGCCATATTGTTTGACGCGGATATGCAGCGCGCAGGCACCGCGCAGCACGAATTCAAGCAGCATTTCCCGCAGGAAGGTTGGGTCGAACACGACGCCGAAGAAATCTGGGAGAGCGTTCTTCGCGTCTGCCGCGAGGTGATGGAAACCACCGGCGTAACCGCTGATCAGATCGCGGGCATCGGCATCACCAACCAGCGCGAAACCACTGTGGTCTGGGACCGCGCCACCGGTCAACCACTCCACAACGCCATCGTCTGGCAGGACCGCCGCACCGCCGAGATTTGCGCGCGCTATAAACGGGCGGGGTGCGAAGATGACGTGACCGCCCAGACCGGGCTGTTGCTGGACCCCTATTTCTCGGGCACCAAGGTTAAATGGCTGCTCGATACCGTGCCGGGCGCACGCGACCGCGCCGAGGCCGGAGAGTTGATGTTCGGCACCATCGACTGTTTCCTGATTTGGCGTCTGACCGAGGGGCGCAGCCACGCCACCGACGCCACCAATGCTGCACGCACCCTGTTGTTCGACATCAACAAAGGCGCGTGGAGTGCCGAGATTTGCGATCTGCTGGACGTGCCGATGAACATGCTGCCAGAGGTACACGATTGCGCCTCGGATTTCGGAAATACGACCCTATTTGGGGGAAATATCCCGATTCTAGGCGTGGCGGGGGATCAGCAGTCTGCCACTATCGGGCAGGCCTGTTTCCAGCCCGGAATGATGAAATCGACCTATGGCACGGGCTGCTTTGCCTTGCTGAACACCGGAGACAAACCGGTTGAATCGAAGAACCGCCTGCTGACCACCATCGCTTATCAGTTGGACGGCAAGCGGACCTATGCGCTGGAGGGGTCGATCTTTGTCGCTGGGGCCGCCGTGCAATGGCTGCGCGATGCGCTGCAGATCATCGAATCGGCCCCCGAAAGCGGCGAGTTGGCGCAACAAGCCGATCCGAACCAGCATGTCGTGTTGGTCCCCGCCTTTACTGGCCTTGGCGCGCCCTATTGGAAACCTGATTGCCGTGGCGCGATATTTGGCCTGACCCGTAATTCCGGCCGCGCGGAATTGGCCAAGGCCACGCTGGAAAGCATTGCCTATCAAACGCGCGACCTTTGGCACGCCATGCAGGGCGATTGGGGCGCGGATACCGACGTGACACTGCGCGTGGATGGCGGGGCCAGCGCCTCGGACTGGGCGATGCAGGGGCTGTCGGATTATCTGGGGGCCGAGGTCGACCGCCCGGTGATGCAGGAAACCACTGCATTAGGCGCGGCCTGGTTGGCTGGAATGCGCGCAGGGGTTTACCCGGATCAACAGGGCTTTTCGGAAACCTGGGCGCTGGATCGCCGTTTTGAACCGGAACTGTCCGCCGAGGAACGCGACGCCGCCTATCAGCGCTGGAAACGCGCCGTTTCCGCAGCCATGGCGTTCTGAACCGGGCGAAGGATCAGCTGTGATCCTTCATCAGCCGCTGTTTCTGCCGTGACCAGTCCCGCTTGGCCTGAGTCTCACGCTTGTCGTGCAGTTTTTTACCTTTGGCGATGCCGATCTTCAGCTTCGCCCGGCCCTTGTGGTTGAAATACAAAACCAGCGGCACCAGCGTCATGCCCTTGCGCTGGGTCGCATTCCACAGATTCGACAGCTCTTTGCGCGACACCAGCAGCTTGCGGCGGCGGCGTTCTTCGTGCTTGAAAACCTTCGCCTGCTCATAAGGCGCGATATAGCTGTTGATCAGCCACAGCTCGCCATCCTCGACCGAAGCATAGCTTTCGGCAATGTTTGACCCACCAACGCGCAGGGATTTGACCTCGGACCCTTCCAGCACGATGCCGCACTCGATATCGTCCTCGATCGCGTAATCGAAGCGCGCACGCCGGTTTTCGGCGATAACTTTGTAATTCGGGTCTGTCTTTTGCTTGGCCATGACGCGTTGATTTAGGCGGCTTGGGCGGCCCTTGCAAGCCGTTGCGGTCAGGACGTGGCCGAGATGATCAGATCAGGACCGAAAATCGTGTCGGCGTGACTGTGCAGATAGATCTTCAGCCACGGCGTGAACCGCTGCGGATGTCGTTGCACTTCAGCCAGCAGATCATGGTAGTCGATCCACCGGATATCCATGACTTCGTCCGGATTAGGCTCGATTTTAAGTGGCCCACGAACATGAGCCAGAAAGATATCGACCACTTCGTGTTCGATCATGTTGTTGCCAACATCGGCGTGATATTCCAGCCGGTGCCGGTATTCCGGGTACAAGCCGGTGATCCCCAACTCTTCGCGCAAACGACGCACGGCACATTCCGAGGGCGTCTCGCCCCAATCGGGATGGGTGCAGCAGGTATTCGCCCACAGGCCCGGCGTATGGTATTTGCCCAAAGCCCGGCGTTGCATCAAAATCTCGGTGCCGCGCACGACAAAGACCGACACTGCCTTGTGCCGCAGGCCCTTTTCATGCGCCTCAAGCTTGTCCACGGGGGTCAATTCACCATCAACCCAGGCCGGGATCATGATTCCCATCTGTCGTCTCCTGCTGCCGATCCGCCAGGGCGGCGGGATGTATGGAATTGGCTGCCGCCGGACCGGCTTGGCTTTGCGAAGTCATGCAAGGGCATGATGAACCGCGTATCCCCAAGGTGACCTTGATCCAAGCTGTTATCAATCGCACGAAAGGCCGCAGGGGCTGCGGCCTTTTGCAATCGTTCGAATGGTCTGGTTTTTCAGACGTTATTCGCCCGAGACACTGACGATATAGGCATAGACGTCTTCGCCGCCCTTCTTCAACTTGAAGGTCATTTTCGACTTGGCCGATGTCTCACCCAGGTAATCTTTCAAAAACGCCTTGGGATCCTGCGCGTATTCGACAAAGGTGGCTTCATCCCAGACCAGACCGTTTTCACCAGCCTCAACGATGCTGTCTCCGTATTTGAACCCTTCAACGGTACCCGCGGTGCGGCCCGCGATACCGTATAGGTTCGGACCGGTCTTACCGCCCTTGACGATGACTTCACCGGCCGGGTCAGCGATCTGATGGCAGGATTTGCATTTATTGAAGGCCTTTTTGCCGGCCTCGGCGTCACCTTCCGCATAGGCAGGAAGGGCCAGCAGGCCGACAATTGCGGTAGCGAGGATACGATTCATGAGTTTTGCTCCGATACGAATTGGCTGCACCGAATGGACCTTCGGCGCAAAAAAGAGTCAACGCGCAGATTGCCGCGCGAGGGTAATGTGCCCTGCGGCATAAAGACAGTCCTTAACTTTTGTCATGTGGTGCGGTCCAACAGGGCAATAGATCGCCCGCTGCCGGGGTCGCCAGATAAATAGCCCGCGCAATAGCTCGTGCCAGACAGACCGAGGCCGCATGTCCGATCAGCCCCAAGCCGGCTTCGGCGTCGATGGTCTGCGCGCCAGTGCTGACCGCAAAGACCAGATCTCCGTCCCCTGGTGTGTGTGCCGGCAGAATGGCGCGGGCAATGCCATCATGTGCTGCCACTGCCAGTCGCTGGCACTGCGATTTCGACAAGGCAGCATCCGTGGCCACAATAGCGATTGTCGTGTTGCCCTTATCCGGCTCGGCAAGTCGCATCGCCTGCGCCTTGAGGCTGGGAGCAGGAAAGCCAAGACCGGCACTTGAATCAGATCCTAAACCGCCAAATTCGTCTCCAAACTCGAACGGCGCTGCCCAGAAATGGCGGTCGCCGGGTGTTGTCACACTGCCCAACGGGTTGGCCGCAACCAGGGCACCGACGGTCACCCCATTGTCCAGAACCAATGAGGCGGACCCGAGCCCCCCCTTGTGCCGCGCCGCCAAAGCGCCGGTTCCGGCCCCCGCTGTGCCTAACGCAAAATCCACATCTGCGTCGTCAAAAGCCGCTCGTCCCAGCGCGCGATATGGGTTTTCAACCCAATCCTTGTCTCCGCCGTTCAACAAATCAAACAGGATCGCTCCGGGCACAATGGGCACCACGGTATCGCCCACTGGATACCCCCTGCCCCGCGACCGCAATGCATCCGAGACGCCAGAACAGGCATCCAGTCCAAAGGCCGACCCACCGGACAAAGTAATTGCATCCACTTGCGAGACCGATTTATCCGGCGCCAGCAGATCGGTTTCCCGCGTGCCCGGTGCGCCCCCCATCACGTGAACCGAGGCGGTAAAGGCCTGATCTGCCGTCAGGACAGTTGTTCCCGATTTCAACGCAGCGTCCTGCGCATTTCCGACCCTCAGGCCAGGGACATCAGTGATCAGATTACGGGGTCCGGGGATCACGGATAAACCTCAGATACAACGGCCACCGTCGACCTCCAATGCAGCGCCGGTGATCATGCTCGCCTCGTCCGAACACAGGAAACAGGCGGCGTTGGCCATGTCGTCGGGGGTCGAGAAACGCCCCAGCGGGATGGTCGACAGGAACTTGGCACGCATTTCAGGCGTATCTTCTCCCATGAAGGATTTCAGCAGTGGTGTTTCCCCGGCCACCGGGCAGAGCGCGTTTACACGCACACCCGAAGGCGCAAGTTCCACCGCCATTGTCTTGGTGGCCGTGATCATCCAGCCCTTGGACGCGTTGTACCAATTCAGGTTCGGACGTGGCGATAGCCCCGCGGTCGAGGCCACGTTCAGGATCGCACCCGCCCCGCGCGCTTTCATCGCTGGCACCAGCGCCCGTGCGGTCAGATAGACTGATTTCATGTTCACGTTGAAGACGCGGTCAAATTCCTCTTCGGTGACATCCTCTAGCGGCGTCGGCAGATGCGTGACACCGGCATTGTTCACCAAAATATCCAATTGCCCGAACCGATCCATCGCCATATCCGCCATGGCTTGCACCGAGACTGCATTCGCCACGTCGACCATCTGAGCAATCGCATTCGGCCCAAGCTGATTTGCCTGAACCTCGGCCGCGTCACCATTGATATCGGCAATCATGACCCGCGCGCCTTCGGACAGGAATTTCTGCACGATCCCGGCACCAAAGCCAGACGCGCCACCGGTTACAATCGCGGTTTTCCCCTCTAACCTCATGATCTTGCTCTCCCTTGCCTTTTCAAACTAGCAAGGCACCGTGAAACTGCCAGTTCAATCTTCTGCGACCTTGCCGCGCAGCGCCTTCACATCCGAGCGCGCTTTTTTGGCCGCCAGCCGCCGTTTGACCGAGCCATAGGTGGGTTTCGTCGCAATCCGCCGCTTGGGTTTCACCAGCGCGCGGACAATCAGTTCAGCCAGACGGGCGCGGGCAATCTCGCGGTTGCGGGCTTGGCTGCGGGTTTCTTCGCATTGAATGATGATCGCGCCATCTTTGGTCCAGCGCCGCCCGGCCAACCGTTTCAGCCTGTTTTTGACCGGATCGGGCAAGGAGGGCGAGCGCGCAGCCTCGAACCGCAGCTCAACTGCGGTCGAGACCTTGTTCACGTTCTGACCACCGGGACCGGACGAGCGGACAAAGCTCTCGGTCATTTCCCAGTCCTGCAGGGTGATATCGTCGGTGATGCGCAACATGAAGTGGACCTTATCCGGCACAAGCAGAAACAAAAAGGGCCGCCCCGGCGGGACGGCCCTTCGAAAGTACAGGAGGTTGGGTCGGTTAGATCAATCGACCAGCCGGAGCGAGCGCTCCGCCAAGGGCTGCCCTAACAGGCGATCCCCCCGGTTGTTCCGACACCTCTCTCCAATCTCTTTCTCGACACTGGATCACCTCCTTTTCTATCTGTTGCGGTTAACTTTGAGCCTGACACAAGATGCGCCATTCTCAAAGCACTTTTTTTGCAAGCTAAGCGGTCAACCGCGCCTTTATGCCGGGTGCGCGGTCAACCGCGCAACAATCACCTTGAACGGGATCAGCGCGATCATCGCCAGCGACAGCTTCACCAGCCAGTCGGCAAACGCCAACGTCACCCACAGGGGGGTCATCGGACCAGTCAGCATGAAGGGCACAGGCTCCCACGCCCAGTTGATCGCCGCATCAGCATTGGCACCGAAAACCGTGACCGAAGCTGAGAATGCTATGGTGAAAAACAGCGCGGTGTCCAGCGCCGAGCCAACCAGGGTCGACACCAGCGGCGCGCGCCACCAGCGACCACCACGCAACGAATTGAACACGGTGACATCGGTCAGCTGTGCAATCAGAAACGCCGTCCCCGAGGCAACAGCGATCCGCAGCGGCACGGCGGCATAGGTGAACCCGTCACCTTGCAGCATGATCTGGCTGCCGATCAGCGAACAGATGATGCCGGTGACAAACCCAGCGAACACCACCTTGCGGGCCGTGGCCACGCCATAGACGCGGTTCATGATGTCGGTAACCAGAAAGGCCAGCGGATAGGTAAAAGCACCCCAGGTCAGCAGCCCGTCAAAAATCAGGAACTGAACCAGAATGTTCGAGGCCACAACAATGGCGGCCATGGCAATAATGCCGGGTATGTAAGCGCGTTGCATGTTTTCAGATGCCCGTTTTGACAAGGTAGCGGCGACTTGGCCAAGGGACCGTCCCAAGGCAAGCCGTGCGTTTAGACCTTTGGTTGGGATGTGTCAATCCGGTAGCAGATACTCCACCAGTTCAGTGCGCTGAAGGACCAGAAAGTTGTCGTCCGAGATCATCGTGGCGCGCAACCGCCCCTGATCATCGCGCCAAACCGACAACCCTTCGAGGTTGTCATGCGTGCCTGCGCCGGTCGTAAACAGGTTTTCTTCGGCACCGACTGAATCCTCTGTGATCTGCCACCGCCGCAGGCGGGTGCGGAACCCTGTCAGGGACAGGGCTCGTTCCAATAAATAGAACCGACCATCTGGACCAAAATCGGCAGATACAGGCAAGAATTTTTCCCGCTGTGGCAACACGAAAGGGGTCGACCAACCCTGCCCGTCCCAGCGATAAACGGGGATGTCGCCTGCGTCGGTCCGGCTTCTTTCGGGAAGGGTATACAGCCACCCCTGATTGTCGATTGCCAAGGCTTCGAACGACCCATTCAGTTTCAGATTTTCAAACGCCTTTGGGCGCGGCAGCACCCGCGCTTCGGCGTCGGGGGTCGCGTACCGGGCAACGCGATGCACTGACTCAAATGAGATGTAATGGCTACCGTCCGGTGCGACCGCAATGCCTTCGGAATCCCCTGCTTCGCCGGATAGGGGCCGTCCTGTGCTGGAGAGAACCGGCCAGTTCCCGGTGATCCGGACCCCTGTAATGTCATCCTCGTCCCGCGCAATGGTCGCGCGGACAAGAACCGACCGGTCACTAAGCGCAAGCATATGCCGACCGTTGTCCGAGATATACAGGGCCGAAAACCCACCAAACCATTCCGCCGGGTGGCGCCAGACAAAGCTGTTTAAGTATGTGGCCGTCTTGACCTCGACCGCCCAAACCGCACCCGCCAGCAAAGTAGCAATCAGTTGGATTGCAAGACTGCGGCGCATTGCTGGGGCAAATCGGTCAGAACATACTCGCGGCGTTTCTTCGGCGCAGGCGCGTTCGGGTCAGGTGGCGGCGGGTTGAGGATGTTGCGTACCCATTGCTGAGCCTCGGCACACCCATCACCTTTGGGCGGCGCGTCCTGATTGACACAGCCGCGCGAGCCCTTGGGGCATTTCAGACGCACGTGGAAATGATAATGATGCCCCCACCATGGCCTGATCTTGCGCAGATAGGCCTTGTTGCCTTTCTCATCATTGCACATCTGAACCTTGGCGCCGGGAAAGACGAAAATCCGCGCCACGCGCTTGTCCTTTGCCGCCTCACGCAGCACGGCGTGGTGCTGTGCCGTCCAATTGCCATTCACATAGGCCCCGTTGGCGCGGCGCAGGGAAATCGACGAGATATTCTCGCGCGCTTTGCGCGACAGCCGCATGTTGTCGCCAGGCAGCATCCAGATATCGATGTCCAACCCCAACTGGTGGCTGCGATGACCAGAAGTCATCGGACCACCACGCGGTTGGCTGATATCCCCGATATAGAGACCATTCCACCCCGGTTGCCGAGCCGCAAACTTGCTGAGGTCCTGTACGTAATCCACCGCCTCCGGGTGGCCCCAGTTGCGATTACGCGACAGGCGCATGGCTTGCCATGTCGGCCCCGTTTCGGGCAGTTGCACTGATCCCGCGGCACATCCGCGCGAATAACTGCCGAACGCGGCTGGTTTTTGCTGTGAACTTTGCTTTTGCGCCCCGAACAATTGCTTGGCCAAGGGCTGCGCCCCGGCTTCTCCTGCCAATGTCATCGCGGCGATTATTGCTAAGAAACGTAGTAAAATCATCTGCTCTGATCCCCTTCCGGTTTAACCCAGCGCATTAGGAACAGGCCCAGAATAAACAACAGAATGATCGGTGACACCCCCAACCGCGCACTGCCCGTAACAGTTGTGGCAATCCCGATTAGCAAAGGCGCGGCAAAAGATGTCGCGCGGCCGGACAGGCCGTAAAGGCCAAAGCTTTCGACTGGCGTGTTTGGGTCGGTATGGCGCACCATCATGGATCGGCTGGCCGATTGCAGGATACCGCCCATACCGCCGATCAGAACTCCGCAGCCAAAGAACACCAGATCCGGCAGGCCTGACCCTTCGGGCAAAGAGATGCCGTAAATCTGCGTCCGATCCATCGACACCACGGTGATGCAGACAAAGATCAGCACCCAGATCGCGACCAGAATAACTGGTTTAGGGCCGTATTTCTTATCCATCTTGCCACCGACCCACGCAAAGATGGCCGAGGCCAGAACGCTGACAATCCCGAACACTCCGATCTTGATCAGCCCCCATTCCAATACCAGCCGTGCATAGACACCGCCGAAACTGTACAGCCCGTTCAGCGCATCGCGGTAGAACATGGATGAACCCAGATAGGTCGCCAGACTGACCCGGTGCCGCAAGTCTGAGATGGATTTGCCCAGCAGTCGCAATGCCTCACGCAGGCTGCCAGTCTTGTTACTGTCCGGGTCATCACGCACCCAAAGGAAATAGGGCACCATGAACAGGATGAACCAACCGGCGGTAAAGGGACCGACGAACCGCGTGCCCTGCTGGCTCGCCGCATCCAGCCCGAACATCGGCTCCATCCCAATCAGTGTCTTGCCGTTGGGCTGTTCGACGAACAGCAACAGCATGATCGCCAATGAAATCAACCCGCCGAAATAACCAAACGCAAAGCCCGAACCCGAAATTTCGCCCACTTCATTGTCATCGCCCAGATCAGGCAGCTGAGAGTTGATGAAGATCAGCGCATACTCCGCGCCGACAAAACCCAGCCCAAAGGCCGACAGCATCAGCCACATGTTCGAGCCATCGGGCAGCGTGTACCAAAGCGCGGCAGATCCCACCGCGTACATCGCCGAAAAGGCAAAGATCCACGGAATGCGCCGCCCCGACACATCCGCCATCGCACCCAGCAACGGCGCGCCAAAGGCGATGATCAACCCGGTGATGGTCAGGCAATTGGCCCAAACCGTCTGCGCCCGCGCGGCCGCAGCCTCGGCATCCAACCCGGTTCCTGAAAAATACCCCGCCGCAACCCCGGCGAAATAGGGGCCGAACACAAAGGTGACCAGAAGGGTGTGATATGGTTGACTGGCCCAGTCGAAAAACCACCAACCCCAAATGCGCTTGCGCTTGGAAATCTCTGCCATAACTGCCCCTGTTTATTGTTGCATTCATAAGACGGGGCTTTAACCCAATTCGCAAGCGTTGTGTTGGCGCGGGCTTGCTCTTTGTCGCGGGGGCGCTTACCTCTCATCTCACGTATTTACCGGAGGCCCCATGCTGTCGTTGATCCAAATTCTGCTGCTGATCCTGGACATTGTCTGGTTCATCATTTTGGCCCATGTGATCATGAGCTGGCTGATCAACTTTCAGGTTCTCAACCTGCACCAGCAACTCGTGGCGCAAATTTGGTATGGCTTGAACCGGATATTAGAGCCTATCTATGGCCCAATCCGTCGCGTCCTGCCCGCGATGGGTGGGCTGGACCTGACGCCTTTGGTGGTACTGATCGGGGTCTACGCGCTGCGGATCATTCTAATTAACAATATGGGCTATTTCGTCTGACCTCTTGTTCACTGAATCTTAGTATGTGATTGTCCTGTCTTAAGAGCAGATAAACCTTAAAACAGGGCAACCCCGCACATGTTCGACGCCGCGCCTTTGCTGCGAGATGTCTTTGGATTCGACGATTTCCGCCCCGGTCAGGAAGAGATCGTCGATGCCGTCACGCTGGGTGAAAACGTCCTGGCGATCATGCCCACGGGCGGCGGCAAATCCCTGTGTTTTCAGTTACCCGCCCTTCTGCGTGACGGGGTGACCGTGGTGATATCCCCCCTGATTGCCTTGATGCGTGATCAGGTGCGCGGGCTGCAAGAGGCCGGGGTCGAGGCCGGTGCGCTAACCTCGGGCAACACCCCCGAAGAAACCGATGCCGTGTGGGAGGCGCTGGAGGCCGGGCGCCTGAAACTGCTCTACATGGCCCCCGAGCGTCTGGCCGCCGGGTCAGCCTTGGGCATGTTGCGTCGGATCAATGTCAGCCTGATCGCCGTGGACGAGGCCCATTGCGTCAGCCAATGGGGCCATGATTTCCGCCCAGATTATCTGCGGATCGGAGAGCTGCGACGCGCATTGGACGTGCCTTTGGCCGCTTTCACCGCCACTGCGGATGCCGAAACGCAGGACGAGATTGTCGAAAAACTGTTCGACGGCACCGCCCCGCGTAAGTTCCTGCGCGGCTTTGACCGGCCTAATATCCATCTGGCCTTTGCTGCCAAGGACGGCCCACGCAAACAGATCCTCGACTTCGCCGAAGCGCGTAAAGGCCAATCCGGTATCGTCTATTGCGGCACCCGCAACAAAACCGAAGTGTTGGCCCAGGCCTTACGCGCCGAAGGCCACACCGCCTGTCATTATCACGGCGGAATGGAGGCCGAAGACCGCCGCATCGTCGAAACCCGCTTTGCCCGCGAGGATGGGCTGATCGTGGTTGCCACCGTTGCGTTCGGAATGGGCATCGACAAGCCCGATATCCGCTGGGTCGCGCATGCGGACCTGCCCAAGTCCATCGAAGCCTATTATCAGGAAATCGGCCGCGCCGGCCGCGACGGCGGGCCTGCTGAAACCCTGACCCTGTTCGGCCCCGACGACATTCGCTTGCGCCGGTCCCAGATCGACGAGGGGCTCGCACCACCGGAACGGCGCATGGCAGATCATGCGCGGCTGAACGCTCTGCTCGGGCTGGCCGAGGCGCTCGAATGTCGACGCAAGACCCTGCTGGGGTATTTCGGAGAACAGATCGAACCTTGCGGTAAATGCGACCTGTGCGACAGCCCTCCGGAAGTGTTCGATGGCACCACCCCCGTTCGCATGGCCTTGTCGGCGATCCTGCGCACCGAGGAATGGTTCGGCGCGGGCCATTTGATCGACATTCTGCTGGGTAATGAAACCGACAAGATTCGCGCCCGGCGGCACGACAACCTGTCCACATGGGGCATCGGCAAGGACTGGTCGCGCCCGCAATGGCAGGCGATCTTCCGGCAGATGATGGGTCACGATCTTGTTCGCCCCGATCCCGAACGCCACGGCGCGTTGCGCATGACCGAAGCAGCCAAGCCGATCCTGAAAGGTGAGGCGCAGATCAACCTGCGCAAAGACACGATCCGCAAGGCCACCCGGAGGCCCGCCGTCAAGATGATGGTGTCCGAGGAAGACGCGCCGCTGCTATCTGCGCTCAAGGCCAAACGTCGCGCGCTGGCGGAAAGCGCGCGAGTTCCGGCCTATGTTATCTTTCCTGATCGCACCCTGATTGAAATGGCCGAAAAACGCCCGGCCTCTTTGGACGATATGGCCCGGATCAGCGGAGTTGGCGCGAAAAAGCTGGAACGGTACGGCGACACCTTCCTTGAGGTGCTGACCGGCGCGGTTGAAGAATTGCACCCAGCACGCCGCAAACTGGCGGGCCGCGAACAAGGGGATATCTATGACCGACTGCTTGAGGTTCAAACACGGCTTTCACGCGGCTCCGACGGGATTGACAAACCGCTGACCTGTTCGGCCTCACAACTGGCCAAGGTCGCACAACTGCGCCCCAATGACCCGCGCGGGATGGAACAGGTGCTGGGCAACCGTCGTCACGAAAGGTTTGGTGCCGCGTTTCTGGACGTGCTGCGTCAGGCGGGCTAGATACCCTGCATCAGGCAAGAAACGAGGGCGGATATGCTGGTAGTGGTTTCCCCGGCCAAGCGGCTGGATTGGGCAGAGCGGGACGTTGAGGTCACGCAACCCGACTTTCAGGACGACGCGATCAGACTGTCGAAAACCGCCCGCAATCTGACACTGGGCGATCTGAAGAAACTGATGGACCTCAGCGATGATCTGGCCCGTCTGAACCGTGACCGGTATCGAGCATTTTCGGACTCGCCGGGCGCTGAATTGACCCGACCTGCAGCGCTGGCCTTTGCTGGGGATACCTATCAGGGGCTGGAAGCGACCTCGCTGGATGCCGAAGAAATGGCCTGGGCGCAGGAACACCTGCGTATCCTGTCCGGTCTGTATGGGGTGTTACGCCCGCTGGACGCGATTCAACCCTATCGTCTTGAAATGGGCAGCAAGCTGAAAACCCGGCGCGGTAAGAACCTGTATGAATACTGGCGCGACCAACTGAGCAAAGCGCTGAACGCGCAGGCTGAAGAGGTCGAATCAGACGTTCTGGTGAATTGCGCCAGTCAGGAATATTTCGGCGCGGTTGACCTTAAGGCGCTGAAGCTGCGGGTGGTCACGCCGGTCTTTATGGAAGACAAGGCCGGCACCCCCAAGATCGTCAGTTTCTTTGCCAAGAAAGCGCGGGGTGCGATGGCCCGATATATCGTTCAACACCGTCTGACCGACCCCAAAGGGCTGCTGGATTTCGACACTGGTGAATATGAATACCGCTCGGACCTGTCGCAAGAGGACAGACCCGTTTTCGTGCGCCCCTATCAGGCCTGATCCAGCATCAATGGGTCGTAAGCAACCAACTCAACCGTGTTGCCCTCGGGGTCTTCGGTGAAAATGCCGCGCCATCCGATCCAGCCGAACTGTTCAACGCGGTAAGGCTGACTGATTTTGTCATACCAGCGCATCACGGCCTCTTGCTCAGCAAAGGGCAATGACAGAGCAATATGATGCAGCGATGACCCGGCGCCGGTAGTGGGCTTGTCGGCGCCGGTCGGGTGCAACCCAGGCCGCGGGGCGGCCGCATGGTGGAACAAAGCCAACACCTGTGTATGTCCGCCAAACCCTTCGGCGATGCGGAAAAAGGTGATGGCGCTGTTGTGATCACCGCTCAGGCGTTCCAGCCCGATTACATCTTCATAAAACGCCACCATCGCGCCCATATCGGCACAGCGAATGGCAATCTCACCCAAGGCACGAGGCTGAAATCCACGATCAGTCATGGCTTACCCTATTCAGCCTGTGCATCTTCGGCAATGACAGGCAAAACATCCTCGGGCTGATGGTCCAATATCATCTGGTGGATTCTCCGCTTTTGCAGCGGTTTGGTCAGATAGTGATCCAATCCGGCCGACAGAATGCCCTGATCATCCCCAGCCATGGCATGCGCCGTCAATGCGACGATCGGCACATGCCGATCCGTGTCAATCTCGCGCCGCCGGATTTCCGCCGTGGCCTGCTTCCCATCCATCTTGGGCATCGAAATATCCATGAAAATAAGGTCCGGGTCGAATTTCTGATGCTGGTCCACGGCTTCCAGCCCATTCGCGGCGAATTGCAGGTCAATATTCAAATCCTTGACCATCTTTTGCAGGATCAACTGATTGGTCCGATTGTCCTCGGCTGCCAAAACACACATCTGGCGTTCCCCCTGCGGCTCTGACGGTGCCTCGGGATCACTTGAAGCAGCTTCAGGCGTGACAGGCAGCCGCCCCAATGTCGTCAAGCGCGAATACAGTTCGGCGCGGGGAATAGGTTTCTGCAAAACCCCGTCAATCAGGTTACGTGCCGGGTTGGCGTGGATGACACCGGGATTGGCCGACATCACCACCACGGGCAAATCCCCCCAGCCCCGGTCTTTCAGCGTGGTCGCCAGTTCCAACCCATCCATGTCCGGCAGGTCGTGATCACACAGCATCAGGTCCACACTGCCATCAACAGCGGCCAGCGCCTCACCCCCCGAGGCGCAAACGGTGACTTTCGATCCCAATCGCCCTAGCTGTTTCGACAGGATGGCACGGTTCACCGCCAGATCCTCGACAACGACCACGTGGCGCAACCGACCAGCCAAATCAGGCGGTGTGGGTTGCGGGCCTTCGATGGTGGGCAACGAGATGCGAAATCCAAAACAGGAGCCCAGCTCGGGCTCGCTTTCCACCCAGACCGACCCGCCCATTAGTGTGATCAGCCGCTTGGTGATCGCCAACCCCAGCCCTGTACCCTCGAATGCGCGGTTTTTTTCATCTTCGACCTGATTGAATTCACCGAAGATGTGCCCGATCTTGTCCTCTTCGATGCCGATACCGGTGTCTTCGATCGCAACGTGAATATCGCATGTGTTCGTGTCTGCATTCGGCACACCAGTGACGCGGATCAACACATGGCCTTCGGTGGTGAACTTGACCGCATTGCCCACCAGATTGGTCAATACCTGCCGCACGCGACCGGGATCGCCCACGAACAAGGTCGGTAGGAACAAATCATAATCGACCAGCAAGGACAGCCCTTTGTCGCGCACGCTGGGTTGCATCAGCATCGCAACCTCAAGAATGCAGCGTTCAAAATCGAACTGTTCAGGGTGCAGGATCAGCTTGTCCGCCTCGATCTTGGAATAATCCAGAACGTCGTTGATGATCACCAACAACGCCTCGCCCGAGTTGCGGATGGTGTTGAGGTAGAGCCGCTGTTCCTCGTCCAGCGGGGTTTCCGACATCAACTCGGTCATGCCGACAATGCCGTTCATCGGGGTTCTGATTTCATGGCTCATATTGGCCAGAAAGGCAGATTTGGCCCGGTTTGCGGCCTCGGCCCGTTCGCGGGCGGCCTTCAACTCAGCCTCATGCCAAACCGAGGCGGTGATGTTCAGGCCCAAACTGACCACGTCACCGCCATTGCCGCGCTGGTCGATCATCTTGAAATATTCACCATTCCACAGCTTGATCACCACCGCTTCCGGCTGGGGTTGTGCCCAGCGGTTCAGCATTCTGGCCTGCCAATCGGTCGGAGATTCCGCGCCAATATCGATCAGCCCTTCATCGGTCAAAATCTCAAGGATACGAGCATAGGAAATACCCGGCGACACCTCTTCCAAACCGTCAAACAGGCTGAGATAGGCGGCATTGGCCCCGATCATGTGGCTTTGGTCATTGAAAAAGGCGAAACCGTCCTGAATGGTCTGTATCGAATGCCACAAGCGGCGCTCGGCCACTTCGATCTTGGCATTGGCTTCGGTCAGGTCGGATTTGACCTTTTCATTTTCATCCCGAACCGTTTCGACCTCGGCCTGGGTTTCACCGATGCGTTTGGTCAGGGCCATCGCATGCAAACCCAGCTTGCGATTGGCGGCTGACAATTCGACCTGCTTCATTTCCAACAGCCGCTCGGCCGCCAGCCGCGCACGCCGTTCCTGTGCCAGTTTGGTTGCTAGACTCATCGTTGCTGATCCCGGGTAACTTGCGCCCAGCATCCCGACAGAGCGTGAAAAAGTGCTTAAGCCGTTGCCCGAACACGGACCATCGTGCCAGAGTTTTCGAAAACCCGGAGGTCAGCCATGCCGCGAAAAACATCCTTGCCAATACTCTGCGCCGTCACGCTGGGTTCTCATGCGGTGGCGGATTGCGCCACAGAAGCGCAGATTGACCAATATGTGCAGGACTATCTGACCAACACACCGACGACGGCCCTTTCTGCGGATGGCAGCATGGAAGACGCGCTGTGTACACAGGCCAAGATAGTCAGTGTGTTAGAGCCACATTTGGGGCCGATCATCGGCTATAAGGCAGGCCTGACCAGCGCCCCCGCGCAAGAGCGGTTCGGCGCATCTGAACCGGTTCAGGGCGTTCTGTACCGCGATATGATGCTGGACGACGGGGCCACTGTACCCGCCACATGGGGTGCGCGTCCGGTTTTTGAGGCCGATTTGGTGCTGGTTGTCGGCGACGCTGGCATCAATCAGGCGACTGCCCCGGCCGAAGTTCTTGCCCATATCTCAGCCATCCGCCCCTTTATCGAGCTGCCGGATCTTACCCTGGCCGAGGGGGAGCCAATCACGCCGGTTACCCTAACCGCCATTGGCGTTGCCCCGAAACTCGGCGTGTTAGGCTCTGAAATTCCCGTATCCGATCCTACAGCGATGACGCAGGCGTTGCAGGATATGACGGTCACACTCCGCGCCGCGGATGGAGAGGTACTGGCGCAAGCCCCAGGGGCGGCCGTTTTGGGGCACCCGGCAAATGCGGCCCTATGGCTGATGTCGAAAGGTATCGAGTTTCAAGCCGGCGACCTGATTTCGGTCGGGTCTTTCGGCCCGCTTGTGCCGCCTGCAAAGGGCAAGGGCGGGGCATCCGTCACCTATGCGGGCCTGCCCGGTGATCCCACGGTCAGCGTGGTGTTCGAGTAATCAACGTCGCCCTTCGCGCAACCATCCGGCCAGCAAGAAGCCACCGGCCAGCACCAGCACCAGCCAGGGCGGTAAAAGCCCGGCCTGTGTGACATCGCGCGTCTCATAGGCTTCTCGCGGGGTCAGGCCGATCCATCCGCGCCCAGCAGCCGGACGCCCGGCGCGGACATTGCGGATAGACGGCAACCCGTCTTCCAGTCGGATTGTACCCCCGCGCAGTTCGGCCAGTACGGGTTTCAGCACCTCATCAGTGGCGATGGTGCGCTCAAACTCTTTCGGCGCAGCGGGGCCCAGCCCGATCACTGCCATCTGGTCACCTTCCTGAAGACGGTAGAGGCCAATCTCGGGTCCAAAATATGTCGCCTCGAACCGCCCAGGGGAGACCTCATCGAGCGTTATTTCAAGCGTTTCGCCATCGGGGCGGGTGATGGTCACCGGTCCGACCTCATCCTCCAATGTCTGACGGATGATACGCATGACCTGCCCGTTGGCTTCGGCCCATAAGGCTTCTTCCTCAAGCTCGGGTTCTTTCATCATCCAATGGGCCAGACGGCGCAACAGTTCCAATTGCGGCCCGCCGCCCTCAAAACCCCGGCTCCACAACCAGGCATGGTCCGACGCCAAGAGCGCCACGCGCCCTTCGCCCACGCGGTCCAGTACCAGCAGGGGTCGCTCATCCACACCGGTCATCAACAGCTCACCCGTGCGGTGGTTGACGTCGATCTGGCGCAGCCATGCGCCCCAATCCTCGGAATCCCCCAGATCTGTCGTCACCGGGTGGCGATGGCCCAGATTGGTCACCATGGGCACGAAACGTTCTTCGATCACTCGGGCAGTGGGTTGTGCCGGCAGAATCGGCGCCAAAGGTGAACGGAAGATGCTGTCGGCGCTGGCAAAATCCGGCCCCGCCGCAATCAGAACAGCGCCGCCTTCGTTGATATAATTGGTGACATTGTCCAGATAGATCGCGGGCAGGATGCCGCGCCGTTTGTAGCGATCAAAGATGATCAGGTCGAAATCGTTGATCTTTTCCAGAAACAGCTCGCGCGTTGGGAAAGCGATCAAGGACAACTCGTCCACCGGCACGCCATCCTGTTTCTCGGGCGGGCGCAAGATGGTGAAATGCACCAAATCGACCGAGCTGTCGGATTTCAGCAGATTGCGCCAGGTCCGCCCACCCGGATGCGGCTCACCCGACACCAGCAGCACGCGCAACCGGTCACGCACCCCGTTCATCTGGATCAACGCGGTGTTGTTGCGGTCGGTCAATTCGCCCTCGGCCTGAGGCACAGTGAACTGGATGACATTGCGCCCACCATGCGGCAGAGCGATGGGCAATTCGACATCGACGCCGATGGGAATGGTGAATTGTTCCGGCTCGGCCCCATCTACTGATATCTCAAGCGGCGCAGTGGTCGCCCCGGTAGGCGCAGCGCCGCTGTCTTCGACGCGCAAGGTCAGGGTGACAGGTTCGCCGATAATGGCAAAGGCAGGGGCATTGCGGACGATCAGGCGGCGATCCCAGTCGCTTTCACGTCCAGTTTGCAGCAAGTGCATCGGCGCGGGCAGGTCGGGGGCCTGCTCGACATCATGCACCAGACCGTCTGAAACCACCAGAATACCCGCAATCCGTGCGCGCGGCTCTTCGGCCAGTGCGGCGCTCAACGCGGCCATAACCTGCGTGCCTTCGTCGCCGTCTCCGTCGGCGACCTTGATTCGGCGCAGCTCGGTATTGTCACGGGCTTCGATTTCAGCAGCCAAACCCTCGGCCGCCTGCGCGGTTTGGTCGGCGCGATCCGAAAGGGCCTGACTGGCGCTTTCATCCTCGATCATCAGCACGATATCAGTCAGCGGCGCACGGTCTTCGACCTGATAGACCGGACCCGCCAAGGCCGCGATCACCACCAGCGCCGCCAGCCCGCGCAAGGCCCAACCAGACAGGCCGCGCCAAAGGGCCAGCAGAACCCCCGTGACCGCAATCGCGGCGACAATGGCCAGTACTGGCCACGGGATCAGCGGATCAAAGATGACTGTTCCGGTCATTGTCCCAACCTGTCCAAAAGCGCAGGCACGTGTACCTGATCCGATTTGTAATTCCCGGTCAGCACATGCATCACCAGATTGACCCCAAAGCGATTGGCCAGCTCGCGCTGACGTTCCCCGGCATAACCACGCCCGACTGGCAACAGCGCCTGTCCGTTGCGGTCAATTGCCCAAGCCCCGGCCCAGTCATTGCCGCCTATCACCACCGGGGTGACGTTGTCGTTGAGATTGCGAAATGGCATGCCCTCGATCTGCTCGGCATCCACCGGGGCGGCCTCGACCCAGATTTCTGTACCAGCGTAGCGACCCG
This sequence comes from Ruegeria sp. BH6, assembly GCF_056538105.1. Taxonomy (NCBI): domain Bacteria; kingdom Pseudomonadati; phylum Pseudomonadota; class Alphaproteobacteria; order Rhodobacterales; family Roseobacteraceae; genus Ruegeria; species Ruegeria sp. BH6. Next base: position 135,675 of record NZ_JBQFSR010000004.1, read on the forward strand.
GAAAATCCTGCAGCAGGTAAAAGGCACGAGTCAGCACATGATCACCCGGAACAGGCTCTAACGCGGGAATATTAAGCGGAGCCGCCAGTTGTTGCAGTTTGCGTCCATTGGGGCTCGAGGCCCCAAATCGCGCGATATCCGCATCACGTGTGTCGAACAGGATCATGCCACCCGATCGCAAATAAGCGTTCAGTTTAACATAGGCCTCAGCCGAAGGCTGCGGCTGATCCGGAGTGATCGGCCAATACAGCAGCGGGAAAAACGCCAGTTCATCGCGCTCAAGATCCACCCCAAAGGGCTCGGCAGGTTCGACCGATGTGCGATAGAACAACGTTTGTGACAAGCCACGCAGGCCAGCACCTGCCACATCGTCAACCTGCGCATTTCCGGTCAGCACATGGGCCAGCACCAGCTCATGCGTGGCATTCAGTGCGAATTCTGTATCCTCGGGCGTCTGCGCCTGCGCCTCGGGCACCAACAGCATTGCGCCCATAGCAACCGCCGCCGCTTTGGCCAGACCAAGGCGGCCAGACAAGGCCAATGAGGCGATCACATCAATCGTCAGCAATAGCAGAGCGAGGCTGAGCAGGATGCCCCCGACAGGTGTCTCAGAGTTCACCTCCTGCCCTTTGATCGGTACATCCGAAGGCCAGATTGCCGGGCTAATTACAGCCTCTTCCGACAGAACATTCAAGGCCAGCTTCTGTTTGCCGCTTTCATAAAGGCCGGGCTGCAAATCGGGGCCGGTTGTGCCCGAGATCAGCTCGACCCCGTCCACGCCAGCCAGATTGCCCGCATCGGACAGGGCGCCAAAGCCGTCCATCACTTGCAACGGCTCCCACGTGGTGCCCTGTAGCTGCGAATCCTGCCGGGATTTCGCCGCTGAGGCCACGGCCAGACGGTCCAACATCTCAACAAACAGCCCCGAAAGCGGCAGGCTAGACCATTCTGCATCCGCCGTCACATGGAACAAAACCACCTGGCCCAAGCCCAGCGCCTTGCGTGTGACCAGGGGCGTGCCGTCGGACAGCGACGCAATCACCCGATCCGCCAAGTTAGGGTCTGGTTGCGCCATGACCTGTGTTGTGACCGTAACATCGCCGGGCACCTGCAAGCCGTAGAAAGGCGAGTTTTCCGGGAAGGGTGCCAGCCCCTTGGCCTCACCCCAGCTCATCGCGCCACCGACCGAGCGACCGCCGCTGCGCAGACGTACAGGCAGCAATACATCTTCGGAATCGCGGCCCAGGTCGCTGGCGGCCATGCGCGGACCGGCAAAGCGCAGCAATAATCCGCCCTGTTCGACCCATTCCACCAATGCCGTCTGTTCCCCGGGCGACAGTTTGGCCACATCGGCCAGAACGATGGCATCAGGATTGGCAGGTAAAACTTCCAGCAACCCTCCATCCACGAAATCCGCAGTGGGGCTCAGGACCTGGGTCAGATAGTGCAGCGGTGAGAGCAGTTCCAACCCTTCACGGTTCAACGTTCCGGCGATCAGGGCGACCTCGCGTCGGCGAAGGCTGTCATCCGTTAGCGTTACCGCACCGGCCGAACGCTGCCCCTGAATCTCGAACCTTGTGATCCGTCCCCGCAATTCGGATGGCAGTGCAAGCTCCACCTGCGCCGTTGTTTCATTTTCTTCGAAAACGGCATCAGCGCTGTGCAGAATGCGCATGACACCCGCCGGGTCGCGGCCCTGAGCCACAAGCGTGACAGCCGTCGCCGGCCCGGGTTCAGATCGTCTTGCAGTCAGTTGAATAACTCCATCCTGATACACTGCCGGAACCATCGCCAGCACCAGGGCGGCAGATTGATACACCGTCACGTCACCGCGCGATTGCAAAGTGTCCAGAATTCGGGCGCTGTTCGGGTAAGCCAGCTTATCGCTGAACCAGAATGTGTCAAAGTCCTCTTCGATCTGATCCAGCACGTCAATTGCCTGCGTGATCTGGGTTTCGCTTGGTTGCCACGGCACCGGAACCATCCCCGGCAACCGCCCTCGCCAGGCCTCTGCCGCCTGAAAGACAGGGGTTTCCGGCTCTGTAAGGCGCAAAATGGATACCGGACGACCCGCGCGTCCGGCCTCAACCAACTGGGCATCAATTTGCTCCAGCGTCGCTGGCCATCCCGTAGCCCCGGCCCAGCTTGCATCCAACACCAAAAGCAACGGGCCGGACCCGGCCTGAATACGTGACGGGTTCAATACCGGTCCGGCTAATCCGATGATGATCGCGGCAACTGCCAACATCCGCAGCAAAAGCAACCACCATGGGGTACGGTCCGAAACGCTTTCCTTGTCCTTCTGTCCCAAAAGCAATGTGACCGCGGGAAACAAGCGGCGGATCGGTGCAGGTGGAACCGCGCGCAGAATCAGCCACAGGATCGGCAGGGCCAGCAGGCTCAGCAATACCCAAGGGGATGTGAAGCTGATCACTGACAGAAATGCCGTCATCGCAAGCTCCCGTCCAAAGCGCGGTACAACCACAGCAGCGCCGCCTGTGCGCTGTCTTCGGTGTGGTGCAGGCCATATTGCCAATTTGTCGCCCGGCACAATTGCTGTAGCGCTTCCTTACGCTCCGCCAGCCGCTCAAGGTACCGGCCACGCAAAGCACCAGCTTTCAGTGTCTCGTGTTTCAGGGTTCGTCCGACACTCTCGAACACGGTGCGGCCGTGATAGGGAAAAGATTCCTCGCTCGGATCCAGAACATGCATCAAAACGCCCCGTACACCACGGTCGGCAGCTTTGGTCAGGGCCAGCTCCACCTCGCTCATCGGGCCCAGAAAGTCCGATATGAACACGGCACGCGCGCGCGGGATCATGGCGCGATGCTCGGGCGAGGCGTAATCGTCCTGCACATCGCCTGACCAGGCCTGCGCCAGTCGGATGATTTGCGCGTTTCCGCGCCGGGGCGGCAGCGTGGTGCCGGTTAGGCCCACGCGCTCTCCACCGCGTACCAGCAGGATCGAGATTGCCAAACCCAGCAAACGGGCCCTGTCACCTTTCGTGGGAAGGTTCTTGTTGGACGCAAACCGCATCGAGGCACCCTGATCCACCCACAGCATCACCGATTGCGCGATTTGCCACTCCCGTTCACGCACAAACTGCTGATCCCCGCGGGCCGAGCGCCTGTGATCGATCATCCGACGGCTGTCACCGATCTGCGCCGGGCGGTATTGCCAGAAATCGTCACCAAGGCCCGAGCGCCTGCGTCCATGATCGCCCAGCAACACGGTTCCGGCCAGATGTTCGGCGCGTGCCAACAGCGGCGGTAGCCGGGATGCCTCGGCCTCGGATCTTTCCCGCAGGGTCAGCGCGGCATTCACGCCGCGGCCTCGGTACGGATTAACCCGGCGGCCGTCGAGTCGATCAGCTCAGCCAGACTATCACCACGCGCGCGCGCCGCGAAGTTCAGCGCCATCCGGTGGCTGAGCACCGGGCGGGCCATGTCCAAGACATCTTCGGCATTTGGCGCCAACCGCCCCTGCAACATCGCGCGGGCCCGCACCGTCATCATCAGCGCCTGCGCCGCACGGGGACCTGGACCCCAGGCAACTGTTTCTGCGACGCGCTCGGACGCACCTGCCTCTTCTGGGCGGAACGCACGAACCAGATCAAGAATCAACTCCACAACCGACTCTCCCACCGGCATGCGACGCAGCAAAACCTGCGCGGCCAGCAGTTCATCTTTGGTGAAAATCTGATGGGCTTCGTCTTCTTCGACCCCTGTGGTTGCAAGCAAAATGTCTCGTTCGGTCTGACGGTCAGGGTATTCAACATCGACCTGAACAAGGAACCGGTCCAGCTGCGCCTCGGGCAGGGGATAGGTGCCTTCCTGTTCAATCGGGTTTTGCGTGGCGAGAACGTGGAACGGCTCGCCCAGCGAGCGATCTTCGCCCGCCACGGTTACGGTGCGTTCCTGCATTGCCTGTAGCAGAGCCGACTGAGTCCGCGGGCTGGCGCGGTTGATCTCATCCGCCATCAGCAACTGACAGAAGATCGGGCCAGAGATGAAGCGGAAGTGGCGGGTGCCGTCATCGGCGGTGTCCAGAACCTCGGACCCCAGAATATCGGCAGGCATTAGATCGGGCGTGAACTGGATACGATTGCCATGCAAGCCCATCACCGTCGACAAGGTTTCAACCAATCGCGTCTTACCCAGCCCCGGCAAGCCGATCAACAAAGCGTGACCGCCGCACAACAGCGCAGTCAGGGTCAGGTCAACGACCCGTTCCTGTCCGATAAAGCGACGGGTGATCGAGGCCTTGGCCTCTTGCAGCTTGTTTTCCAGCGCTTCGATCTCGGACACGAGGTCGGCAGGTTCGCTCATGACTTTCCCTTCCGTGGACTATTATGATTGAAGTGTATCGCGCTGAGAGGAAATGGCAAAAGCAATGAGCGGACAAAAACCTGTGACCCCTTCACCTGATGGTCTGGCAGCATCAGTCAAAGCAACCAAATCCAAGGGTTTGCCGCCTGTTCACCTGTGGAATCCTCCGTTTTCCGGCAATCTGGACATCAAGATCGCAAATGATGGCACCTGGAGTTATTTAGGGTCGCCCATCAACCGGTTCGAGCTTGTGAAGCTTTTTTCCTCAATTCTTAAGAAAGAAGACGGGAAGTATTACCTGGTAACTCCGGTGGAAAAGGTTGGAATCACCGTCGAGGATGCGCCCTTTGTGGCCGTCGATTTCGATGTCGAGGGGGAAGGTGATGGGCAAAGCGTGACTTTTAGCACGCATGTCGGTGACCGCGCTGTGGCGGGGCCGGATCATCCCATCCGCATTGTCATCGACGAGGAAACAGAAGAGCCGTCGCCCTATGTATTGGTGCGCACAAACCTTGAGGCGCGGATTGATCGTAAAAGCTTTTACCGCCTCGTGGACCTTGCCCAGCATCAGGATGGCTGGTTCGGCGTTCGGTCGGGGGGGCGGTTTTTTCCTTTGATTCCGTCCGAGGACCTGCCGGATTAAGCCCGTCGCGGGACCCGGCGATCCTGCGCCAGAACCACAGCCACAGCGACGATGCTCGCGCCCAGCGCGCGGGTCCAATTCCACTCTTCGCCCAATACCAGCATGATCAGCATCACATAGAAGGGCGCGATGTTGATATGAAACGAGGCCAACGCCACGCCCAGCTTGCCCACCGACGCGATGAACAGCACCTGACTCAGCCCCAGCGAAACCAGCGCATAGATGACCAGCATCCCCATCTGCTGCACATCAATCGGTGCCGAGGGCAGGATATCCATGCCAGCCTGACCCGCCGCAAAGAACAGGAATGCAGCCACGATCAGCCCCCCAACCAAGGTAATCGTGCTGCGCCCGGTCTGGCTGAGTTCGGGGAAATCCCGCGCTGTCGCCATGCTGGCCCAACAAAACAGTCCGGTTGACAGGATGGCACAGCCCGCACCCAACCCCAGCTGCGCCGGAGCTACCGCACTGGTGGCAATCAGCCCGCCGACGATCGACACGACCAGACCTACCGCAAAATTCCACCGCAACCGCCGTGTGCCGGTCGCCAGTTCCAACAGCGTCGCGAACAAAGGCGCGCAAGAGGCGATGATGGCCACTGTCACCGGGTCAGTCAGTTTTTGCGCCACAATGATCAGGAACATGCCAGCGCCCAGCGTCCCGCCAACAAACAAAGCATGTCCCCAACGGGCGCGCAATACGCGTGACGGCCCGTCAATCAGCAACCAGACCGGAACCAGAAACGCCACCGCCAATACCAGTCGTGCGGCAAACAGGGCCACCGGAGGCCAGCTTTGCAACAGCACCTCGGCGGCCGGAAATCCCGCCGCCCAAGTCAGCATGGATGCAACCGCCAGACCATTGCCAGACACCGCGGATGTCCGTCCGCCAGACACAGTAAGGGCGTTCCCGCGCACGGGGTCAGGGCTCATTGCCATCGTGTTCAAACCTTCTGTTGGCACGGCGCGCAAAAATGATTCGCCGCGATGCCCCAAAAGTCTCTGATTTGATCCAGGCGATCTGGCCGATTTTCGACAATCTGTCGTTTTTGATCCCCTTCCCCAAAAATCGCCGTCCCGTTAAGGTCCGGCCAACAACTGCCCGAGACCGCCCATGCCCAAATTTGCCGCCAATATCTCACTGCTCTTTGCCGAGCTTCCGTATCTGGAGCGTTTCCAGGCGGCGGCCGACGCCGGATTCAAAGCGGTCGAAATTCTGTTTCCTTATGAACTGGCTGCAAAGGAAACGCGCCGCGCCCTGCTGGCAAATGGACTGGAACTTGTTCTGATCAACGCACCGCCGCCCAATTACACCGGAGGTGAGCCCGGCTATGCCGCAGTTCCGGGCGGCGAGGCGCGGTTTCAATCCGATATCCGCCGTGTCTTGCGCTATGCCGAGTTCCTGCGACCAGGGCTGATCCACATCATGTCGGGTTATGCCACGGGTTCGGACGCGCAGGACTGTTTCGTGCGCAACCTGCAATGGGCCGCCGATTTCGCCCCGCAACAGCAGTTCACGATCGAACCGCTGAATCCGGTTTCCCAGCCCGGGTACTTTCTGAGCGATTACTATCTGGCAATGCAGGTGCTGGACCGTGTGAACCGCCCCAATGTCGGCCTGCAATATGACAGCTTTCATGCTCATATGATCCACGATGACGCGGAAACTGTCTGGAATAGCTTTCACCCGCGGATCGTTCACGCCCAGATCGGCGCCGCCCCCGACCGCTGTGAACCGGGGCGCGGACCGACAGATTTCCAACGTCTGTTCGCAGCGATGGACGCAACGGGTTATTCCGGCTGGGTCAGCGCCGAATATATTGCCTCCACGTCACGAACAACGGACAGCCTTGACTGGATGCGGGGCTAGCTCTGGCGTTTTGACGGAAAATACAGCACATCAGGGGAAACAAGACCATCAGGATGCCCGCAATGATCCCCGCCCGCTTTTCCCGCGCCTTGTTCAGCCTGATCATGTCGGGCCTCATGTCCTGCCTGGTGACCGGGATCGCGACGGTAAAAGCCATCGGGTTTGGCCCCAACACCGTCAGCGACTGGATAGCGTCCTGGGCCTTTTGCTGGCCCATCGCCTTCACCGTCATCCTGCTGCTTGGCCCATCCGTGCAACGGTTGGTCAACCGCCTGGTCAGGCCACAGGACTGACCCGCTGTGAAGAGGGCCCGCCGGGCCTGATGAACTGCGCCGCCTTTGTTTTTAGCAGCTAGTGCGCCTCGGCCCAGTTGGCCCCTTGCCCCGCGTCCACGCTCAGCTTCACGTCCAACTTTACCGCCGGATCCGAGGCGCCTTCCATCACGTCGCGCGCCACGTCGACCACCTGATCCAGCGCGTCCTCAGCCACTTCGAACAGCAATTCGTCATGCACCTGCAACAGCATCTTTGCGGGTAACCCATTGATCGCATCCGGCATTCGAACCATTGCGCGCCGGATCACATCCGCTGCTGTGCCCTGAATTGGCGCATTGATCGCCGCCCGGCGTGAAAATCCTGCATGCGGTCCCTTGGCGTTGATCTCGGGCGTATGGATTTTGCGCCCAAACAGCGTCTGCACGTAACCGTGTTCTTTGGCAAAGGCGACGGTGTCGTCCATGTAGCGGCGAATACCGGGGAAGCGTTCGAAATACCGGTCGATGAACCCCTGCGCTTCGGCCCGCGGGATGCGCAGGTTGCGCGCCAGTCCAAAACCCGAGATGCCATAGATCACACCAAAGTTGATCGCCTTGGCCTGACGGCGGATATCCGGCGTCATCTCGTCCAGCGGCACATCAAACATCTCGGACGCGGTCATGGCGTGAATGTCCAAACCATCTGAAAACGCTTGTTTCAGAGCCGAAATATCGGCGATATGCGCCAGAATCCGCAATTCGATCTGGCTATAGTCGAGACTGACCAGCACATTGCCCGGCTCGGCAATGAATGCCTCGCGAATACGGCGGCCCTCTTCCGTGCGCACCGGGATGTTTTGCAGGTTGGGATCGGTCGAGGCCAAACGCCCCGTGTTCGCCCCAGTGATCGAATAAGATGTATGCACCCGGCCCGTATCCGGATTGATATGGGTCTGCAGCGCGTCGGTGTAGGTCGATTTCAGTTTGGACAGCTGCCGCCAATCCAGCACCCGGCGTGGCAATTCATGCTCGGTCGCCAGATCTTCGAGAATGTCAGCCCCGGTCGAATACTTGCCGGTCTTACCCTTTTTGCCGCCTTCCAGACCCATCTTGTCGAACAGGATCTCACCCAGCTGCGCGGGTGAGCCGACGTTGAAGTTCTCACCCGCCAGCTCATGGATTTCAGCCTCTAATCCCGCCATTTTCTGCGCAAACGCGTTCGACATGCGGCTCAGGACGTCGCGGTCGACCTTAATGCCGTGCATCTCCATCTCTGCCAAAACCGGCACGAGAGGGCGTTCGAGCGTCTCATATACTGTGGTCACCTGTACCTGATGCAGTTGCGGCTTGAACAGTTTCCACAGGCGCAGAGTGATATCCGCATCCTCGGCGGCGTAAGCCGTAGCTTCATCAATCGGAACCTTGTCGAAGGTGATCGCCGACTTGCCCGAGCCCAGCAATGGTTTGATCGGGATCGGCGTGTGGTTCAGATACCGTTCGGACAGGGTATCCATACCATGTCCGTGCTCGCCCCCATGCATCGCATAGGACATCAACATGGTGTCATCGATCGGCGCCACGTCGACGCCATACCGTTTGAATATCTTGGCATCGTATTTCATGTTCTGGCCGATTTTCAGGATCGATGGATCCTCAAACATCGGTTTCAGCAGGGTCAGAGCCTCATCCAGCGGCATTTGCCCATCGGCCAGCGCATCCGATCCGAACAGATCATCCGTTGCGCTTTCGCGATGAATCAGCGGCACATAGCAAGCTTCACCCGCCTCAACACTCAGTGAGATACCAACAAGCTCAGCGATCATCTCATTCAGACCGGTGGTTTCGGTGTCCACCGCGACCCAGCCACGCTCATACGCCTGATCAATCCACTTTTGCAGCGCCCCGGCATCGCGTACGCATTCGTATTTCGACGCATCAAAGGGGACGGCCTCAGCCTCGGCCTCTTCGACCGCAGGTGCGGGCGCATCAGCGATTACCGGGGCCTCGGCCCCCAACTTGTCGGCGATGCGCTTGGTCAGGGTGCGAAACTCCATCTCGGCCAAAAAGCCCAGCAAAGTGTCCGGTTCGGGGTCTTTCACCTCCAGATCGTCCAGGGTGAAGTCCAGCGGAGTATTCTCATCCAACTGCACCAGCTTTTTCGACAGCTCAATCTGATCACGCTTTTCAATCAGCGTCTGGCGGCGCTTGGGCTGTTTGATCTCTTCAGCGCGATCCAGCAGGGTTTCCAGATCGCCATATTCGTTGATCAGCAGCGCCGCAGTCTTAATCCCGATCCCCGGCGCACCCGGCACGTTATCGACGCTGTCACCTGCCAGCGCCTGCACGTCAACCACCCGTTCCGGCCCAACCCCGAACTTTTCGAACACCCCATCGCGGTCGATGCGCTTGTTCTTCATCGCGTCCAGCATTTCCACGCCGCCGCCGACCAACTGCATCAGATCCTTGTCCGAGCTAACGATTGTCACCCGTCCGCCGGCATCGCGCGCCTGCATGGCGAGGGTTGCGATGATGTCGTCGGCTTCATAGCCCTCCAACTCTTTGCAAGCGATGTTGAACGCCTGCGTCGCCTCGCGCGTCAGCGGCATCTGCGGGCGCAGATCTTCGGGCATCGCCTCGCGGTTGGCCTTGTACTGGTCATACAGGTCATTGCGGAAGGTGTGCGATCCCTTGTCGAAAATCACGGCCACATGGGTCGGCGCGTCCGGCCCGGCGTTTCCTTCGACATATTTCTGCAGCATGTTGCAGAACCCGGACACAGCGCCAATCGGCAACCCGTCGGATTTCCGCATCAGTGGGGGCAGCGCGTGATAGGCCCGAAAAATAAAAGCTGATCCGTCGATCAGATGCAGGTGACATCCTTTTCCGAAATTGCTCATGTACGCGCTCCGTTCTGGTTGGGAACGGTTCTGCCACAGGGCCGTGCAGGTGACCAGCGCAGAAGACAAACAAACTGCGGATCCGCTTGCTTAGCCGAGGTTGAATACCCTGCGCGCCTTATCCCAGACCAGCCCTGTACGATCTGCGATTTGCTGCATCTGCTTGTTTAGGGACCGATCATTCAAACGACGGCTCAGTGACCGCAAGGGAACAAGGTTACGCTCACCATACCCATCGATCAGAAGAAACATCCGGGTCTGACCGCGCAACCCGTAGACGATGTTTTCCGCGTGGATGTCACGGCCCACAATCTGCAGTTCGAACAACTTTTCCACAAAACGGTTGAGGTCACTCAGCATCTGATCGCTCAGCCCCTGCTGTCGGCACATCGACAAAAGATGGTTCGCAAGCTGGCCATCGCTGGATTGAATCCGTTCAACCACAACCCCCGGCCCGACATCTGTCTGCACAACGCCGAACGACCGTGCCAATGGCAGCTGCGCGATTTCCTCACCGCTTTTCAGCGCGGCTTTCATCTCACATTCGATCTCTTTCAAGGCGTTGCGAAAGGCGGTGTCCGGCAAAATCCGCCGCACCAACCGTTTAGAGAACGAGCGGTTCCGGCGTGTACGGGGCCGTGTCACCTTGATCAAAAGCGCGGGCTGATCCGGGTAGGCATACACATTTCTGTGGCCGCCTTTTGCCAGTGGCTCCTGATCCGATAGCCGCAAAAGCTGCACTGCATATGGCATCCGGCCTCCGTTTCGCGCGGCACCTGCCACTCTGTCAGCTTTGTGCCTGGCTGCCGGACAGCACAAATTTGCAATCACAGTACGGACACTCGACCCAACCGATATCCTCGGGGATTTGCAGCCAGACGCGCGGATGGCCCAATGCGCCTTCGCCGCCGTCACAGGCGACACGGGCGGTTTCGACGATCTTGGTTTCCGGCGCTTCGATTGTCACGGCTGGCGATCCTTCTTCGGTTGTCGGCCTCGCGGGCATGCATTAGGTGCGTTTATGAGCGATGAGCAAACCGGGGGCAAGGGTCACATGGCCGATGCGGCAATCAGGATCGAAGGGCTGCGCAAAACCTATCGTGGCGGCAAGGGCCAGCCCGAAAAGAGCGCATTGAAAGGCATCGACCTGACCGTTCCACGAGGGTCAGTCTTTGGCCTGCTGGGGCCGAACGGGGCCGGAAAATCGACCCTGATCAACATCCTGGCCGGGCTGGTGGTGAAAACCTCGGGCCATGTATCGATCTGGGGCTACGATCAGGACCAGAGCCCGCGCCAGTCCCGTGCTTCCATTGGCGTGATGCCGCAGGAACTGAACCTCGACCCGTTTTTCACCCCGCGCGGTGCGCTTGAGGTACAGGCTGGCCTTTACGGCGTGCCCAAAGCACAGCGCCGCAGCGATGAGATTCTGGAGCTTGTTGGCCTCAGCGACAAGGCCGAGGCCTATGCGCGAACCCTCTCGGGCGGGATGCGGCGGCGGCTGCTGTTGGCCAAGGCGCTGGTGCATCATCCTAAGATCCTTGTGCTGGATGAACCGACGGCGGGCGTGGATATCGAACTGCGTCAGATGCTGTGGGCCAATGTGCGCAAGCTGAATGAACAGGGCATGACCATCATCCTGACCACGCATTATCTGGAAGAAGCACAGGAAATGTGTGACGAGATCGCCATCATCAACCACGGCGAAATGATCGCGCAGGACAGCACCGCCAACCTGCTGGGCCGGGTGGACAGTCGCACCATGGTGATTGCTCCGGATAGCCCGGTGACCGATTTGCCGACGACCGAAGGCGTCGAAGCCGCTTTGCGAGACGATGGCACCTTGGTATTGAGCTATCGCAGCGCCCAGACCAGTGCCGAACAGGTTCTGGAATCCGTACGCTCTGCCGGCATCCGCATCCGCGATGTTCGTACCGAAGAAGCGGATCTCGAGGATGTCTTCCTCGCCCTTACCTCATCCCGCGCGAATGAAACCCCGGCGGACGATCAGGATCAGCCGCGCCGGGGCCTGCACCGGGTCAAGCTTTAGACCCGGTCGATTCGAGCCTGGTAGCAATTGTTTCGCGCGGATCGGACGTGGATATAGCTCACATCGGGGCGGGCAAAGATATCCCTGACGGCAGTGGCAATCTGGTCTGTGGGTGTGATCGCTCCGGTGCCATAGACGATCCGGTCATCGGTTCCGTAGCCCTTGATCAGATAGTCGGGTGACGTGGTCAGAATTTCAGGCAGCCCTTTCCCTTCGTACCGCTCACACTGTGCAGCGCATAGAAATATCGGACCCGTTTCCGCGTAAGGATGTGTCTTTAGAAAAGGCCGGTGCGCCAATATCAACATCTCTTCGCCCTCAGGAATATTCTGCAGGCAATGGCGGCATGGATTGCCTGTGCCTGTGGATGTCGCGCGCTCTGGCGTGGCACCATAAGCATCCGGGTGACCAGCCTGAAGGGCGCGCACTTCGTCGGTTGCCAATGCGGTGATCTTGAACATTTTGCGTCTCCTTTTGCCCAATCATGCCCACCCGGAAAATCCCAATCGACCCGTTTCCTGCGCAAAGGACTCGAAAAAGAACAAAACATGAATATAATATGGAATCGCCATGTATGCCGAACTGTCGATCACGTCGAATTTTACCTTTCTCACCGGGGCTTCACATCCCGAGGAATACATGGAGCGTGCCGTCACCCTTGGCCTACCGGCCATCGCGATTGCCGATGACAACTCGGTCGCCGGAATCGTCCGTGCCCATACCCAAGCGCGCGAAATCGCCCGCAAGGTACGTGAACGGCTGGAGTGGGGAGTGCAGAACACCTCTATCGGCCCACCTTGCCCCGATCACATCCCCAAACCGCCCTCTTACCCCATCCACGCGGTGCCGCGCCTGATCCCAGCGGCGCGGCTGATCTTTACCGACGCGCCCACCGTCACCGCCCTACCCCTGAACCGGCAGGGCTGGGCCAACCTGTGCCGTATCCTGTCCAAAGGCCGCCTGCGCGCCGAAAAGGGCGACTGCATTCTACAACTGTCCGACCTGCTGGAGTTTTCCGACGGTCTCCACCTGCTGCTCTGGCCACAGGCGACACCGTCTCCGGGCGGCGCGAACGGATGGCGGACACAGGCGCAACAGCTGACGCGCCGCTTTGTCGGACGGATGCATCTGTTGATGCACCCCCGGTATGATGGCGCAGATACTGCTTATTTCTCTTTATTAGAGACTGAATCGAAGCAACTCGGCATTCCCACCCTAGCCAGTGGCACACCGCTGATGCATCACGGCACCCGTCGCAAGCTGGCCGATGTAGTGACCGCTATCCGACTACGCCGCAAAGTCGATGAGCTCGGTCGCGAGGCGCTGGCCAACGGGGAACAGCGCCTGCGGTCTGAGGCCGAGATGCTGCGGATATTCAAAGGCCACGAAGGCGCGGTCACCCGCGCCCATCAACTCAGCGAACAGCTAACCTTTTCTCTGCACGAGCTGCGCTATGAATATCCCAGCGAAGGTAGCGAACAGGAAACCCCGACCCAACGCCTGCACCGCCTGGCGCATGAGGGTTTAAAATGGCGCTATCCGGCGGGCGCGTCGGAAAAGGCGCAAAAGATGCTGGCGCATGAACTGACCCTGATCGGCAAGCTGAAATACGAACCCTACTTCCTGACCGTCCGCGACATCGTCCATTTCGCCCGCTCGCGCGGTATCCTGTGCCAGGGGCGGGGCTCGGCGGCCAACTCGGTGGTCTGCTTCTGCCTTGGCATCACCGAAGTCAGCCCCGAGATGGGCACCATGGTCTTTGAACGCTTCGTGTCCGAGGCCCGCGATGAGCCCCCCGATATCGACGTCGATTTCGAACATGAACGGCGTGAAGAGGTGATCCAGCACATCTACGACCGCTATGGCCGCCACCGTGCGGGTCTCTGCGCCACCGTGATCCACTATCGCGGCAAACGCGCCATTCGTGAGGTCGGGCGGGCGATGGGCCTGACCGAAGACACCATTTCAGCCTTATCCTCACAACTCTGGGGCTTTTTCTCTGCCGCCGGGCTCGAGGCTGAACGCATGCGCGAAATCGGTCTCGACCCCGAGGATCGCCGCCTAAAACAGACTCTAATGCTGGTCTATGAGATCAACGGTTTCCCCCGCCACCTTTCGCAACATGTCGGCGGTTTCATTATCACCGAGGGGCGTTTGGACGAGCTGGTCCCCATCGAAAACGCCACGATGGAGGACCGCACGGTCATCTGCTGGGATAAGGATGACATCGACTCTCTGGGTATCCTCAAGGTCGATGTCCTCAGCCTCGGAATGCTCACCTGCATACGCAAGGCGTTCGACCTGATCGGCCAACACCACCAGACCAGCTATACGCTGGCCACCCTGCCGCCCGAGGACCCAATGGTTTATGACATGCTGTGCAAGGCAGACAGTATCGGCGTGTTTCAGGTAGAATCACGTGCGCAGATGAACTTTCTGCCCCGGATGCGACCACGCAATTTCTATGATCTGGTGATCGAGGTTGCCATCATCCGCCCCGGCCCCATCCAAGGCGACATGGTCCACCCCTATATCCGCCGCCGCAACGGAGAAGAGGAGGTCAGCTTTCCCTCGGACGCGTTGGGCGAGGTGCTGGGAAAAACGCTGGGCGTTCCGTTGTTTCAGGAACAGGCAATGCAGATCGCCATTGTCGGTGCCGGGTTTACCCCGGAACAGGCCGACCGCCTGCGCCGGTCGCTGGCGACCTTCAAGAAACACGGCAATGTCAGCGAATTCCGCGCGCTGTTTTTGCGCGGCATGAAGCGCAACGGCTATGATGACGAATTCGCCGAGCGCTGTTTCTCACAGATCGAAGGCTTTGGGTCCTATGGCTTCCCCGAAAGCCACGCCGCCAGTTTTGCGCTGCTGGTCTACGCCTCGGCCTGGATCAAATGCCATCACCCGGGCATCTTCGCCTGCGCGCTGCTGAACTCGCAACCGATGGGCTTCTATGCGCCTGCCCAGATCGTGCGGGATGCACGCGAACATGGGGTTCAGGTGCGCCCGGTCTGCATCAATGCCAGTTTCTGGGACAATGTGATGGAACCCGACGGTCATGGTGGGCTGGCCCTGCGGCTGGGGTTTCGCCAGATCAAAGGCCTCAGCGAGGAAGACGCCAGTTGGCTGACCGCCGCGCGCGGCAACGGCTACACCCAGGTCGACGATGTTTGGCGCCGCGCCGGGCTGGGGCCGTCGGTGATCGAACGGCTGGCCGAGGCTGATGCCTTCTCCGCTTGCGACCTGACCCGGCGCGAGGCGCTGTGGCAGGCCAAGGCGATTGCCACTGCCAAACCGCTGCCGCTGTTCTCGCGGGATCTGGAAGGCGAGGCGCTGGACGAGCCCGAAGCCTATCTGCCCCAGATGACGCTGGGCGAACAGGTGGTTGAGGATTATGTGGCCACCCGTCTCAGCCTCAAGGCGCATCCGGTGGCCCTGCTGCGGCATATTCTGACGCCAGAGACGCGCGACAAAACCACCCCTGTAGCGTAACCCCTGAACCGGCTATTGACCGCGAACAAAATCGAAACCCCGAGATCACGCATGTCCAGACCAACACTGCCCCCGCGATTCCCCGCAACGCCCGAACAAATCAACGCGCAGGTCAGCGCCTTCTATGCTCGCGTTCGGGAAGACAATGTGCTGGGGCCAATCTTCAACCGACATGTCGATGACTGGCCCGCGCATGAGGAAAAAATTGCCGCCTTCTGGCGCAACGCCATCCTGTTCGAGCGTAGCTATGACGGCAATCCACAGCGGGTTCATATCGAGCGGCCTGATGTAAAACCCGAATTCTTCGCCCATTGGCTGGATCTGTTCGAAGAGGTCGCCACCCGGATGCTGCCACCGGAAACCGCCATTCCCTGGGTCGCCTTGGCGCGTCGTATCGGTGTGGGGATGAAAGCGGGTGTTCAGTCTGCCCGTCAGCCTAAGGACGCGCCGCCGATCCTGCGATGATCGGATATCATACCGGCTTTGACATGTTAGCGGTAAAATAGGGGCTATCAGACTCTGCAAAATGGGTTTATGCAGCGCGAATAGACAGCCCGAGATCACTCCGTGCCGTCCTAAACACCGCACATCACCCGAGGCCAGACTCATGAGCACTCAAAACACCACCCTCCGGGGTCTTGGCTATGCGTTTGCAGGCTTTGCAGTTTTTGCGAGTCATGACGCACTGATCAAAGTGCTGGGCGGGACCTATTCGGTGATGCAGATCATCTTTTTCGCCACGCTGTTTTCCTTCGTGCCGATGGCGGTGACAATCCTGACCGACCGGACAACCGGGAACTTCCTGCCCCATCACCCTTGGCTGGTACTGCTTCGCTCGGCCTTGATGGTTTCGTCCATGGTCTGTGCTTTCTATTCCTTTTCGGTTCTGCCGCTGGCCGAGGTCTATTCGCTGCTGTTTTCCTTTCCGCTGATCGTCACCGTCCTGTCGATTCCGATATTGGGAGAGGTCGTCCGCGCCCAACGCTGGGCTGCTGTCGGCGTCGGCCTGATCGGCGTGCTGATCGTCCTGCGTCCTGGCGCGACCGATATCACATTGGGCCACCTCGCCGCCCTGACGGCCGCGTTCTGCAGCGCCTTTGCATCCGTTCTGGTGCGCAAGATCGGGAATGAGGAACGCTCGGCCGTATTGATCTTATACCCGATGCTGCTGGCCATTGTGGCGATGAGCCTTGCCCAACCCGCCGTGTATCTGCCGCCCTCGCTGCTGCATCTGGCAATGATGGCGCTGGTCGGCGTGTTCTCGGTCATCGCCCAGCACCTGATCATCCTTGCCTACCGCGCCGCGCCCGCCGGTGTCATTGCGCCCAGCCAATACAGCCAGATCATCTGGGCCACGCTGTTTGGTATGATCTTCTTCGGCGAAAAACCCGACGCTTGGGTCGCCGTCGGAGCCAGCATCATCATTGCATCCGGCGTGTTTGTGGTTTGGCGTGAGAGCCGGGCAAATGCATCCGCCAACACTCCGGTTCTGCGGGTGCGATCACCGCGGTCGGATACGGGTGCGTCGCGTCCGGGTGAATGAATACGGCGCGCCAATCAGCGCGCCGCAGGCAAATTTCTCGGAGCTAGAGGCTTAGTAAACCACAACCGAGCGGATGCTTTCGCCCTTATGCATCAGGTCAAACCCGTGGTTGATGTCGTCCAGGCCCATGGTGTGGGTGATCATCGGGTCAATCTCGATCTTCCCGTCCATGTACCAATCAACGATCTTGGGTACATCGGTCCGGCCCCGCGCGCCGCCAAAGGCGGTGCCACGCCACGACCGGCCTGTGACCAGCTGGAAGGGGCGGGTCGAGATCTCGGCCCCGGCAGGTGCCACGCCGATGATGATCGATTCTCCCCAGCCCTTATGCGCCGATTCCAGCGCCGCGCGCATTACGCCGACATTGCCGGTGGCGTCAAAAGTATAGTCCGCGCCGCCCTTGGTCAGGTTGACCAGATAGGGGACCAGATCGCCCTCAACTTCGGACGGGTTGACGAAATCGGTCATGCCAAATTTCGTGGCCATTTCCACCTTAGACGGGTTCAGGTCAACGCCGACGATCTGATCCGCTCCGGCCAGGCGCAGGCCCTGGATCACATTCAGGCCGATACCGCCCAGACCGAACACGATGGCGCGGCTGCCAATCTCGACCTTGGCGGTGTTGATCACCGCGCCAATACCGGTCGTCACGCCGCAGCCGATGTAACAGATCTTGTCGAACGGAGCGTCCTCACGCACCTTGGCCAGCGCAATCTCGGGCAGGACCGTGTGGTTAGCGAAGGTCGAGCAACCCATGTAGTGCAGGATCGGATCGCCATCCAGCGTCGAAAAGCGCGAGGTGCCATCGGGCATGAGGCCCTTACCTTGGGTTTCGCGGATCGCCTGACACAGGTTAGTCTTGGGGTGCAGACAGTATTCGCATTCGCGACATTCCGGGGTGTAGAGCGGGATTACGTGATCGCCCGGCTTCAGGCTGGTCACTCCCGGGCCGACCTCGACCACCACGCCCGCGCCTTCGTGGCCCAGAATGGCGGGGAACAGCCCTTCGGGGTCAGCACCCGACAGGGTGAATTCATCGGTGTGGCAAATGCCGGTGGCCTTGATTTCCACCAGAACCTCGCCCGCTTTGGGGCCTTCGAGGTTTACTTCCATCACTTCCAAGGGTTTGCCGGCCTGAACGGCGACGGCGGCACGGGTACGCATATCGTTGTCTCCCTGTCTTCTTTGCCCCGACCCTGCGTCAATCGCAGAGGGTTTTCAACTGCGCTTTGGTGACAGATCGGCTAATGATTTGATATTGCAGAAACGACATTGCCGCAAAGAGGAACGCCAATGCGCCGATTTATTCCGATTTTGATCTTGCTGGCCGCTTGCGCCGAAACGCCACCCGCACCGGAAGACGCCCGCCTTGCACCCGAAGCCGCACCGGTCGATCTGGCCTTTTGCGAGGGTGAACCCTTTGGCGATTCCATTGGTCAGCCGGTTTCGACCATTCAGGGCCAGCTGCCTGAACGCGCGCGTGTGTTAGGGCCGGATGATTTGGCCACGCAGGATTACCGCATCGACCGGTTGAACGTGTTCGTCAATGACGCCGGGATCATTCAGCGTCTGACCTGCGGGTAGGCGTGGACTCGGGGCATGATTCTACGGTAAGAACAAAATGGGAACATTTTGATGTCTGCCGATGCCCAAACGACGAATACTCTCACTCTGGTTTCCCCGTCTGGGGGCTGAACGGCTGGTCCGCGCTGCGCGGGGCCTGCAGGATGGGCCTTTGGCCGTGGTGGCCGAGCAGGCGAACATGCAGGTTGTCACCTCGCTGAATGCACAGGCTCAGGCCGCCGGGTTGCGCGTGGGTCAGCCGGTGCGCGATGCCCATGCCATGTGCGCCAACCTTGTGATGCGCCCTCGCAATACCCCCGCCGAGACCGCGTTTCTAACCGCTTTGCGCCGCTGGGCAGGCAAATTCAGCCCCTGGGTAGCCGAAGAATCACCGGACGGGCTGATTGTCGACCTGTCGGGCTGCGCCCATCTGTTCGGCGGCGAAGAGGCGTTGCTGAGCGTACTTGAGGTCGACTGCGCCGATATGGGCCTGAGCGTACAGATGGGCATCGCCGACACGCTGGGCGCGGCCTGGGCGTTGGCGCGATACGCCGGGCAAGAGGCCACATCCGACCGCAACGGCGACGCCATCAGCCAAGAGGCCCGTGCCACCCGTGCCCGCGCCACCAAACGGCGGCACTGGACCAAAGGTGGCGCCGCGCCGCAGGTGATGGCCTTGGGTGGTGGCGCGCGGATTGCAGCGCCGGGACAATCCTATGGCGCGCTCAGCCCCCTGCCCATCGCGGCGCTGCGGTTGGAGGATCAGACCGTGGCGCAGTTGAACCGGCTGGGCCTGCGCCGGATCGGCGATCTGTTGGGCCAGCCGCGTGCCAGTTTGGCGCGGCGGTTCGGGCGGGGTCTGGTGCTGCGGTTGGATCAGGCCATGGGCAGCGCGCCCGAACCGGTCTCGCCCGCCCGTCCGCCCCATCGCTTTGCGGTGCGGATGACCCTGCCCAACCCAATCGGTCTGATCGAAGACGTCATGGCCGCCATTGATCGGATACTGCCCACGCTTTGTGCAAAACTGGAGGAGAAAGGCCGCGGCGTTCGCACCCTGCGGCTTGAGGCACATCGCGCCGATCAGGCCGCTGAGATTGTCGAAGTCGGTCTCGCCCGTCCGACCTTTGACAAATATCGTATTCGCCCTTTGTTAGAGATGAAAGTCGACAAGATTGATGCGGGTTATGGCATCGACATGCTGCGGCTTGTGGCAGTCCAGACCGAGCCTATCCACGCCCGCACCATGGCGGGCCATGCCGAGGCCCGCCGCGCCGTGCGGGATCGGCTTGAGGGCAACACGGGCGTCGATGATCTGATCGGCAAGCTGGGCGCACGCGTGGGGCTGGAGGCGATCACGCGGCGGCACCCGGCGGCCTCACATATCCCCGAGAAGACGGCGCAGACGCTGGCCGCAGCCTGGTCGGAACCGGCGCATGACTGGCCTGCCCCTCCGCGTCCCCGCCCCTTGCAGATGTGGCAACCCGAACCGGTGATGGCGCCGGAAACCCCGGACGTGCCCAGCGCCTTTCGCTGGCGTGGGCGCGACTGGCAACTGGCACAAGCCACGGGCCCGGAACGCATTGCGCCGGAATGGTGGCTGGACGATCCCAACTGGCGCAGCGGCGTGCGCGATTACTGGGTGGTGGTGACCGAACAGGGCGAGCGGCTGTGGCTGTTTTATGGCCATGGCGGTACCATGTCGGCAGGATGGTTTTGCCAAGGACAGTTTTGTTAGAGTCTATTTTCCACGATAAACCAGCCAATCAGGCAGATAGTCGATCAGACGCACCAGCCAGGAAAATGGTGCTGGAAAATCCGTACGGAATCGGCGACGTGACATCGCTTTGACCACACGATCTGCCGCCTCCTCGGGCGTCATCAGCATCGGCATCTTGAAAGTGTTCTTCTCGGTCAGGCGGGTCTTGATAAAGCCCGGATTGACGATGCGCACCGTCACCCCTGTGCCCGCCAGGTCGAACCGCATGGTCTCGGCCAACGAAACAAGTGCTGCCTTGCTGGCCGCATACCCCACCGCTGCAGGCAAACCCCGATACCCCGACAAAGACCCAATCAGCGTGATATCCCCGCGCCCCCTGCGTACGAACCTGCGTACAACCTCACCCAGAACCCGCAGGGCACCCGTGTAATTCACATCCGTCATCGCCAGCACGGCCTCGGAATTCCAATCGGCAGAGCGCATCGGTTCATAAGCTCCGGCGTTATAGACCAACCCGTCCACCTCTCCGGCCTCGACCGCGGCACGACGTACAGCGTCCAGATCTGTCACGTCGCACGGAACAGCTTGCGCATTTGGCAGGGCAGAGCAAATCTCGGTCAGACGCTCGGTATTGCGGGCAGACAGGATCAGATGTGCGCCCTGACGGCTCAGCGCCTCGGCCAAAGCCCGGCCCAGCCCTTCGCTGGCGCCAACGATCCAATAGGTTTTTCCTTCAAAGCTGCTCATGCCCTGGCCAATACAGTTGTGTCTATGATTTTACGGCCAGAGCGACGCACTGGATCAAACTCCAGGCGTCACAAAATAGTGCTTTTGCGAAAAACTTCTAATCCGATTGATCCACCCCGGCATTTCCTGCGTATCCTATTGTAAAATGTCGCACAAAGAGGATGGCATGTTCGACGAAACCCGAGGCGTACGCAAGAAAATCGCGGTAGTAGGTGCAGGTATCTCAGGTCTGTCGGCCGCTTACTATTTGTCAAAAAACAACGATGTGACAGTGTTCGAGGCCGAATCCCGGCTGGGCGGCCATGCCCGAACCGTCATGGCAGGCAAAAACGGCGACCAACCTGTCGATACCGGTTTCATCGTCTTCAATTATGCCACCTACCCCTATCTGACGCGCCTGTTCGATGAGCTGAACGTGCCCGTCATCAAATCCGAGATGAGCTTTGGTGCCACCATCGACAACGGCCGCATTGAATACGGTCTGAACAA
The DNA here is from genome assembly GCF_056538105.1 of Ruegeria sp. BH6. Classification (NCBI taxonomy): domain Bacteria; kingdom Pseudomonadati; phylum Pseudomonadota; class Alphaproteobacteria; order Rhodobacterales; family Roseobacteraceae; genus Ruegeria; species Ruegeria sp. BH6. The sequence goes on from NZ_JBQFSR010000004.1 coordinate 157,260, forward strand.
CCTGCGCACCCTGACGGCGCAGAAACGCAACCTCGCACGACCTGCTTATTATAAGATGATCGCGGACATCCTGCGCTTTGGCAAAGAAGCCCCCGAAGCCGCACGTGACGATGACACCACGATCGGAGAGCTGGTCGATCAGCTGCGTCTGGGTCATTGGTTCCGCCACAATTACCTGATGCCGATGTGCGGCGCGATCTGGTCCACTCCGGTGGAGTTTGTGGATCAGTTCCCGGCCCGCTCGCTGGTACAATTCTTCCGCAACCATGCCCTGCTGGCCAGTGGTCGCGCCAATCAGCATCAATGGTACACTGTCAAGGGCGGCAGCATCGAATATGTCCGCCGCATCGATGCCGCGTTACGTGAGCGCGGGTGTGAAATCCGTCTGGCCTGCCCGGTTGAGCATATTCAACGCGGCGATGCCGGTGTGACTGTCCACAGCCAGGGTCAGGTTGATCTGTTCGACGAAATCATATTGGCCACCCATTCCGATCAGTCCCTTGCCATTCTGGGCGAGACCGCAACAGATGCGGAAAGAGCTGCGTTAGGCTCTATTCGCTACCAACCGAACACGGCTATCCTGCACTGTGACCCAAGCCAGATGCCGCGCCGCCGCGCGTGCTGGTCCAGCTGGACCTACCGTTCGCAAGCGGGGAATGTTGGCGTGACTTACTGGATGAACCGACTGCAGAATATTCCAGACAGCGATCCGCTGTTTGTGACGCTGAACGCATCTTCGGAAATTCCCGCGGGTAAAATCTATGACAAGGTCGAGTTTGCCCATCCGGTGTTCGACAAAGCGGCCCTGAAAGCTCAGGGAAAAATCCGCGAGATGCAGGGACAGAACCGAACCTGGTTTGCCGGGGCTTACAACCGGCATGGCTTTCACGAAGACGGGATTGCCAGCGCGATGCATGTTGTTGAGCGCCTTAACGGCACCCCGCACACACTCGGAGCTGACAATGGCATTCCTGCACAAGACCCGGCCATCCCTGCATCGGCTGATCTCTGATACCTGCCGCGCTGCACTGTTTTCTGTGATCGTGCTGGCCCCGGGCGGGTTGGCCGCGTCACCGATCACCCAGACGCTGACTGATGCGCAACTCAGAGGCAGCGCAACCTTCCGGTTTTTGGGCATGCCAATCTACGAAGCCAAGCTGTATACGCCGCAAGGCAGCACGCTCAATTGGACGCAGGACTTTGCATTGCAGCTGACCTATCGCAAATCCCTGAAACAGAAAGCACTGGTTGAATCGACGTTGGATGAGATGGCTCGACAAGGAAACCCTGCCCCGACGCAGGCCCAGTTACAGAAGTGTTTTCAGGCGGTTAGCAAGGGCGACAACTATACTGCAATTTCGGAAGGCCCGAACAAAGTTGGATTTTGGCGAAACGGCCAAAAGACCTGTACCCTGTCCTATCCCGGCGCCAAAAGCGCCTTTATGTCCATTTTTCTGGGCGACAACACCCGATCGGGCAGTTTCACCCGACAATTGAAGGGCGGATGATGCTGTACCCGCGTGTCAGTCTGTATGCGCTGATGCTCGCTGCGGCGGGGATACCGCTATATATCCATCTGCCGCGATTTGCTGCCGTCAATCTTGGTATCGGGTTGGGTGTGATCGGCACCGTTCTGCTGGTGATCCGGTTAATCGATCTGGTGCAGGATCCGCTGATTGGTTGGGCCATAGACCGCTGGCCAAACGCGCAACTGCTGTTTGCTGCGACCGCTGCGATTGGTTTGGCGATCGGGTTTCCAATGCTGTTTGGACTGCCGCCAGGAACAAATATTGCCTTATTAGTCTCTGTTTTAATTCTACTATTCTCAGCCTACAGCTTAGGCACCATCCTGCTTTACGGTCGCAGCGCGACGCTTGCCATACAGCCAGAGCCGAAAGAGTTGATAAGATTGGCCGCATGGCGCGAAGGCGGGCAGTTGACAGGCGTCATCCTTGCAGCCAGCGCCCCAGCCTTCTTCGTAGGATTCGGAGCCAGCGCGCAGGGCTATCCCGCCTTTGGCCTGTTTCTGGGCCTGATCGCGATCTTCACCCTGACCCTGACGATCCCAATCTGGCGCCGACCCCCGATTACTGGCGACGGCCTGTCGTTCAATGGGCTCGCACAAGCTGGTGCGCTGCGCTTGCTGCTGCTGGCGCTGGTCAACAGCCTGCCAGTTGCCATCACTTCGACCCTGTTTTTGTTCTTTGTCGAAGATCGCCTGCAATTGCCGGGAAAAGCCGGACCACTGCTGATCCTGTTCTTCCTCAGCGCCGGGGCCAGCGTTCCGCTTTGGGCAAAGCTGGCTAATCGGATTGGCCCGAAACGAACACTGATCATCGCCATGCCCCTGTCGATCGCGGGATTTGTTGGCGCAGCTTTGTTGTCCGCCGGTAATCTGACCGGGTTCGCCGCAATCTGCCTGGCTTCGGGCGCGGCACTGGGGGCGGATATGGTGGTGCTACCCGCGATGTTCTCAGTCGCGCTGACGCGGGCGGGGCTGAACGCATCCGCCGCATTTGGCATCTGGTCATTCGCTGGCAAGCTGGGCCTCGCGCTCGCTGCCTTTTTCACTCTGCCGCTGCTGGAACGCAGCGGGTTCACCCCAGGACAGGCAAACTCGGCCGAGGCGTTGCGGACGCTCACCCTCGCCTATGCCGTGCTGCCCTGCATCCTGAAACTCGGCGCGTTCGGGCTGCTCCTGACGTTGCCTTCTGAGGTCTCAGCCAAATGACTATCGTAGCTATCCTACTGCTTGCCATCCTTGTTCTGGTCGCAGCTCAGCGCCGGTTCCTAAGCTTTCGCTCGCAATCCCCTGCCGATTACAGCGGCACCGGGCCTGCCTTTAAAATGAAAGGAGTCCTGAACGGCGAAATCCTGTCCGAAGGGCTGATCTATGGCCCCAATGGGAAGATGTCGAACAGCTTTGTCGCCCGTATGGTGGGGAAATGGGATGGCAACACCGGCACGCTGACCGAGTATTTCACCTATTCCAACGGCAAGAAGATGGCCCGCAAATGGCATCTGACGCTGGGCACGGGCAACACGTTTACCGCGACGGCAGATGATATCGTCGGTGAGGGTCACGGCACAATTTCGGGATCGACCGTGAAGCTGACTTATCGGATCATCCTGCCCCAAGACGCGGGCGGGCACACACTGGACGTCACCGATTGGATGTACCTGACCGAGAACGGTGTGATCATGAACCGGTCCGAGATGCGCAAATTCGGCATCAAGGTCGCTGAACTGGTCGCCACCATGCGCCCCGCGCCCGAAGCTAAAGCTGCGCATGTCAGCGGTTCAAATGGCTATGACACCGCGGTAGAAACGAGGACCTTGCAATGACGCCCCGCCGCATCCTGATCGCGGCCCTTGCCATCGCGGGGCTTGCCGCGCTGACCGCCTGTTCCGCCAAGCCGCGCGTACCTAAAAGCTTTCTGTCCGACCGGCAGTTGAACCTTGAGGAGTTTTTTGAAGGCAAAACCGTCGCCTATGGTCAGTTTCAGGATGTTCTGGGCAATGTCCCCCGCCGATTTACGGTGGATATCCAAGGCACTTGGGATGGTGAAACCCTGACCCTGATCGAGGATTTCGTCTATGACGACGGCGCCACCGAACAACGCATCTGGACCCTAATCAAAACCGGTCAGGACACCTGGACCGGAACTGCGCCTGGCGTTCTGGGCGCTGCCAGCGGGGTCGAGCGTGGTGATACCTTCAACTGGACATACAAGATCGATCTGCCGATCAAAGACGGCACCATGCGGGTCAATTTTGACGACTGGATGTGGCTGCTAAGCGATGATCATCTGCTGAACCGCGCCTATGTTTCGCGATATGGCGTGCGGCTGGGCGAGGTCATCCTGTTCTTTGAAAAACAGTAGGCCACCAAAAAGGGCGAACCTAAAGGCCCGCCCTTGAATCTAGGTCAAACAGGTCACTTTAGAAGTTGAACCGGACACCAAAGTCGGCCTGAATCCGGCCGTCGTCGTCACCGTCTTTAACTTCGCCAACGGCACCACGCAGTGTAGCGCCCGCACCCAGATCATAGATGGCGCCCACACCGATGTTGCGCGTGTCATTATCGGCCGATCCGTCACCATAGACCAGCTGCAACGTGGTCGCTGCACCCAGGTTATAGGCGACCGAGAAACCGTAAGCAGTGCCGTTTTCATCATCATCGGCCACATCGTCGTCCGCCAGGAACAGCGTTCCGTAGAAGTCATTGAATTCGGCACCCAAAGTGAAGACGGTCAGGCTTTCCTTTTCGACACCATCACCTTCATCGGTTTCACCATAAACCAGCGAGGCGGTGATGTTGTTGAAAGTATAAGCCGCACTTACGTCCCAGCGGTCACGGTCCGTGGTTGCGCCAGTGCCATTGTTTGCAAAGATGGTGTTCTGGTCGTAGGACGCCGAAACAACAAAATCACCAACGGTGTACTGGAAGAACACGGCATTGTCGCCCGAACCGGTCGATTCATACTCGAGGAACGAGTAGTTCACGCCCGAATACTGACCCAGAAACTCTTCCAGGCCGGGCTCGGTGCCGAAATAGTCATCCAGGTTGTCGAATGAACCGGCCACGTTGCCGGCGTCAACACGTAAGCCACCATAGATAACAGAGAACCGCGCGCCGTTCAGACCGGCGTTGTTGGCTTCACCAGTGTCGGAGTCTTCGTCGGCCTGCAGACGAACACGACCTTCAAACCGAACGCCACCGTCAGTTTCCGTGAAGCCGTCAATATTCAGACGGAAACGTGAGATCAGGATGGCCTCGTCAGAATCTGCCGTGAATTGGTTTACCGTACCATTGGCTGTGGTGGTGGTCAGTGTCGTGTTCTGACGGTCCTCAAGGTAACCAATACCAAAACGGCCATAGCCGCTGAGGTTGATGCCGGATTCGGCCGCTGCGATGCCTGCGGTTGCAATTGTTGCGGTCGACGCAAAAAGAAGTTGTTTCATGATAAGTCCATGAGAGTGAGAGGAGTTTGGCTACAAAGTGTGGCTGAGCGCCTAGTCGAACAAATCGCGGGCATGCTCAACAGGGCCCGCGGACATTCGAACGTCTTGCCCTCGGCTTGCGTTGCAACTTTGCACAGGTGAAATCAGATAAACTAATTTTTATTATTTATTTTTAGATAATTAGCATAGCTTCCAGAAGCCGTTACAAAAAGTTGATCGCAGAAAAAGGCCGCGACCTCTTTAATTTAAAGAGACTGGCCCAATAGCCGTAAATGGTGTTTTCGATACTCATGCCAACGCCTTACGGCCACGCTGATCGGCAAAATCCAACGCTTTCGAATATACCTGCTCAGCCTGCCAAGCTCTTCGGCAGATCAGTTGCCGTAATAGACAAAAGACAGCGACCGGCTGACACCTCCGGGCGGTTTCGGAAAGGGTGAGGCCGCTGCCACCTGTGCCTTGGCTGCCCGTTCAAGATCCGGTGTGCCGTTGGTATCCACCACTTCGACATAATCCAGGGTTCCGTCCGGCTTGATCACGAAAAACACCCTCGCAAAGCCCCGCGCTGCTGTATAGACGATCGGCGCGCGGTTCAGGTGAACCAGAACCTCTCCAGCATAATTCGTCCGGTCAGAATTTCCGGGCCCACGCCCGCCTGAGCGCCTGCCGCTATTGCCCGATGTAAACCTGTCGACACCTCGGCGTGCGTATGTGGTCAGGGGGGATTCAATTTCGCGCGATGGATACCGAAGGTTGCTGAAATCCCGCACGCTACGCAACACGTCCCGCGGTTCAGACTGTGGGCGACGATCCGGCAGTTGTGGGCGGATCGAAGAGGCCACAGCCAGCTCTGATCCTTCGCTGCTTTCCTCTGCCTGCGGTGCGGATTCGGCTTGGGCGGCGGGAATATCGGGCTCGACCGCCTCGCTTTCGGTGGGGATATCCGGCGCAACTGATGGCAATACGTCTTCCGACGGGTCCGGCAGCGCGGCAAGCTGCTCGGCCTCAACCGGTTCAGGTGCCGCGGCCTCAGTAATCGGCTCGGTCACCTCGGGGTTGCTTTCTGGGGCTTCGACAACCTCGGCAGTTTCTACGTCCGGAGTTTCTTCCACCTCGTCACTGGCGCTCTGGTCGCCATCCGTGGTCTCTTGGGGTTCGGGGGCTTCTGACTCGACCGGTTCGGGGGAAACGGGCTGCAACACTTCTGAGGTGCCCGTATCGGGCGCAAAGGTTTGTTGGGGATCGTCCGAGGCCACATGCACTTCGCTGGTTGGAATCTCGGCAGGTTCGGGCGGGTCTTCGACCGGAGGTTCAGGCGTTTCCTCCGGTTCGGGTTCAACAGGTTCAGCGACGGCTTCAACCAGATCTTCGAAACTGTTGCCCAGTTCAACCCTGTCGGGTGTATCAGTGTCACCTGATTGTCCGGTCAGTCTGGGTGCGGTCAGGCTTAGCCCCGTCAGATGCAGCAGCAGCGACAGAAGCGCGGCCAGAACCGCAATGACCACCGACCCCCGGATCATTCCAGCGCCTTTTCGGTCACGACAAACACGGATACGGCGCCCAGTCGCCGCAGTTCAGCCGTCACTTCCATCAGCCGAGCGCCCGGCGCCTCGCGATCCGGGACGATACGTACCGGTCCGGGGTCGCGCCCTGTCATATAGGTTTCGGGGTCCATCGGCGCGCCGCGAAAGCTGAGCGTTCCGTCCCGGTGCAACACCAGCGCATCGGGCGGTTCGCGGCCTTCCAACTCGGACGTGTCGACCAGATTCAGATCAGGGTCCAGCGGCGTGGCCACCGTTCCCGCGATCAGAAAGAAGATCAGCATCAGGAACACGACATTGATCAGCGCAATGGTCGAGTCGCGTTTGCGGCGGGGGCGGCCAGGACGGATCATTCCAGCACCAGAACGCTGAGGCCCTCGCGCCCGCGCAGCAAAACCAGCAGGTCCACCAGCCGCTGCGCCGTCGTGTCAGGGTCCAAACTGACCAGCACCTGCGCGGTCGTCACCTGTGTGGTCAGGTCCGCAAGCGTGACCGGAGTACCGTTCAGAACCAGCCTTTCTTCTCCCAGCTGCACAAAGGCGCGATCTTGAGGTGTGTCCGCGGTCGGGTTGCCCGCTGTGGCAGCGCTCAGCTCGATCTCGCCATATTTGGAAAAGGTCGAGGTCAGCATGAAAAACAGCAGCAACAGAAAGATCACATCGATGAGCGGTGTCATCGCCAGTGGTCGCCTGACAAAGGGTGCGAGGTTACGCATGTCCGGGCGTGGCCGCCATGCTCTGTGCGTCCTCGGCCAGCGGGATGGCCTGCCCCGGTACCAGTACGGTGCGCAGCGCCTTATCGGCGAACACCCGTTCCCGTGCGGTGCGGCTTTCGAACCACGACAGCACCATCGAGGTCGGCATCGCCACCGCCAGGCCCACCGCAGTGGTCACCAGCGCCACCCAGATACCACCCGCCAACAGCGACGGATCAACCGAGGACCCGGCGGTTTGCAGACTGCGGAACGCTTCGATCATGCCCAGAACCGTACCAAACAGACCCAACAGCGGCGCCAGCTGCGCCACCGTGTCCAGAAGACGGAAACCACGTTCAAGCCCGGCCAGCGCCAGCCCCGCCTCGGCATCCAACCGTTGATCCAGACCGGGTGCGTCCGGCGCATCCATCGCCACGCCGACCAGCGGCGCAAGATAGCTGTTGCTTTTGGCCAGTCGCGCGCGGGCGGCTTGCTTGTCACCGGCATCCCAAGCGTCCAGCGCCTGCGACAGCACCCGGTGCCGACCAACGCCCGAGGCGGCGAATTGCCAAAGCTTGTAAAGCGTCACCGCCAGCGTCACCACGGACATGGCGATCAGGACGGCCACAACCGGCCCGCCCAGGGCCAGAATTTCGCGCAGGGCGTCAAGAATACTCATCCCAAAAGCTCCACTTCAGTACGGCTGCGCAAGGTTGGTGTCTTGTCGCAGATTTCGCTGTCAGCACCGTCGACGGTACAGCCGCTTAGCCCATTGATCAGAACCCGCCCAAGATTTTCACAGGTGATGTCGCGTACATCAAACTGACGCACGCGGGGGCGTTCCGCTGGCAGGTCCCGAAATCCAAAAAGGGTAAAGCGTTCGAACACACCAGCGGCATCGAAAATCACCACCTGATAATTGGCAGTGTCTATCGCCGTTGCAGTTTCGTTTTCGACCAGAAAGGTCAAACGGCAGGCGCCTTCGACATCTTCAGTCGCGTTCAGCTCGACCACCAACCCCGGCGCATCCTTCGCAGTTTGGGCCTGAGCCGCAAAGGGCAGCGTGCTAACGATGGCAGCAAGGGCCAAAGGGCGAAACTTCATGAATACGCTCCCAATTGTTTCACGCAGGCAGAGGTTCTGACAGCGCTATGTCCGTCTTATCCAAGACCGCTGGGGCGCGAAAGGGTTGCGGACATCTTTGTGATAAAGTGCGAGATTTGACTCGTTCAAACCTATTGCCGAGTCAAGGGCAACAGCGTGCTGCTCTAGTTGATGTCACTGGGGCAGTTGCGGGCAGTCCTATGTGTCATCGCGCAGTCCACTCACTGGCACGAACAGACTTACATGTCGGACCTGCGCCCACTTCAGGTCTGATCGGCTTAAATTTCTCGTTCGCAAGCACGCTCACACGTGAATAGCTATCGGGGAAGGGGTGCAAACAAACCTCGTGGTAACGTCAGCTTCTGCTCCACGACAAATCTTGCTTTTATTGAAAAAGTGGTGAGCCGTGCAGGATTCGAACCTGCGACCCACTGATTAAAAGTCAGTTGCTCTACCAACTGAGCTAACGGCCCACTCTTTTGTTGGATCTGTTCGATCCGTGGCGCTCTCTAAGGTATTTTCCCGACTGGGTTCAAGCCCTTATTTTGCACCTCGTTTCACCGTCACTTAACTTGTTTCCGGCGTCCCGATAGGCGGCCTAATTAGGGAGGTGACGCGGGGGGGTCAACCCCTTTTTTCAGGAATCTGCATCGCAGGGTGGATTCCTTTCAAACGCGTGGTTATATGCCGGCCATGCAACGAATGATGACCTCTGGTTTGCCCTTCATGAAGATGCACGGGCTTGGCAATGACTTTGTCATTGTAGATGCGCGCGCGCAAAGTGTTGAGATTTCGCCTGCGCTTGCTAGGGGAATCGGGCACCGACAGTTCGGCGTGGGTTTCGACCAGCTGGCCGTGATAGAAAACGGTAACGCAGATGCGCATCTGGTGTTTTATAACGCCGACGGGTCGACCTCAGCGGCATGCGGGAACGCAACGCGCTGTATCGCCCGTTTCCTGATGGAAGAAAGCGGCAAATCGGAACTGACGCTGACCACCGAACGCGGCACGCTTTTTGCCTGCGATGCCGGGGACGGCATGACCTCGGTGAACATGGGGCAACCGCAGCTGAACTGGCACGAGATTCCGTTGGCCGAAGAGGTTGATACACTGGAATTGCCGATCGAGGGTACTCCGACCGCGACCGGTATGGGCAATCCCCATTGCACGTTCTTTGTCGAAAACGCCGAGGCGATTCCCCTGGAAGAATTTGGCGCGCGGTACGAGTATCACCCGCTGTACCCTGAGCGCACCAATGTGCAGGTGGCGCAAGTCATCGGACCGGACCACATCCGCATGCGTGTTTGGGAGCGGGGCGTGGGAATCACGTTGGCTTCTGGCTCGTCCTCCTGCGCGACGGCTGTGGCTGCTGCCCGTCTTGGCTTGACCGGGCGCAAGGTGCAGATTGATCTGGACGGTGGCACCATTTGGGTCGACTGGCGCGAAGATGGCGTCTGGATGACCGGCCCCACCTGTCATGTCTTTTCGGGCACTCTGACATCGGAATTCCTGGGGTCACTGGGATGAGCGCCCCCAAATTCACCACGCTAGGCTGTCGCCTGAACGCCTATGAGACTGAGGCGATGAAAGAACTGTCGCAGCAGGCCGGTCTGACCGACGCGGTGGTGGTGAATACCTGCGCTGTGACGGCTGAGGCCGTACGCAAGGCCCGGCAAGAGATTCGCAAACTGCGGCGGGAGAACCCCGACGCACGGCTGATCGTGACTGGATGTGCTGCGCAGACCGAACCCGAGACCTTTTCCCGGATGGAGGAGGTCGATGCGGTGATTGGCAACACCGAAAAGATGCAGCCCGACACCTGGAAAGGCATGGCCGCGGATTTCATCGGTGAGACTGAGGCTGTGCAGGTCGATGACATCATGTCGGTGACTGAGACGGCGGGACATCTGATTGATGGGTTCGGCACCCGCTCGCGCGCTTATGTGCAGGTCCAGAATGGCTGTGACCATCGCTGCACCTTCTGCATCATTCCTTATGGCCGCGGCAACTCGCGCAGCGTCCCTGCGGGCGTGGTGGTGGATCAGATCAAGCGGCTGGTGGACCGGGGCTATAACGAGGTTGTACTGACCGGCGTTGACCTGACCTCTTGGGGCGCTGACCTGCCCGCAGAGCCCAAGCTGGGCGATTTGGTCATGCGCATCCTGAAACTGGTGCCTGACCTGCCGCGGCTGAGGATCAGTTCCATCGACTCGATCGAAGTGGACGAGAACCTGATGCAGGCCATCGCAACCGAACCACGCCTGATGCCGCATCTGCACCTGTCGCTACAGCACGGGGATGACCTGATCCTGAAACGGATGAAGCGCCGCCATTTGCGTGACGATGCCATCCGCTTTACTGAAGAGGCCCGCAAGCTGCGGCCTGAGATGACCTTTGGTGCCGACATCATCGCTGGCTTCCCGACTGAGACCGAGGCGCATTTCGAGAATTCTCTGAAACTGGTCACTGACTGTGATCTGACTTGGCTGCACGTCTTTCCCTATTCCAAGCGCGACGGCACCCCAGCGGCTCGGATACCGCAGCAGATCAACGGCAACATCATCAAGGACCGTGCCGCCCGGCTGCGCGCGGCGGGTGAAGCACAGGTCGCAAAGCACCTGAACGAACAGATCGGCAAGACCCATCACATCCTGATGGAAAACCCGCATATGGGCCGCACCGAGCAGTTCACCGAGGTCGCGTTCAACACCCCGCATACCGAAGGACAGATCGTGACGGCCAAAGTGCTAGGGCGCTCAGACACACAGCTGACTGCCTGAGGTAAAGCTGCTTAGGTGGTGACCGCAGACACCGCTGCGGTGTCATAGAATTCCTCGTATTCACAGACCAGCCCGTCGCGAAACCGGCAAATGATCAAAATCGGCGTCTCTACCGTCTTGCCAGTGCCTTTATGCGTCCAGGCACAGGCGCCGATGCCGACAACACGGTCATCCTGTGCAATGGTGTCTTTCAGGGTCCAATGCTGCATCTCGAATGCGGCAGTCAGATCTTCCAGATATTCCTGCATCTCGGCCCGACCATCGCGCCCACAGCTAAAATCCAGCCCGTATTGGCCCCGGCCCAGCGAACGCATGCACAGATCCTCGGTCGTGTATTTTTCCCACATACCGATATCTGACGCCTTGCAATCGTTCCATTCTGCAAAGGCTTTCCGCATCTTTTCGACATTGCTCTGCGTGTCCATAATTCGTTCTCCCAAATGTAATGCGCTGAAAATGTGCTGCCCCAGAAACAACAAAGGACGAGGCGAGTATAACACCGGCAGCCTGCCGAACAAAAAAGGCCCGGTGTCGAACACCGGGCCTCGTAACATTCAGAAGCAAAATCCGATCAGACGGACTTCTTGCCTTTCACGCCTGCCCACAGGCGTTTGTTGACCAGGTACAACAGCACCGACAACAGCGACAGGAAGATCACACCGACGAAGCCGGAGTACTTACGCTCCATCATCTTCGGCTCGGCTGTCCACATCAGGAAGGCCGCGATGTCTTCGGACAAGGCTTCGACCGTGGCCGGGTGACCATCAGCGAATTCCACCTGATCTTCGGCCAGGGGCGGTGCCATCGAAATCCAGCCGCCTGGGAAAGCGGTGTTTTCGTACAGGATCGTGCCGGCCTCTTCTTTTTCATGGCCGGTATAGCCATCCAGCAGCGAGGCGATGTATTCCGCGCCACCCATGCCTTTGAAGAACTGGTTGATGCCCAGACCGTAAGGACCGTGGAAGCCCGCACGGGCCTTGGCCATCAGGCTCAGGTCCGGTGCGCCAACGCCGTCATTTGCCGGGAAGTGATCGGTCGGAATGGCCGGACGGAAATCGTCCAGCTCGGGGTCGAACACTTCGAAGTTGCCCGCCGCATAGGCGATGACTTCTTCTTCCGAATAGCCCAGCGCTTCAAGGTCGCGCAGGGGCACGTATCTCAGGCCGTGGCAAGCCGCGCAAACCTCGGTATAGACTTGAAGACCGCGCTGCAGCTGGTTCTGATCCCAGGTGCCAAACGGCCCCTCGAACGAGAAGTGGAAGTCCTCGATATGCTGTTCGCCGCCGCCTGCCGCGTAGGACGCAGCAGGAGCAAGGGCGAGAGCAAACGCGGCACCGATTGCAAGTTTCTTGAACATGTTTCCGGTCCCTCTTCTTACTCGGCCGGCGTGGCGTCGGCGTCAGCCTTGCCATAATGCGCGTTGAAGTCTTCTTCGATGGTCTCGGGCTGGGCCAGAGGTTTCTCGATCACGCCAAGGATCGGCAGGATCACGAAGAAATAGGCGAACCAGTAGGCGGACGCGATCAGCGAGAAGGTCGCATAGGGCTCTTCCGCGGGCATCGCACCCAGCCACATCAGGGCAAAGAAATCGATGATCAGCAGGTAGAACCACCATTTGAACAGCGGGCGGTATTTGCCCGAACGCACAGTCGACGTGTCCAGCCAGGGCGCCAGCGCCATGGCCAGAATCGCACCGAACATCGCGATCACACCAAAGAATTTGGCGTCAACAATGCCGCCGGTGATGAAGCTGGCGAACTGCACGACCCAGACCTCACCAGTGAAGGCACGCAGGATCGCGTAGAACGGCAGGAAGTACCATTCGGGCACGATGTGCGCAGGCGTCACCAGCGGGTTGGCTTCGATATAGTTGTCCGGGTGGCCCAGATAGTTCGGCATGAAACCGACGACCGCCCAGAACACAACCAGGATCACAGCCAGTGCGAACAGATCTTTGATCACGAAGTACGGCCAGAACGGCAGCGTGTCTTTCTCGGCTTCGGCTTTCGAACCGCGACGAACCTCAACACCTGTGGGGTTGTTGTTGCCGGTGGTGTGGAAGGCCCAGATGTGCACGATGACCAGCGCTGCAATCACGAACGGCAGCAGGTAGTGCAGCGAGAAGAAGCGGTTCAGCGTGGCATTGTCCACCGCGGGTCCGCCCAGCAGCCAGGTCTGGATCGCATCACCCACGAACGGGATCGCGCCAAACAGGCCAGTGATCACGGTCGCACCCCAGAAGGACATCTGACCCCAAGGCAGAACGTAGCCCATGAAGGCGGTGCCCATCATCATCAGGTAAATCAGCATCCCAATGATCCACGTGATCTCACGCGGGGCTTTGTACGAGCCGTAGAACAGGCCACGGAAGATGTGGATGTATACCGCAACAAAGAACAGCGATGCGCCATTCATGTGTAGGTAGCGCAGCATATAGCCGCCATTCACATTGCGCATGATGTGTTCGATGCTGGCAAAGGCCAGATCGACATGCGGGGTGTAGTGCATCACCAGAACGATACCGGTGACAATTTGCAGCGCCAGGCAGAACGCCAGGACGATGCCCCAGATCCACCACCAGTTCAGGTTCTTGGGCGTTGGGATCATAAGGGTGTCATACAGCAGGCCGACGATCGGCAGACGGCTGTTCAGCCACTTCTCGCCATTTGTCTTCGGCTCGTAATGATCGTGGGGAATTCCGGACATCTGGGTCTCCCTTAGCCGAGCTTGATGGTTGTCGCATCCACCCATTCAACGGGCGGAACGGGCAGGTTTTCAGGCGCGGGGCCTTTGCGGATACGACCGGCAAGGTCATAGTGCGAACCGTGGCAGGGGCAGAACCAGCCACCGAAATCACCCGCATCGCCCAGAGGGACACAGCCCAGGTGGGTGCAAACGCCCATCTGAACAATCCATGCGCCGGGCGCTTCACCTTCGGGCGACGGCATCACGCGGTTGGCATCCGTTGCGGGCGCATCGGCGGGCAGGTTGAAGTTGCGCGCCAGCGGATCAGGCAGTGCATCTACGCCTTCGGCGTCCTGTTCCTGAGCCTCTTGGATCTCAGCACCGGTACGGTGACGGATAAATACAGGCTTGCCCAGCCATTTGACGGTCAGCTGCGTGCCCGGCTCGACACCGCTGACGTCCTGGCGAATCGAGGACAGCGCCTGAACGTCTGCCGATGGGTTCATTTGGTTGATCAGGGGCCATACGGCTGCACCCGTCGCAACGACACCTGCGCCGCCTGCGACGTAGTAGAGGAAATCTCTGCGGGTGCCTTCGTGGTCTTCTGCGTGGGACACGAGGTTTTCTCCGATTCCGGCGCCCGCGATTGCGGGCAAACATGCATCAGCACCGCATCAAAGCGGCGTCTCATCGCGGCTATCTAGCCGGGAGAAATCGGTTCGTCCAGCGGTCATAGGCGCGCAGGACGCCTCAACAGGGCATTCATGTCACAACGACGGGGTATTTTTTCAAGATGGGGGCGGATTTAAGCGGGGGAACCAGCCGCCTGTCTAAACCTGCTGCCCATGTGATTCGGGTGAGGCATACTGAGGGCTAAACCGGCATGCAGAACTGGGTTTTGCCACGCAAGAAAGCGGGCATCGGGCAAGATTCAGACCAGATTCTGCCACCCTATTTTCCACTTTTCCGGAATGTGTGACCAATTAAAAACTGAGTTAAAAATGTATATTTTATAACGGGTTATATACGTCTGAATTCGATTGCACTTTTAACGGGAATCCACGAAAGGCAAGGAAATTCCAACCTCTGCAGGACGTTTTCAATGTCAAACCCCGCGTCACAACTTTTTGCACCAACGCTGACCCTTTTTCTGGCCATCGCGTCTCAGGCCGTGGCCGTTGGCGATCCGGCAAAGGGTGAAAAACTATATAACCGCTGCTCTTCTTGCCACGCGATTATCAAAGATGGAGAAATTTTGGTCAAAGGCGGCATCACCGGGCCGAATCTGTATGGTGTGGTAGGTCGTGTTGCCGGATCCGAGACTGATTATCTTTACGGAAGCGAACGCCTGCCCATCGGAATGTTCACTGATGACATGATCCGTGCGGGCAACGAAGGGCTTGTGTGGACCGAGGAAAATATCATCGCTTACTCGCAAGACCCGATTGGGTTTATTCAGGATTACCTGAATGACGAAACCGCACGCCCGAACATGAGCGTGAAGCTGAAGAAAGGGGCCGAAGACATTGCTGCCTATCTGGCCACCTTCAGCAGCCAGTAATGCAAAAGGCTCCGCCCCATCCTCGGCGCGGGGCCTGTTTCCTAGGCTGGCGGGCGGGTGGCAACCATGCTTGGCCGTTCGCTGAAATCCGCGTACCACGCGGCCAACGCATCATTGCCCTTACGCCAGCCACGCGCATCATGCCGCAGGTCCAGATAACCCAGTGCGCAGGCCACAGCGATCTGGCCCATATCCAGTGGACCCGCCAAATGGGCCATCCACCGTTGGTTCAGCGCAGCGCAGGCGCGTTCGATCTTGCCCCATTGCGCATCCTTCCAAAGGTCCCACTGCTTATCCTCGGGGCGGAAACGCTCTTCATAGGCGACCGCCAAAGCTGAATCCATAATACCGTCTGCCAGCGCTTCCAGTGTCAGCACGTCCCAGCGCCCGGAACCCTCGGGGTACATCCCGGCCTTGGCACGTGCGTCCAGAAAGGCGCAGATCACCCGACTGTCGAACAATGTCGGGCCATCGGGCCGCTCCAAGGCGGGGATTCTGGTCAACGGCACTTTGCCCAGCAGGGAATCGGACGGATCCAACGGCGTATTGGCAATGGTCATCACCTCGACATCGTCAAGTTGGCTGGTTTCATGCAGCAAAACCATAACCTTACGCACATAGGGGGACATCGGGCTGTGATAGAGTTTCATTCACATTCTCCTTGGCTTCAGAAACCCTACAGCAGCTGGTTTGAAACAAAACCCATCAATTGCCAGCACCTTCACCCTTGCGGAACCGCGCGGGCCTTGGCAATGTCGATCCCGTTCTCAGGGCGGGGCGAAATTCCCCACCGGCGGTATGCGGGCCAAGACCCGTAAGCCCGCGAGCGGCCCCGTTGACCGGGGTGTCAGCAGATCTGGTGAGAGGCCAGAGCCGACGGTTAAAGTCCGGATGAAAGAGAACGTGCAAGTAACGCCGGTGATACGGCGTGTTTGCTCGTGATCGCCTTGGGTGACGTGTCTGTTACGAAAGGAGATCATGATGACACACACCCGCTATGCTTTTATCAAAGCCAACTGGCATTCCGATATCGTTGACCGCGCGCTGGATGGGTTTCTGGACCTCATTCCCGCCGAGCAGGTCGACGTTTATGACGTCCCGGGCGCGTTCGAGATGCCGCTGCTGGCCCGCGACCTGGCCCAAACCGGGCGTTATGCCGCGGTCGCCTGCGCCGCATTCGTCGTGGATGGCGGTATCTATCGACACGATTTCGTTGCCCAAGCCGTGGTTGACGGGCTAATGCGCGCAGGGATGGACACAGGTATTCCGGTCCTATCGGTATCGCTGACCCCGCACCAGTATCAGGAAACCGACCACCACAATGCCATCTACCGCGACCACTTTGTGCAAAAGGGCCGCGAAGCCGCTCAGGCGGCGCTGAAAATCACACAGACCCGCGCCGGGTTGGCTGCGGCTGCGTGATGTGAACAAGGTTGGGGTCAAACGGCCCCAACCGCAAATCCGCTTGAGGCCGCGGGCCTTGCCCGCTAATCACGACGCGCAAAGGAGCATGCCCCATGTCGATGAACAGCTTTGGACACCTCTTCCGCGTCACCACCTGGGGCGAAAGCCACGGGCCCGCTTTGGGTGCCACCGTCGATGGCTGCCCGCCGGGCGTTGCGATTGACGAGGCGATGATCCAGCACTGGCTGGACAAGCGCAAACCAGGGCAGAACAAATTCACTACCCAGCGACGTGAGCCTGATCAGGTTAAAATCCTGTCCGGCGTGTTTGAAGGCCAGACCACCGGCACGCCCGTGCAACTGATGATCGAGAACACCGATCAACGCTCAAAAGACTACGGCGATATCATGGACAAGTTCCGGCCGGGTCACGCCGATATCACCTATTGGCAGAAATACGGTATCAGGGATTACCGCGGTGGCGGGCGCAGTTCGGCCCGGGAAACCGCATCGCGTGTGGCCGCCGGGGGGCTGGCGCGCGAAGCTATCAAACAGATCGCTCCCAATGTGCAGATCACCGGCTATATGGTGCAAATGGGGCCGCGCAAGATTGACCGCACCAATTTTGACTGGTCGCAAATAGAACAGAACCCGTTTTGGACACCTGACGCGGCAGCAGCCGAAGACTGGGCGACCTATCTGGATGATCTGCGCAAATCCGGCAATTCGGTCGGCGCAGTGGTTGAAGTGGTAGCCCGAGGCGTCCCTGCCGGCATCGGCGCCCCCGTATATGCCAAGTTAGACACTGATCTGGCCGCTGCGATGATGTCGATCAACGCCGTCAAAGGTGTTGAGATCGGTGAAGGTATGGCCGCCGCCGAACTGACCGGCGAAGCCAACGCAGACGAGATTTTCATGGGGCAGGACGGTCCGCAATACAGTTCCAACCATGCGGGCGGAATTCTGGGCGGTATCTCGACTGGGCAGGATCTTGTGGTGCGATTTGCGGTGAAGCCGACCTCGTCGATCCTGACCACCCGCAAAACCATCACTAAATCCGGTGAGGAAACCGAGATCATTACAAAAGGGCGCCACGATCCTTGCGTCGGCATCCGTGCTGTGCCCGTGGGCGAGGCAATGATGGCCTGCGTCATCCTCGACCACTTGCTGCTGCACCGTGGCCAGATCGGAGAGAACCGTGGACGGATCGGCTGATCTGTGCGCGCGCCTGCGCGCCATCGTCGCGCAGCGGATGGAGACCGACCCGGCGCATGATCTGGCCCATCTGGACCGGGTTTGGGTGAACGCGCAGGCCATTGCGGACGATCAGACCGACATGCCCGTGTTGCTGGCCGCCAGCTATCTGCATGATCTGGTGAACCTCTCCAAAGACGACCCGGATCGCCATCTGGCATCCCGCCAGTCCGCGCAGGAATCAGAGCCTATACTGAGCAAACTTGGCTATAGCCCAGACCAAGTTCGCGCAATTCAGCATGCGATTGAGGCACACAGCTTCTCTGCCAATATCACGCCAGTCTCACCCGAGGCCTGCATTCTGCGTGACGCGGACCGGCTTGACGCGCTGGGCGCGATTGGCATTGCGCGGAACTTTTCGGTTTCAGGCGCTTTGGGACGGGCGCTGTACGATCCGGCTGATCCGTTTGCCGCAAATCGGTCCTTGGACGATCTGACCTATTCGCTGGATCACTGGAAGGTAAAGCTGCTGGGCCTGCCCAGTGACATGCTGACCGAGGGCGGAAAAACCCTTGCACGACAACGCATCGAGCTGATGATCCGCTTTCTGGAGGACTTCGCGGACGAGATCGGCCAGTCTCTGCCTGCGGACTGGACGAATTCCTGATTCCACGCGTTGATCTTTGTCGAACAAAGGCGCAGGTTCGCGCCGATGGCAAAACCGTTAACATCGCATCGACCGCTGCTGGCCGTCGCTCTGAAAACGAGCGCGGTGTTTTTGTTCACCGTGATGGCCGGGTTGATCAAGTCGCAGTCTGATCACTTTCCGCCGGGAGAGATGGTGTTTTTCCGATCACTGTTCGCCATTCCAGTGATCGTCATCTGGCTGATCTCACGCGGAGAATTGGCGCGAGGCTTTATTGTTCGCAAACCCATGGGTCACTTCTGGCGCGGCGTACTGGGGACCACAGCGATGGGGCTGACCTTTACTGGCCTTGGCCTGATCCCCCTGCCCGAGGCGACGGCAATTGGTTACGCGACCCCGATTTTCACCCTGATTCTGGCCGCGATCATGTTGGGCGAGCGCATCCGCAAGATTCGGATCGCCGCCGTGGCCATTGGCCTTTTGGGTGTTCTGATCATGATCTGGCCCCGACTGGGCGGCAACAACATGGAGGCCGCCGCCACTATCGGCGCGCTGTGCATTCTAGGGGCGACTGTTGCACGCGCCTTTGTGCAGATTCACATCCGGCAGTTGGTGCAGGTCGACCACCCGGCGGCCATTGTGTTTTATTTCTCGATGACCGCGACCTTGCTGTCCGGTCTGACCGTTTTCTGGGGCTGGGTCCTGCCCACGTGGGAGCAAGCCGCCATGTTGATTCTGGCCGGGCTGATCGGCGGTGTGGCGCAGATTCTGGTGACCTCGTCCTATCGCTTTGGTCAGGCGTCGATGTTAGCGCCCTACGACTATACTTCGATGTTGTTTGCCATAGTCATCGGCTATTTCTGGTTCAGCGAACTCCCGACACTGGTGATGTTGATCGGTGCGGCACTAGTGATCGCCGGCAATATCGTGGTGATCTGGCGCGAACATCAGCTGGGTCTGGAACGTGGACGCGCCCGCGCCGTCACAGATCCCAAAGCCTGACCTTTACCTTTGCCAAACTTCCCCTAGGGTGTGGCGCGACACAAAATGAGGGTTCCCCATGAGCGACGCGCAGGATCACAAGGAAAAGATGCAAAAGGTGCAGGCTCAGCACCGCAAGAAAGTCTCAGAGGCGGTCGATCCGGGCCGCGGGCTGGTGCTAATCAATACCGGCAAGGGCAAGGGCAAATCCTCGGCCGCTTTTGGCGTGGTAATCCGCGCCCTGGGCTGGGGGCAGAAGGTCGCCGTGGTCCAGTTCATCAAGGGCAAGTGGAAAACCGGCGAGCGGCGTTTCTTCGAAGAACGTGATCTGGTCACCTGGCACACGATGGGCGAGGGCTTTACCTGGGACACCCAAGACCGCGAGCGTGACATCGCAGCCGCTAATGCCGCCTTTGACAAGGCCCGCGCGCTGATGGCCAGCGGGGATTATGATCTGGTGGTTCTGGATGAGATCAACATCGCCCTGCGCTATGAATACCTGTCGGTTGATCAGGTGATTGGCGGTCTGAACGAACGATCGGAAAAGACCAGCGTTTTCCTGACCGGGCGCGACGCCCCGCAAGCGCTGCGCGACTATGCCGATCTAGTTACCGAAATGACCGAAGAAAAGCACCCGTTCCAAGCCGGTATCAAAGCCCAGCGCGGCGTAGATTTCTAAAAACAAAGTCTAAACAGCCCCGTTTCGGGGCTGTTACACCGCCCGATTTTCATTGAGAAAACGGACAGACCCGCGTTCGCTGGCGGCGCTGTCAGGTAAACGGTCGGTTGAATTGGGATCTGTGGCAGGTTTTTTCTTGTCGACATAGGCGCAAAAATCGTCGTCACAACAGCAGCCGCACGCGGTTGCGGCCTCGTACCGTGCCATGATTTCGTCCAGCGGATCGCCCATACCAAGCTCTTTCCATGCCAGTCTGTTTCGTTTCCGAGGCGGCGGCGGGCTCTCACCAAGTCACGCGCTAAGCCCGCAAACCGCCTCGAAATTCGGTGCCGGATAGTATCATACCCAGCGCTGCTTTTTATCTGATTATTTTAGTCAGGAATTGCAAGAGCAAAAGCGCCGTGTGATCAGGTGTGATGCGTTTGATGAGCGGATGAGCCGCCTGTTCTTAAAACAAGCGACTCACAGACATAAAAGTGGGCGTATTTCACACTCAGGCGGTTGCGCCCTGTTCCGACGCGCTAAGCGAGATCACAGCAACCACCGCCGCACCATTCAGCCAGTAGTAAATTGCGTCCAGCCCCGTAAAACCAAACAGGCTAGGTGCGGCCAGGAACGTGACGCCGACGAGCAAATCAACCGCCAGGTGGAATTTATAGGGCAGAACCCGCCAGACGCCGAGATGGTGGTCGGTCAGCACGGTCAGAACAAGCGCCGCGACACCGGTGACTACCGACAGCCACAACGCCATTGGGTTGGATTGCCCCAGCCCTAAAACAAAAGGCAACACCATCAGCGCCAGAGCAACCGGATAATCAAGATAAGCATGCACAGTGCGGGTAACAAAACGGACAGACATTGTTTTTTCCTTTCCTAACTTGGCATGGCACCAAGTTAAGATTGGATAGTCGGACGTTTAATTCTGGATCGTTCGCGAAACATTGCAGATCGTTCGAAGATCCAGCGGATCAGTGCATGGACCGGTAAGCTGCCGGAGACAGGCCAATCTGTTTCTTGAACACGCGGGAAAAGGCCGCTTCTGACGCATAGCCAACCTCGGCCGCCGCATCCGCCACGTTCCAGCGATTCTCAGTCAGGCCGTGACAGGCGATCTGCATGCGCCAATCCGTCAGATATTGCATGGGGGTCGCGTTCATCTTCTCGGCAAACAACTGCGCGAAGGCGGTACGTGACATCCCGGCCTCACGCGCCAGTGACTCGACACTCCATTCCTGTGCGGGGGCCTGATGAAAGGCGGTCAGCGCCCGCGAGATGCGCGGATCAGCGAACCCGGCCAAGGCGGTATCGCTGGGGCTTTGGTATTCCAGATGGGCGCGTATAGCTTGCGCAAATAGCACTTCGGACAGTTTCAGGGCGATCAGGTCGCCCCCGATACGGGCACCGTTGATCTCGGACCCGATCATGCGCAGGGTCGCTTCGATCCAGGCACCGGCCTCTTCGCCGTAGTTTTCGATCAGAATGTACGACGGCAAGCGGTCGATCAGCATATGACCTGCGCCCCTTCGTCCCGGCGGACCAGTGAATGAGAAATGGCCGCACACCAGCTGAGTATCGCGGCTTTTATCCTCGCCCCCGTAAATCAGGACGCCATCGCCCTGATAACCGGCCTCCTCCAGAACCTGCTCTAATGGCAACGCGTCCAGTGGCTTGATCTCATTGCACAGCAGCGCGTGCGCGGCCCCGTGCGGGATCAGGATCAAATCGCCTTGCTTGAGCCGCAGCGTTTCCCCTGTGTTAGAGACGTAAACCTTCAATTCGCCGCGCTGAACAAAGTGGAACCGGGCGACATTTTGATAGGCAGGGACCTGGATACCGAAAGGCGGCGTGAATGACGTGCGGAAGTAGAATGTCCCCCGCAAGGACAGGCGGGTGAGGATATCGCTGAGCAGGTCCAACATGGGCGTAACCTATCGCTGCCTGCGCTGCCGTCCAGCCCGTTGAACGATCTGCACAAGAACTTGAACGGCAGGCAAAGAAAAACCCCCACGAAACGCGGGGGTTCAAAACTGTGCGTTTCTGGTCAGATCAGGCGCGAACCAGCGCCTCATAATCTGCAGCGATCTCGCGGGTCAGATCTCCGACTTCGAAAGTGTAGTCGCCGATTTGCCCCACCGGAGTGACCTCGGCCGCTGTGCCGGTCAGCCAGCATTGCTCGAAATCAGCCATTTCTTCGGGCTTGATACGACGTTCAATCACGTTGATGCCCTTGTCTTTCAGCATCTGGATCACGGTCTGACGGGTGATGCCGTTCAGGAAGCAATCGGCCAACGGAGTATGTACCTCGCCATCCTTGACGAAAAACACGTTGGCACCGGTCGCCTCGGCCACATAGCCGTTGTAATCCATGAACAGCGCGTCCGAGCAGCCCTTGGCCTCGGCCTTGTGCTTGGAAATGGTGCAGATCATGTAGAGACCCGCCGCCTTAGCGTGAACCGGGATGGTTTCGGGGCTGGGGCGTTTCCATTCGGCGATGTCCAGCTTGGCGCCTTGCATCTTAGCGTCGCCATAATAGGCGCCCCAAGGCCAAACCGCGACGGCCATACGTACGGGGTTTCGGGCCGAGGCCACGCCCATATCTTCGCCCGAACCGCGCCAGACCAGCACCCGCACATAGGCGTCCTGCAGACCGCTGGCTTTCAGGGTTTCTTCCTTGGCGGCTTCGATCTGATCGATCGTATAAGGCATCGGCATGTCCAGCGCGTCAGCAGATGCGATCAAACGCTCGGAATGCTCGCGGCTTTTGAAGATCTTGCCGTTATATGCGCGCTCACCTTCGAACACCGAGGACGCATAGTGCATTGCATGAGACAGGATGTGTACATTGGCATCGCGCCAAGGCACCAGTTCACCGTCTATCCAGATCACGCCGTCACGATCATCATACCCCGCCATGCGAAACCTCCTGAACTGGGTTGAATTTTTCGCTTGTTGCGCCATTTAAGTCCGATGCGGACATAAAGTTGCGCAGAAACTGCGGTTCGATACCTGTCCACTCTTGGAATGTCAATAACGCTGACATAAAGTCGGTCCTGAGTAACGAATGAGGCAAATGATGTCGGATACGCGCCCCGCCCAAGTGTTTGGCGGTGAAAGCCTTTTGTTTTTGACCGACGAACAGTTGCGACAAGGGATCGAAGCGATGTTTTTCGCTTACCGGGGCTTTACCGCCGATCCTGATCGCATTCTGGCGCAACTCGCCTATGGTCGAGCCCATCACCGCGCCGTTCATTTCATCAACCGCGCGCCAGGAACGACCGTGAACAACTTGCTGGCAATCCTGGGCGTGACGAAACAGTCGCTGAACCGGGTGCTGCGGACCTTGATCGATGACGGGCTGGTCGAAAGCCGCGTGGGCACAGTGGACAAGCGCGAACGCCATCTGTTTCTGACCGAAAAAGGCAAGGCGCTTGAGGCCAAACTCTCTGAGGCTCAGCGGGTGCGAATGCGCGCCGCCTACAAGGATGCGGGCCCCGAGGCGGTATCAGGATTTCGTAAAGTACTTGAAGCAATGATGGATGCTGATATGCGTCATGCTTACACGAAACTGCGGGATACGACCTCATGAGCGATTTGGATGCCCATCTGCTGATCGTCGACGACGATGAGCGTATTCGTGATCTGCTCAAGAAATTCCTGATGCGCAGCGGGTTTCTGGTGACCGCCGCCCGTGATGCCGCCCATGCGCGGCGGGTACTTTCGGGGCTGGACTTCGACATGATCGTTCTGGACGTGATGATGCCGGGCGAAGACGGCGTAAGCCTGACCAGAACGCTGCGCGAAACCCATTCAACCCCGATCCTGCTGTTGACCGCGCGTGGTGAGACCGAACACCGGATCGCCGGGCTTGAGGCTGGCGCGGACGATTACCTGGCCAAGCCGTTCGAGCCAAAAGAGCTGTTGCTGCGCATCAACGCGATCCTGCGGCGGATGCCTGAAACACCAGCGCAAGATACGGCGACCAAGATTTTGACCCTCGGCCCGATCCGCTATGACGTGGAACGTGGTGAGATGTGGCAGGGCGAAGAACCGGTGCGTCTGACTGCGACGGAAAGCCAGTTGATGAAGATCTTCTCGACCCAACCCGGTGAGCCGATCAGCCGCGCCAAGCTGGTCGAGGATCTGGGCCGCGACAAGGGACAGGCGCAGGAACGCGCGGTTGATGTGCAGATCACCCGGCTGCGGCGCAAGATCGAACAAGACCCAAAGCAGCCACGTTATCTGCAGACGGTCCGGGGCGCCGGGTATATGCTGGCGCCGGATTGATCAGGCCGCTTCGCGGCAACTTTTGGCCTTCGGCGAAGGTATTTTTAGCCAGATGAACAGGGGATCGATATGAAAACCGCCCTTTTGACTCATGCGGATTGTCTGGAGCATGTCACCCCGGATGGGCACCCTGAGCGGGTGGCTCGGCTGGAGCATATCCTGCATGCGTTGGAGTCATTGGACCTGAACCGGGTGACAGCGCCACTGGCGGCGGATGACGATCTGCTGCGCATACATCCGGAAAGCTACATCCGGGATGTGCGCAAAATGCGCCCCGCGGAGGGCTGTGCCCAGATCGACGGGGACACGTTCATGTCTCCGGGCTCGGTCGATGCGGCCTATCGCGCGGCGGGGGCTGTGGTGCGGGCGGTGGATATGGTGCTGGGCGGTGAGGCGCAAAATGCGTTTTGTGCGATCCGGCCTCCGGGGCATCACGCCGAAACCGACACCGCCATGGGGTTTTGCCTGTTCGGCAATGCCGCGCTGGCGGCGAAGCATGCGTTGGATCATCACGGGCTGAACCGCGTCGCAGTGGTTGATTTTGACGTGCATCACGGCAATGGCACGCAGGATTTGCTGTGGGATGAGAAACGCGCACTTGTGATCACCAGCCAGCAGATGCCGTTATGGCCCGGATCGGGGCGTCCGGATGAAACCGGCGCGTTTGAAACCATTCTCAACATCCCCCTGCCCCCTGGTTCCGGCGGGGCCGAGATGCGCGCGGCCTATGAAACACAGGCCTTCCCGCGCCTGCGCGCCTTCAAGCCGGACCTGATCATCATCTCGGCTGGATTTGACGCGCATCAGGACGATCCTTTGGCCAATCTGAACTGGTCCACCGGCGATTTCGCCTGGGTCACCGCCGAGCTTTGCAAGATTGCCCAGGACCTTTGCGGGGGCCGTATCGTCTCGACTCTGGAAGGCGGGTATGATCTGAACGCACTGGCCCAGGCCACACGCGCCCATGTGGAAGAATTGATGAAGGCAGCCCGATGACCGATACCCCAGTAGACCAGATGACATTCGAACAGGCGATGAAAGAGCTTGAGGCCGTTGTTGGCCAGCTCGAGCGCGGCGATGTGGCGCTGGACCAGTCCATCGCGTTGTATGAGCGCGGCGCGGCGTTGAAAAAGCGCTGCGAGGAGGAACTGAAGCGGGCCGAAGAAAAGGTGGCCGCTATTACTCTGGACGCCAACGGTCAGCCGACCGGGACGACGCCTGTCGAAGGTCAGTAAATGTTTCGTGAAATACTAGCGCAGGATGCGGCGCGGATTCAGGATCAGTTCGATCTGGTTCTGGGCGCGCTGGACGATCTGAATGTGACCCGTGCGATGGCCTATGCCATCAAAGGTGGCAAACGGTTGCGTGGGTTTCTGGTGCTGGAAAGCGCGCGCCTGCACGGCGTGGATGCAAGTCGCGCCGTTTGGCCCGCCACCGGGATCGAAGCACTGCACGCGTACTCACTAGTCCATGACGATCTGCCCTGTATGGATGACGACGATCTGCGCCGTGGGCGGCCCACGGTTCATGTGAAATGGGACGAAGGCACCGCCGTTCTGGCCGGGGACGCGTTGCAGACGCTGGCCTTCGAACTCTGCACCCGCCCTGAGGTCGGCACGGCCGAGGTTCGGGCAGAGTTGGCCCTGACCCTTGCCAAGGCCAGCGGAGCGCAAGGTATGGTGCTGGGTCAGGCGCTGGATATCGCGGCGGAAACGGCTGCAGCACCGCTGACCCTG
Organism: Ruegeria sp. BH6; assembly: GCF_056538105.1. Taxonomy (NCBI): domain Bacteria; kingdom Pseudomonadati; phylum Pseudomonadota; class Alphaproteobacteria; order Rhodobacterales; family Roseobacteraceae; genus Ruegeria; species Ruegeria sp. BH6. The sequence goes on from NZ_JBQFSR010000004.1 coordinate 183,513, forward strand.
GACGAAATCACGCGCCTTCAAGCGGGTAAGACCGGTGTCCTTATTGAATGGTCCGCCTGTGCCGGTGCGCGATTGGCGCAGGCCGACCCCGAGCCGTTGCGCCAATATGCCCGGGCACTGGGGCTTGCTTTTCAGATCGCGGACGACATTCTGGATGTCGAGGGTGATGCCGAAAAGGCTGGAAAACGCCTGCAAAAGGATGCCCAGGCTGGCAAGGCCACATTTGTTTCACTGTTGGGTCTGGAAGCAGCCAAAGCCCGTGCGGCGGAACTGGTGGATCAAGGCTGCGCCGCATTGGACGGCTATGGCGCATCGGCAGAAACCTTGAAGGACGCCGCCCGCTTCGTTATTGCCCGGGACAGCTAAGCCAGGAACGCCAAATGTCTGACCGCCCGAAAACGCCTTTGCTGGACCTTGTGAGCCGCCCTGCGGATCTCAAGCAGTTCTCGGATGCGCAACTGCATCAGGTGGCACAGGAATTGCGAACCGAAACGATCTCGGCCGTGTCCGTCACAGGTGGGCACTTGGGCGCGGGCCTAGGTGTAGTCGAGCTGACCACTGCTTTACATGCGGTGTTCGACACGCCCCGCGACAAGATCATTTGGGATGTGGGGCATCAGTGTTATCCGCATAAGATCTTGACCGAGCGGCGCGACCGTATCCGAACCCTGCGCATGAAGGACGGGCTGAGCGGGTTCACCAAGCGTAGCGAAAGCCCGTATGATCCGTTTGGGGCGGCGCACAGTTCGACCTCGATTAGCGCCGCACTTGGGTTTTCCGTGGCTCGCGATCTGGGAGGCGTCACGCCCGAAGGGCTGGGTGACGCAATTGCCGTGATCGGCGATGGGTCGATGTCGGCGGGTATGGCCTTTGAGGCGATGAACAACGCCGGTCATCTGGGCAAACGTCTGATCGTCATCCTTAATGACAATGAGATGAGCATCGCCCCGCCCGTCGGTGCACTGTCCAGCTATCTGTCGCGAATTTATACCGAAGCCCCGTTCCACGAATTGAAAGCGGCTGCCAAAGGTGCGGTTTCGCTTCTGCCTGAACCGTTCCGAGAAGGTGCAAAACGGGCCAAGGAAATGCTGAAAGGCATGGCGGTGGGCGGCACGCTGTTCGAAGAGCTTGGCTTTTCCTATATCGGGCCTCTCGACGGTCACGACATGGATCAGTTGCTGCCGGTTTTGCGCACGGTCAAAGCACGGGCGACCGGTCCGATCCTGATCCATGTGCTGACAAAAAAGGGCAAGGGCTACGCGCCCGCCGAGCAGGCCCGCGACAAGGGCCACGCCACCGCGAAATTTGACGTGGTCACGGGCGAGCAGAAAAAGGCCCCGTCCAACGCGCCGTCATATACGTCGGTCTTTGGCAAAGCGCTGGTTGATGAGGCGGGGCGCGATGACAAGATCGTGGCTGTCACGGCCGCAATGCCGGACGGCACCGGGTTGAACCTGTTTGCCGAACGCTACCCGTCGCGCTGTTTCGACGTCGCAATTGCAGAACAGCACGGCGTGACCTTCGCGGCGGCGCTGGCGGCTGGCGGTATGAAACCGTTCTGCGCGATGTATTCGACCTTTTTGCAGCGCGGCTATGATCAGGTGGTGCATGACGTGGCCATTCAGCGCCTGCCGGTGCGTTTTGCCATCGACCGTGCAGGGCTGGTGGGTGCTGATGGCGCAACCCATGCGGGATCCTTCGATATTGCCTATCTTGCCAACCTGCCCGGCATGACCGTCATGGCCGCTGCGGATGAGGCCGAACTGATGCATATGGTTGCCACGGCGGCGGCCCATGATGACGGTCCCATTGCGTTCCGCTATCCGCGCGGCGAGGGTGTGGGCGTCGACCTGCCTGAACGAGGCGAGGTGCTTGAGATCGGCAAAGGCCGCATGATCCAAAAAGGTGCGCGCGTGGCGCTTTTGTCCTTTGGCACCCGCTTGGCCGAGGTGCAGAAGGCCGCCGAGGCCCTTTCAGCCCGCGGGATCACACCCACCATCGCCGACGCCCGTTTCGCCAAACCGCTGGACCGCGATCTGATCCTTGATCTGGCCGCTAACCACGAGGCTCTGATCACCATCGAAGAAGGTGCAGTTGGCGGATTTGGCAGCCACGTGGCACAGCTATTGGCGGATGAGGGTGTGTTCGATCACGGGCTGAAATACCGCTCGATGGTGCTGCCGGATATCTTCATCGATCAGGCCAGCCCAGCGGACATGTATGCCGTTGCGGGCATGAATGCCGAACAGATCGAAGCCAAGGTTCTGTCGGTTCTGGGCGTCACAACAATAGGCGAAAAACGCGCCTAAGCGGTTACCGGAACACGATTCGGGAATGCATGTGGTGCCTCAAGAGGGACTCGAACCCCCGACCTTGTCCTTACGAAGGACCTGCTCTACCAGCTGAGCTATTGAGGCAAGCGAGGGTTCGTTTAAACGGTCGGGGTGGTACGCGCAAGCCCACTTCTTTTTGGTTTCCTCGTGCTTTTTCCACGCGTTTGGGCAAGCTGCGCTGTTGGCCGCTCGACCCCAACGCGAACATTCAGTGACAACGAATGTGAATTTATTGTAACGGCGCGGGTTAGGGATTGTTGCTTGTGTATTATTTCGATATTTCATGAAATATGATAAATCGAATAACAAACCAACTCGCTGTCCTTGGCCACCCGCAACGTATTTCGGTGTTTCGTATATTGATGCGACGCTTTCCTGACGCCGTTCCGGCGGGTGAATTGGCGACAGAGCTGAGTATCAAACCCAGCACTCTGTCGAACTATCTGAACGCATTGCAACGATCCGGGCTGGTGACGCAGGAGCGGTCGGGGACTTCTTTGCTCTATTCGGTTGAAATGAAGAACGTGCAGAACATGCTGGGCTTCCTGCTGAACGATTGCTGCCGTGGCCGCCCTGATATCTGCATGCCATCCGAGCAAGGAAACGGCGCAATGACGGGCCGCAAATTCAACGTGTTGTTTATCTGCGTAGGCAACTCGGCGCGTTCCATTTTTGCCGAGACCCTACTGCGAGACATCGCCGGGACCCGGTTCAACGTCTACTCAGCTGGCACAAAATCGTTTTCCGAGCTGAATCCGATGGCCATGCAAGTGCTTGAGGACAAGGGTCATGACACCTCGGGTCTACGGTCCAAAAGCATATCTGAATTCTCGGGCCCCGACGCGCCCGAGTTGGATTTCGTTTTTACTGTCTGCAACAAGGCCGCAAACGAAGAATGCCCCGCCTGGGAAGGTCAGCCGATCAGCGGCCACTGGGGTATGATCGATCCGGTCCAGACCGAAGGAACAGACGCCGAAAAAAGCCTGGCCTTTCAGAACACTTATGGCGCGCTCAAGCGCCGGATCGAAGCCTTCACCTCTTTGCCGGTCGAAAGTCTTGACCGGATCGCATTGCAATCTGCTGTCGATGACATCGGCAGAACGCCTGTCGAGGAATAGTTATGACGACCTACGCACTGAACGGTTTGGGCCGGATGGGAAAGCTGGCCTTGAAACCATTGCTGGAAAAAGGCGCCAAGATCGCCTGGATCAATGATGCAGTGGGCGACCCCGAAATGCACGCGCATCTGCTGGAGTTTGACACCGTGCATGGCCGCTGGGATGCCAATTTCGAGCATGACGCAGAGAGTGTCACGATCAATGGCACCCGCCTGCCTTTTATTGGCACCAAGGACCTGAATGCCCTTCCACTGGACAGTGTCGATGTGGTGATCGATTGCACAGGCGTATTCAAGACCGAGGCCAAGCTGGCCCCTTATTTCAAGGCTGGCGTCAAAAAGGTTGTCGTCTCGGCCCCGGTCAAGGATGGGCCCACCGCAAACATCGTCGTGGGCGTCAACGATGCCACCTATGACCCGAACAAGCACCTAATCATCACTGCGGCCTCATGCACCACCAACTGCCTGGCGCCTGTGGTCAAGGTGATCCATGATAACCTGGGCATTCGACACGGATCGATGACTACAATCCACGACGTGACCAACACGCAAACCATCGTGGATCGACCGGCCAAGGACCTGCGCCGCGCACGCTCGGCATTGAATTCGCTGATCCCGACCACCACAGGATCGGCCACCGCAATCACGCTGATCTACCCCGAACTCACGGGGCGGCTGAACGGCCATGCGGTGCGTGTGCCGTTGCTGAACGCCTCGCTGACCGACTGCGTGTTCGAAGTCGAGCGGGAAACAACTGCTGAAGAGGTCAACGCCCTGTTCAAAGCCGCCGCCGAAGGGGACTTGAAAGGTATTCTGGGTTATGAAACGCGGCCTTTGGTGTCGACCGACTACACCAATGATACACGCTCTTCGATCGTGGATGCGCCTTCGACCATGGTGGTGAACGGAACGCAGGTAAAGATCTATGCCTGGTACGACAATGAAATGGGTTATGCGCACCGCCTGGTGGACGTTGCCCTTATGGTTGGGTCGGGGCTGTGACCCAACGGCCCGAGGGTCTGTCGGCCTATATCGCGGTCACAGCCGCCTATTGGGCGTTTATGCTGACCGACGGTGCGTTGCGCATGTTGGTGCTGTTGCATTTTCATTCGCTGGGCTTTTCACCGGTGCAGTTGGCCTATCTGTTTGTTTTGTATGAGGTCGCAGGGATCGTGACCAATCTGACGGCGGGCTGGATTGCGGCACGCTTCGGGTTGACCTCGACGCTTTATGCCGGTCTGGGACTTCAGGTTCTGGCCTTACTGGCGATGACGCAACTGGACCCGAATTGGACCATCGCAGCATCGGTGACCTTTGTGATGATGGTGCAAGGGGCCAGCGGCGTGGCCAAGGACCTGGCCAAGATGTCCTCGAAATCTTCTGTGAAACTGCTGGCACCCACCGAGGAGGGCGGGCTTTTTCGTTGGGTAGCGGTGCTGACCGGATCCAAGAATGCGGTGAAAGGGCTGGGCTTTCTGCTGGGTGCGGTGATGTTGGCCACCTCGGGATTCATGATGGCGATCCTGGTTATGGCCGCAGTTCTGGCGCTGATATTGATTGGAGTAATACTGTTCATGCCCGCAGGTCTGCCCATGGGCCGCAAGGGGGCAAAATTCTCCGAGGTGTTCTCGAAATCCGCCAATGTGAACTGGCTTTCGGCGGCGCGTGTCTTTCTTTTTGGCGCCCGAGACGTGTGGTTCGTGGTCGGCATCCCGATCTATTTCTACGCCGTGCTGTCCGACGGCACCCAAGAAGGAAACCGCGCAGCCTTTTTCATGATCGGCTCTTTCATGGCGGTCTGGGTTATCCTTTACGGCGCTGTTCAAGCCAGCGCGCCCAAGATTCTGCGCGCCAGTGAACGCAGCGAAGCAGACCTGATCCATTCCGCCCGCAGCTGGGCCGCAGCTTTGTTTTGCGTACCCGCCGCATTGACGATTGTGGTGCTGTTCTCTTCAGGCCCCGAAACATGGTTAACCGTCACGCTGGTTCTGGGCCTGCTGCTGTTCGGCGCGGTGTTCGCAGTCAACTCATCGCTGCATTCCTACTTGATTCTGGCCTTCACAAAATCGGAACGGGTGACGATGGATGTCGGATTTTACTACATGGCCAACGCGACGGGCCGCCTTGTGGGCACCGTCCTGTCCGGGCTGACCTATCAAATCGGAGGTCTTTCCCTGGTCCTGGGCACCGCAGCCGCGATGGTTGCACTGGCAGCGCTGGCATCGGGCAAGCTGACCGATCAAACCGCTGACGCCTATTCTTGAATGTCGTCGTACACTACCTGACCGCCCGGCCGCCTATAGCTGTGTTTCAGCAAACTTGGCGACCCCGGCAGGATTCGAACCTGCAACCTGCCCCTTAGGAGGGGGCTGCTCTATCCAGTTGAGCCACGGGGCCGCGCAAGGCTCTCTGTAACCCGGTTTTTTCAGGTTGTCATGACCTTTGCACAACAGTTGTAAATCAAGTCCCGTTCACGCTACCATCGGGCAAAACAACAGTGCAGGTGCCCTCCGTGACCACAGAAACAAAACGTCCGCTTACCCTTCGTGATGTCTCGGAAGCGTCAGGAGTGTCCGAAATGACAGTCAGCCGCGTTCTGAGGAACCGAGGTGACGTGTCCGACGCCACCCGCACCCGCGTTTTGGCTGCCGCGAAAGAGTTGGGATACGTTCCTAACAAGATTGCAGGCGCGCTGGCTTCCAGCCGCGTAAATCTGGTTGCGGTGATTATCCCGTCGCTGTCCAATATGGTCTTTCCCGAGGTTCTGACCGGTATCAATCAGGTGTTGGAAGACACTGAATTGCAGCCCGTGGTCGGCGTCACCGATTACCTGCCCGAGAAAGAAGAAAAGGTCCTTTACGAGATGCTCTCGTGGCGGCCGTCGGGTGTGATCATCGCGGGACTGGAACATACCGAAGCAGCCCGCGCAATGCTCGATTCAGCCGGAATTCCAGTGGTCGAGATCATGGATACAGATGGCAAACCAGTGGACGCGATGGTCGGCATTTCGCACCGTCGTGCTGGGCGCGAAATGGCTGCTGCGATCCTGAAAGCGGGTTATCAACATATCGGTTTCATGGGAACCAAGATGCCGTTGGACCACCGCGCGCGGAAACGCTTTGAAGGTTTTACCGAAGTGCTGGGCAAGAACGGGATCGAGATCGAAGATCGTGAGTTCTATTCCGGCGGCTCGGCCCTGGCCAAAGGGCGCGAGATGACGCAGGCCATGCTGGATCGTTCACCAGATCTGGATTTCCTGTATTATTCCAATGATATGATTGGTGCTGGTGGATTGCTGTACCTGCTGGAACAGGGCATCGACATACCGGGACAGATCGGTCTGGCCGGGTTCAACAATGTCGAACTACTGCAGGGGTTACCGCGCAAACTGGCCACGATGGATGCCTGCCGTCTTGAGATCGGGCGCAAGGCGGCCGAGATTATCGCCACGCAATTGGCCGATCCGAATACCGAGGTCGACACGCGTCTGACACTGACCCCCAAGATCAGCTACGGCGACACACTGAAGCGGCGCTAAACTCATGGCGCCGCGACGGCTGGACAACAAAACGGCCCGCGCGTTGTTTATGGATCACCATGCGCTGGCCGAACCGCCTTCGGGCGGGGCCAAAGGTGCGGATTTATTGGATTTGATCCACCGACTGGGCTTTGTTCAGCTGGACAGTATCAATACCGTGGCGCGCGCCCATGACATGATCCTGTATTCGCGCAGGCCATCCTATCGCGCCAAAAACCTCAAACAGCTTTACGAACGTGACAAGGCGCTGTTTGAACACTGGACTCATGACGCTGCTGTCATCCCGATAGAGTTTTACCCCCATTGGCATCTGCGATTTCAACGTGATGAGGTATTGTTGAAATCCCGGTGGAAAAATTGGCGCCGGGATGGGTTTGAGCAGCAGTTTGCCTCTGTCCTGCAACATATCCGCGATCATGGCCCGGTCTCGTCCTCGGATGTGGGCAAGGACGAGAAAAAGGGCTCGGGCGGTTGGTGGGATTGGCACCCATCGAAAACGGCGCTTGAGTTCCTGTGGCGGTCGGGCGCGCTGACCGTGGTTGGCCGCAACGGATTTCAAAAGCAATACGATCTGACCGAACGGGTCATCGAGACGCATCTGTGTCCTGGCAACATGCCCTGCAACGCCGAGGAAACCGTGGATTGGTTGTGCAATGCAGCGTTGGACCGGCTGGGATTTGCAACACCCGGAGAGCTGGCGGCATTCTGGGATACGGTCAGTGTTAGCGAGGCCAAGAACTGGTGTAATAAGGGTCTAACACAGGGTATTCTGGAGGAGATTGAAGTCACCTGTGCCGATGGAAGAATCCGCAAACTGCTCGCGCGCCCGGATTTGGCCGAGAAAAACCCGCCTTCGCCGTCCAGCCGCATTCGCGTGCTTAGCCCCTTTGACCCGATGCTGCGCGACCGCAACCGCGCGGAACGTCTGTTCGGGTTCCATTATCGGATTGAGGTCTTCGTTCCCGCCGCCAAACGGACCTATGGCTATTACGTGTTTCCGCTGCTGGAAGGGGACCGATTGATTGGCCGGATCGATATGAAAGCCCAGCGCGACTGTGGCATTCTACAGATCAACGCGTTATGGCCAGAGCGATCCGTGCGCTGGTCCGACGCGCGGACACGCAGGCTAGAGGCCGAGATGGACCGCGTCCGCCGGTTTGCTGGATTGGACGGTATTGAATTCGCAACCGATTGGCTGAAAGACCCTAAATAGGGTCTATTCTGAGTCCGTCAGCGTCAATTGGATCGGCTGCAACCCGTCAATCCCCCCTTCGATCACATCCCCAGCCTGCACTGGGCCAACACCGGCGGGTGTGCCCGTCAGGATCAGGTCACCTGGACGCAGATGGTAATATCCGGACAAATGGCTGATGATTTCGTCGATCTTCCAGATCAGTTCGCTCAGCGTGGCATCCTGACGAATGTCGCCGTTCACGCTTAGATGAATGCGTGTGTTGCCTTGCGGTGACCAGTCCGCAGCCGAGGTCAGGGGCGCAAACACTGCCCCGGCCTCAAGGTCCTTACCCAGATCCCAGGGTCGCTGTTTGTTGCGCTCTCGGATTTGCAGATCCCTGCGGGTCATGTCCAGGGCACAGCCATAGGCATAGACGGCGTCCCAAGCCTGCGCACTGGTGGCGCGGAAAACGGGCTTTCCGATGGCTACAGCCAGCTCCATCTCGTAATGAAAATTCTCGGTCCCCGGCGGGTATGGCACAGACGCACCAGTCAGAACTGCGTTTGGCGCTGATTTGGTGAAATAAAAAGGGGCTTCGCGGTCGACCTCGTGCCCCATTTCGGCGGCATGAGCGGCATAGTTACGGCCCACACAGAAAATTCGCCCCACCGGATAAGCCGCATCCTGCCCCTGCATCGGAATCACAACCGGATCGGGAAGAGAAAACAAATTGTCTGGCATGGCAGCCCCCTAATCTATCAGCCAGCGCGCATCTTAATGCGGTGAACCGCGGGAACAAGTCGCCGCTTCTCGCGACATCGGCTGAATTCACTGCAATTTTACCTGCCAATCGGCAAGCCCTGGCCGACAGCTGTTCACAATCTGGTCGACGGGCTTGGAAAACGCTCAAACAGCTCTAAGTTGAAAGATGGCTGGGTGACGAGCGCTGGCAAATCGGGGTGCCGCGCGCTCTGACCGCCACTCACAGATATGGCGGGGACCCAAGCACCCGCCACGACGTCAAGACACCCCATAGGGTCCCGCATCACGCGGCATTATCGGGTGCGAATATTTCAGAGAACTATGGTCAAAGGCGTTACCCCCAATGTCTTTGGCGCAAAAAGCCGGTTACTTTTTTGATTGGCGCGTTCTCTGAATTGCGGGCCGGACCGTCGGGAACTATCCGGTGCAACCGGCCTCGGGCCAGGCATATAATCCAGTACACGTCTGGCCGCCCCGTCAGAGATAGCACCTGTCTCTGGCGGGGTTCGTATTTGGGGTGTCACGTTTCCAGTTCGCGCAATTCGTTCAGCAGGTCCAACAGGGCCTCATGCCGGTCGGGCCCAAGTTTGGTGCGCAGATCCTCGGCCAGATGGATGGTTATCTGAATATTGTCCTGGATAATCTGCTTTCCTTTGGCTGTGATGTCGACGATCTGGCGGCGCTTGTCACAAGGATGCGCGCTCCGCAGGATCAGGCCTTTGACCTCAAGCTTTTGCAGAATGCGAGTGAGGCTGGGCAACAACAGGCAAGCACGGTCCGCAATATGAGTCGGCTCTTGCGGGCCTTCCTCGTTCAGGACACGCAGCACGCGCCATTGCTGTTCGGTCACACCAACATCCACCAGCATCTTGCGAATGGGTCCCATGACCCGTTCCCGCGCCCGCAGCAACGCAATGGGCAATGAACGTGACGTCAATGGTACATCATTGGTCATACGAAATTCTTGCCGAATTCCGCCGACACTGCAACGGGACAGAGGGTTTTTTCGGCTGTTCTTACCTATTTGGCCATAAATAGACTCTATGCGATGGGATATTTTCACAGAGTTGTCATTTTGTGATGAAGTGAAGGATCGAAAGATCGTTGACCTTCTGCCCGCGTTGTCCATCACTATCAGCAAGACAAAACCAGCCTGGGGGTAACCCCCACCAAACAATGCTGAGGATAGCGATGAAATGGGATGAATTCTCAGACTGGGGCAAGAAAATATCCGAATGGGCACAGGATTATCACCTGACCGTGGGGGACAAACCGGTGCGCTCCCAGACCGAGCCCGGAGAAGTGTTCAACGCCCTGCCCGCCCATCCGCCGGAACAGGCGCAGGCGATCGAGGACATTTTTCGCGATTTCGAAGATATCGTGATGCCCGGCATTACCCATTGGCAGCACCCCCGGTTCTTTGCCTATTTCAACTCGAACGCCTCGGCCCCTTCGGTTCTGGCCGAGTTTCTGGCCAGCGCAATCGCGCCACAATGCATGCTGTGGCAGACCTCGCCCGCCGCAACCGAGATGGAAACGCGGATGATGGACTGGCTGCGACAGGCGCTGGACCTGCCCGAAGAGTTTGCTGGTGTCATCCAGGATTCTGCTTCGTCGGCAACGCTGGCCGCTGTGCTGACTATGCGGGAAAAAGTGTTGAACTGGCAGGGCAATCGTCAGGGGTTGTTCGGTCAGAAACCGCTTCGTGTCTATTGCTCGGCCGAGGTCCATACATCGGTGGACCGCGCCATCTGGGTTGCGGGGATTGGGCAGGATAATCTAGTACGTGTTCCGATCAAGGGAGATTGGCGCGGGATGGATCCTGCGGCACTAGATAGGGCAATTCAGGCCGATTTAGACTCTGGTTTTCAGCCTGCCGGTGTCATTATGTGTGTTGGTGGCACCGGAACTGGGGCCACCGATCCGATCGACGAATGCTTGAAGGTGGCGCAGAAATACGGGCTTTATACGCATGTGGATGCGGCCTGGGCCGGGTCGGCGATGATCTGCCCGGAATATCGCCACTATTGGCCCGGCGTGGATCAGGCCGATAGCATCGTCTTCAACCCGCATAAATGGCTTGGTGTGCAATTCGATTGCTGTGCGCATTTCCTGAAAAACCCGGATGACCTGGTGCAGACGTTGGCAATTAGCCCGGAATTCCTGAAGACACTTGGTAAGGACGGGATCATCAACTACTCGGAATGGTCGGTGCCTCTGGGCCGTCGGTTCCGTGCGCTGAAACTGTGGTTCGTTATACGCGCCTATGGGCTTGAGGGGTTGCGTGAACGGCTGCGCAATCATGTGAACTGGTCCGTCGACCTGCATGACAAGTTGGCGGCCGAGCCGGATTTCCAGATCACCACGCAACCGATGTGGTCGTTGTGGACCTTCCGCTATGCGCCTGAAGGGCACCCCGATCTGGACGCGCTGAACCTGCGGCTGGTTAATGCCATCAACGATGATGGCCGCATTTACCTGACCCAAACCCGTGTTGATGGTGATATGACGATCCGTTTTCAGGCGGGTCAGTTCGAAACCACGCAAGATGACGTGCGAATGGCCTATGATGTCATCACCGAAATCGCACGCTCACTAACCTAAGGGTTCCACCATGTCTGCACCAAAAAATACTTTCAAACAGGCTCTGATCAACGGAGATCGCCAAATCGGTTGCTGGAGCAGTTTTGCCGAACCCATCGCAACCGAGATCATGGGCACCGCCGGATTCGACTGGCTGGTGATCGACGGTGAACATGCGCCGAATGACATCCGTTCGATACGCGATCAGCTTATGGCGCTGGCCGCCAGCCCCTCGCATCCGGTGGTACGCGTGCCCGTGGGGGAAACGGCGAAGATCAAGATGGTGCTGGATGTGGGGGCGCAAACCATTCTGGTACCGATTGTAGAAAGCGCCGAACAGGCACAGGAATTGGTCCGCGCCTGTCGTTATCCGCCCAAAGGCCTACGCGGTGTCGGTGCAGGGGCCGCACGGGCGACTGGCTATGGGTCCGTCACGGATTACATTCAAACGGCGGACGCACAGATTTGCCTGCTGGTACAGGTGGAAAACCGCGCCGGGATGGCAGCGCTGGACGATATTCTGACGGTTGACGGTATTGATGGCGTGTTCATCGGCCCGGCGGACCTGTCCACCGACATGGGCTATCAAGGCAACAGCGCCGCGCCCGAAGTGCAGGCCACCATCGCCGACGCCATCACCCGTATCAAAGCCGCCGGCAAGGCACCTGGCATTCTGGGCACCAATGATCAGGCAAGCCAGACCTATATGGATATGGGCGCGCAGTTTCTGGCAGTGGGAATCGATGTGATGCTATTGGCGCAGGCGGCGCGGGCACTGGCGGCCAAGTGGAAAGCGAAGTAGCGCTTTAGCCTCGCATCCCGGCAGCGGCCTGCGCGTAACCGCCCGAAGCGCCGTCCACGAAATGCACGTGATCATCGCGTGTGGCCGAAGGCACAAAACAGGTCATCATCGCCTCATCCTGTGCATGTAGGCCGTAGCGAACCTTGCCTTGTCCGCGCGCTTGTTCCAGCATCATGCGGATCTGCGATAAGGTGGCCGGATCGCAATCCAGCGTCATTTTCAACCCGTCATCGAATTTGCGGAAATCGGCATTGCGACTGACCATGTGTTTGTAATGCTCAGGGTCGAACTGACCCAATCGCTTACCGGTCTTGAACAGCAGGGCAATCAGCAGGTTTTGCCCCAAAAGTTTGATTTTCTGCGCAAACAGGTTGCGCCCGGCCCTTGACACACGCGCATCAAGCGCGACATCGGGGGGTGGCCAACTGATTGGTGGGCCGTTTTCTGGCACCGGGTGACCTGCGCGCTCCAACCGATCGGCCGCGGATAGGACGGATTGAGACAGATCGGCAAAATCGCTTTCGGTGGCTTTGGAAGTCGGCTGCACCACGACCGAGACGATCATTCCATGCCGTGCCCTGCTGTTGGACCAGCGACAGGACAGGCCGGTAAGGTCGGGCTGCGCGCCGGGGTCGGCGGGCGGCACTTCGAACTGGCCTTCTTTCATCTGCGCCTCAGCCCAGGCCAGCCCGCCCCCCGAGAACATGGCGTAATCCACCCCGTCTGACGGCGCATAGCGTGCCACACGCAGGTCTTTGCCCGCCATGCGGATTTCGGACACAGGCACCAAGGCCCCGCGCAGAGTAATCCCAAACTCCTCGCCCGCCCAGCGCCGAAGCTGGGCCAGGACCGTTCGGCCCGTGTCAACCGCGCTGGCGGGTATGGCAAATCCGGCCCCGTCGCCACCGAAGACATAGGGAAACTCCTGCCCCTTCAACCCGTTGATCATGCCCGAGATCACAGCCGCGCCGACCATATTGACAGTTTTGTAGCGCCCGTTGGCAATCTCGCCAGTTGAATCAACGATGTCGGCCACGCCCAGCGCCCAATCATCCGGCACAGCGGTAAACCGCGCAGGCTGAGCCAGTCGGGTAAAGTCCCGCTGCAGGGGAAGGCTGTCATAAAAGGCGGCCTGGGCGTCTTTCATCTGCACCTCGGGGTGATGGTTAAATAGTTAGATAGACCGAATGTGAACGCTGTCCGGTGAAAACAGTATAGCACACGCGCTTGTGTGGCGCATCGTGACGTGCGAAGCATTTTCGCGCAGGCAGGGGTAGAAGGGACGAAAAATGAAGGCAGGTCTGGTGGTCTTGTGCCTGGGCTATGTGCTCAGCCAGTTCTTTCGCGCCTTTCTGGCGGTTCTCAGCGTTGATCTGGGCCGCGATATCGGCGCCACACCCGAGGATCTGGCCTTTGCCTCGGGTCTTTGGTTTCTGATCTTTGCCGCGATGCAATTGCCGGTGGGATGGGCGCTGGACCAGGTCGGGCCGCGCCTGACCTCGGCCGTTCTTTTGCTGGTCGGCGGCGCAGGTGGCGCAGCCTTGTTTGCCGTGGCCCACACGCCGTTTTACATCGCCATCGCCATGGGGTTGATCGGTATCGGATGCTCGCCCGTTCTGATGGCGTCTTATTATATCTTTGCGCGGGAATACCCGCCCGCCCGCTTTGCGACATTGGCCGCCGTGATGTTGGGGGTTGGATCGGTCGGCAATCTGGTGGCCTCATACCCCACTGCGCTGGCGGTCGAACTGGTTGGATGGCGCGCAACGATGTGGGTGTTGGCGCTGTTTTCGGGGGCTATCGCACTGGGTATCTTGTTCACCGTGCATGACCCAAAACGAGTCGAGACCGAACACAGGGGGTCCGTGCTGGATTTGCTGAAGGAACCCGCGCTTTGGACGATCCTGCCTTTGATGCTGGTCGCCTATGCACCCTCGGGCGCCACACGAGGACTGTGGGCCGGGCCGTACCTAAGCGATATTTTCAACCTAAGCACCACTCAGATTGGGACGGCGACTCTGATCATGGGCGCGGCGATGATTGCAGGCACCTTTGCCTACGGGCCGCTTGACCGGATGCTAGGCACGCGGAAATGGGTGATTTTCGGCGGCAATGCGTTGGGCACCGTGGCGCTGGTGCTGTTGTGTCTGTGGATCGACAACGCAGTCTGGGTATCGGTGGTTCTGATGGCGGTGATTGGGTTCATGGGGGCCAGCTTTCCGGTGATCATGGCGCATGGCCGCGCTTTCGTTGCACCGCATCTGGTTGGGCGCGGCATGACCTTGCTGAACCTGTTTGGCATCGGCGGTGTGGGGCTAGCGCAATTTATCACCGGACGCATTCACGCGGCCACGGTGGACATAAGCCCGACCGCACCCTACACAGCGATATTCGGCTTTTTCGCGGTCGCGCTTGCCATCGGGTGCGTGATTTATTTATTCAGCCGCGACAGCATAGACTGATCCCGCCTCGGATCATCGGGTATGGAGAGCTCAATGCAGGATATCGAAGTTCTGGCGCCGAACCTGAAACATAGTCTTTCGGGAGTGACCACAACTGTTATCCGGCTGCTGCCCATCCAGGCAAAGATGATCAACATCCGCGCCACGGGCCCAGGGTTGCCAGAAAATATTCCGCATATTCCCCTTTGGAAGACTCTGTTTTTGCCCAATCGTGCGCCCATCGTTTGGCATGCGCGTCGCAACACCGAAATGCTGATGGGGCTGTTCCTAAGGTCCGTATTCCGCCGCAACTATAAAATGCTGTTCACGTCGGCCGCACAGCGCGATCATTCGGGATTTACCAAAAAACTGATCTCGAAAATGGATGCGTTGATTGCCACCACACCACAGGCGGCCTCATTCCTGCAACACCCGTCGAAGGTGATCATGCATGGCGTTGATACGCAGATCTTCCACCCGGCCGAGGATAAGGAAGCACTGCGCGCCAAGCTTGGATTGCCAACCGGGACGTTGATAGGGTGTTTCGGACGTATTCGGCCCCAAAAAGGGGTCGATCTGTTGGTTGATGCGGCGATCAAGGTGCTGCCATCTTTTCCTGATGCCAAAATCGTCTTTACCGGCAATGCCACGAAAGAGTTCGAAGCCTTCCAGCGTGAGCAGGAAACCAAGCTGAAACAGGCCGGGCTGGCCGACCGTGTCCGGTTTCTGGGCGAACGCCCGTGGGAGGAGATCGTCGAAACCTATCGCGCGCTGGATTTGTTCGTCGCCCCTGCCCGCCATGAAGGGTTCGGCCTGACCCCGCTTGAAGCGATGGCATCAGGCGTTCCGGCCATCGCCTGTCATGGCGTTGGCGCCTTTAGTGCGCAGATTCAGGACGGAGTAACCGGTCGTTTGGTAGAAAAAGACAACGTTGATGCGCTGGCCGAGGCTTTGCACGACATGCTGAGCGACCCAGGCAAAATGGCCGCCGCCGGAACCGCCGCCCGCCAGCATATCGAACAGAATTTTCGAATCGAAGGCGAGGCAGAAGAGATCGTCAAGGTATACCGATCCCTGTTAGCGCAAGACTGAGGCCGGAAACGCCTCAAATCGCCGTCATCCTCGGAATAATGGCGCGATTCCTCTTTTTTCTTTGCTGCAACGCGGCTATGAACGCGCGTCCTTAACTTTGGAGACATGAAATGGGCTATCGCGTCGTAGTCGTCGGCGCCACGGGTAACGTGGGCCGCGAAATGCTGAACATCCTGGCGGAACGCCAGTTCCCTGTCGATGAACTTGCCGCCCTGGCAAGCCGTCGTTCGCTGGGAACTGAGGTGACTTTTGGCGACAAGACCCTCACGACCAAAGACCTGGACACATTCGATTTCACCGGCTGGGACATGGCACTGTTTGCCGTGGGGTCCGAGGCCACCAAGGTTTACGCCCCCAAGGCGGCCGCGGCTGGCTGCGTGGTGATCGATAACTCGTCGCTCTATCGCTATGACCCGGAGATTCCGCTGATCGTGCCGGAATGTAACCCGCAGGCGATTCACGACTATAAGAACAAGAACATCATCGCCAACCCCAACTGCTCGACCGCGCAGATGGTTGTCGCGCTGAAGCCGCTGCATGACCGCGCCAAGATCAAGCGTGTTGTCGTGTCGACCTATCAATCGGTTTCGGGTGCTGGCAAAGAAGGGATGGATGAGCTGTGGGATCAGACCAAAGCCGTCTACAACCCCACCACCGAGGTTGAACCGAAGAAGTTCCAGAAACAGATCGCCTTCAACGTCATTCCTCAGATCGACGTCTTCATGGAAGACGGCTCGACCAAGGAAGAGTGGAAGATGGTTGTCGAAACCAAAAAGATCGTCGATCCGTCGATCAAGGTCACGGCCACCTGCGTCCGCGTTCCCGTGTTCGTCGGCCATTCCGAGGCCGTGAACATCGAATTCGAAGAATTCCTGGACGAAGACGAAGCCCGCGACATCCTGCGCGAGGCACCGGGCATCATGGTGATCGACAAGCGCGAACCCGGCGGCTACGTCTCGCCGATTGAATGCGCAGGCGATTTTGCCACCTTCATCAGCCGAATCCGCCAGGATTCGACGATCGAAAACGGCCTGAACCTGTGGTGCGTGTCCGACAACCTGCGCAAGGGCGCGGCGCTCAACGCTGTGCAGATTGCCGAACTGCTGGGTCGCGAAGTCCTGAAAAAGGGCTGATAAACATATCGAATGTGCCATGTTGGATGACGTGGCACATTCCACCTCCGCCTGTTGACAAAGACAGGCTGGCTTGTCACCAAAATGACGCGCTTTGACAGCGGGACATGTGACACAGCACACCACATGCGTTGCCCCGCACAAAGCGACAGAGGCAGAGCATGCGAGTTTTGACCAAGCACAGGATTGTACGAAACCTGATCATAGGCTGCGCAAGTATGCTGATGGGTCTGGTCATTATTGGCTTTACAGGCCCCGTCATTGCAGCTGGGGATTCGTTCGCCCTGCTTCGCCCGCTGGCCGGCGTTCTGCTTTTACCATGCGCCGTGATTTTGCTGTGCATGCGCGCGCGCTACGTGGCATTGAGCGCGATAGCCGTCGCTGTCCTCGCGATTGGGTCAATCGCAACCAGCTATGCAGCGCCCTCAGGTGATTGCAATGGCGCTTGCCTGACGTTGTATCAAAAGAACCTCATGAGCCAGGCCTGGCCACGCTATCCCTTGGCCGATGACATAATAGAATCCAACGCCGAGATCGTGACCTTGCAGGAAGTGTCCAGTCACAATCGCAAGTTCATGAAAAACATGTTCGAACATTACCCGGCAAAATCGATCTGTGAATTTCGCCCCGAACAAAACGTCGCCATCCTGACCACATTGCCAATTGTCGAAGGTTCCGAGTTTTGCCTGGAAGGGTATGGGCTTGTCGGGGTGCAGGTTAAAACCCCCGGCGGCGGTCTGGTTTGGGTTGTATCCATACACCTGAACTGGCCGTTTCCTTATGACCAATCCAAACAAAGCCAAGTGATTGCTGACCGCATTAAGGAACTCGACGGGCCGGTTTTGATTGCCGGAGATTTCAATATGGTGCCCTGGGGCCAAAGCGTTCAGCGGATCGCGGCGGCAGCAGACAATGAAAGCTTTGGAACTATCCTGAACACTCATAACCTTGGCAGCTGGCAGATACCCTTGCCAATCGACATCCTGTTGTTCCCGAAAGGAACAACGGGAACGGTTGAGCTGCGCCCCTCCATGGGCTCCGACCACCTTGGAAAGCTCGCCAGAATTCGATTTGAATAATCTGCCCGGCCGTTGCGCCGGGCTGCATAGATCAAAACCTGCGGCGCAAAACCTATCGGCTTAGGTCTGCCCTTCGACCAGCGCCTTTAGACTGCTCAGCCCCTGTTCGTAATCGCCGCCGACCCACTTATCCATCATCAAACCCATCCAGCGTGCCATCGGGTTCATCCCAAGATCGGACTCAAATCCCCAAGTTACCTGCGTCTGATCGCCTTCGGGCGCCAGCTCAAACGACGCCGATGCCGTGCCCATCGGACCAAAATCCAGCGCGGTTCTGACGGTCTGATCCGGAACACTTTCGATGATTTCCTGCGTACCGCTGCCGACCTGTGGATGCTCGGAACTCCAGCTCAGGGTATTGCCCACCCCAGCTTCGGGTCCGCTATAGGACAGTTGCGTTTCCGGGTCCCGCGCCAGCCAGGGAGACCATTTCTCGGTCTCTTGCATGGAATTCACATAAGGAAAGATGGCGCTGGCCGGGGCATCGATGGTGATGCTGCGCGACACGATCGCCTTGCCGGGCAGCAGGTATGAGACACCGATCAATAGCAAAACAAGACAGATTAGAAAAAGGAAAATACGTTTGATGACTCGCATATCGCGCCTCTGACCCAAACCTGGATCAGGCCACTATACCCAAAAAGGGCGCAGAATCAGAGACCTGATCCCCCGCCCACTGTTTGCGAAACATTTCAGCGCAGTTTAGACGACGACGAATTTCTTTTCCTGCGGATCATAGCTTTGCAGCCCGCCTTCGCCGATATCGGTCCACAACCCATGCAGGCTGAGCGAACCATCCTGCACCGCAGAGGACACGAAGGGAAAGGTCATCAGATTCTCAAGCGAGGCCACAACCGCCTGCCGCTCAAACTGACGCGCCTGTTCAACGCTGTCCTCGACATCGGCGACCAAGTCGTATTTCGGTTTGAGGATATCCATCCAGCGGCCCACAAAGCTTTCTTTGGCTTCCAGTTGCGGGGCCTGCCCCTTGCACATGTCGATACAGCCCTGCACACCACCGCATTGCGAATGGCCCAGCACGATCAGATGCGCCACTTTCAGGGCGGTGACCGCATATTCAATCGCCGCACTGGTGCCGTGATGATCACCATCCGGTGCATAGGGCGGCACCAGGTTGGCGATGTTGCGGTGAATAAAGAACTCACCCTGATCGGCCCCGAAGATCGAAGTGACATGGACGCGGCTGTCACAACATGAAATCACCATCGCCCGTGGACGTTGTCCTTCAGTGGCCAGACGGCGATACCAGACTTGATTTTCAGAATATGTGGTGGCTTTCCAGCCGTGATACCGCTTGACCAAATAGTTCGGCAAAGGTTTGGCGTGATCCATTTGAAAGTCCCTGATTTGTTCGCTGGGGGCTGCTCTACCCCGAATTCGCAGAAAATTCGAGCGATTATCCCCCGCGAATGCAAGGTTTTGCAAAGGAATTCGCGGTCAAAGTCGGTCCATGCCGTGGGGGCGCAAAATATTGGGGTGAATGTGGTGGATAAGATACTCACGCTTGAACACAAGGAAACCGTTCGTCTGGATCAGGACCGGCTGAATGGATTGTACCGGCAATTGGGCGACAAGAACGCACTGGACGTTTTGTGCCGCACGGTCGAGGAACTGGCCGTGCGCCTGTCGAACTGCGAACGGTTCTGGCGGCAACGCGATTGGGCCGGGTTGCGCAAATGCGCGCGGTCGCTGGTGGCGATCGCCGAACAGATCGGCATGGTCGCATTGGCCCGCGTCGCCGGGGATGTGGCGCAGTCCGTGGATGCGGGGGATGCCGTTGCCACCGGCGCCACCCTGTCGCGGCTGATCCGGGTCGGTGAAAACTCGCTGACGGTGATCTGGGATCAGCAGGACCTTTCGGTCTGACGGGGCTTGCGGACGGGCCGTGGGCGGCTAGGCTGGGCGAAATCGAACAAGCCGAGATTTCCATGACCCTGTCCTTCGCTTCCTCTTCTGATCCATCGCTTCAGCTGCATGTCATCGCACAACCCGATCTGGAAGGCTGGCTGAGCGATCAGCCAGACCATATTGCAACCTGGGTCAGGGCCAGCGGGTTCACCGGTGCGCTGGGTCAGGCAGTGCTGATTCCCGGACCGGAAGGCAAACCCGAATTTGCGCTGGGGGGATATGGCAAAGCAACAGGCCGGGTGCGCAAGCGCTTTCCGCTGGCCGCCGTGGCCGAAACCCTGCCAGAAGGCGCCTATCACATTGCTTCTGGCGTCCCATCCGAGGTGTTAGCGACCGAATGTCTGGGCTGGTTGCTGACCGGCTATGCGTTCAACCGCTATGCCAAGCAATCTCCGGCCAATGCACGGCTGATCGCGCCCGAGGGCGTCGACGCCACGTTGATCGAAGTTTTGGCCCAAGCCGAGGCCCTGACCCGCGATTTGGTCAACACGCCCACCGCAGATATGGGTCCGGATCAATTGCAAGCTGCTGCCGAGGTGCTGGCGCAGGAATTCGAGGCGTCGTGCGACGTGATCCGCGGTGCGGCGCTGTTGGACCAGAACTTTCCGATGATCCACGCCGTTGGCCGGGCATCCGCGCAGGACCCCCGGCTGATCGAGATAAACTGGGGCAGTATTGGCCCCAAGCTGACATTGGTCGGCAAAGGTGTTTGTTTTGATACCGGTGGGTTGAACCTGAAACCCGGCAACTCGATGGGCTTGATGAAAAAGGACATGGGCGGATCGGCCAATGTGCTGGGATTGGCCCGGATGATCATGGCATTGAACCTTCCGCTGCAACTGCGGGTGTTGATCCCAGCGGTTGAAAATTCGGTGGCCGGAGACGCCTTTCGCCCCGGCGATATCCTGACCTCGCGCAAGGGCCTGACGGTTGAGATCAACAATACCGACGCCGAGGGGCGGCTGGTACTGGCCGATGCGCTGACGCTGGCAGATGAGGGGGAGCCGGATCTGGTAATCTCGATGGCCACGCTGACGGGTGCCGCGCGGGTGGCCGTTGGCCCCGATCTTGCGCCGTTTTACACCGATGACGACAGTGCTGCCGATGCTTTGGCACAGGCAGGCAGGCAGGCCGCTGATCCGGTTTGGCGGATGCCGTTCCATGAACCCTATGAGGCAATGATCGAACCTGGCATCGCCGATCTGGACAATGCGCCTCCGGGTGGGTTTGCAGGCTCGATCACCGCCGCGCTGTTCCTGCGTCGGTTTGTGGGCAATAGTCGTTACATGCATTTCGACATCTACTCGTGGCAGCCCAGCAAGGTCCCCGGCCGCAGCAAAGGCGGCCTCGGTCAAGGTCCGCGTGCCATATTGACCGCCCTACCCGAGATTCTGGGCCTATGACCCAACAGCGCATCATAACCCCCGTCGCTGACCTGTTGCGCCGCCCGGATGGTCCGCGGGACCGGCAGCTTTTGTTCGGTGACACCGTCACCGTCCTTGAAACGCAACAGGGTTGGGGCCGGATCACCGCCGACAAGGACGGTTACCCGGGCTGGGTAAACTTGGATCACTTGGGGGCACCGGTGCCCGATACGCATTGGGTCACTGCGCCTGCGACCCACGCCTATGCGCAGCCAGATATGAAAAGCCCCGACCGGGTCTCGTTAAGTTTCGGCAGCAGGGTTCAGGTTCTTTCGGAAAATGGCCGGTTTCTGGAAACTGAGCTGGGATTCATCCCCGCCGTTCATGCCAAGCGCAACGCCATCCACCTGACCGATCCGGTTTCCGTGGCCGAACTGTTTCTGGGCACACCCTATCTTTGGGGCGGCAACAGCCGGTTCGGGCTGGATTGCTCGGGTCTGGTGCAGGCTGGGCTATTGGCCTGCGGCACGCCCTGTCCCGGCGATAGCGGCGATCAAGAGCGTGAATTGGGCGAGGCCCTGTCCGCTGGGACGGAACCGAAACGCGGCGATTTGCTGTTTTGGAAGGGTCACGTCGCCTGGGTCTATGGCGACAACATGCTGCTGCATGCCAATGCCTATCACATGGATGTGACGTTCGAGCCGATGGATCAGGCTATCACGCGTATTCTGGAACAGGGTGATGGGCCAGTGACCGCCCACAAACGGCTCTAATCAAGGTCGACCGAGCGAATCAGCTTGCGTTCCAACACCCTTAGAACCGTGCGCAAATCCTGGCCGCGTTTCAGGATGCGGCCATCCATGCCAACCACCGAATACATCCCCTGCCTTTGCCGCAGACGTGGATGTTTCTCGACCCGGTAAATCGGATGTTCTGCCGTTCGCCGAAAGATGGAAAACACCGCCATGTCGCGCAGGTTGGAAATTCCGTAATCGCGCCATTCTCCGGCGGCGACCATCCTGCCATAGACGGATAGAATATGGGACATCTCGTGCCGGTTAAACGCGACGGGCATCTGGGCCGAGTTTGCAGAAAACCGGCTGGGAGGCTGCATGTTCATACCCCAAGCCTTGCCGGAAATTGCGTTTGAATCAAGCCCAAGCACAACAGGATGTGATTTTTTGGTTCGCCCTGTGCTAGCGCCGCCCGACCTGACGGCAGATCAGAATCACCGGCAACAGCCCCACCGCAAGGATCACCAGCGAAGGCACGGCGGCACCCTCCAACCGCTCATCCGAGGCCAGCCGATACGCCTGTACCGCCAGCGTATCAAAATTGAAGGGCCGCATGATCAGGGTGGCGGGAAGCTCTTTCATCACGTCGACAAAGACGATCAGCAGCGCCGTCAGCAGCGAGGGTGTCAGGATCGGCAAATGCACCCGTCTCAGCGTTCCCAACGGGGTCTGGCCCAGCGACCGTGCAGCGGCGTCCATGTTGACATGCACCGTGCTTTGCCCACCCTCATAAGCGCTGAGCGCAGCGGCCAGGAAACGCACCATATAGGCCGCGATCAGCAACCAGATTGACCCGGTAACCAGCAGTCCGGTCGAGATATCGAAAGTTTCGCGCATCCAGGCATCCAATGCGTTGTCGAAACTGGCAAATGGCACCAAAAGGCCCACCGCGATTACACCGCCCGGCACTGCATAACCCAGCCGCGCGACATAACCTGACGTGGCTGACCCTTTGCCCGGGCGCAACCGTTGATAGAACCCGATGCAAATCGCCGCAAAAACGGTGACGACGGCAGCCGTACCTGCCAGCGTCAACGAGTTCTGGATAAACCCGATATAGCGCCGCGACAGCAGGTTCTGTTCCGATTCAAACCCCATCTGCACGAGAATGAACACCGGCAGCAAAAAACCCAACAGCACCGGAATGGCACACAGCATGAACCCCGCAACTGCAAACCAACCTTTAATCTGCTGTGCTGGCAGTGGGGCGTGGCTTTTACCTGCCTGGTAATATTTTGCCTTGCCCCGCCGAGTGCGTTCGATCACTGCCAGTAGCAATGCGAAACCCAGTAAGCACATGGCCAGCTGCGCGGCGGCAGCGCGATCTCCGATCGAAAACCAGCTGGTATAGATACCGGTGGCAAAGGTCTGAACGCCGAAATAAGCTACGGTGCCAAAATCGGCGATGGTCTCCATGATCGCCAGCAGGACCCCGCCGGCAATTGCCGGGCGCGCCATTGGCAAGGACACATGCCAGAACGCCAGCCAAGGGCTTTTCCCCAACGCCCGCGCGGCCAGAAAAGCGGTCGAGCTTTGCTGTAGAAAGGCGGCGCGGGCCAACAAATAGACATAAGGATACAGAACCAGGATCAGCATCACCGCCGCGCCCCCGGTCGAGCGAATCTCGGGGAACCAATAATCGCGCGGGCCCCAGCCGGTCACCTCGCGCAGGGTGGATTGAACGATACCGGGGTGATCCAGAATGAACGTATAGGCATAGGCCAGAACATAGGCCGGAAAGGCCAGTGGTAAGACCAGAGCGATCTCAAGAAAGCGAACACCGGGAAAGCGGGTCATCGTCACCAGCCAGGCCGCGCCCACACCGATGGACAGGGTCCCGAGGGCGACCAGAACCACCAAAATCAACGTCGTCAGCGCATAGCCGGGCAGAACCGTATCCAGCAGGTGTGAGATCGTTTCCGTCCCACCCGTCACTGCCGCAAGCACAACCGCAATCATCGGCAGCAGACAGGCTGCTGCCACCAGATAGGCCACCACGGCCACCAACCGGGTGCCAAACACGCCCCGATTGCGCGTTCCGTGTTCTGAGTATTCGATTTCGGCCATGTTTCCGGTGTTACAGGCAAAGAGGCGCAGGTTTCGCCTTTAATCGACTAAAATGCTAAGAAACACCAGTAGGCAGAGGAACAATTCTGCGGCACAAACTGCCGCAGAACCCTTTGTTGGACTATTCGTAAACGCGCTGATCCTCGATCACCAACCCGTCCTTGGGCAGCGACCCGGGGGCCACAACCTCAATCGCGCCTTTCAGTTTCAGCACCTCAATTACGGATTTGGCATAGGTCACGTCATCGTCGCGTGGACTTTCGATCTGAACGGTCATCGTGTCCATTTCCCCCTGTCGCGCGGCGATGACACGGGCTTTGACGATCTCTGCATGTTTGTCGACCAGCGCGGCCACCTGTTCAGGACGCACGAACATGCCTTTGATCTTGGTGGTCTGATCGGCCCGTCCCATCCAACCCTTGATACGCAGGTTGGTGCGGCCACAAGGCGATTGTCCGGGCATGATCGCGGACATATCACCGGTGGCAAACCGGATCAGCGGATAATCTGGGTTTAGCGAGGTCACCACGACCTCACCCACCTCACCCGTTGCAACCGGGGTGCCTGTGCCGGGCGTGACGATTTCGACAATCACATGCTCGTCGATGATCATTCCCTCCATCGCGTGGCTTTCATAGGCGATATTGCCCAGATCGGCGGTGGCATAACATTGCAGACAGGAAATACCCCGGTCGGCATAATCCTGACGCAGCGATGGGAACAGTGCGCCACCACCCACCACGGCAGAAGAAAAGTTCAGCTCCACGCCCATCTCATCCGCTTTGTCCAGAATGACCTTCAGGTAATCCGGAGTACCAGCATAAGACGTACACCCCACATCCCGCGCCGCAGTGACCTGCAGCTCGGTCTGGCCGGTACCGGCGGGCAGCACAGCGGCCCCAACAGCCCGCGCACCACTTTCAAAAATCATCCCAGCCGGGGTCAGGTGATAGCCAAAACAGTTATGGACGATATCACCGGGTCTTACGCCTGCCGCATGCAGGAACCGGCCCATGCGCCACCAATCGGGATCAGTGCTGCCGGGCTCATAAATCGGACCCGGGGACTGGAAAACATGGTGAAAATGCCGCGCCGGTGTGACCGTGAACCCGCCAAACGGCGGCCGCGCCGCCTGTGCCTGCGCCAGTTCAGATTTGCGCAGCACCGGCAGTTTCACCAGATCCTCGGCCGAGGCAACAGCATTGCAATCAACCCCTGCCAGATGCGCCGCAAAACCGGGCGCGGACAACGCCCGCTGAATTTGAACACGCAGCGCCTGCGCCTGATCGGCAGCGCGCTCGTCGGCTGAACGGGTCTCGAGCGCGTCGTAGTAATTCGTCATGACCAGATCCTCCATCCGCTTACAGCCACCTTTTGCGGCGGCGGTATGAGCGCACGTCACGGAAGCTTTTGCGCCCCTCGTCGGACATGCCCAGATAAAACTCTTTCACATCCGGGTTTTCGCGCAGATCGGCCGCCGGGCCGTCCATCACAACACGCCCCGATTCCAGAATGTATCCGTAATGTGCAAACCGCAGTGCCACATTGGTGTTCTGTTCGGCCAGCAGGAAGGACACGCCCTCTTTCTCGTTCAAATCCTTGACGATGCCGAAAATCTCTTCGACCAGCTGCGGCGCAAGACCCATCGATGGCTCATCCAGCAGGATCGTTTCTGGGCGCGACATCAAAGCCCGACCCATCGCCACCATCTGCTGTTCCCCGCCCGAGGTATAGCCCGCCTGCGACCGGCGCCGTTCGGCGAGACGCGGGAAATAGGAATACACAAGTTCCAGATCCTGCTGGATCGCCGCGTTGCCATCCTTGCGAGTATAGGCCCCGGTCAGCAGATTTTCCTCGACCGTCAGGTGTTCAAAGCAATGGCGGCCTTCCATCACCTGAATGACGCCCTTTTCCACCAGATCGGCCGGATCGCTTTCATGCACGCTGGTGCCGCGATAGGTGATCGTACCCTTGGTGACCTCGCCCCGTTCGGACTGCAGCAGGTTCGACACCGCCTTGAGCGTCGTAGTCTTGCCCGCCCCGTTGCCGCCCAGCAAGGCGGTGATCCCACCCTTGGGCACGGTCAGGCTGACGCCCTTCAGCACAAGAATGACGTGGTTGTAGATCACCTCGATATTGTTGACCTCCAACAGGGTTTCGGCCTGTACATCGGTGGTTTGTGCCGCATCCAGCATCGTCAACTCCCGTAGATTTCGTTGATCTTGCGCTCCAACTCAGCCGCGGCCAGCCACGGGATGGGTTGAGAGCTTGTCATGTTCTTCCCCGCCTCGAACAACGCCCCGGTAATACATTTGTCAAACAGGGGTTCGGGGTTCTTGCAATTGAGCGCGGGCAGTTCAGGCGCAACCAATGCCTTAAAGGTCCAAGAGGGGTTCTGTTTCACAACGCGAAGGGTTCGGTCGATCGACTCGCGAAATCCCTGATCGGTGACCAGTTGGAAATTCCGGCCTGCCAACGCGAGGATACCGGGTCCTGGGTCCTTTTCTGCGACAACCAGATCGCCGTTCACCAGCAAAGTTACCCGAATGTCAAATTGTTGCCCTGTGCGCTGCGTAGCTGTTTGCTGACCTTTAGCCAGGCCTTCCAGAAACACGTGCTGGCGCACACCTGCATCCGCATATAGGTCCCCATTGATCTTGCGAGGCGGGAACAGAACCGGAATGGCCGAACTGGCCAGAACCGCCTCGGACACGCAATCCTCTTTTGTCGCGAAATCATCTGGGGTGGTGGCCAGATACTGACCGATATCCATGATGTCGAACCGCCCGGTTTTTAGATTGACCGCGCCGACCACCACGCTGTTGACCTCTTGCCCGGATTGGCCCGGGTCGGCCCGCTTGGCGATACGATCCAGCAGAGGTTCGTCAATTTCACTTTCGACCAGCCGTTTCAGCTTTTTGGTGCTGAAGACAGAACTGGCCAAAGGAATCGGCGGCACGATTTGCAGCGACAGCACATCGTTCAAATTGATCCTGGTATTGGATTTCAGGCGCGCGTCAAACGCTGCTCCCGCAAATGCCAGAGGGGTAATCAACGCCCCGGCGCTGGCCCCGGTCACGACACTGAAGTCTGGCCTGCCGTTTTCTGTCCAGCCCGTCAGAACGCCTGATGAGAAGGCACCATATTGCCCACCGGTGGTCATAGCCAGAATTTCGACGGGAATGCCCCGTCCATCGCGGTCAAGGTTTGCACGTTGCGCGGCCTGACCTTCGAACACCCGGGCAAACAGATCCGCAGTCGCATCCACATTCGGCGCTGAGCTGCGCCCGACAACGGATTTCGCCGGAACAGAATCTCGGACAAGCCCGGTGCAGGTCGGCCCGTCGATCTCGGGCGCGCTGCACGCAGCAAGCCCAAGTACCGCACTCAGCACTATCCCTGTTCTTATCCGGAGAAACTCCAGCATCACCGCGTGTCCTTGTTTGGGGGTTGGGGCGGCGGATCACCGCCACCCCTTTTTTTGTTGCGCTTTAGTTGCAGCGCCCCTCGAGGTTGTTTTCCGACGCGTAAGCTGCGGAATCCTCGTCGATAAGCGCACCGATCACGTCACCATCTGTTGGTTTGAAGTCAGAAATCAGCGACCAGGTCTTGTTCGCCGCGTCCCACTGCGTCACACCAACCAAAGCGTCGCCGCCGTGGTTTTTGCACGAGACCGAGAAGGTCGGACCAAAGTTCGGCAGGCCCAGCTCAGCCATTTTCTCTTCGGTCATTTCAAGCGCTTCCATACCGTCACGCATGTCAGCCGGAGTGATTTCGGCATTGCCCGAAAGCTCTTGTGCTTTCTTAATGGCTTCTGCAGCCAGCACCGCAGCGTAAAGGCCACGGTTATACAGTACCGTCCCAACCTGATCGCCTGCACCGGCAGCCTTGCCAGAATCGACCACATATTGCTGCAGGTCAGCAAAGACCGGGAAATCCGTGCCCACATTGTGGAAGGTCAGCGCCTTGTAGCCATTCGCGGCCTCACCCGCAGGCACAACGTCATTTTCCGAGCCGGACCACCAGATACCGATGAAATTCTCCATCGGGAAGCGGATGTTCGCGGCTTCCTGTACCGCAACCTGGTTCATGACGCCCCAGCCCCACATCAAGACATAGTCAGGACGGTCGCGGCGGATCTGCAGCCATTGCGACTTTTGCTCTTGTCCGGGGTGATCAACCGGTAGGGCCGCGAGCTCGAAGCCGTGCTTCTTGGACAGTTCTTCCAGCGTGCGGATCGGCTCCTTGCCGTAGGCCGAATTGTGGTAGACCAGAGCAATTTTCTTGCCGCTCAGATCGCCACCGTTTTCTTCCAACAGATAGTTGATCGCACCTGAGGCCCCGTCCCAATAGTTGGCCGGATAGTTGAACGTATGGCTAAAAACGTCGCCATTCTTAGCCGAAGTCCGGCCATATCCCATCGTGTGCAGCGGGATATTGTCCGCGGTCACTTTTGGGATCAACTGATAGGTGATGCCCGTCGAGAGCGGTTGATACACCAACGCGCCTTCGCCCTTAGTCGATTCGTAGCACTCAACCCCTTTTTCGGTGTTGTAGCCGGTTTCGCATTCGACCACGCGGATCGGCACGCCGCCAATGCCGCCATCCCGTTCGTTCAACAGAGTGAAATAGTCGTTATACCCGTCCGAAAACGGAATGCCGCCAGCTGCATAGGGCCCAGTCCGGTAGCTGAGATCAGGGATTACCAAATCCGCCAGAGCCGGTCCTGCGGCCATCAGGGCGCCAAGCGCCGCGGTTGCCAGTGTCAATTTCATCGGGTGTCTCCTCCCTTGGTTGGTCCGATGTTGGGGTCGGGCTTTGCACCCGTTATCTGATTGGGCCTGCCCCTTAGTGCGGGAACGGCCAGAGTCTGAGTTTCTCTTTCGCCACGCGCCAAAGCTGCGCCAGACCGTGTGGCTCAAGGATCAGGAACATGATGATCAGCGCGCCGACAATCACTAGCTGCAGATGCGCCACAATATCGGTGGGCCAGCCCAGCCAATCGGCGCCAACGACTTTCAGCACCACGGGCAGCAACACAAGAAATGCAGCGCCCGCGAATGAGCCAAAAATAGACCCTAATCCTCCGATAATGATCATGAACAGCACCAGAAATGATTTCTGAATGCCAAAGACCTCACCCACTTCGACAGCGCCCAAATAGACGGCAAAGAACAGCGCCCCGGCGATGCCCACAAAGAACGAGCTGACGGCAAAAGCGGTCAGTTTCGCCTTCAGCGGGTTCACCCCGATGATCTCGGCGGCGATATCCATGTCGCGGATCGCCATCCAGCTGCGCCCCGTGGTGCCACGCGTCAGGTTGCGCGCGATAATGGCACTGAGCGACAGGAAGATCAGGCAGAACAGATAGGTGGCCCAGGCCGGTGCGTTCGGGCCGGTGATGATGATGCCGAACACGTCACGCTCGGGCGCGTTGATCTGGCCCGAAGCGGAATAGTTGTAGAACCACGGTACGCGGTTGAAAAGCCAGACCAGAAAGAACTGCGCGGCCAGGGTTGCCACCGCCAGATAGAACCCCTTGATCCGCAGGCTTGGCAGGCCGAACAGCACGCCGACAATGGCGGTGATCCCGCCCGCCAGAATGACATGTATGAACATGCTGACATCCGGGAACGCGGTCATCAGCTTGTAGCAGGCATAGGCCCCCACGGCCATGAACCCCCCGGTGCCCAAGCTGACCTGACCGCAATAGCCCACCAGAATGTTCAACCCGATCGCTGCAATCGCATAGATCAGAAACGGCAACAGCAAGGCATTGGCCCAGTAATCATTGATGAGGAACGGAATGATCCCAAAGGCCACGGCGAGCACGACATAGTACCGATACCGGTCGAACTTGATCGGAAAGGTCTGGTTGTCATCGATGTAGGAGGTTTTGAAATCCCCGGCCTCACGGTAGAACATGACTTATTTCTCCCACTCTTCCTGCGCCCGGTTGCGGGCCTTGGCATCCAGTTGGTTCGATCCTTTGGCGTATCCGCTCGCCTCGGAACTGCGCACCAGTTTCATGTAGGCCAGAACGCCCGTGATCAGCCCGGCAAAGGCCAGAATCGCTGCGACCACCAACTGGCTTTCGGTCAGATCTTCCGAGGTGACGGCGATATAGCCAAAGGCCCAGAACCCGGCCCATGCGATGACGTTGATGATGGCGATCAGTTTGGTCATGCCCTACACCCTCTCGATGATTTTCTCACCGAAGAGACCTTGCGGTCGGAACACCAGGAAAATCAGCGCCAGAACATAGGCAAACCAGTTCTCGGTCGCACCGCCAACCAACGGGCCAATGGCGAACTCGAACAGTTTCTCACCCACACCGATGATCAGCCCACCGACAATGGCACCTGGGATCGAGGTAAACCCGCCCAGCATCAGCACCGGCAACGCCTTAAGCGCGATCAGCGACAGCGAGAACTGAACGCCCGACTTGGTGCCCCACATGATGCCCGCGACCAGCGCCACGAACCCAGCCACCGACCAGACCATGATCCAGATGAAGTTCAGCGAGATGCCAACCGACAGCGCCGCCTGATGGTCATCGGCCACAGCGCGCATGGCCCGGCCCTGTTTGGTATACTGGCTGAACGCCACCAGGGCCGCCACCAGCAGCGCCGCAATCACGGTCGCCACGATGTCCAGATTGTCGAGGAAGAAGCCATAACCGAAGATGTTATAGGTGCTCTCATCAATCCACAGATTGATGCCCTGCGGCAGGCCCACATCCAGCGTCTTGATCTCGGACCCCCACATCAGGTCGGCCACACCTTCAAGGAAATAGGCCAGCCCGATGGTGGCCATGAACAGGATGATCGGCTCTTGCCCTACCAGGTGACGCATGACGAACCGCTGTACCGCCCAGGCCAGCAATACCATGACACCCATGGTCAAAAGGATCGCCACAAAAGCGGGCACATTCCACCCGAAAGTATGAACGTGCGTGCCAAAAGTCGCGTTGATCACATGCCCAAAGGGCACCTGCCCGTTCATGATCCCGACCAGCGTCATCGCCGCAAACAGCGCCATAACGCCTTGGGCATAATTGAAAATCCCCGAAGCTTTGTAGATCAGAACAAAGCCCAGCGCGACCAGCGCATAGAGCACCCCGGCCATCAGACCGTTGAGGATGACCTCCATCGCGAATACGAGTTGTTCAGGCATCTGCGCCTCTCCCCATGTCTGTCCGATGCTCAGTCATGACTGACCCCCAGATAGGCGTCGATGACGTCCTGATTGCTGCGCACCTCATCCGGGGTGCCGTCGCCGATCTTTTTTCCGTAATCCATCACGACCACGCGGTCGCTCAGGTCCATCACCACGCCCATATCGTGTTCGATCAAGGCAATGGTGGTGCCGAACTCGTCATTCACGTCTAGGATAAAGCGGCTCATGTCCTCTTTTTCTTCAACATTCATGCCCGCCATCGGCTCATCCAGCAGCAGCAGCCTGGGTTCGGCCGCCAGCGCACGGGCCAGCTCGACCCGCTTTTTCAACCCGTAGGGCAGGCGCGACACCGGCGTTTTGCGAATGTGCTGGATTTCCAGAAAATCGATGATCTTCTCCACTGCCTCGCGGTTTTCCACCTCTTCCGCTTCTGCCTTGCCCTTCCACCAGGCCTGCTGAAAAATGTTGGTCTTCATAAAGTTCAGCCGTCCGGTCATAACGTTGTCCAAAACGCTCATACCTTCGAACAGAGCAATGTTCTGGAACGTCCGCGCAATGCCTTGCTGCGCGACCTCGAATGGCCGCATCGGTGGGCGCTTGGCCCCGTGAAACCAGACCTCACCCTCTTGCGGGACATAGAACCCGGAAATCACGTTCAACATCGAGGATTTACCTGCCCCATTCGGCCCGATGATGGCGCGGATCTCACCCTCGCGAATATCAAACGAGATATCCTTGATTGCCACAACACCGCC
Organism: Ruegeria sp. BH6; assembly: GCF_056538105.1. Classification (NCBI taxonomy): domain Bacteria; kingdom Pseudomonadati; phylum Pseudomonadota; class Alphaproteobacteria; order Rhodobacterales; family Roseobacteraceae; genus Ruegeria; species Ruegeria sp. BH6. The sequence goes on from NZ_JBQFSR010000004.1 coordinate 215,655, forward strand.
AAAACGCAGAGTGATGTTCTTCATCTCCATCACCACGCCGCCGATCTTGCGGCCGTCTTCGGTGACATATCCTTCGGAACTATCCAGCATCAGTCACTCCCTGACCTACGCAAAAACGGGATGGCGGGCGGGGCGATGACCGCAGGTCGAGCGGCGCTCGGCGACCCATCATTCCGCAGCCACTTTATGTTGAGCGACCGGTACAACCGGCGCATCTACGATCTCAAGCGTCGCGCTGATCGATCCCTTGCGGCCGTCCTCATAGGTCACTTCCGTTTTGGTTGAGACGGTCTCTGACCCGTCATACAGCGCCGCGATAATGTCGCTGAACTTGTCCTCGACAAACCCGCGCCGCACTTTCCGCGTGCGGGTCATCTCGCCGTCATCCGCATCCAGTTCCTTGTGTAGAACCACAAAGCGATGCACCTGACAGCCCGACAGCATCTCGTCGGCGGCAACAGATTTGTTCACCTCTTCCACATGTGCCTTGATGGTCTCTAACACCTGTGGATTCGCCGTCAGTTCTTGATAAGACCCGTAGGCCACGTTGTTACGTTCCGCCCAATTGCCCACTGCTGTCAGGTCGATATTGATAAAGGCCACGCAGCGATCCTTGCCGTTTCCAAACAAAACAACTTCAAGGATGTCAGGATAGAATTTCAGCTTGTTCTCGACGTATTTCGGCGCAAACATCGACCCGTCGGCCATCTTGCCCACATCCTTTGCGCGGTCAATTATCCGCAAATGCCCTGAGTTCTCTTCGATGAAACCGGCATCGCCAGTGGCAACCCATCCCTCGGCATCTTTGGTCGAGGCCGTGGAATCCGGGTTTTTGAAATACTCAACAAAAACACCGGGCGAGCGATAGTGAATTTCTCCCTTGTCATCGATCTTCAACTCGACATCCGGCGCTGGCACACCAACCGTATCCGCGCGTACTTCGCCGTCCGGTTGCACGGTGATGAACACGGTGGCCTCGGTCTGGCCGTAGAGCTGTTTCAGATTGATGCCAAGGGATCGGTAGAAATCGAAAATCTCGGGCCCGATGGCCTCACCCGCCGTATAGCCCACCCGGAACCGACCATAACCCAGCGTATCCTTCAGCGGGCCGTAGACCAGCAGATTGCCCAGCGCGTATTTCAACTTATCACCGAGGCCCACGGGTTTGCCATCCAGCAGCAAACCTCCGACCTTCTTGGCATGCGCCATGAAGTGATGGAACATGCGCTGCTTCAGCTTGCCCGCGTCCTCCATCCGGATCATCACGTTGGTCAGCTGTGTTTCGAACACGCGCGGCGGGGCGAAGAAATAGGTCGGTCCGATCTCGCGTAGATCGGTCATCATCGTATCGGCGCTTTCGGGGCAGTTCACGCAGAACCCGCACCAATAGGCCTGACCGATGGAAAAGATAAAATCGCCCACCCAGGCCATCGGCAGGTAGGACAGGATATCCTCGCTCTGGGTCAGATGATCGAACTCGGCTGAATTCTTGGCGCTTTCGATGACGTTGCGGTTCGACAACACCACGCCCTTGGGCTTGCCGGTAGTGCCCGAGGTATAGAGCATCACGCAGGTATCGTCATAAGTGATCGCAGCGATGCGCTTGTCCAGTTCCGCATCGAACCGGGCGTGACCGGCACGGCCTTCGGCCATGATGTCGTCCAGCGCGTTCATCTGGGAATGGTCGTATTTCCGCATCCCCCGCTTGTCGGTATAAAGGATGTGTTTGACCTGGTGCAGGTTTTCCTGAATCTCGATGACCTTATCAACCTGCTCTTGGTCCCCGCAGACGACGTATTTTGCACCGCAATGTTCCAGCACATAGGCCATCTCTTCGGCCACCGCGTCCTGATATAGTGGAACCGGAACCGCACCGACCATTTGCGCCGCGACCATCGACCAATAATGCGCCGGGCGGTTGCGACCGATCACAGCAATATGGTCGCCCTTTTCAACACCCAACTCGAGAAACCCCAACGCGATGGCACGAATTTCCTTAGTCGTCTCAGCCCAGGTCCAGCATTGCCAGATGCCGAATTCTTTCTCTCGATAGGCCGGGGCGTCCCCGAACTGTGTCGCGTTTCGGTGTAGCAGCGCAGCAAGGGAGTGCATCCCCTCGGCGCCCGACTGCGTCTGAGCCAATCTTCCTCTCCTCCACATCCGGCCTCTCCCCGGGCCGGAAAAAGCGGACCCGAGGATCAACCCCGGACGCCAACGCCCGATTAAGGGACGCTTGCACGATCAGCGTCAACTTTTTCCTGATGTTTTCTCAATTCTTACGAATTGTAACAACCAAGACGTGGTGAAACCTGACCGATCTTGGGTGTGGAAATTGCAAACCTAAATCGAACGAACAGATAAACAGCCCTGACCTACTATCAAATGCTCTGATCGTCAGGAACGATTTGCCGCCGCAGACATCGGTCTTGCGGAGGTCTTCTAATGGCTAAATATTCTGGATTATCACATAAGACACGGCGCATTAGGCGCTGGTAGAAAATTCAGAAAATCGCGTGTTGATGAAGGCCGACAACAACAAAGGCCGACGCCGCAATGACCAATGCAGACGCGAAATACTTGAAACTTAGCTGTTTCTTTTCAGGCTTCATCGTCCATGTCGCCCATTTGTTTTGCAATTCATTGTTGGTGGAACTTGTATCGCTTTTCATAACATCACCAATCCGATCTGCGCCATTCAATCTGTGTAGCCGCCCCTGACCTTATCATTGAGTAAATCTGCAGACAGGCACCATTAGGTGTTTTCGACTCGCCGTAAGCTAACAGAGTTTGCATCAACAATATTAAATACAGAAGCAACGCGTTGTTCACATTGCATTCACATTCTCTTGGTTGAAAACGGAATTGATTTCGTTCCGACGTCCAATCTGACGGATTTACAGCCAGTCCCGCAAAATTGGGATCAGCGGCACATCCGCTGCAGGCATCGGGTAGTTTCGCAGCTCATTCGCGCGCACCCATTTCAGTGCCTGCCCTTCTTTAGACTGCGGGATCCCCTCCCACTTGCGGCAGGCAAACAAGGGCATCAACAGGTGAAATTCGTCATAGCTGTGACTGGCGAAGGTCAGCGGGGCAAGGCAGGAGGCCCAGGTGTCGATGCCCAGCTCCTCATGCAATTCGCGGATCAAGGCGGCTTCGGGCGTTTCTCCGGCTTCGATCTTGCCGCCGGGGAACTCCCACAAGCCCGCCATGGATTTACCTTCCGGGCGCTGCGCCAGCAACACCCGGCCCTCGATGTCGATCAGGGCGACGGCAGACACTAATACGGTTTTCATGGTCGCAATCCCGGACGCAAAACCGGGCTCCACTTTTGCTGGAATTGCTCCGGTTTCACGAGCGATAATCCGCGTTGATCTCGATATACCCGTGGGTCAGATCGCAGGTCCAAACGGTGGACTTACCTTCGACCAGCCCCAGGTCGACCGAGATCACCAGATCCTGACCTTTCATATAGGCGGCGGCGGCGTCCTCGCTGTAATCGGGGCTGACCCAGCCTTTCTCGGCCACCAGAATGTCACCGAAAGAAATGCTCAGCAGGTCCCGATCCGCCGCGGCACCCGATTTTCCGATGGCCATAACAACGCGGCCCCAGTTCGGGTCCTCGCCTGCAATTGCGGTTTTGACCAGCGGGGAATTGGCGATGGCCAGCCCATGCACCTTGGCATCTGCGTCCGAGGCGGCCCCAGTCACACGGATTTCCACGAATTTCGTCGCACCTTCTCCGTCGCGCACTACCTGCTGCGCCAAATCCAGCATCACGCCTTCCAGTGCCTCGGCAAAGGCGACATTGCCCGTCGCGTCCACGCCTGACGCCCCGGTCGCGCACAGCAACAGGCTGTCCGAAGTTGAGGTATCGCTATCCACCGTGATGCAGTTGAATGTCCGGTCCGTCTGCGCGCCTAGCAGCGCCTGCAGCGCCGACTGTTCGACCTGCGCATCGGTGAAAATGTAAACCAGCATCGTCGCCATATCCGGGGCGATCATGCCTGATCCCTTTGCAATCCCCGCAATAGAGACTGTTTTTCGATCAATCTCGACCTGCGCGCAGGATCCTTTCGGGAACGTGTCTGTGGTCATGATCGCGCGCGCGGCATCCTCGACCGCGTGACGGCTGAGGCCCGCTTTCAGAGCCTCAAGCTGCGCCACGATACGCTCATGAGGCAACGGCTCACCAATTACGCCGGTGGACGAGGTAAAGACCCGTTCGACCGGAACACCGGTGGCCTTGGAAACTGCCTGCGTCACTTCGGCCACCGAGGTCTGACCATAATGACCGGTAAAGGCATTGGCATTGCCTGAATTCACCAGGATCGCAGCTGGTCCCTCGTTGGTTCCGCCGATCTTGTCCTGACAGTCTAGGACCGGGGCCGCGCGTGTGGCGGAGCGTGTGAACACCCCCGCCACCGAAGTGCCGGGATCCATCACCGCCAGCATAACATCAGTACGGCCCTGATAGCGCACACCGGCCTCGACCGTGGCGAACCGCACACCGTCAATCGCGGGCAAATCGGGAAAGGCCGCCGGGGCCAGCGGAGATACCTTTGTGATCGTGGTCACGGGGGTTACTCCTGAAGCAGTTCGATCTGACGCAGCGCCTCGGGGCCAGCACCCTCGGGGGCGGGACGATCGATGTCGGCCTCGCGGGTCAGCTCGTCGATCCGTGCCTGAATGACGCCCTGTTGCAGGGTTTGGGTCAACTCGGCGCGTACCTGTTCCAATTCAGGCGCTTCGGTTTTGCGCTTGTCGTTCAGGGTGACCAGATGCCAGCCGAACTGAGTTTTCACCGGCTCGGAAATCTGGCCTTTGTCCAGCGCGATCACGGCCGCCTCAAATTCCGGGACCATCTGACCGGGTCCGAACCAGCCCAGTTCACCCCCGTTCGGGCCCGACGGGCCGGTGGAGTGTTCTTTGGCCATTTCGGCAAAATCGGCGCCGTCATCCAGCTGTGCCTTGATTTCTTTGGCTTTGTCTTCCGTTTCCACCAGAATATGGCTGGCGTTGAACTCGTCCGAACCTTCGAAATCCGCGTACTGGGCGTCATAGGCGTCTTGTATCACGTCGTCGGTCAGGTTTTCGTCGATCAACGCATCCACCGCCTGCACCGCACGCATGGATCGCGTCTCGTTTTCCAAGGCCAGAGTGTTCAGTTTGCTCAAAGCGTCCTGCTGCTGGCTCAACAATTGTTGCTGGATCAGCTGATCCAGAATCAGATCATACAGAACATCATCTTCGATCTGCTGGTACTGCTCGGGCAGCGCGGCTGCGGTGGCGATGATGTGACCCAATGTGATTTCATCACCGTTCACACGAGCGACCACGGTGGCGGCATCAGGTTTGGTTTCGGCGGCCAATGGCAGGGCCATCACAGCAGCAAGCGCCAACGATGGCAGAAAAGTGAGGCCTTTGGGCATGGAATCATCCTATTTCTTTGCCGCGACAGGGCGCAGCGTTGACACTCTGGGACCTGCCGCTTACATCGCTTTGAAGCCTTGGACAGGGCCGCCTTTCACCCCCCGTATCTATGGGTTGCGCGCAAGGTGGGCAAGCCTGTCGCAACCACGATAAGAACAGATCCGCTGGAGTGAACATGCTGGGACTCGGAACGCTCGCCAAAAAGGTGTTCGGAACACCGAACGACCGCAAGATTAAGGCGACCCGCCCGTTGGTCGAGAAAATCAACGCGCTGGAGCCAGAGTTCGAGAAACTGTCCGATGACGGCCTGATCGAAAAAACCGCCGAGCTGCGCAAACGCGCACTGGACGGGGAAAGCCTGGATGACCTGCTGCCCGAAGCCTTTGCCAACGTCCGCGAAGGCGCCAAACGCGCGCTGGGTCTGCGCGCCTTTGACGTGCAGCTGATGGGCGGCGCGTTCCTGCATCAAGGCAACATCTCGGAAATGAAGACCGGTGAGGGCAAGACGCTGGTCGCCACCTTCCCCGCCTATCTGAATGCGCTGACCGGCAAGGGCGTTCACGTGGTCACGGTTAACGAATATCTGGCCAAGCGCGACTCGGAATGGATGGGCAAGGTGTTTGCCTCCGTGGGCATGACCACCGGCGTGATCTGGTCGGGCCAACCCGACGCCGAAAAGAAAGCGGCCTATGCCTGTGATGTGACCTATGCCACCAATAATGAGCTGGGTTTCGACTATTTGCGCGACAATATGAAGGCCGAGCTGGACCAGATTTACCAGAAATACCACAATTTCGCGATTGTGGACGAGGTCGACTCGATCCTGATCGACGAAGCGCGAACACCGCTGATTATCTCGGGGCCGTCGCAGGACCGTTCGGATCTGTATACCGCCATTGATGGATTGATCCCCTCGTTGCAGGACGATCACTATACGCTGGACGAAAAGTCCCGCAACGTGACCTTCACCGATGAGGGCAACGAGTTTCTGGAACAGCAGCTGATTGCTGCGGGGCTGATCCCCGAAGGGCATTCGCTGTATGATCCCGAAAGCACAACCGTGGTGCACCACGTCAACCAGGGTCTGCGCGCGCACAAGCTGTTCACGCGCGACAAGGACTATATCGTCCGTGACGGCGATGTCGTGCTGATCGACGAATTCACCGGCCGGATGATGCCGGGCCGCCGCCTGTCCGAAGGTCTGCATCAGGCCATCGAAGCCAAAGAAGGTGTGCAGATTCAGCCGGAAAACGTGACGCTGGCCAGTGTGACTTTCCAAAACTATTTCCGCCTGTACGACAAGCTGGGCGGCATGACTGGCACCGCACTGACCGAGGCCGAAGAATTCGCTGAAATCTACGGTTTGGGCGTAGTCGAGGTTCCGACCAACAAACCGATTGCCCGTTTGGACGAAGACGATCAGGTCTATCGCACCGCCGGTGAGAAATACGGCGCGATGATCGAACAGACCAAAGAGGCGCAGGAAAAGGGCCAGCCGGTCCTCCTGGGCACCACGTCGATCGAGAAATCCGAACTGCTCAGCCAAATGCTGCAAAAGGAAGGCATTGCACACAATGTTCTGAACGCCCGCCAGCACGAGCAAGAGGCGCAGATCGTCGCCGATGCCGGCCGTCTGGGTGCGGTGACTATCGCCACCAACATGGCTGGCCGCGGCACCGATATTCAGCTGGGCGGCAATGTGGAAATGAAGGTTCTGCAGGCACTGGCCGAAAACCCCGAGGCCGACCCGGCCCAGCTGCGTGCCGCTGAAGAATCCCGCCATGCCGAGGAAAAGGAAAAGGTTCTGGCAGCCGGTGGTCTTTATGTGATGGCGTCCGAGCGTCACGAAAGCCGCCGCATCGACAACCAGCTTCGTGGCCGTTCGGGCCGTCAGGGCGATCCGGGCCGCACCGTGTTTTACCTGAGCCTCGAAGACGACCTGATGCGAATCTTTGGGTCAGAACGCCTCGATAAGGTGCTGACCACCCTGGGCATGAAAGAAGGCGAAGCCATCGTCCACCCCTGGGTGAACAAGTCACTGGAGCGGGCACAGTCCAAGGTCGAAGGCCGCAACTTTGACATGCGCAAGAACGTCCTGAAATTTGACGACGTGATGAACGACCAGCGGAAGGTAGTGTTCAGCCAACGGCGTGAGATTATGTCTTCGGACGACCTGTCCGAAATCGTCTCGGATATGCGCGAACAGGTGATCGACGATCTGATCGACGAACACATGCCGCCAAAATCCTATGCCGATCAATGGGACACGGACGGTCTGCACGAGGCGGTCAAGGATAAGCTGACCATCGACGCCCCTGTACAGGACTGGGCCGCCGAAGAAGGCGTGGATGACGAGCAGGTACGCGAACGTCTGATCAACGCCGCAGACGAGATGATGGCGCAGAAAGCGGCGGCCTTTGGTCCCGAAAACATGCGCAACATCGAAAAACAGGTGCTGTTGAACACCATCGACGGTAAATGGCGCGAGCATCTGTTGACGCTGGAACATCTGCGCTCGGTCGTTGGGTTCCGCGGCTATGCCCAGCGCGATCCGCTGAACGAATACAAGAACGAAAGCTTCCAGCTGTTCGAGTCGATGCTCGATAGCCTGCGTGAGACCGTGACTCAGCAATTGTCACGCGTGCGCCCACTGTCTGAAGAAGAGCAGCGGGAAATGCTGGCGCAGATGCAAGCACAACAGGCTCAGGCGCAGCAGCAGGTCGAACAAGCGACCGAACGGGCCGAAGCGGTAGCCGAGGCCGAAGCCTCGGGCGATCCGCGTCCCGGCTTTGTCGAGGATGATCCAAGCACCTGGGGCAACCCGTCGCGCAATGACCGTTGCCCCTGTGGATCGGGCAAAAAATTTAAACACTGCCACGGGCGCCTGACCTAACGTCAGCGTAATTCAGACACATTGAGTCCTCCTCACGGCCACATATTGGCCGTGATTCAGAATCAATATGCGACTCGCTCCTTCAACTGGGGAGGGTGTCTTGTTTGTAATAAAGAACTACGTGACCACCGGCGGCACAGTCGTTTGCGCGCTGGCAATTGGTTACCTGATGCAAAATGGATTTCCTGCGTGGTCTGACGACGTGCAGGGCACTGAACTTGCGGCCGCTGATCAAGGTGCCGGTATTCCCGGGCTGGAGGACATCGTCTTGACCTCCTCGACCCCCGCCCAGGAAACGGTTCGCGCCATCCCTTCTGCACAACGAGTTGAGACTCCCAGCCGGTCAACCCCCTCTGATCACGCTGATTGTAGCCTTAGTGCCCGCGCACGCGCCGTGCCCGGTGCTGCCGCGCGCCTGATCATCAAGGCCCCCTGCCACGGTAATGAACGGATCGAGGTGCATCACAGTGGACTGACCGTAACCCAGCAGACAGACGCCAATGGCACGCTGGACCTGACCATACCGGCCTTGTCGGAATACGCGATCTTCCTGATCTCACTTGACGATCAGAAAGGGACCGTAGCCACCACTCACGTTCCCGACATCAGCCAGTATGCCCGCGTTGTATTACAATGGCAGGGCACGACCGAGCTGCAGATCCACGCGCTGGAATTTGGGGCCAGCTATGGGGATGCAGGTCATGTTTCGGCTCAGTCTGACTCGCAAGGCGCAGGCAGTGTCGTTCAGCTGACGCAACCGACCTTCAGCGATGCGCGCAACCTCGAGATCTATTCCTTTCCCGCCGCGCAATCGGATCAATCGGGCTCGATCGAATTGACGGTCGAGGCTGAGGTGACGTCAGAAAATTGCGGCACGGACCTGCACGTTCAGTCGCTGGAGTTGCGCGAAGACCGGAAACTGCGGCCGCGCGAATTAACGCTGAACTTTCCAGACTGCTCCAAAACAGGTGAGTTTCTGGTGTTGAATAATCTGTTCCAAAACCTGACAATCGCGGCAAACTAAAACCGCAGGCAGGCTCGAACTTCCTATGACATTTCTTCGTGTGGCGGCGGTCACACTGTTTTCGGCAACACTTTCCTCAGCCGTTCAGGCGCAGGATATCTCGCTCACCTCTCATGACGGCAAGGTCGAGGTGACAGGCACTCTGCTTGGCTTTGACGGAGAGTTCTACCGCGTCGACACCCAATTTGGTGAGCTGACGGTGGATGGCTCGGGCGTGACCTGCGATGGCCCTGCCTGCCCCAACCTGACCGATTTCGTGGGCGAACTGAGGTTTTCAGGTTCTTCCGTCATGGCCGAGAAGGTGTTGCCTGCCCTGTTGATGAGCTTTGCCGAACAGGAAGGGCTGTCAGTCACGTCCCGTCAGCCCGCTCCGGACAGTTTGATATACGAGCTTCATCAGGATGGGCGCGACGCGCCGCTGGGCCGATTCTATTTCGATATCGGCAATACCGGTCAGGGCTTTGCCGATCTGATCGCGGATCAGACCGACATTGTCATGGCTTTGCGCGAAATCCGCCCGTCAGAGCAAGAGGCTGCCGAGGCCGCTGGTTTGGGCGATTTGACCCACGCACGCCGGTCGCGGGTTATTGCGTTGGATGCGTTGGTGCCCATCGTGGCGCCGGACAATCCCGTGCCCCAAATCTCTCCGGCGGATCTTGCCTTGGTGTTTTCTGGCGCGATTGACAATTGGTCCACCTTGGGTGGACCCGACGCACCAATTGCTCTGCACCTGCCCGACGTCGGATCAGGTCTGGCACAAGGGGTCGAGGATCAACTGCTTTCACCCGCCAGTATCGATCTGTCTGATGCCGTTATCCGGCATAAGCGCAGCAGCGATCTGGTTCAAAAGGTCATCAAGGACCCTTTTGCCATCGGCATCGCTAGCCAGGCCGAGGCTGACGCGGCCCGCGCACTGCCCCTGACCGGTGGATGTGGTCACGTGTTGATGGCCACCCGGCAGACGATCAAGACCGAGGACTACCCGCTGACCTCACCCATGTTCCTGTACCTCCCCAAGCGCCGCCTGCCCCGTATTGCCCGGCAGTTTCTGGCCTATACCCAAGGCGACGCAGCCCAAAAGGCGATCCGCAATGCGGGTTTTGTCGATCAGGAACCCGAGATGATGCGGATCGGACTGCAGGGCGATCGTCTGGCCAATGCGGTGGCCTCGGGTGGCCCCGAGGTTGGGTTGGAGGAATTGCAGCGTATGGTCGATACCCTCAGACCCATGTCCCGGCTGTCGCTATCGGTCAGGTTCGAGGCAGGCTCGTCCCGCCCCGACGCACAATCACGGTCGAACATCCAGCATTTGGCCCAACAGCTTGAGGCCGGGACGCTGAATGCGCGCAAGCTGGTGTTCGTTGGTTTCAGCGACGGCGACGGAGCCGCGACTGCAAATAAGCGGATCGCCTTGCTGCGGGCCAAAACCGTTCGCAATGCGGTGTTGGCGGCGGTGGAAACTGCCATTCCTGATAGTGTTGAATTGCAAGTCGATGCGTTTGGTGAGGCGATGCCGATGGCTTGCGACGACACCGAATGGGGCCGAAAGATCAACCGCCGGGTCGAGATCTGGGTTCAGTAACTCGCTACAGATATCCCTGCGACCGAAAGCTCAGTTCATTCGATTTGCCGATGATCAGATGATCATGCAGCGTCAGCCCCAGGGCCAAACATGCGTCCTGTATCCGGTTGGTCATGTCGATATCTGATTGCGACGGGGTCGGATCGCCCGAAGGGTGATTGTGTACCAGGATCAAGGCTGACGCATTCAATTCCAACGCCCGTTTCGCAACCTCGCGCGGATATACCGGTACGTGATCGACGGTGCCCGTGGCCTGTTCCTCATCCGCGATTAGCACGTTCTTGCGATCCAGATAGAACACCCGGAACTGCTCCGTCTCGCGATGGGCCATCGTGGTGTGACAATAGTCCAGCAGTGCATCCCAACCTGAAATCACGTGCCGCTGCATCACCCGCGCGCGGGCCATGCGATGGGCGCAGGCCTCAAGTATCTTCAGATCGGTGATCACCGTGTCACCAACGCCCTTGATCTGACGCAGCCGTTCCTCGGGCGCGGTCAGAACCCGGTTGAAATCCCCAAACGTGTCCATCAGCGCCCGTGCCAGCGGCTTTACATCCTGCCGCGGGATTGAACGGAACAGCACCAGTTCCAACAGTTCATAATCCGGCATCGCCGCCGATCCGCCTGACATGAACCGTTCCCGCAGGCGTTTCCGGTGGTCTTTGATGTAGGACGGTAACCGACCCGAGGGCAGGGGTGCCACCGGGGCTTCGTCACTTTCAAACAGCATCGGGGCTTCGGCAAAGGCGTCCTGAGTCATGCGTTCAGATTTACGCAGAATCGGTTTCCGAAAGGTTAACGCGCCCAAACGACCCTAGACCCCTTTGGTCGATAGTCACCGGTTTCCACCTACCTCGTGTATCAATTCACTCATGTAGTTGAGGCTGCAACCAGGACAATCTCACCGGACCAATCCGATTGAATTTGCTCAGCCGCCCGCCATGCGCGCAATCCGCTAGAGCAACAAAGCGCAAGTCTTTTTCCTTTGTTAGGCTCTGTTTTCAGGGATTCAACAATGTCCCGACGTGCTCTGCTGTGAAGAGGCTCGGGGGCCTCGTCCCGGGTGCGCAGTTCAATGATCACATCATCTTCGGTCAATTGGCTGGCGGAAAGAAATCGAAAGTGGTGCGCCGGTTCCGGTGCGCCGTCAAATCTGAATGTGCTGTTGCGCAGCGTGCGGGCGTCAAACTGTACCAACTGTCCCAGAGGCGAGGGGTCCAGGCCAAGGATCACGCCCAGCGCCATTTGCGCCTGCAAGGCACCTATCACCCCAACGACAGGGCCCAGCACGCCGGCCGTTGCACAGTTCGCGCCGCTATCCGGTGCATCCGGAAACACCGCACGCAAGGACGGCGCGCCAGCACAAAACCCACCGACATAGCCGGTCAGCCCCAATACGGATGCGCTGATCAGCGGCTTGCCCTGCAACAAACAGGTATCCGACAAGATATAGCTGGCCGCATAACTGTCCGCGCAGTCCAGAACAATGTCAGAGCTGCGGACAAAATTTAACACATTCTGGTTTGTTAGAGCCTGATTCTCGGCCATTACGGTGATGTCACCATTCAGCGCCCGGCAGCGTTCTGCGGCGACTTTGGCCTTGGCGCGCCCACAGTCGGATTCAGCGAACAATGTCTGCCGATGCAGGTTCGATAGCGCGATTTCATCTCTGTCCAGGATGGTCAAATGCCCTACCCCGGCCCCGGCCAACAAGGGTAAGACCGGGGCGGCTAACCCGCCTGCGCCCACCACCAGAACCCGCGCTGCTGACAGGCGGGTCTGGCCTGCCGGTCCAACCTCGGGCAGGATCATCTGGCGGGCATAGCGGCTCATCTCGCGACCTCGATCCATTCGCGAACACGGGTTTCTGGATCGGAATTCAGCGTGATGTCCGTGACGACCGAGACGATGTCGGCCCCCGCCTGCAAGACGCCCGGCGCCCGCTCAACGCTCATGCCGCCAATCGCGACCAGAGGGATATCCCCTACCCGCGCCTTCCATTCGGTGACGCGTGGCAGGCCCTGCTGTTCCCATTTCATTTTTTTCAGGATCGTCGGATAGACCGGGCCCAAAGCCACATAGTCCGAGTCCATGGTCAGGACTCGCTCTAATTCATCATCATCGTGGGTGGAGACACCCAGTTTCAGCCCCGCCTTGCGGATGGCTTTCAGATCAGCCACGTCCAGATCCTCTTGCCCGAGATGAATCCACTCACAACCAGCGTCGATAGCCGCCTGCCAATGATCATTGACCACCAGCACGGTGCCGTGGGCACGGCATAGTTCCAACGATTGGGCGATCTGTTCCCGTATGACCACATCAAGCTGATCCTTAATCCGCAGTTGCACCAGCTTCACACCCAGGGGCAGCATCCGGCGCAACCAATCAGAGTGGTCGAAGATCGGATAAAATCGGCCTAACATCATGATAAGAAGGCCTTTCCGATTACCGGAGTTGACGGTTCGGCCATATCGCGCGCCTCGATCGGGTCGGCTTGATGCGCCAGTTGCCCGGCCTCAATCGCCAGTATCATCGCGCGGGCCATGGCCACAGGGTTTCCAGCACGAGCGACAGCGGTATTCAGCAGAACGGCGTCATAACCCAACTCCATCGCCTGCGCGGCGTGACTGGGCAGGCCGATCCCGGCATCCACAACCAATGGAACATTGGGGAACTCGGCCCGCATCGCGCGTAGAGCATATTCATTGTTCAGCCCGCGCCCCGACCCGATGGGTGCACCCCAAGGCATCAGCACCTCGCACCCGGCGGCCAGCAGACGCTCGCCCACGATCAGGTCGTCGGTGGTGTAGGGGAAAACCTGAAACCCGTCCTCGGTCAGTATGCGCGCGGCCTCGACCAGTTGAAACACATCTGGCTGCAAACTGTCAGTGTGGCCGATCAATTCCAGCTTGATCCAATTAGTGTCAAACACCTCACGCGCCATATGGGCGGTGGTTACAGCTTCTTTGACGGTGTGGCACCCAGCGGTGTTTGGCAGGATCAGCACGCCCAGCTCGCGGATCATCTGCCAGAAGGTCTGCCCAGCCCCAGATTCACGGCGCAAGGACACTGTGGCAACACCCGCGCCGCTCTCGCGAAACGCCTGTTCCAAAATAGCGGGGCTTGGATACTGCGCCGTTCCCAACATCAGCGGATTGGGCAGCTGAGTTCCGTAGAAGGTCTTCATCCTCAGCCTCCCTGCATCGGCGCGACGACTTCAACCCGGTCGCCATCGGTCAACTTTTGAGCAATGCGCAGACCCGAGGGCACAAAGTCTTCGTTTACAGCTGTCGCCACCCTCCCCAAGAACCCGCATTCGACCAACAGGTCCGAGAGGATTTCGGCGCGCACCTCGCGCAATTCACCATTAAGCACGATCTTCATCGACCATCTCCGAATGTTTGTTGTCCAACGCCAGATCGGCCACTCCCTGCGCCAGCGCTGGGGCCAGCAGATAGCCATGGCGGTACAGTCCGTTGGCATAAATCGTATGCCCCAGCCGCCGGATGCGGGGCAGGTTGTCGGGAAAAGCCGGGCGCAGATCGACACCGATCTCAAGCACCTCGGCCTCGCCAAAGGCGGGGTTCAGCGCATAGGCGGCGCTGAGCAGTTCCAGCATGGATCGGGCCGTGATGCGGCTGCTGTCTTCGCTTTCGATCATCGTTGCGCCCAGCATGTAGACACCATCCTCACGCGGCACGATGTACAGCGGCATCCTTGGATGCAGTAGACGTACAGGTCGCGTCAGGGTCACGTCCGGGCAGCGGATCACCAACATCTCTCCCTTGACGCCGCGCAGGTCGTGCAAAACCTCACGCGCGTGCAGACCGCGGCAATCGATTACATTCTCCAGCTGGGTCGGGGCCAGTTTCCGGTGGAAGACTACCCCTTGGTCCTGTAATTGGCGGTGCAGATCCCGCAGCGCCTGTCGTGGGTTCAGATGAGCCTCATCCGTGAAATGCAGACCTTTGGCGAAACTGGTTAAATCAGGCTCTAAATTGGCAATTTCAACCTGATTAATCTCGGTATACCCCCCGGTCCGACGGGCGAACCGACGCAAGTCCGGCAGATCACGCGGGTTGGCAACAACCAGCGTGCCTCGTTGTTCCACCCGAGTACGCGTAGACCACCACTCGAACGCAGCCTTTCCCAGCCGCAACACCGGTTCTTCAGCGTTTTCAAACTCGCACCATGGGGCCAGCATACCGCCAGCCCACCAAGAACACCCATGCGGGCCAGGTGGACCACTGGGATCAAAGATCTGAACCTTGGCCCCGCGCGACACTAGCTCGCTGGCTGCTGCCAGCCCGGCCACACCGGCCCCTATGACCGACCAGACCGTCACGCGGGCCAGACCCGATGGAAATGATGAACCGGGCCATGCCCCTGTCCGACCATCAGACCGTCAGCTTTAGCAATGGCCCCTTGCAGATACTCATGCGCCTGCGCGACCGCATCGGTCAGGCCCAGCCCTCGCGCCAGCCCGGCTGCTATCGAAGACGACAGGGTGCAACCGGTGCCATGCGTGTTGCGCGTATCGCACCGGGGGGCGGTGAATTCTGCCACAACTCCCGAAGGATCAAGCAAGACGTCGTGGCAAACGTCGCCGCGCCCATGTCCGCCTTTCATCAATACCGACCGCGCCCCCAGCCCGCACAGCGCCATCCCCTGCGCGATCATCTGATCGGGGGATTCGGCGTCCGAGGTGCCCAGCAAACAAGCGGCCTCGGGTAAGTTCGGGGTAAGCATGGTCGCTTGGGGCACAAGAACATCACGCAGGGTGCGAACCGCATCCTGTGCCAGCAAGGCATCGCCAGATTTGGAGATCATCACCGGGTCCAAAACGACGGGGCCATCAAACCCAGCGATGGCCCCGGCAACGGTTTGAATAATTTCAGGGGTCGCAAGCATGCCGATCTTGATCGCGCTCACATCCAGGTCGGTCAGCACCGCCTCGATCTGAGCGGCCACTACGTTGAGCGGTATGCCATGCACTGCGGTCACAGCCCGCGTGTTCTGCGCCGTGACCGCCGTGATCACGCTGGCCCCATACACGCCCAACGCAGACATAGCCTTGAGATCCGCCTGAATCCCGGCCCCACCGCCACTGTCCGAGCCCGCAATTGTCAGGGCAATATGCGCCATATCGTTGCTCCATCATCAGGGGGCAACGCAGCATGGAAAACGTCTGTGTGTGTAGACCGTTCCCTACGCCGGTATTGCCCGGATCAGGTTCGATGGGTTAGCGCATTCACGCCTCTCAGCCCCTTGATCAGGGCACCCCAACGGTTGGCGCGACAATCTCAGGGGATACGAAGGGATTCAAGGGCCAATTTTCGCGAAGTTCATGGACAAACTGGACCTATAAAACGAAAAAAGCCGACCCAAGGGGATCGGCCTTTTAGCAACTTGGTGGAGTGATCTTAGCCCTTCATCCCGTCCCAAAAGGATTTGACGGATGAGAAAAAGCTTTTTGATTCCGGGTGGTTATCCTCACCCAAATCGTCGAACTCTTTCAACAGTTCCTTCTGGCGGCTGGTCAGATTGACCGGCGTTTCCACCGCCAGTTCGATGAACATGTCGCCCACACCACCACCGCGCAGGGCGGGCATGCCTTTGCCGCGCAGGCGCATCTGACGGCCCGATTGGCTGCCTGCTGGTATTTGCACGCGGCCGCGGCCACCATCGATGGTTGGCACTTCGATCGAACCGCCCAGCGCAGCCTTGGCCATGCTGACCGGGACGCGGCAATACAGGTTCACGCTGTCGCGTTCGAACAGCTTGTGATCCGACACTTCGACAAAGATATACAGATCACCCGGAGGGCCACCGCGCATCCCAGCTTCACCCTCACCCGCCAGGCGGATGCGGGTTCCGGTCTCGACACCGGCGGGGATGTTGACGGACAGCGCACGCTCTTTTTCCACGCGGCCTGCACCGCCACAGGCTTTACAGGGGTTCTTGATGATCTGACCCAGACCCGAACAGGTCGGGCAGGATCGTTCGACGGTAAAGAAACCCTGCTGTGCACGCACCTTGCCCATGCCCGAACAGGTTGGACAGGTGGTTGGCTCCACTCCGCCTTCTGCACCCGATCCGTCACAGGCCGAACAGGCCACGGCAGCAGGAACACTGATAGTTTTCTGCAGGCCCGCGAACGCCTCTTCCAGCGTCACGCGCAGGTTATAGCGCAGGTCCGATCCGCGCGCCGCACGGCGCCCGCCACCGGGGCCGCCACGCTGACCGCCCATGAAATCGCCGAACAGATCGTCGAACACGTCTGAGAATGCGCTGGAGAAATCACCCTGACCAAAGCCGCCGCCCGGACGACCACCACCGCCGCCCATACCGTTTTCAAAGGCGGCATGGCCGAAACGGTCATATGCGGCCTTTTTGTCGGCGTCGCGCAGAACATCATAAGCCTCGTTGGCTTCTTTGAACTGCGACTCGGCATCCGGGTTGTCTTTGTTGCGATCAGGATGCAACTCTTTGGCTTTCTTACGAAAACCCTTTTTGATTTCATCCGCTGATGCGCCCTTTGATACACCGAGCACATCGTAGTAGTCGCGTTTTGACATCAGTATTTCCTTCAGCCTCAACGTATTTGGGCCGGCCCGGCAACCGGACCGGCCCACATTGGCCCGGTTACCCGTTAGTTACGCTTGTCGTCGTCCAGATCTTCGAACTCGGCGTCAACAATGTCGTCCTCACCCGGCGCAGCATCTGCCGCCGCAGGCTCATCCTCACCTTCTTCGGCTTGTGCCTTGTAGATGGCTTCGCCCAGCTTCATGGCCGCTTCGGTGACGTTCTGGATGCCCGACTTGATCTTGTCGGCATTCTCGGTCTCCAGTTCGTCCTTCAGCGCGGCAATTGCCAGCTCGATGGCTTCGATGGTGGTCGGGTCGACCTTGTCGGCATGCTCTTCCATCGACTTTTCGGTCGAGTGGATGAGGCTTTCCGCCTGGTTCTTGGCGTCGACCAGCTCGCGGCGTTCCTTGTCGGCTTCCGCGTTCTCTTCGGCGTCCTTGACCATCTTGTCGATGTCTTCATCCGACAGACCGCCCGAGGCCTGGATGGTGATCTTCTGCTCTTTGCCGGTGCCTTTGTCCTTGGCCGAAACCGAGACAATGCCGTTGGCGTCGATATCAAAAGTCACCTCGATCTGAGGCATGCCGCGCGGTGCAGGCGGGATATCTTCGAGGTTGAACTGACCCAGGATCTTGTTGTCCGCAGCCATTTCACGCTCACCCTGGAACACGCGGATGGTTACGGCGTTCTGGTTGTCTTCGGCGGTCGAGAAGACCTGAGACTTTTTGGTCGGGATCGTGGTGTTGCGGTCGATCAGACGGGTGAACACGCCACCCAGCGTTTCGATACCCAGCGACAGCGGGGTCACGTCCAGCAGAACCACGTCTTTGACGTCGCCCTGCAGAACACCAGCCTGAATGGCGGCGCCCATGGCAACCACTTCGTCCGGGTTCACACCCTTGTGCGGCTCTTTCCCGAAAAACTTGGTGACCTCTTCGATCACTTTCGGCATCCGGGTCATACCACCGACCAGAACAACCTCGTCAATGTCGCCAGCCGACAGACCAGCGTCTTTTAGAGCGGCCTGACACGGCTTCATCGACTTTTTGATCAGGTCCGAAACCAGCGATTCCAGCTTGGCACGGGTCAGTTTCATGACCATGTGCAGCGGCTGACCGTTCGAACCCATCGAGATGAACGGCTGGTTGATTTCGGTTTGCGAAGTCGAAGACAGCTCAATCTTGGCTTTCTCAGCAGCTTCTTTCAGACGCTGCAGCGCCATCTTGTCTTGCGACAGGTCGACACCGTGTTCCTTTTTGAACTCATCCGCCAGGTAGTTGACGATGCGCATGTCAAAGTCTTCACCACCCAGGAAGGTGTCACCGTTGGTCGATTTGACCTCGAACAGGCCGTCGTCGATTTCCAGAATGGTCACGTCGAAAGTACCGCCACCAAGGTCATAGACCGCGATGGTTTGGGTTTCTTCCTTGTCCAGACCATAGGCCAGCGCAGCCGCTGTCGGTTCGTTGATGATCCGCAGCACTTCCAGACCGGCGATTTTACCGGCGTCTTTGGTGGCCTGACGCTGTGCGTCGTTGAAATATGCAGGAACGGTGATCACGGCTTGCGTGACTTCCTCACCCAGATAGCTCTCGGCGGTTTCCTTCATCTTGCCCAGAGTGAAGGCCGAGATCTGGCTTGGGGAGTACTTTTCACCGCGGGCTTCAACCCACGCGTCGCCATTGCCGCCATCGACGATGGCGTACGGCACCATTTTCTTGTCTTTTTCGACTTCTGCATCATCCACACGACGACCGATCAGACGCTTAACACCAAAGATCGTGTTGTCGGGGTTGGTGACCGCCTGGCGTTTTGCAGGCTGACCGACCAGTCGCTCATCTTCGGTGAAGGCGACGATCGAGGGCGTGGTCCGCGCCCCTTCGGCGTTTTCGATGACCTTCGGCTGCGAGCCGTCCATGATGGCCACACACGAGTTGGTGGTTCCGAGGTCAATCCCGATTACTTTTCCCATATGTTCAATCCCTTTCTCTTCAAGGCGATGTCCCGAGGTCCGAACCCGTTATGGCACCCGGCCCCGATCTGATGTGCGCAACAGCCCTACACCATCGCGCGTCCCGGCGTATATAAGGGCGGGATCAGAGGCCTGCAAGCGTTGTAAAACGCTGGTTTTCGGGAATCTGTGGCCTTTTTGGCAAGGTTTTTGCAAGGATCGGGGACTCTCGGATGGCGCGGCTGCTTTTACGCGGTTTTGATATCAGGAAAGCCTGGCTGGACGGGCCCGCGCAGGAGCGGCTGATCGACAGCCTGCGGCCGATTCTGAAATCGGCCCCTTTGTTCCGGCCGGTCACGCCATCGGGTAAGGAAATGTCCGTGCGTATGACGTCGGCCGGGTCACTGGGCTGGGTCACCGACAAGACGGGTTACCGATATCAGGCGCAACACCCCAAAGGCGCGGTTTGGCCCGCGATCCCGGATCAGATTCTTGGTATCTGGCGCGACCTTGCCAGCGCGGATCGCGATCCTGATTGCTGTTTGATCAACTACTACGGCGAAGGGGCCCGGATGGGGTTGCATCAAGACAAGGACGAGGCCGATTTTTCCTGGCCGGTCCTGTCGATCTCACTGGGGGATGATGCCCTGTTCCGCATCGGCAACCAGACACGGGGCGGCAAGACCGAATCCATCTGGCTGAATTCGGGTGATGTGGTGATCATGGGCGGGCCCGCCCGGCTGACCTATCACGGCGTCGACCGCATCCGGTTCGGGTCTTCGAAACTGTTGCCCAAGGGTGGTCGGATCAACCTGACGCTGCGTGTGGCCGGTTAGCGGCGCGCCTCCCAGCTTTGGGACACATGCTGACGGGAAAAGAAAATTCCCAACAAGCCGATCAGCAGCAGGATCAGCCCCACCCAAAGCGCGTATTCCCAGCTGGTATTGCGAGGAAAATAATTGCGGAAAAGAAAACCGCGGCACTGATCGATGAGGTGAAACAGGGGGTTCCAGGTGAACATGGCCAACGTGGCACCGCCCAGCGCATTCGCCACGAACATTTTACCCGAAAAGATCATGTTCAAGCGCCGGTAGATATTGGTCAGGACTGTCACAAAAGTGGGAAACCACGGTCGCAGAGCCATGAAGACGACGCCAATTGCGCAGCCAACAAACCAGCTCAGGATCAACATGCCAAAAGCGCCGCCCGGTTCCTGAATTTCAATTGGCGCGACTGCTACACTGTAAATAAAGAGGATCACGATGATTGTCACAATCTGCGTGTAAAGCGCCCCAAAAGCGGTGGCCAACAGGACGACAACCATGTTCATAGGCGAATGCAGCATCATCGGGTTGTTGCCGGTCCCAACCCCCGCTACCGCGCTGACGGATTTGATATGGGTGATGAACAGAAACACGCCCGACAGCAGAAACAGGACAAATTCGCCGCGGATTCTTGCAATACGTGGTCCCAGGAAAGACAGGATCGTATATAACACCAAAACCAGGGCCAGAACCTGCAAGATGTTGATGATTATGGCCACGACCGCGTTGTGATGCTGGGACCGTATGCTGCGAACAACGGCGTGGAAAATCAGCTCGACCGTTGTGAACGCGCCGCCCAGTAAGGACTGGTTTCGCTTGAAATAATACACCCGAAGCGTCTTTCCCGTTTTTTCGCCTGCAATCTGTCACGAAATTCTTGCCGTTCCGTAACCGGCACATCATAAGGCCGTCAGGCTATTCGATCAACAAATCACAGGAACGGAGCTTTTTTGTGACCTACGACGCCCTCATTCCCGTCATTCGACGGCTGGCCCTGGAAGCCGGTGACAAGATCATGGAGATCTACAATTCGGATGATTTCGACGTAAAGGTCAAATCCGATTCCAGCCCGGTGACCGAAGCAGACGAAGCTGCCGATGCCCTGATTTCGGCCGGTCTGCGCGATGCCTTCCCGGATATTCTGCTGGTGACAGAGGAACAGGCAGCCTCGCATTCAGAAAAGGGTGACAGATTCCTGATTGTTGATCCATTGGACGGCACCAAGGAATTCATCAACCGGCGCGGCGATTTCACGGTGAATATTGCGTTGGTCGAAAACGGCGTTCCAACCCGTGGCGTGGTTTATGCGCCTGCAAAGGGCCGCATGTTTTATACACAGGCCGATGGTCAGTCGGTTGAAGAGACCGGAGCATTGGACAAAGCCCAGGCCGGGGAGGTGACTTCCATATCAGTGTCTAATCCGGACAATTCAGCGCTTATGATCGTGGCGTCGAAATCGCACCGGGATCAGGCCACCGAGGATTACATCAACAAATATCAGGTGAAGGACAGCAAGAGCGCGGGCTCATCCCTGAAATTCTGTTTGGTGGCCACGGGCGAGGCAGATCTTTACCCCCGCGTTGGCCGCACGATGGAATGGGACACCGCCGCGGGCCATGCCGTGCTGG
Source organism: Ruegeria sp. BH6 (assembly GCF_056538105.1). Lineage (NCBI taxonomy): Bacteria > Pseudomonadati > Pseudomonadota > Alphaproteobacteria > Rhodobacterales > Roseobacteraceae > Ruegeria > Ruegeria sp. BH6. The sequence goes on from NZ_JBQFSR010000004.1 coordinate 237,575, forward strand.
CCGGTGCGGGCGGCAACGTGGTGCGCTTTGATGATCATTCACCGCTGACCTATGGCAAGGACGGCTATGCAAACCCGTTCTTTATCGCCTACGCTCCGGGTGTTGACCTGAAGGAGGCCTGATGTCCGTTCTGATCGCCATTCCCGCCCGCTATGCCTCGACCCGCTATCCGGGCAAACCGTTGGTTCCGCTGACCGGCGCCAATGGCACCGCGATGACGTTGATCGAGCGGTCCTGGCGCGCTGCCTGTTCGGTGTCGGGCGTCGACAAGGTGGTCGTTGCCACCGATGACGACCGCATCCGCGAAGTGGCCGAAGGGTTCGGGGCCGAGGTGGTGATGACCTCGGAAAGCTGCGGCAATGGCACCGAACGCTGCGCTGAGACCCATGCCAACCTTGGCGCTGGCTATGACATCGTGGTGAACCTGCAAGGCGACGCGCCGCTGACACCGCATTGGTTTGTCGAAGACCTGATCGCTGGCCTGCGCGCTGCGCCCGGGGCGGGCGTGGCCACACCCGTGCTGCGCTGCGATGGTGACGCGCTGAACAGCCTGCTAAACGACCGCAAGCACGGGCGCGTTGGCGGCACCACCGCCGTCTTCGCCGCGGATCACAGCGCCATGTATTTCTCAAAAGAAGTCGTCCCGTTCACCGCCGAGACCTACGCAGGCGAAGAAGAGACCCCGGTTTTCCACCATGTCGGCGTCTACGCCTATCGCCCCGATGCTTTGGCCGCCTATTCCACCTGGCCGGTGGGCCCGCTGGAACAGCTGGAAGGGCTTGAGCAACTGCGCTTTATGGAGAATGGCCGCAAAGTTCTGTGCGTTGAGGTTGAGGCCAAAGGTCGCCAATTCTGGGAGCTGAACAACCCGCAGGACGTTCCCAAGCTTGAGGAAATGATGGCCGCGATGGGGTTGGATTGAGCCATTTTCCCCCTGACCTAAACACACCTGTTGGCATAGCAGGGCACAAACTTCTTTGTCTGGAAGACAGATGACCAATATTCTTGTAACCGGCGGAGCTGGATATATCGGATCGCACGCCTGCAAGGCGCTGGCGCAGGCGGACTATACACCCGTGACTTATGACAACCTGATCACCGGCTGGCAGGACGCGGTGAAATTCGGACCGTTCGAACAGGGCGATCTGCGGAATCGCGCTCGGTTGGATGAGGTCTTCGCCAAATACCAGCCCGCCGCCGTAATGCACTTCGCCGCCCTCAGTCAGGTGGGCGAGGCGATGTCCCAGCCCGGCAGATATTGGACCAACAATGTCACCGGATCACTGAACCTGATCGAGGCAGCCGTGGCAGCCGGTTGCCTGAACTTTGTGTTCTCATCGACCTGCGCCACCTATGGCGAGCATGACAATGTGGTGCTGGATGAAGACACACCGCAACTGCCGCTGAACGCTTATGGTGCCTCAAAGCGGGCCATCGAAGATATCCTGCATGATTTCGAGGCCGCATATGGCCTGAACCACGTGATCTTCCGCTATTTCAACGTAGCCGGTGCCGACCCCGAGGGTGAAGTGGGGGAATTCCACCGTCCCGAAACTCATCTGGTGCCGCTGATGCTGGACGCCATTGACGGCAAGCGCGACGGGCTGACTGTGTTCGGCACCGATTACGACACGCCCGACGGTACCTGCATCCGCGACTATGTGCATGTCTGTGATCTGGTCGATGCCCATGTTCTGGGGTTGAACTGGCTGGAACAGGGCAAGGGCAGCCGCGTGTTCAACCTTGGCACCGGATCGGGCTTTTCGGTGATGGAGGTGATCGGCCATTCCAAAGCCGTCACCAACCGCGAGGTGCCCTATTCCATCGGCCCCCGCCGCGCTGGCGATTGCACCAAGCTTGTTTCAGGCTCGGTCCGCGCCGGGCAAGAGCTTGGTTGGACCCCAAAAAGATCAACGTTAGAGACTATGATCAGTGATGCCTGGCGCTGGCATCAGAACGGCAATTACGAAAAGTGAGCCATAGGTGACAGATCATGCAGCCGATAATCTTCCACCCATTGGATGGGTGCAGAAGTACCGGTTGCGTCTGAAACGACGGCGGTTGCTTTGGCGATCCTTTCGCAGCCGCCATCAGCTAGCCAGCCTCAAGGATCAGACCGCGCAAATCAGACCCGGCGCGGTACTGGCCTTCACCACGTTGCGCAATGAAATCAATCGCCTTCCGTGGTTCTTCCGCCACTATCGCGGGCTTGGGGTGGATCACTTTCTGGTCGTGGATAACGGCAGCGATGACGGCTCGGTAGAATTTCTGCGCGATCAGCCCGATGTGTCGCTGTGGCAGACCCTTAACAGCTATCGCGACGCGCGATACGGTTTGGATTGGCTGACATGGCTGCAAATGCGCTATGGCCACGGACACTGGACCTTGATGGTGGACGCGGATGAGCTGCTGATCTACCCCAACCACGACAGCAAATCCCTGCATGACCTAACAGGCACCTTGGACCAACAAGGCCACATCGCCTTTGGCGCGCTGCTGCTGGATCTCTACCCCAAGGGGCCACTGGGCGCGCAGCCCTATGACCCCGAAATGGACCCGACCAAAACCCTTAGCTGGTTCGATCCCGGCCCCTACCGGGCGCAGCGCCAAAGCCCATTGGGCAACCTGTGGGTGCAGGGTGGCGCGCGAGAACGGATGTTTTTTGCCGACAGGCCGCGGCATTCACCCACGTTGAACAAAATACCCCTAGTGCGCTGGTCACGGCGCCATGCCTATGTGAACTCGTGCCACTCGGCCCTGCCCCGACACCTGAACACGGTCTATGACGGCCCCGGCGGCAAGACGCCTTCGGGCGTGTTGCTGCACACCAAATTTCTTCCTGAGGTGGTGGACAAGTCATCGACCGAAAAAACCCGACGGCAGCATTTTCATGATCCCGACCTATTTGGGTCATATTATGATGCAATTGGAAACCGCCCCGACATGTGGACGCCTCAGTCCGTGCGTCTTGAGGGCTGGGCCCAGTTACAACAATTGGGTCTGATGGGGAAAGTTTGCTGAAAAGCAGCATATGTGACTAACGGTTTTTAAATTCGTTGCCTTGAAAGATGCATCAATGGCATAAAACGGCACTTGCCCGGCACCACTCTGGATCGTCCAGCCCCCGGGCATGCTCGCGTAACGAAAAAGGCAGTGCAAACGCGTGAGCCTGTTGGATTCATACCGAATGAGATTGCGGCGCAAGCGTCGTCTGGTGCGCTGCCTGCGCAAACGTCGGCAATTAAAGCCGATTTCCGACAAGACCAACAATATCCAACGCGAAGATGTCTTGTTGATGAGCGTTCTGCGGAACGAGAAAATCCGCCTGCCTTACTTTCTGGAATACTACCGCAGGTTGGGCGTCGATCATTTTCTGTTTGTCGACAACGACAGCGATGATGGCTCGGGCGAATACCTGGCAAGCCAACCCGACGTTTCGGTCTGGCGGGCAAATGCCAGCTATAAACAGGCTTCGTTTGGATTGGATTGGTCAAACTACCTGTTGCGAAAATACGCACACGGACATTGGGTTCTGACAGTCGACCCGGATGAGTTCTTTATCTATCCGTTCTGCGACACCCGTCCGATCCGCGCCCTGACCGATTGGCTGGACGGCTGCGCGGTACGCAGTTTCGGCACCATGCTGATCGACATGTATCCGCAAGGACCAGTGGATGCTCAGCCGTATCACGAAGGGCAGGACCCGTTTGAGATCGCCCGCTGGTTTGATGCTGGCAACTATATGATCACAAAGAACCCCGAGTATAAGAATCTGTGGATTCAGGGGGGACCTCGTGCGCGCGTGTTCTTTCGCGACACCCCCTTGCAAGCGCCTGCGCTGAACAAGATCCCCTTGGTCAAATGGGACCGTCGCTATGTCTATGTCAGCTCGACTCATTCGCTGCTGCCGCGTGGATTGAACCAGGTTTATGACGATTGGGGCGGTGAAAAGACCAGCGGCGCGTTGCTGCACGCCAAGCTGATCAGCACGCTGGGCGACAAAGCCCGCGAAGAGATGCAGCGTGGCCAGCATTACCGCCGCTCGGGCGAATATCGCGCATATGCCCAGGGGCTGGACGAGCAGCCGGTGTTTTGGTGTGACCGGTCCGAGAAATACATCAACTGGCGTCAGCTTGAGATCCTTGGCCTCATGTCGAAAGGAAACTGGGCATGAGCCGTCTGGGCGTTGTCATGCTGGTTCATACAGCACTGCACCGGGCCGAGCAGGTGGCACGGCATTGGACGGCATCGGGCTGTCCGGTGGTGATCCATGTGGACCGCAAAGTGCCGGATCAAGTTTATTCCGATTTCGTTGCCGCGTTCGCGGATGAAGCGTTGATCCGGTTCTCGGAACGCCATACCTGCGAATGGGGTAGTTGGGGAATTGTCGCGGCCTCACAATCCGCGGCCGAACTGATGCTTGACGCTTTTCCGGATGTACATCACGTCTACCTGTCTTCGGGGGCCTGCCTGCCCCTGCGGCCCGTGGATGAGCTGATCGACTATCTTTCTGACCGGCCTCGGGTCGATTTCATCGAAAGCGCAACGACCGCCGATGTCAGCTGGACGATCGGTGGTCTGGATCAGGAACGTTTTACACTGCGCTTTCCGTTTTCCTGGCGCCGGAACCGCAAACTGTTCGACGCTTATGTAAAACTGCAACGCGCCCTCGGGATGCGCCGCAAAATCCCCGAAGGGCTGATGCCGCATATGGGCAGCCAATGGTGGTGCCTGACCCGACAGACCCTGTCGGCCATTCTGCAGGACCCCAAGCGGCAGACCTATGACCGCTATTTCCGCCGCGTCTGGATTCCGGATGAAAGCTATTTCCAGACGCTGGCCCGACTGTATTCCACCCACATCGAAAGCCGGTCGCTGACCTTGTCGAAATTCGACTATCAGGGGCGACCACATATCTTTTATGATGATCATCTGCAGTTGCTGCGCCGCTCGGACTGTTTTGTGGCCCGAAAGATCTGGCCGCGTGCTGATCGGCTGTATCAGGCCTTTCTGACCGATCAGAGCAGCGCCATGCGACCAGCCGAACCCAACCCGGGCAAGATCGACCGGGTGTTTTCCAAAGCGGTCGAGCGTCGAACCCGTGGGCGCGACGGGCTGTACATGCAAAGCCGCTTTCCTCGCCACGGCAGTGAGAACGGCCTGACCTCATTCCCTTATTCGGTATTTCAGGGCTTTTCCGAGCTGTTCGAGGATTTTGAACCCTGGCTGGCTGAGACCACAGGCGCACGGGTGCATGGGCACCTGTTTGGCCCCGCTCGGGCCGAGTTTGCCAACGGGGACACGATCACAAACGGTGCGCTCAGCGATTGTGCGGTTCTGCGTGACTATAACCCAACTGCCTTTATCTCGAACCTGATCTGGAACACACGGGGTGAGCGGCAGTGCTTTCAATTCGGTCCCAGGGACACGCAAAAGATCAGCTGGTTTCTGGCGCGGGATAAGAACGCGCAAATCTCGGTTATCACCGGGGCCTGGGCGATCCCACTGTTCCGGTCGAACATGAATTTCGCCGATATCCGCTGTGAAGCGGCGCGCCTTCAACAGATTGAAACCAAACAGCTTGAGGTTCTGGGCTCGGTCTGGACCAAGGCGCAGGTGCGGACCTGGTCCTTGGCCGAATTTGTGGAATCTCCGATGGAGCCCATGCAGACCGTGATCGAGGAAATCGGCACCCATCGCGCGAACCATTTGACCGAGGCGCCAATAATGGTGGATTTGACTGGCTTTGGACAATTCCTCCAGAACCTCAAAAATCAGGGAATGCATCCTTATATGGTGGGGGATTTTCCGGCGGATGATATTTTCGGCGCGCGGGTTCGGCCATTCAAGAAACCCTATCTGGTGCAATAGTCTGTCATGACATCCAAGTTCGACTATTTCGTCATCCTCGCCGCGATGCGCACCGGGTCCAACCTGCTTGAGTTCAATCTCAACGCGCTTGAAGGCGTCACCAGCTTTGGTGAGGCATTCAACCCACATTTCATTGGTCGGCTGAAATCTGAAAGCCTATTGGATGTAACTTTGGAAGATCGTGACGGCGATCCGATGAAACTGGTACAGGCAATCAAAGATGCACCCGGCGAGTTAAATGGGTTCCGCTTCTTTCAGGGGCACGATGCCCGTGTGTTAGAGCCTGTTTTGGCTGACCCACGTTGCGCCAAGATCATTTTGACGCGCAATCCTCTGGACAGTTACGTTTCGTTGAAAATTGCGCGGGAAACCAAGCAATGGCAACTGAAGAACATCAAACGCCGCCGCGAAGCACAGGTAGAGTTTAATACGGAAGAGTTTGAATCCTATCTGGATAGACAGCAGGATTTTCAGCTCTTGTTGCTCAATACCCTTCAGCGAACGGGTCAAACCGGGTTTTACATTTCCTATGACGACCTGACCAATCTGGAGGTACTGAACGGGCTGGCCGCGTGGTTGGGTATATCGGCGCGGTCGGCTTCGATTGACGATACGATCAAGCCGCAGAACCCGGGCCCGACCCTGTCCAAGGTGACAAACCCGGAAGAGACCGAGCATGCCTTGGCCCGGATCGACAGTTTCAACCTGCATCGCACCCCGAATTTCGAGCCCCGGCGCGGATCGACCGTCGGCAATTATGTTGCCGCGCCGCATACGCCCTTGATGTTTATGCCAATACGCGGCGGGCTTGAGGCACCGGTGACCCAATGGATGGCCGATCTTGACTCGGTCAGCACCGACAAGCTGGTCACCAATCTGAACCGCAAACAGATGCGGCGATGGCTGCACGCTCATCTCGGACACCGAAAATTCACGGTGCTACAGCACCCTCTGGCACGGGCGCATTCGGCCTTTTGTTCCAACATCCTCAGCACCGGGCCCGGCGCTTACCTGAAAATCCGAAATATGCTGCGCAACCGATTCAAAATTCCGATCCCGGGTCAGTTGCGTGACGGCAATTACCCGGTTGATCAGCATTATGAGGCGTTTTCGGCTTTCCTAATCTTCCTACGCCAAAATCTGGCCGGACAGACGCCCGTTCGTGTGGATGGAACGTGGTGCAGCCAGTCTCAGGTATTAGACGGGATGGCATCCTTTGCTCTGCCTGACCTCATCCTGCGCGAGGATGAGATCGCAACAACCCTGCCCGATCTAGTCAGACGGATGGGGCATCACAGCCCACCAACACCCGGGTTTTGCGCGCCGGAAATCCCGTTCACGTTGGCCGAAATTTATGACGATAAATTAGAAACGCTGGCGGCTGAGGCCTACCAGCGCGACTATGTGCAATTCGGGTTCGGGGATTGGGAACCAGTTACGGGCGCAACGTGATCAGTGTGCCCTTGTTGACCATCGCATAGATCTCTTCGATCTCTTCATTCTTGACGGCGATACAACCGGCGGTCCAATCCGCTGTCTTCTTGGCGCGTTTCAGTTCCGACCGCTTTTTCGGCTGACCGTGAATGAAAATATCACCACCCGGATCAACACCGGCCGCCTTGGCCTGCGCGATATCATTGGAATTCGGATAGGAAATCCCCAGCGACAGGTGATAGCGACTGTTGGGGTTGCGACGGTCGATCAGATAACTGCCTTCGGGGGTGCGGCCATCACCGCGCTTGGTCTTTGTGCCATTCGGCGCAAAGCCCAGATCCACCTTATATTCCTTGAGAATGGTTTCGTTGTGCAGAAGATACAACTTCCGCGAACCCTTGTTGATGACCAATGAGGTCACCTCGGGGCCATCGTATGTCAGAAATCGTGGGCTAGCTGTGGCACAGGCCGAAAGGCCCAGCGTTGCCATAGCGCCCAATCCAAATGCTCGACGATCCATGTTTCACTGCCTGCTCTTTTTTTTCAGCATTATGCCAGATTTCCGAAAAACTGAAATCACTTTTTGATGTGCTGCTGTTCGGTCAGGCGGCGCTCGATGCTTTCCAGCCGTTCCAATACTTCGTCGCGATAGGCGTCAGTTCGCACCTCATCCTCGGCATGATGCGCATCCTGCATCGAGTTCACAATCAGACCGACCAGCAAGTTCACCACCGCAAAGGTGGTGACCATGATGAACGGAACAAAGAACAGCCAAGCATAGGGATAGACCTCCATCACCGGACGGACAATGCCCATGGACCAGCTTTCCAGCGTCATGATCTGGAACAGCGTATAGGCCGACAGACCTAGGTCGCCGAACCAGTCCGGGAAAGTGGCCGAGAACAGCTTGGTCGAGATCACGGCACCGATGTAGAACAGGATCGCCATCAACAGGAATACGCTGGCCATGCCCGGCAGGGCCGAAATAAAACCCTCGACCACCCGCCGCAGGCGCGGCGCGACCGAGATAACCCGCAGTACCCGCAGGATTCGCAACGCCCGCAGCACCGACAGCCCCCCGGCGCTGGGGATCAGGGCGATGCCGACAACGATAAAGTCAAAAACGTTCCAGCCGCTGAGAAAGAACCGTCGCCTGGTCGCCAACAGCTTCATGGCGATCTCGGCCACGAAAATGGCCAGACAGATTGTGTCCAGCGTCACGATCAGGGGTCCCGCGGCCTCCATCAGGGTTGGCGATGTCTCCATCCCCAACAACACAGCATTAAAGATGATGACCGCAGTGATGAACCGGCCAAAAGTGGGATGTTCGATGATGGTCAGCAGACGCTGATTGAAGCCCATATTGACACTCTCCTGTCTGCTCATGATGCGGACCCCCATACAAACCGCGCGGCAAGTTCCGTGTGTGACGACCATCGAAATTGGTCCACCACCTGTACCCATTCAAGAGTGTAGCCCGCATTAACCAGCGTTTTTGCGTCCCGCGCGAAGGTCACCGGGTTGCACGAGACATATGCAATCACCGGGCGCTGCGCCTGTGCCAGTTCGACAACTTGCGCCTCGGCCCCGGCGCGGGGCGGGTCCAGCACAACAGCGTCAAAGGATTTCAGCTCATCGGGCATCAGCGGGCGGCGGAACAGGTCGCGGGACTCGGTCGTGACCCGTTTCAACCCTTGCGCGCGGCGCCAGCCCTGATCCAGCGCATCCGTCATCGCGGCTTCACCTTCGACCGCGTGAACCTCGGCATTTTCGGCGAGGGGGAGTGAGAAGGTCCCACTGCCTGCAAACAGGTCGGCAATGCGCTTTTTACCCTGCGTCGCCTGTAATACTGACTGTAATAGAGCCTGTTCTCCATCTCTTGTCGCCTGCAGGAATGCTCCGGGCGGTGGCACAACCCCAGCATCCCCAAAGCGTTGCATCGGAGGTTGGCGCATTGCGATCACTTCACCATCCCAGCTAAGCCGCGCCAAGCCGTGCTTCTCGGTTGCCTGCGCCAATGCCAGTTCCAACGGCCCATCCAGCGGCTTGCCGCCCTTGACAGCCACATCCAGCCCGCCTTCGGACAAGGTCAGTGTCACGGCCAGCACGCCCTTGCGACTACTGCCCAGAATAGCCAGCGCCTCGGCCACCGGTATGGCAGCAATCAGGGCCGGGTCCAGCAGATGACAATCGGGGATTTCGGTGATCGTGTCGGACGCTCGGCCATGGAATCCGGCCAGCGTGCCCTTTTTGGTCCGACGCACGGCGATCGTGGCACGGCGGCGCGACCGCTCGGGAGAAGTATGGATCGGGCGCATCTGTGCCTCTAGCCCCTGCGCCGCCAGTGCAGTGCGCACCACTTCGACCTTCCAGTCGGCCACAAAATCATCTGCGGCGTGCTGCAATTGGCATCCACCACAGGCCTTGTAGTGACGGCAAGGAGGTTTCACCCGTTGGTCCGAGGGTGTTTCAACCCGTAGGTCAGTCAGCAGCTGCCCTATTAATGTACCACTTACCACCTCACCTGGCAGGGTACGCGGCGCGTAAACCGGGCCGTCAGCAATGCCGTCTCCCTGATGACCCAGGCGATTTATGGTGAAGTATTGCGTCATAAGGGGCCTGATACCGGGGCTTTGCGCGCAACAAAACCCCCTAGCACGCTTTGTGCGTTATTCGGCGGCTTCGGCCTGAATGAACCCGCCCGATTGGCGATGCCAGAACCGAGCGTACAGCCCGCCCTGCTCCAACAACGCATCATGGGTGCCGGATTCGACGATCTGCCCCTGATCCAAGACGATAATCCGGTCCATCTCGCTGAGCGTGGACAGGCGATGTGCAATCGCCAGGACCGTCTTGCCCTGCATCACCCGGTGCAGGGCGGTTTGAATCGACGCCTCAACTTCGGAATCCAGCGCCGAGGTCGCCTCATCCAGCACCAGAATCGGCGCATCTTTGAGGATAGCGCGCGCCAGAGCGATCCGTTGCCGCTGCCCACCGCTGAGCTTCACACCGCGTTCGCCCAGATGCGCGTCATAGCCGCTGCGGCCATGGGCATCCTGTAGGCTTAGAATAAAATCATGCGCTTCGGCCTTTTTCGCCGCTGCAATCATGTCGTCTTCTGACGCGTTTGGGCGGCCATACAGGATATTCTCACGCGCCGAGCGGTTGAACATCGCAGTTTCCTGCGTGACCATGCCGATCTGACTACGCAAACTGTCCTGCGTTACCTGGCTGACATCTTGCCCATCAATGCGAATAATGCCTTTTTCCCCGTCATAGAGCCTGAGCAACAACGAGACCAAAGTGGATTTCCCAGCACCCGAGGCCCCAACAATTCCCAGCTTTTCACCCGGATGCACGGTCATGCTCACATCGGACACACCACCCACATCGCGACCATAGGCAAAGCTGACATGGTCGAAATCTATCCGCCCCTCGGTCACTGTCAGGTCAGTGGCTTGCGCGGCGTCCTCGACCCGGTCGCGTTTGGCAAGCGTCTTCATACCGTTCTCGACCTCACCCACATTCGCGTAGAGCCCCATCAGTGTGAAACTGACCCAGCCGGTCATCTGCGCAATTCTGATCGAAACCGCGCCAGCCGCCACGATATCACCCGCCGTCGCAATCCCGTTTCTCCACAAAAGCAGCGTCGCGCCCAGCAAGAGAACCGGAAGAACCCCGGCCAGCACCATCAGGATAAATCGGAAGCTGGCGGACAATGCCCCGAAGGCCAACATCTTTTCGCGTAGATCAACCATCGAGTTTCGCGCGGCCTGATCCTCGAACGCGGAATGGGCGAACAGCTTTACGGTCTTGATATTGGTGATGGTATCAACCACTTGCCCGGACACCATGGCGCGCGCGCCAGCCCGCGCAGCAGACCGGGCGCGAATGCGTGGCAGATACCAGCGGATCAGCAGAAAATACACCACTAGCCACCCCGCGAAAGGTAACATCACCAGTGGATGAATAGACCCTAACAAAAGCAAAGAACCGGCAAGTGAGGCCAAGGCAAACACAATTGCACTGATTGTCTCGGACACGACCGAGGCCAGCGCATTCGACGTCTGCATCTGTTTCTGCGCGATCCGGCCTGCAAAATCATCGTCGAAATAAGTGACCGATTGGCCAAGGGTCCAGCGGTTCAGCTTGGCCAGCACCAGCGGCGGCACATTGGGCATGACGATATAGTTGTTCGTCACCGAAGACAGCCCGAACAGGGCCGGACGCAGCAACATGAAAAATGCCACCACGCCCAGAATCATCCACAGATTATCTGCGTTGAAAAAACCCTGAGGTCCATTTTCCGAGGCAAGATCGATCACCAGACCCAACATCCAGGCCGTTCCGGCCTCCATCGCGCCAGCCATGGCCGAAAAACTCGCCGCGACAAAAATCATCGGCCACGCGCCGGACAGACACCAACGGATGAACGCCCCCAGCGTTTGCGGCGGGGGCGTCTCAGAGTTTTTGAATGGATCTATAAGATCGGCAGCCTTCATTCCGCAGCCTCCGGGTTCAGGAAGCCACCAGATTGCCGCGCCCAGAACTGAGCGTAAAGCCCCCCATGCGCCAACAATTCGGAATGCCCGCCCTGCTCTACAATCCGACCTCCATCCATAACCAGAATACGATCCATCTGCGCAATGGTGCTCAGCCGGTGGGCAATGGCGATCACGGTTTTACCTTGCATCATGCCGTAGAGGGTCTCCTGAATCGACGCTTCGACCTCGGAATCCAGGGCGGATGTCGCCTCATCCAACAGCAGGATCGGTGCGTCTTTCAGGATCACCCGCGCCAGCGTCACCCGCTGCCTCTGTCCACCGCTCAGCTTCACGCCCCGTTCCCCCACATGCGCGTCATAGCCGGTGCGCCCTTGTGGGTCTTGTAGGTCGAGGATGAATTCATGCGCCTCGGCCTGTTTGGCGGCAGCGATCATCTGTTCCTCGGATGCCTCGGGACGACCATACAGGATATTGTCGCGCACTGACCTGTGCAGCAGCGCACTGTCCTGCTGAACCATGCCGATATGGCTGCGCAGACTGTCCTGCGTGACGCTCGCGATGTTTTGGTCGTCAATCAGGATCGCACCCTGTTCCACGTCGTAAAACCGCAAAAGCAGCTTAACTAGGGTCGATTTTCCGGCACCGGACCGCCCGATCAGACCAATCTTTTCACCCGGTTGAATGGTCATGTTGATATGATCCAGCCCACCGGTTTTGCGGCCATAGTGATGCGACAGGTCGCGGATGTCGATCTGACCTGTGGTCAGTTGCAAAGGTTTCGCATCCCGCGCATCCAGCAGGTCGATAGGCTGGGCAATCGTCTCCATCCCTTCAGCCACCACACCAAGCTGGCGGAAGAAACTGGTCAACGCCCACATGATCCAACCGGTCATCGCATTCAGTCGCAAGGTCAGTGCGGTCGCCGCTGCCACCACACCGACCGTGGCACTGCCCTGCATCCACAAGGCAATGGCCCAACCGACAACACCAACGATCAGCAGGCCGTTCAACGTCACCAGAACCACATCCATAATGGTGAAGATCCGCATCTCAACCTGGAAGGTGCGACGGGTTTCAGCGATGGCTTCGCGGGCATAGTCCAACTCTTGATCATTATGCGCGAACATCTTGACCGAATGGATGTTGGTGTAACTGTCCACCACCCGACCCGTCACCGCCGAGCGCGCATCCGACGCCGCCTTGGACGCCGGTCCGACCCGAGCGACCGTCCAGCGCACCAACAATGCATATAGTGCAAACCAGATCAGCAGCGGCAACAACAGGCGCGGATCGGCCGCCATCAACAGGATCGCCGCCCCGATCAGATAAGCCAGCGAGAAAGAAATCGCGTCAAAAACCTGAAACACCGCTTCGCCCGCAGCTGGGGGCGTCTGCATGATCCGGTTTGCGATACGGCCCGCGAAGTCATTCTCGAACCACCCCACGGACTGACGCAGCACGTGCTTATGCGCCCGCCAACGTATGATGGTGCCAAAGTTCGGCAGGATCGTGTTGTTCAGCAGCAGGACATCGACCACATGCAGCATCGGCCGTAACAGCAGCACAAACACAGCCATCAGAATCAATTCGGTCCCGTGGGCCTGCCAGACCTCAGCCGGAGGGCCAGACAACAGGTCAACCACGCGACCCATGTAATAAATCAGCCCGACCTCGACCGCGGCGACGATGACTGAAATCAGCGCGGTCCAGAAAAACACCCGCATGAAAGGTCGGGAATAATCCAGCATAAACGGCCACAGCCGCGTGGGCGGTGTGTCGGTCTCGGTATAGTCGGCAAAAGGGTCAACAAGGTTTTCGAAATAGCGAAACATGGAGAGTGCTCCGATTGAGCAGTAAATAGGTCATGCGAAGAAAGATGGCGCCAGAACACCACCCCTACGGGTCAAAGTGTTCCGGCTTTAGCCGAACCAGATCCCGTAATACATTCGCATCCCTCCATTCATGTGACAGGCGCACGAAACCACAAAGAAGTTGATTTGTCATCCCCTTTTGAGACTTCGTGTCAGATGCTCAGCAATTCCTCGCGGGTCAGAGCAAAGCCTGATGCAATCCAGCGCGCCTCAAGCTCGGCCAGTTTTTTGCCCAGCGCGGGACCGGTGAAATCGGGAATCAGGTCGGTGGCCTTGATCGGGAAATCAGCCTCAGCCCCTTTGTGCAGATCGGTGCGCAAGGTTTCGCTCCACGGCTGTTCAAGGAAGGCGCAGCGCAGCAGGGTTTCGTGCAAGCCGCCCTCTTCGCCATAGCGAAACCCCAGTTCGGCAACGCTGGCGGTACCGGATGCCTCATCCCGCATGCGGGTCAGACGTTGTAATTGCGCCTTGCTCAGGCGCAGGGTCTTGGCGATTTCTGGCGTTGTGATTGCGGCCAGACGCCGAATTGACTCAGGGGCGGCCCCGGCCTGTTCCTCTAGCGCTATCAACGGTACCAACGCACGGTCCTCGGCCCCTGGCAACAGCCGGGCCAGAACACCCGATTGACGCATCGCGGCAATCGAGGGTGCCGGATCGGGTGCGCCCATAAGTTTCAGAAGTTCAGCCCCGACCCGTTCACGAGACAGGCCCTCTAGCCCGTCCAGGTTGGACGCAATCGCCGCCAGAGCGTCCGGATCAAACCCAGCCTCTGCATCGCCGTACCAGGCGTGAAACCGGAAATACCGCAGGGATCGCAGGTAATCCTCTCGAATGCGGTTCTCGGCGTTGCCGATAAAGCGCACGCGGCGGGATTGTAGGTCAGGCAGCCCGTTCAACGGGTCGAGAATACTGCCATCGGGCCGCGCATAGATCGCATTCATGGTGAAATCGCGGCGCGCGGCGTCTTCTTCCACCTTGTCGGAAAATGCCACCACCGCCCTGCGGCCATCGGTTTCCACGTCGCGGCGAAAAGTGGTGATCTCATGCGGGGCACCGCCACTGACCACAGTGATCGTGCCGTGGTCGATTCCGGTGGGGATGGCCTTGAGGCCCGTTGCCTGCGCCAGCTCCATCACCCGTTCGGGGCGCGCATCGGTGGCGATATCGATATCCGAGACCGGCGCGCCCAGCAACGCGTTGCGCACGCAACCCCCGACGAACAACGCCTGCGCACCGGCGCCCGTCAACGCTGCACAGACCTTTTGCGTTGCCGGATCAGTAACCCAGGCCTCAGAAATTCGCGTCATTCATTCACCCGTGCGGCCAATCCCCGCAACATTCGGGCCGTCGCGCCCCAGATGTAGTAGGGGCCGAACGGCACCGTGAAATAATACCGTTTGTGACCACGCCAGCGGCGCGCTTCAACGATATAATTCGCAGGGTTGAGGACATGTGCAAGCGGAACCGAAAACACCTCGTCCACTTCGCCCGGTTCGGGGGTCAGTTGAAACGGTTCGCGCAGGATCGCGACAACCGGTGTAACGGTAAAGGACGTGACGGTTTCATGAGACGATAGGTGGCCCAGAATCTCGGGCAAGTCGGGCGGCAGACCGATCTCCTCCTGCGCCTCACGCAGGGCAGTGGCGGTGACATCTACGTCGCCTTGATCCTGCTTACCGCCGGGAAAGGCGATCTGGCCGGGGTGGTGTTTTAGAGCCGAGGATCGTTTCGTCAGAATCAGCCGCGGCGTGTCGTCAATCACCGTAATCGGAACCAGCACCCCCGCCGGGCGCAATTTGCGCCCTTCAGGCAGGATGGTTTCGGGGTTCAGGTCGAAATCGCTTGAACCATGGCCGGGGCGGCGCAGGGCCGCCCGCAGCTGGTCCGTAGGATCAGGCGTCGTCCGCATCAAAGCCGACCGAACCCGGTTCCAGTATGTAATGTGCGCCACAGAACTGACAATCGGCGGTTACCTTGCCTTCGGGCGTGGTCATCTTTTCGATGTCCTTGGCCGAATAGATCGACAGGCTTTGCCGCACACGATCTTCCGAACAGGTGCAGCCGAATTGCACGGACTGAGCGTCATAGACCCGCGGCTGTTCCTCGTGAAACAGCCGGATCAACAGGTCGGTCGGCGCCACCGAAGGCCCGATCAATTCGAGATCCTCGACCGTATCCAACAGGATGTTGACGCGGCCCCAGTTTTCACTCTCTTCCCCGTCGACTAGATCTTCGGCGGTCAGAATCTGCCCTCCACCTTGGCCGTCCGCCACAAAGGGCGAGGCCTTGGGCATGTGCTGCAGCATTACTCCGCCCGCACGCCAATGTTCACCGACGCCCGGCTCGGTCGATTTGCCAAAGCTGAGCGAGAACCGCGTCGGCAGCTGCTCGGATTGTGCGAAATACGCCTCGGCACAGGCAGAGATCGAGCCCCCCGCCAGCGGAGTGATCCCTTGATACGGCTGCGTGCCTTCACCCTGGTCGATCATGATGGCGAAATAACCCTCGCCCACCTGATCAAACGGCCCGCCATCGGTCAGGCGGTCGCGATCATAGCTGGCATAGGCGCGGATGCGGGCCGGCTCACCCTCGACCTTGGGCGCAAAGTAATCGGTCGCGATCATGCGCACCGGGCCCTTGGACTGCACCTGCAAAGACAGTTTCCAACGCAGCGAAACGGTCTGGCCGATCAACGCGGTCAGCAGGGCCATCTCGGCCACTAACGCCTCGACCTTTTCGGGATAGTCATGCTGCTTCAGGATGCCGTCCAGCGCGCCATCCAGACGGGCTACACGGCCGCGCATATCCGATACATCAAGTTGAAAGGGCAGGACAGTATCGTCCCACGCGATTTTCGTTCCAAGAGACATGGGGTTTCCTTACACGCCACGGGTTGGCATACCGGCACCATATAGGTTGAACAGATTGGGTTTGAAGGGGCCATACATGATCAGACGGTTCGGTGAAACCCCGGAAAAAGGGCGTACATATACACGCAGACCGGGTGTCTATGCGTTGCTGCCGCAAGGAAAAGACCTTCTGGTCACGTGGTATGACGATGGGCTGAACCCCGAATTGCAGCTGCCGGGCGGTGGCATTGATCCGGGCGAATCCCCGATTACCGCGCTGCATCGCGAAGTGTTCGAAGAAACCGGCTGGCTGATCGCCGCCCCGCGGCGGATCGGTGCGTTTCGCCGGTTCACCTTTATGCCTGAATATGACCTTTGGGCCGAGAAAATCTGCATGATCTACAGCGCCCGTCCGGTGCGCCGGATGGGACCGCCTCGCGAAGAGTTTCACGAAGCACTTTGGATGGAAACTGCCGTTGCGGTGCAGATGCTTGGCAACGAGGGGGACCGTCACTTTGCTACCCGACATCTGAACAGTTTCTAAGCTCCGTTATATTCAAAGAACACGGCGGACACGTCATCATCCATGCCGCTGCCCGGTGCCATGGCCTGCGTCAGGCGCCAGAACATGTCGTCCAGAAACTCGGTACCGCTGCGGTCGGGCGCACAATCGCGGGCCATCTGCTGCAGGCCTTCTTCCTCAAGCAAGCCGCCATCGGCCAGACGACACTCGGTAAAGCCATCAGAATACAGCATCAGTTTATCGCCAGGTTGCAGGTAAGTTTCGATCCGCTGAAAGGACACATCAGGCAGCAAACCGATGGGCAAGCCACCCTCGCCCAAAAATTCGGCACTGCCGTCTTGGCGCAATACAAGTGGATGCGGGTGCCCGGCCTGCACCATCTTAAGATGCCCGTTGCGCAGGTCGACAATAGCATAAACCATGGTGAAGTATTCTTCGACGCCGGCATCGGCCATCAGGCGGCAATTGAGCATCTCGGCCACCTGTTCGGGTGGCAGCAGAGCATAGAACTTGTCAAAGCGTTTTTCCATCGCCACGTTCTGATCGAAATGATTGCTGGACAGATAGCCGCCCAATCGTGCCGTCATCATCGCCGAGGTGATACCGTGGCCCGACACGTCAATGCTGTAAAACCCCAGCCGATTGACCCCGGGCGAGAACATCCCCACCAGATCACCGCCAATATGCCCGCAGGGTTTCAGCAGCATGCTGACCCGCGATTTCCCGAAATCCCGCGTCAGTTCGGGGACAAGGGATTCCTGAATTTTCCGGGCCTGAATCAGGTCTTTGTCGATGGCATCATGCGCCACGCGCAGGTCTTCTAACGCGGATTCGATCATCCGGTTCTTCTCGGACAGTTCGCGCTGCATATCCAGAATCCGCGCCCCGGCCGAGATCCGCGCGCGCAGCTCATCCGCCTCAAGCGGTTTGATCAGGAAATCGTCCGCACCAGCGTCCAGCCCGCGCGCCACCTCTTGCTTTTCACTTTTTGAGGTCAACAGGATGAAGTAACTGTATTGATCACTTTCCAGCGCCCGGAAGGCACGGCAGAATTCCAGCCCGCTCATCCCCGGCATCACCCAATCGCTGAGAACCAGATCCGGCGGGTCGGTGGCGCACATCTCGATCGCGGCGTCGCCGTTATCGGCCTCTAGCACCTCAAAGCCCCACTTTTTCAGCGAGGCCACCAGAATACGACGTTGCAGCCGGCTGTCATCGACGACCAGCACCTTTTGGATCGCACCAAAATCCTGATCGGACCTGGCCTCTGCCTGACTGCCCTCTGCCACCTGAACCCTCTGTACTGTGACCTTTACGGAACGCAGCGACCCTAGCGCAGGGCGGTTTAACATCCGGTGAAGGCGTCTTTGGCTTATTGCTTAACCCGCTCTTTACTTGCCGTGGGCTATCCAAGTCAGGTCGCGATATGTGTGGAGAGGCCGAACATGATCGACTGGTCCAGGGTCAGACAGCTGCGGGATGAGGTGGGTGCCAGCGAATTCGAAGAGGTGGTGCAGATCTTCCTGGACGAGGTTCAGGAAACCATCGACCGGCTGCATCAGGACACCGACCGGGCTGAGTTCGAACAGAACATGCATTTCCTCAAGGGCAGCGCGCTGAGTCTGGGGTTCGACCGGTTTTCCAAGCTGTGTCAGGACGCAGAGCGCAACGCCGCCGCTGGCAAGGCCAGTGACGTCGATCTGCCTGCCATCCTGACAGTCTATGACGACTCAAAAACTGTGTTCTTTGCCGAGAAAGCCGCGAACCTGTCCTAGATCACGAACTGGGCCAGCGTCTCGTCTTCGGTGATGTCGGTATAGGTAAAGCCAGCCTCGTCCAGATGCGCGAACAGGCGTGCGAAATTCTCGGGCTTACGGGTTTCGATGCCGATCAGGACCGAACCGAAATTGCGCGCCGACTTCTTCATGTATTCGAACCGGGCGATATCGTCTTCCGGCCCTAATATGCCCAGAAACTCTTTCAACGCGCCGGGGCGCTGCGGCAGGCGCAGGATAAAGTACTTTTTGACGCCGGAATAACGCTGCGCCCGTTCCTTGACCTCGGGCAGACGTTCGAAATCGAAATTGCCGCCCGAGGTGACGCAGACAACGGTTTTGCCGCGGATAAAGCTTTGCACATCGGTCACTGCCTCGATCGCCAGGGCGCCTGCGGGCTCAAGCACGATGCCTTCGACATTCAGCATTTCGATCATGGTGGTGCAGATACGGTCTTCGGACAAGACCAGCACGTCGGACAGGTGGCGATCCTTGAGCAGTTCAAACGGTTTCGCCCCGATCTTCCCGACCGCTGCCCCATCGACAAAGTTGTCGATATGATCCAACGCCACCGGATGCCCCGCCGCCATGGCCGCATGTAAACAGGCCCCGCCTTTGGGCTCGACAAACAGGCAATGGGTCCGATCCCCGAACCATGTCGCCACGCCCGAGGACATGCCGCCCCCGCCAACCGGCAGGATCACGTGATCCGGGACGCTACCCAGCTGCGCCTCAACCTCGACAGCCAGAGACGCCTGCCCCTCGATCACATCCTCATCATCAAAGGGCGACAGAAAATGCCCGCCCTGCTGCGCACACCACGCCTGCGCAGCGGCCAGCGTGTCGTCGAAATAGTCTCCGGTCAGGTGAATTTCGATGTTTTCGCCGCCAAAAATGCGGGTTTTCTGAATTTTCTGCTGCGGCGTCGTCACCGGCATGAAGATCACACCACGCACGTTCAGGTGCTTGCACATGAAGGCCACGCCCTGCGCATGATTTCCCGCGCTGGCGCAGACGAAAAGCTCTTGCCCCTGCTGCTTGCGCATGGCGTTGAACGCACCACGGATTTTATACGACCGCACCGGGCTGAGGTCTTCACGCTTGAGCCAGATGTCAGCACCAAACCGATCAGACAGATGGGCATTCCGCTGCAGAGGCGTCGCGGGAAAGACGGTGCGCATCGCCTGTTCGGCGGCGCGGGCGCGGGTCATGAAATCAGTCATGACCGTTTCAGTGGCCTATCCCGACTAAAAGAGCAAGGAATACATATGTGTACGCGGGTTAGGCGAGCTCGCGTTTTTCGATGAAGACGCCGTACATAGTTGTCAGGATACTGACGTTGATCAGCGGCAAGATCAGCATCGTAACAAAAACTGAGATTATCAGTCCCATGACTGGTACCGCGATCACTAGCCCAACCAAAAATTGCATCAGGAGCTGGAAAATGAAGGACAGAAAAATAAGCAGTAGGATTTGACCGTTTGAGCCCGCCGTTGCATGCCATGCATCATAAAATGTCATTGGTTTACCAATCGCCGCCCCCGGTAAAACGGGTGAAAAACGGTAAAAACCAATCCACAGCCCGGCAACTAGAACCACCCACACCACTATACCGATAGGGACCGAAGCTTGTATCGCACTGCCGGCAATAAACGATCCCGGCACCATTAGACCAATAGCAAACAGCCCCAAAAGCAGAACCCGCCCAAGATAAGCTAAGACCCGATCAAACTTGAACGGCGGCAACATCCCGCGAGGATACTCTTCAAGCAATACGAAGCGATGCCATGAAACCACGATCCAGAAAATGACAATCGTGAAAACGACAGCGAGGCTCAGGAAGAAAGCAACGAAAGATCCCATCGTAACGCCCTCCGGAAAACCAGTAGTGCGACTGTCGAAATTCTCAAACGGAATATCGAACACAAAAAAGAGACCAACCATTAACGCACCACCGATCAGCGCTGGCACAACAGAAATTTGCATTGCCTCTTTCAGGTTCCGCAAAACCATTTTTAGCGAATGCACGAAAATCTCGAGTCCCAACATCTGAAAACTGCCCTCTCAACTAAACCTTTTTCTCTTTGCACTCGTTTCATCTCAATTCCTGCCCCGCGTCAACGCAGATAACTTGCCCCCACGTTCAAAACCCGTTAGGGGCCAAGCGTCTTACGCATAAGGGGAAGTCAGATGTCCGCGCCCAAGAAAGTTGTTCTGGCCTATTCCGGTGGCCTTGATACCTCGATCATCCTGAAATGGTTGCAGACCGAGTATGGCTGTGAGGTCGTGACCTTCACCGCCGATCTGGGTCAGGGTGAAGAGCTGGAGCCCGCCCGCCAAAAGGCCGAGCTGCTGGGGATCAAGCCCGAAAACATCTATATCGAGGACATCCGCGAAGAGTTTGTTCGCGACTTCGTCTTCCCGATGTTCCGCGCCAATGCGCAATACGAAGGCCTGTATCTGCTGGGCACCTCAATCGCGCGTCCGCTGATCTCGAAGCGTCTGGTCGAGATTGCCGAGGCCACCGGTGCCGACGCCGTTGCACATGGCGCGACCGGCAAAGGCAACGATCAGGTGCGGTTCGAACTGGCCGCCTATGCCCTGAACCCCGACATCAAGGTCATTGCACCCTGGCGTGAATGGGACCTGACCAGCCGCACCAAGCTGTTGGAATTTGCCGAAGCGAACCAAATCCCAATTGCCAAGGACAAACGCGGTGAGGCGCCGTTCTCGGTCGATGCCAACCTGCTGCACACCTCGTCCGAAGGTAAGGTTTTGGAAGACCCCGCAGATCAGGCGCCAGACTATGTCTATCAGCGTACCGTCCACCCCGAGGACGCACCGAACGAGCCCGAGTTCATTGAGATCGGCTTTGAAAAAGGCGACGCGGTCAGCATCAATGGCGAGGCGATGAGCCCGGCCACGATCCTGACCAAACTGAACGAATATGGCGGCAAGCACGGCATTGGCCGTCTGGACCTGGTCGAAGGCCGCTTCGTGGGTATGAAATCGCGCGGTATTTATGAAACACCCGGCGGCACCATCCTGCTGGAAGCGCACCGTGGTATCGAATCCATCACCATGGACCGTGGCGCGATGCACCTGAAAGATCAGCTGATGCCGCAATATGCCGAGCTGATCTATAACGGCTTCTGGTACAGCCCCGAGCGGGAAATGCTGCAAGCCGCCATCGACAAATCTCAGGATCATGTCACCGGCACCGTCCGCGTGAAACTGTACAAAGGCTTGGCCTCAACCGTGGGTCGCTGGTCGGATCATTCGCTGTATTCTGAAGAGCATGTGACGTTCGAAGATGACGCCGGCGCCTATGACCAAAAAGACGCGGCCGGATTTATCCAGTTGAACGCGCTGCGCCTGAAATTGCTGGCGGCGCGGGATAAGCGCCTGTCCAAGTGATCGACGACGACGACATCAACGACGAACTCGATCTGTTCATCGAAGCGCAGGACGCGGTCTGGTCCGACGTCCTGCGCGAATTGGAACAAGGACAGAAAACCAGCCACTGGATGTGGTTTGTATTTCCGCAATTGGCCGAACTTGGCCGGTCTCACATGGCGCAGCTGTACGGGATCGAGGATTTAGATGAGGCCACAGCCTATCTGGCTCATCCAGACCTCCGCCAGCGCCTGACCAAGGTTGCTGGGTTGATGTTGCAGCACAAGGGGCGCGATGCCAGTGACATTCTGGGTGGGATTGACGCAAAGAAACTGCGGTCCTCGATGACGTTGTTTGCATCCGTGCCCGGAGCTCCGTCAGAGTTTCAGACTGTTCTTGATGCCTTTTATGATGGGCAACCCTGTGAGCGGACCCGGCAAATCCTGCAAATGTCGTGACTGCAGGGTCCAGTTGGGTCACCCTTGCACAAGAACGCCCATTCTCTTTACGCATAGGCAAATTAGTGAAGGGGACAAAGATGCTGCAGGACATCGCCAACGGCATTCAGCAAGGCTTGGATGGCAAAAGCTTTGAGGGCTCGCTGAAATTCGATTGTGGCGAGGATGGTGTCATCGTTCTATCCGAAAATCGGGCCAGCACACAGGATCGCGACACCGATTGCACCATCCGCATTTCGCAGGACAACCTGACCAAATTACTGACGGGCAAGCTGAACCCGATGACCGGCGTAGCATTGGGCAAGCTCAAGATTTCGGGCAATATGGGTGTGGCGATGAAGCTGGGACAGCTGCTAGGTTAAGACGATAAACTCGTCTCACCACCCCGTGACAAACCATGTCAGCGGATTGCGCCAACGCATAAGTCAGGGCAGCCTTATCCCGAAAAGGAGACCTGCCATGACCCGCATCGCCTATCTCGATTTTTTCAAACCTACGCTTCAGTTCACGCTGATCGCTCTTGTCGCCCTGCTGCGTGCCGCCCCGGCACCCGCCGCCGGGTCCGAAACCCTGACGGTTGCAGGGGGCTGTTTCTGGTGCGTAGAATCCGATTTCGAATCCGTTCCGGGCGTGACTGGCGCCGTGTCGGGTTTCACCGGTGGCAGTACCGCCAATCCAACCTATGATCAGGTCACCAAAGGCGGAACTGGCCATTACGAGGCGGTTCAGATCACCTTTGACCCGGCCCGCGTTTCCCGTGAAACCCTGCTAAGTATGTTCTTCCGTTCGGTCGACCCAACGGATGCGGGCGGTCAGTTCTGTGACCGGGGTGACAGCTACCGTACGGCCATTTTCGTCTCTAACGCTGGGGAAAAAGCCCTGGCTCAGCAAGCCAAGACAAGTGCCCAGAACGCGCTGGGGCAACAGATCGTGACGCCAATCCTGCAGCAGGGGGCATTCTATCCGGCTGAGGCGTATCACCAGGATTACTATAAAGGGAACAAGCTAGTCCTGACCCGCTTTGGCCCCAAACGCCAGCACAGCGCGTACAAAGCCTATCGCAAAGCCTGCGGCCGTGATGACCGGGTCAAGCAGCTTTGGGGCAGTGACGCACCGTTCGCGGGGTCTTAATCGAGCCGCGCTTCGCGCACCTCTTTGAGATCGGGAATAACATCAGCTGTGCCGTGCCGCGTGACCATCAAGGCCGCGGCACGGTTTGCTTGTGAAATCACCTGTGCCATTGGCATTCCACGATCCATTCCTGCCAGAACATAGCCGGTGAAAGTATCCCCTGCGCCAGTGGTATCCACGGCCTTTACCTTGTGCGCCGGAAAATCCGTAGCGGCGCCACGATGGTAATACCGCGCTCCTTTTGACCCCAAAGTGACGATTACATGCTCGACCTCAAGGTCGGTAACGGATTGCCCGGTTGCCTGCTGTAGTTGTTCAGCCTCGATCTCATTCAGGATCAGAAAATCCAGATACGGCAACACGGCCTGAACCGCGTCAGCCTGGAACGGTGCGGCGGCATAGCAGACAGTCAGCCCCAGATCGCGCCCCATCTTTGCGGCTTCGATCTGTAGGTTGGTTTCGTTCTGCATCACCAGCACATCGCCTTGCAGGGCCGAGGACAGCGCTTGCCCCAACTGACCCTGAGTGATCGCGTGGTTTGAACCGGGGAACAGAATGATGTTGTTCTCACCCTGTGCGTCCACCGCAATGATGGCATGACCGGTCGGAACCTCGACTCCAGTGATATGGCGCGTGTCCACGCCATATTCGGTCAGACGATCCAGCGCCCAGCGCCCATCCGGCCCCACGGCCCCGATATGCGCCACTTGCGCCCCGGCCCGTGCGGCCGCCACAGACATATTTGCCCCTTTGCCACCCAGATACCGATCCAGCCGATTGGCTGAAAGCGTCTCTCCCGGTCCGGGCAGGTGCGGCACGTCATAAATCATGTCCGCGTTGATCGAGCCGAGGTTCCAGATCGTCATGGCTTAAGCAATATCGCACGAGGCCAGGATGGCCATGTTCAGAATATCATTCGCCGTCGACCCGGTCGAACAGATCTGGATCGGCTTGTCGACACCAGACAGGATCGGGCCAATCACCGTGGACCCGCCCATTTCCTGCATCAGCTTGGTCGAGATCGACGCCGAATGCCGAGCGGGAACGATCAGGATATTCGCCGGGCCGGTCAGGCGCTGGAACGGATAGCCTGCCTGTTGATCCTCGTTCAGGGCAACGTCCACGGTCATCTCGCCCTCGTATTCGAAATCCACTTTGCGCTTATCCAACACGACAGGCGCGCGGTGCATCTTTTCGGCCCGTTCCGACACCGGATACCCAAAGGTCGAGAAACTGACGAAGGCCACGCGCGGCTCAAGCCCCATATGACGGGCCACGGCGGCTGAGCGTTCGGCGATATTGGCCAGGTCATTCTCATCCGGCCATTCATGCACCAGCGTATCACCGATCAGCACGATCCGCCCCTTGTGCAGCAGCGCGGTTACACCTACCGCACCATGCGCTTTGTCCGCGTCGAACACGTGATTGATCCGGTCCAGCACATGCGCCGATTTGCGCGTGGCCCCGGTTACCAGGCCATCACCGTGCCCATGCGCCAGCATCAGGGATGAGAACACATGCCGGTCACGTGCCGCCAGGCGGTAAATATCCTTGCTATCAAAACCTTTGCGCTGCAAGCGCTTGTACAGGAAATCGGTATAGGTCTCGAGATGCGTGGTGTTGGCGGCATTCACCACCTCCAACTCGCGCACGGCATCGCCCAGCCCGGCCTCTTCCAGCTTTTGTTTTACGTCATCGGGGCGACCGACAACCAGGGCCTTGCCGAATCCAGACCGCTGATAGGTCACAGCAGCGCGCAGTACACGTGGATCGTCACCTTCGGCGAAGATCATGCGGCTTTGCGCTTGGCGCGCACGGGCGTTCAGACCGCGCAGGATGCTGGCGGTCGGGTCCATGCGGGATTTGAGGCTCAGCTCATAGGCGTCCATGTCGATGATCGGACGCCGCGCTGCGCCGGTATCCATGCCCGCCTTGGCCACGGCAGGTGGGATACGATGGATCAGTCGGGGATCAAACGGTGTCGGGATGATATAATCGCGACCGAAGGTCAGCGATTTGCCATAAGCCATCGCAACCTCATCCGGCACATCCTCGCGCGCCAGACGGGCCAGCGCATGGGCGCAGGCAATCTTCATCTCGTCATTGATGGCACGGGCGTGAATGTCCAGCGCACCCCGGAACAGATAGGGGAAGCCCAGCACGTTGTTGACCTGGTTCGGATAATCGCTGCGTCCGGTGGCGACGATGGCATCCACACGCACCTCATGCGCTTCTTCCGGCGTGATTTCAGGGTCGGGGTTGGCCATGGCGAAAATCACCGGGTTGTCGGCCATGCTGGCGACCATGTCCTGCGTGACCGCGCCTTTGACCGACACGCCCAGGAACACATCCGCGCCGTTCATAGCGTCTTCCAGCGTGCGCAGATCAGTGGTGATGGCGTGTGCCGATTTCCACTGGTTCATCCCTTCGGTACGGCCCTGATAGATTACGCCCTTGGTGTCGCAGACGATGCAGTTTTCATGCCGCGCACCCATCGCCTTGAGCAGTTCTATACAGGCGATCCCAGCAGCACCTGCACCGTTCAGAACGATCCTCACATCCTCGATCTTTTTGCCCGAGATATGCAGCGCGTTCAGCAGACCTGCCGCGCAGATCACCGCCGTGCCGTGTTGATCATCGTGAAAGACGGGAATGTCCATCTCTTCCTTCAGGCGCTGTTCGATGATGAAACACTCGGGCGCCTTGATGTCTTCCAGATTGATGCCGCCAAAGGTCGGCCCCATCAGCTTCACCGCGCGGCAGAATTCATCTGGGTCTTCAGTGTCCAACTCGATATCGATCGAGTTCACATCGGCAAACCGTTTGAACAGGACCGATTTCCCCTCCATCACCGGTTTTGAGCCCAACGCGCCCAGATTTCCAAGACCCAGAACCGCCGTGCCGTTCGAGATTACCGCGACCAGATTGCCCTTGTTGGTATAGTCATAGGCCGTTTCGGGGTTTTCCGCGATTGCTTCACATGGAACAGCGACACCGGGACTATAGGCCAGCGACAGATCACGCTGGGTTGTCATGGGAACCGTGGCCTGTACCTCCCACTTGCCGGGGGTGGGGTCCAGGTGAAAGGCCAGGGCTTCTTCGTCGGTAATTTTCGCTTTGGGCATCTGATATGTCGTTTCTTTACATCTGTTGGGCTGTCGCCTCATAGCGCAGGAAAACGCGCGCCTCAACGAGAATGAGTTTTCGGCTTTTACAGAAGATGCGGGATTTGTAAGGTCGCGTCCGGAACACGCCAAAAGGGGTCAGCCTTGTCCACAGTCACGCCGATGATGGCGCAATATCTCGAAATCAAAGAGGCCCACGCCGATGCCCTGCTGTTCTACCGTATGGGCGATTTCTACGAGATGTTCTTCGAGGATGCCGTCAACGCAGCCGAGGCGTTGGATATCGCCCTGACCAAACGCGGCAAGCATAACGGCACCGACATCCCGATGTGCGGTGTGCCTGTTCATTCCGCCGAAGGTTATTTGCTGACCCTGATCCGCAAAGGCTTTCGCGTGGCCGTCTGCGAGCAGATGGAAAGCCCGGCCGAGGCGAAAAAAAGAGGCTCTAAGTCGGTGGTAAAGCGCGATGTCGTGCGTCTGGTGACACCCGGCACATTGACCGAAGATGCCCTTTTGGAAGCCCGCCGCCACAACTTTCTGGCCGCCTATGCCGAAGTGCGGGATGAGGCCGCACTGGCCTGGGCTGATATCTCTACCGGGGCGTTTCACGTAATGCCTTTGACAACCGTGCGGCTGAGCCCCGAACTGGCACGGCTTGCCCCGTCCGAACTGATCGTTGCCGACGGATCGGAACAGGCTTTGCAGGAACCAGTCCGTGATTTGGGAATTTCGCTAACCCCCATCGGCCGCGCCAGTTTTGACAGCACGGCCGCCGAAAAACGTATTTGCGGATTGTTCCACGTGGGCGCTTTGGATGCGTTTGGAAATTTCGGTCGGGCCGAGGTTTCGGCAATGGGTGCCTTGATTGACTATCTTGAGATCACGCAAAAGGGCAAACTGCCCCTGCTGCAGACCCCCTTGAAGGAATCAGAGGATCGCGTTGTCCAGATCGACGCCGCCACACGCCGCAATCTGGAACTGACCCGGTCCTTGTCGGGTGGTCGCGCCGGATCCCTATTGTCGGTGGTCGATCGCACCGTCACTCCGGGCGGGGCAAGGTTGCTTGAACAGCGCCTGTCCAGCCCCTCGCGCAATCTGGATGTGATCCATGCCCGGCTGGATGCCGTAAGTTTTGCAGCTGAGGACAGCTTGACCGCTTCAGACCTGCGCGATGCCCTGCGCAAAACCCCCGATCTGGACCGCGCCCTGTCGCGCCTGTCGCTGGAACGGGGTGGCCCTCGTGATCTGGCCGCCATCCGCAACGGAATGACGCAGGCAGCTGCTATTGCAGGTATCTGTGACACACAGGATTTGCCGGTTCTGCTGGCCACCGCAGTGCAGAACTTGATCGGGTTTGACGATCTTTTGACCTTGTTGGATGAGGCCCTTGTGGCAGAACCGCCCCTGCTGGCCCGTGACGGCGGTTTCATCGCTCCTGGCTTTGACACTGAACTGGATGAGGCCCGTACGCTGCGCGACGAAGGCCGATCCGTCATTGCGGGATTTCAACAGAAATACGCAGAACACACCGGCATTGCTTCGCTGAAGATCAAGCATAACAACGTGCTGGGTTATTTCATCGAAACCACGGCCACCCATGCCGAGAAGATGCTGAACCCGCCATTTTCTGAGACCTATATCCACCGCCAGACCACTGCCAATCAGGTGCGCTTTACGACCGTCGAACTGTCCGAGATCGAAACCCGCATCCTGAACGCCGGTAATTTGGCATTGGAAATAGAAAAGAGGCTCTATCAAAGGCTTTCTGACGAGATTCTGACCCTCGCCGCGCGTCTCAACCAAGCCGCCCGGGGGCTCGCCGAGCTGGATTTGACCACCGCAATGGCCGATCTGGCGCGCGGAGAAAATTGGTGCCGTCCCCAGGTCGACACATCGCGCGCCTTCCACGTGCAGGGTGGACGTCATCCGGTTGTGGAACACGCGCTGCGCCAACAAAGCGGCGATGCCTTCATTGCCAATGATTGCGATCTCAGCGCGGATCAGGGCGCGGCGATCTGGCTGCTGACCGGTCCCAACATGGCGGGTAAATCGACTTTCCTGCGTCAGAACGCCTTGATTGCCCTGCTGGCCCAGATGGGCAGTTATGTTCCCGCTGAACAGGCGCATATCGGTGTGGTCAGCCAATTGTTCAGCCGCGTCGGCGCATCCGACGATCTGGCCCGGGGCCGTTCGACCTTTATGGTGGAAATGGTCGAGACTGCCGCCATCCTGAATCAGGCCGACGACCGCGCGCTGGTGATTCTCGATGAAATTGGCCGTGGCACGGCCACCTATGACGGCCTGTCCATCGCCTGGGCCACGCTGGAACATCTGCACGCCGCCAACCAATGCCGCGCGCTGTTCGCCACCCACTACCACGAACTCACCGCCCTGGCCGGCAAGTTAGAGGGTGTCGACAACGCCACCGTGGCAGTCAAGGAGTGGGAAGGTGAGGTCATTTTCCTGCACGAAGTCCACAAGGGGGCCGCCGACCGCTCCTATGGGGTGCAAGTCGCGCAGCTTGCCGGTTTGCCCGCATCGGTGGTGGATCGAGCCCGCGTCGTACTGGACCAGTTGGAAAAAACCGAACGCGAAGGCGGCAAACAAAAGGCGCTGATCGACGATCTGCCGCTATTTTCCGCCGCTCCGCCGCCCCCGCCACCTGCACCCAAGGCATCGCCGGTCACGGATATGCTGGACGACGTGCTGCCTGATGAGCTGACCCCGCGCGAGGCGCTGGACCTGATCTATAAACTGAAAGAGGCGACCAGATCCTGACCGCCTCAAAAAATTTTGGTTTTAAAGCCGCTTAGCTTGCAGGTGTCGACGACACACCCACTTGCGCCGGTCGCAGCAGACGATCATGCAGCATGAAGCCTTCGGCCGAGACCTGAATGATGTCACCGGCGCGGGTTCCAGGAACCGGCGCTTCGAACATCGCCTCATGCACGTTTGGATCAAATCGATCACCAACCTCGGGCGTGATCACTTCGATCCCGTGTTTTTGGAACACATCCTTCAGCGCCCGCATGGTCAGCTCGATCCCTTCCAGCAGACCGGCGGCCACTTCTTTTTGTTCATCGGTCGCAGCTTCGAGTGCGCGCTTCATGTTGTCGTAGACCGGCAGCATATCACGCGCCAGTTTCGAGCCACCGTATTGCTCGGCATCGCGCCGCGCTTTGTCGCCACGCTTACGGGCGTTTTCGGCATCTGCCAGCGCACGCATGAACTTATCTTTGTAATCGTCGCGCTCTGCACGCAACTCATCCAGCTCTAGCGCTTCGTCGCTGAACTCGGCGATTTCTTCGGCCAGCTCTTCAGCCTCTGCCATTGCGATATTGTCCAGGAAGTCTTCGTCTTTGGGCTCTGCCATCTCTTACCCTCTAGCTCCGGTCGGATATCAGCTTGCCGACCAGTTGCGCCGTATAATCCACGATCGGTACGATCCGTCCATAATTCAAACGCGTGGGCCCGATGACCCCGACCGCACCAATTATCTTTCGATCAGCGTTCATATATGGAGACACCACCAAAGAGGAACCCGAAAGTGAGAAAAGTTTGTTCTCAGAGCCGATAAAAATGCGCACACCCTCGCCTTCTTCGGTCAATTCAAGGAATTCCGCGATGTCTCGTTTGCGTTCCAGATCATCAAACAGGGAGCGGATTCGGTCCAGTTCCTCAACTTCACCCGGTTCACCCAGCAGATTCGCCCGCCCTCGCACAATCAGACGGGCCGAGTCGCCTCCATCCCCGTCCCAAGCCGCCATGCCGCTTTCGACCATTTCCCGCGCCAGCACGTCGATCTCTTGTTTACGCGCGTCAATCTGCGCCTGCATCTGACGGCGCACTTCGCCAAGCGTGCGGCCTTCGATCAACGCGTTCAGGAAATTCGCCGCTTCACGCATCGAACTGGGAGTCTGCCCCGGTGGCGGTGTAAACAGGCGGTTTTCAACGTGCCCGTCAGCAAAAACCAGCACAACCAATGCACGGTCATGAGCTAACGAAACAAATTCGATATGCTTGATCTCGGATTCTTGCTTGGGGGTCAAAACTAAGGAGGCACCATGTGTCACGTGTGACAAGGCCGAACCCACGCGATCCAGCATCCCGCCCACATCGCCTGCGTTAGACCCTAATGTTTCGTCCAGCTTCTGCCGATCAGCGGCGCCCAGATCGCCAACCTCAAGCAAACCATCGACAAACATTCGCAAGCCTTGCTGCGTCGGAATGCGCCCCGCACTGAC
The DNA here is from genome assembly GCF_056538105.1 of Ruegeria sp. BH6. Taxonomy (NCBI): domain Bacteria; kingdom Pseudomonadati; phylum Pseudomonadota; class Alphaproteobacteria; order Rhodobacterales; family Roseobacteraceae; genus Ruegeria; species Ruegeria sp. BH6. Next base: position 268,757 of record NZ_JBQFSR010000004.1, read on the forward strand.
ATGGGGGCTGTCGAGCAAGCCCAGAAACTCCAGATCCTGCATCACGTTGCGCACGGTGGCAGCGCTGACTTTTTCCGACAATGTGCGGGTCAGGGTGCGGCTGCCAACGGGCTCACCGCTGTCCAAATAGCTTTCGACGATCAGCCGGAACACCTCACGTGACCGGTCGTTCATCTCGTTCAGAATTTTGCTCGCTTCGCTCATCAGCGGTCCCCTGCTGGGCCGTCATTAAATCGCAGGCATATGAAAGGTCAATCGGGGTTGCATCGTAAGCCATGAGGGCGTTATCCCCAACCCAGCAAACAAAGGATTTTCCATGCGACCCTCAGGACGAGATTTAAGCGAAATGCGCGCCGTTTCAATCGAAACGGAGTTCACCAAACATGCCGAAGGTTCCTGCCTGATCAAAATGGGTGACACCCATGTACTGTGCACCGCCACGATCGAGGATCGCGTACCCCCCTTCATCAAAGGCTCGGGTCTGGGCTGGGTTACGGCTGAATACGGTATGCTGCCCCGCGCCACTAACACTCGGATGCGGCGCGAGGCGGCGTCGGGCAAGCAAGGTGGGCGCACCGTTGAAATCCAGCGCCTGATCGGTCGTGCCCTGCGCGCCGGTGTGGACCGGGTAGCCCTGGGCGAGCGTCAGATCACTGTGGACTGTGATGTGATCCAAGCCGATGGGGGCACTCGTTGTGCTTCGATCACTGGTGGTTGGGTTGCACTGCGGCTGGCGGTGAACAAACTGATGAAGGCCGGGGACGTAATCTCGGATCCGTTGATAGACCCTGTTGCAGCGGTTTCTTGCGGTATTTATGCCGGCCAGCCCGTTCTGGATCTGGACTACCCAGAGGACAGCGAAGCAGGCGTGGATGGCAATTTCATCATGACCGGTTCGGGCAAATTGATCGAGGTGCAAATGAGCGCCGAGGGTTCCGTCTTTAGCCGCGCGCAGATGGATCAGCTGATGGATCTGGCCGAAAAAGGTGTGGCCGAGCTGGCCGCAGCCCAGAAAGCCGCAACCGCATGACCCGTAAGTTCGACGGCGACAGGCTGCTGGTGGCCACGCATAACAAGGGCAAGCTTGAGGAGATGAAACATCTCCTTGAACCCTTCGGCGTGACCATTGTTGGCGCGGCTGAGATGGACCTGCCCGAACCGGAAGAAACCGAGGACACGTTCGTCGGAAATGCCCGGATCAAGGCCCATGCTGCAACCAAGGCTACTGGTCTGCCTGCCCTGTCGGACGATTCCGGGATTACCATTGATGCGCTGGATGGCGCTCCGGGCGTTTACACCGCTGATTGGGCCGAAACCGGTGATGGTCGAGATTTCCTGATGGCCATGACCCGCGCCCACGATGAGCTAGAGGCTAAAGGCGCCGCCCATCCCCGCACGGCGCAGTTCCGATGCACTCTGGTACTGGCCTGGCCCGATGGGCATGACGAGGTGTTCGAAGGTATCGCCCCCGGTCACTTGGTCTGGCCCATCCGCGGCAAGGACGGGTTCGGCTATGATCCAATGTTTGTCCCGGACGGGTACGACATTACCTTTGCCGAGATGGATCGCTGGGAAAAGAACAAGATCAGCCATCGCGGCCGCGCTGTGGAAATGTTCGTGAAGGGCTGCTTTGGCGGATGATTGGCGCAACGGGGGCTTCGGCCTGTACGTGCATTGGCCTTTTTGCGAGGCCAAGTGCCCCTATTGCGACTTCAATAGCCATGTTTCACGTAATATCGATCAAAAACAATGGCTTAATGCATATTTGGATGAGCTGCGCCGCACGGCTGCCGAAACACCAGGCCGGGTTTTAAACACGATCTTTTTCGGCGGCGGCACGCCGTCGTTAATGGACCCAGACACTGTCGCCGCTGTGATCGATCAGGCCCGCGCCCTCTGGCATCCGGCCAATGACATGGAAATCACGCTTGAGGCCAATCCGGGCTCGGTCGAGGCTGGCCGTTTTGCCGCATATCGGGACGCCGGGGTGAACCGCATCTCGATGGGGATTCAGGCGCTTAATGACGAAGATTTGCGTCGATTGGGTCGCATTCACACTGTGGCTGAGGCACGTTCTGCCTTTGATATTGCCAGAAATTGCTTTGATAGGGTCAGTTTTGACCTGATCTACGCCCGCCAACACCAAACCCCCGAAGACTGGCGAGCCGAACTGACCGAAGCCCTTTCGATGGCTGTCGACCACCTGTCGCTGTACCAACTGACCATCGAGAACGGAACCGCCTTTGGGGATCGCTATGCCGTTGGTAAACTGCGTGGCCTACCCGAAGATGACAGCGCTGCCGACATGTATTTGGAAACACAGGACATCTGCGAGGCACATGGCCTGCTGACCTACGAGATTTCCAACCACGCACGCCCCAGCGCTGAATCACAGCACAACCTGATCTATTGGCGCTATGGCGACTATGTCGGCATCGGGCCTGGTGCCCATGGGCGCGTCACCTTGAATGGTCAAAAACTGGCTACAGAAACCTACCTGTCCCCAAACGCTTGGTTAACTGCCGTCGAAAAAGGCAGCGGAGAAAAAGAACGCTCTCCCCTAACAGCGCAAGAGCAGGCCAAAGAATACCTTATGATGGGGTTAAGAGTTGTAGAGGGTCTAGATATTGATAGGTATAATGCCCTGGCAGATCACCCGTTGCCGCAGGACAAATTGGCCGATCTAACAGAATTTGGAATGATCAAACAGACAAATGGCCGATTGATTGCCACCAAAGATGGGCGCGCCGTTTTGAATGCGGTGATCCGGGAACTTTTGGGATAGATGATGCAATATGTTTGGGCCACCCTGGGTTTGATTTGCGTTGGCTTCGCGGTGGTCGGCATCGTTCTGCCCTTATTACCTACTGTTCCCTTTTTGCTGCTGGCCGCGTTTTTCTTTGCACGGTCGTCTTCTCGCCTGCACAACTGGCTGATTACACATCGCACTTTCGGCCCGTTGATTGTTGACTGGCAAACGTCCGGCGCTATCCGACCTGGGGCAAAAAAGGCGGCCACCATTTCGGTTGCCGCCGTGTTCGGGCTATCGGTTCTGTTGTCCCTGCCGTCTCATGTCCTGATCATTCAGGCCGTGGTTTTGGGCGCGGTGATGCTGTTTATCTGGACCCGGCCTAACGGCTAAGCTTGGCGCACAGATCGTCCAACTGATCCAGGTTTTCATAGGTCAGCACCACTTGCCCGGTTTCTGTTCCAGCCTTGTGATTGATCGCAACTTTCATCGCCAGAATTGCCGACAGGTCTTTTTCCAAGGCTCGAGTATCAGCGTCTTTACCCGCATCCAGATTCCGGGAACGCGGGGCAGCTTTCGCCGGATCTGCCTGTTGTTTTTTCACCAGCGCTTCGGTTGCGCGAACCGAAAGCCCATCCCGTACTACGATTTTCGCCAGTTCTGATGGGTTTTCGGCCGTTATCAACGCTCGTGCGTGCCCAGCAGACAGCTTACCTTCGATGACCAGCGTCTGAACGTCCAAGGGCAACGACAGCAAGCGCAATAGGTTCGCAATATGACTGCGGCTTTTCCCCAAGGCTTCGGCCAACTTCTCTTGAGTATGCCCGAAACGGTCCATCAACTGCTTATAGCCAGCAGCTTCTTCGACCGCATTCAGGTCAGCCCGCTGTATGTTTTCGATAATGGCGACTTCCAACACCTCTGTGTCGTCAAACTCACGCACAATAACCGGAATATCATGCAACTGCGCCATCTGAGCAGCGCGCCAACGCCGTTCCCCGGCTACGATTTCATATCCACCATTGCTGATTTCCCTCACAATCAGCGGTTGAATAATGCCCTTTTCTTTGACCGAGGCTGCCAGTTCATCCAATTGATCCGCTGAGAATGTACGGCGCGGCTGGTTTGGGTTGGCCTGCAGCTTTTCAATCGGAACTTTCATGTCCGGACGACGCGGTTCTGTAGTCACCAGACCTTCGGCTTCCTGCGTTACATCTGCCATCAGGGCAGATAGTCCCCGGCCCAAACCTCTGGGTTTTGATTTTTTGACGGCCACTGCGCCCTCCTCACTGCCGCTCAGGCAGCGGCATTTTTGTTCTTGTGAATGACTTCACGCGCCAAATGTCGATATGCCATCGCACCCAACGATCCCGAGTCATACTGCAAGACCGGCAAGGCGTATGACGGCGCCTCACTGACCCGCACATTTCTGGGTATCTTGGTTTTAAATACCATCTCACCCAGATTGTCACGTGCATCCTTTTCAACCTGGCGAGACAAGTTGTTGCGGTTGTCATACATGGTCAACACAACACCTTCGATTCTCAGGTCCGGATTCGCAGTTTGCCGGACCTCTCGGATCGTCAACATCAACTGCGAAAGCCCCTCCAGTGCAAAGAATTCACTTTGCAGGGGAACCAGAACGGAATGGGCCGCTACCATCGCATTCACAGTCAGCAAGTTCAGAGATGGCGGGCAGTCAATCAGCACAAAATCAAGCTCAAACTGGTCGATCGAGGTCTGGCGCAAGGCGTCATGCAACAAATAGCTGCGTTTTTCATTGGAAATCAGTTCGATATCCGCCGAGCTTAGATCAACGGTTGCCGGTATTACCAGCAACCCGCCAATTTCTGTCTCTTGTACCACAGCTTCAAGCGGTGCATCGTCCAGGATCAAATCGTATGTGGTCCAATCCCTGTCCTCAACACCCAAACCGGTTGACGCGTTCCCCTGCGGATCCAGATCCACCACAAGAACCCTGCTTCCTGCTTCTGCCAAACCGGCCGCAAGGTTGATCGCAGTTGTTGTTTTTCCCACCCCACCCTTTTGATTGGCGACCGCAATTATCCGGGGCCCTGAGGGACGAGACAGATCAACCACGCGATACTCCTTTGATCCTTAGAATAACAGCTTGGGGCTCAGTTAAACTTGTAATCGGCTCGCAGTCGAAATTCCATTCCTTGCGCGCGTCATTCAGCTCTTTTTTCCAGCTTGCGCCTTTCGGCAACAGCGCCGTACCGGACTCTTTTAAATGCCTGTCACAAAAGGACAATAACGTGGGCAGATCCGCAAGGGCGCGGGCAGACAAAATATCGGCGTTCAACGGATCCACGGATTCTATCCTTTTTGACACAATAGAACAGTTCGCCCCGCATTCCCGTGCAACGCTACGCAGAAAGGCAGATTTACGCTGATCGCTTTCTACAAGTGTAAATCGCGCCGCTGGCGCTTCTTCTATAGCCATGATCGCGCAAACCATGCCAGGGAACCCACCGCCGCTGCCCAAATCTACCCAATTATGGAACACATCCGAACACCGGTATACCTGCACTGAATCCAGAATATGCCGTGACCAGATGTCATTCAGGCTGTTGCGCGACACCAGATTTATCTTGGGATTCCAGCGCCGAACCAGCTCTACATAGGTTTCAAGACGGCTAAATGTTTCACGTGAAACATCTAAACCTTTAAATACCTCATAGCTCATGCCTTTCGGACCTTTTGCTCTCGCCTCAACTTGGCCAGCAGTAAGGTCAAAGCGGCGGGCGTCACGCCCTCTACCCGCCCGGCCTGAGCAATATTGATCGGCTTTGCCTCAGACAGTTTTTGTTTCATCTCAGAGGATAGGCCTTCCAACGCCGAATAATCGAAATCGCGCGGTATTTCATAGGATTCATCGCGTTTCATGGCTTCAACGTCTTTTTTCTGGCGCGCAATATAGTTCGCATAAAGCGCATCCCGTTCGACCTGGCTTCGGATATCTTCCTCAATATCTTGCAAACCCGCCTCAAGCGGAATCAGATCATTGAACGTAACATCAGGAAAAGCCAGCAAAGCCATGCCATCTCGGCGATTTCCGTCCTGATTGACATTGATTCCAACTGCACGGACCTCCTTTGGTGAATAAGTCCGGTCTGTCAGTATTGACTTGGCAGCTGTAAGTTTCTCTATCTTTTCATCAAATCTTTCAGCCCGCGTATCACCAACACATCCAAGGTCAATTCCAAGAGGTGTTAATCGCTGATCAGCGTTATCAGCCCGAAGAGACAACCTGAACTCTGCTCGAGAGGTGAACATCCGATAAGGTTCTGCAACCCCTCGCGTAGTCAAGTCATCGATCATAACGCCTATATAGCTGTCAGCACGCGTGAAATGAACGGGTTCCAGATCCAGGACAGCGAGTGCTGCATTCAGACCAGCAACAAGCCCTTGTGCGGCTGCTTCTTCATACCCTGTAGTCCCGTTAATTTGTCCGGCAAGATATAGCCCCGGGGCATCAGGCAAGGACAAGGACGACGTCAGAACACGGGGATCAATATAGTCATATTCAATTGCATAGCCCGGTTGCAGGATCTCCGCCTTTTCCAGACCTTTGATCGACCGCACATAATCATGCTGGACGTCCTGCGGAAGCGAAGTTGAGATCCCGTTTGGATAGATCGTGTGATCATGGATCCCTTCAGGCTCAAGGAAAATCTGATGGGATTCTTTCTCGGCAAACCGAACAATCTTATCCTCAATCGAAGGGCAATATCTGGGCCCGACCCCATCAATATGACCGCCATACATTGCCGACCGTGACAGATTTTTTTCAATTATCTCATGTGTACGCGCATTCGTATGCGTTATTCCGCACGAGATTTGGGGTGCGACAGCTGACTCAGATAAAAACGAGAATAGCGTCGGATCTTCGTCTCCATCCTGCCGCTCTAGATCTGACCAATCAATGGTTCGACCGTCCAACCGGGGTGGTGTACCTGTTTTCAATCGCCCCATTGGAAGGTTTAAGCTGTCCAATCGCTCTGCCAGTTTGACAGAAGGTCGGTCCCCCATTCGCCCGCCGGGTCGGGAAACGTCTCCGATATGAATCACACCACGCAGAAAGGTCCCGGATGTAAGTATCACGGCCGAGGCATGAATCTCGGACCCATCTGCCAATTGTATTCCGACGATACGAGCTCCATCTGTCAGAAAATCTGTGACCTCCCCGACCACCACGGATAAATGCTCTTGCGCCTGTGTCACTTTCTGCATGGCATCACGATACAGTGCCCGGTCTGCCTGAGTCCTTGGGCCCTGCACAGCAGGCCCTTTGCGGCGATTCAGCAATCTAAATTGAATACCGGCCTGGTCCGCAACGCGGCCCATGACACCATCCATCGCGTCGATTTCGCGAACCAGGTGGCCTTTCCCCAAACCCCCAATGGCAGGATTGCAGGACATCACTCCAATATCGGACGCAGACAGCGTCACCAATGCCGTCTCAACCCCCATGCGTGCAGCGGCATGGGCGGCCTCGGTTCCGGCATGTCCGGCGCCAATCACAACAACATCGAACTTTGAATGTTTCACGTGAAACACTCCTTACTTACCCAGGCAGAAACTGGAGAATATTTCATCCAAAAGGTCTTCGACCCCTATTCTGCCGACCAATGTTTCAAGGGCGCGGATAGCCGTCCGCAACTCTTCTGCCGCGATATCATACAGGTCCGGGCCTGATTCCAGAACTGTCATCGCCGCGACCAAAGCTGCCTTGGATTCATTCAGTGCGACTCGGTGGCGTTCACGGGTTGCAATACCATGGCTTGTGGATCTCTCACCCAATACACACGATATATGGGAAATTAGCTGATCAATTCCATGACCGGTTTTCCCGGAAATCCCGCCCTTATCGTCCCCGCGCAGGTCAGATTTCGGAAAAAGCTGAATGTCACCTTCGACCATGGGAACACCAAGGTCTGAAGGGTCTTCGGTCAGAAATACCCGCAAATCAGCCGCGTCCGCACGTTTACGGGCCAGCTTAATCCCAAGGTTTTCAACGTGATCTTCGGTTTCGCGCAACCCTGCGGTGTCCAGCAAAGTCACAGGCAAACCACCGAGATCCATGCGAACTTCAATAACATCACGAGTTGTGCCGGCATATTCCGACGTGATCGCGGCCTCTCGACCCGCCAACGCATTCAGCAAGGTCGACTTGCCTGCATTTGGAAGGCCAACAATGGCAACTTCGAACCCGGTCCGGATACGTTCGGCAATTTTTACACCGTCCGCTTCGCGTTGCAGGTCTTGCATGACTCCGGTCACCAATGTGCAGACCTCAGGTGTGACGTCGGTTGGAACCTCTTCATCGGCGAAATCTATCACGGCTTCCAGCAGAGACGCCGCCCGGATCAGGTCACGGCGCCAGCGTTCGGCCAAGCCACCCAGCTCTCCGGCCAAAATGGTCTGGGCCTGTTTACGCTGCGCCTCGGTTTCGGCATCGATCAGATCGGCCAGACCTTCGACCTGCGTCAGGTCCATCTTGCCGTTTTCCAATGCACGGCGCGTGAATTCCCCGGGTTCCGCAAGCCGCAACCCAACCGTATCGGACAAATTGCGCATTAGCGCATTAACCGAAGCCGTGCTGCCGTGTATCTGCAACTCTGCGACGTCTTCACCGGTAAAGCTCGCCGGGGCCTGGAAGGTCAGAACTAACCCATCATCCAAGCGCGACCCATCAGCTGCACACAAAGACCGAAGCCGCATACCGCGGGGCGGTAGCGGGCTGCCGGTCAGGTCGGCTGCGGCTGAATGCGCCAAAGGACCCGAGAGGCGGATGACCGCCACCCCTGCTTTACCCTGGGCGCTGGCCAAGGCGAATATCGTATCCATTCGAAGGCCTCGCGTCGGTTAAGACCTGTATCAGGTATTCATCGAGTCGAAGAACTCACCGTTGGTCTTGGTCTGCTTCAACTTAGACAACAGGAACTCGATCGCATCAGTGGTGCCCATCGGGTTCAAGATACGGCGCAGAACAAAGGTCTTGGCCAGATCACCTTTGTCGACCAGCAGGTCCTCTTTCCGGGTGCCGGATTTGAGGATGTCGATCGCCGGGAACACGCGCTTGTCTGCGATCTTACGATCCAGAACGATTTCCGAGTTACCCGTGCCTTTGAATTCTTCAAAGATCACTTCGTCCATCCGGCTGCCGGTATCGATCAGCGCGGTGGCGATGATGGTCAGCGATCCGCCCTCTTCGATATTCCGCGCAGCACCAAAGAAGCGCTTGGGCCGTTGCAGAGCGTTTGCATCCACACCACCGGTCAGAACTTTACCGGATGAGGGGACCACAGTGTTAAACGCTCTACCAAGTCTTGTGATCGAATCTAGAAGAATAACAACATCTCGTTTATGCTCGACCAAACGCTTGGCTTTTTCGATCACCATCTCGGATACGGCGACGTGGCGTGTTGCAGGTTCATCAAAGGTCGAGGACACAACCTCACCCTTTACCGAGCGCTGCATGTCGGTCACCTCTTCGGGGCGTTCATCGATCAGCAGAACGATCAAATAGCACTCCGGGTGGTTCTGTTCGATCGAATGCGCGATGTTTTGCAAGATCACCGTCTTACCAGTCCGCGGCGGCGCCACGATCAAAGACCGCTGTCCTTTACCGATAGGTGAGACCAGATCAATCACCCGGGCCGACTTATCTTTGATGGTGGGATCTTCGATCTCCATCTTCAGACGTTCATCGGGATACAAAGGCGTCAAGTTGTCGAACAGGATCTTGTGTTTGGCTTTTTCAGGCTCTTCAAAATTGATCTTGGTGACTTTGATCAGCGCGAAGTACCGCTCGTTCTCATCCGGTGCTTTGATATCACCTTCGACCGTATCCCCGGTGCGCAGCGAATGCTGACGGATCATATCCGGTGAAACGTAGATGTCATCTGGGCCCGGCAGATAGTTCGCTTCGGGTGAACGTAGAAAACCAAAGCCGTCCTGCAGCACTTCAAGCACGCCATCACCGCCAACGGTCCAGCCTTCATCGGCGCGTTCACGCAGAATCTGGAACATCATCTCGCCCTTGCGCATGGTCGAGGCGTTTTCGATTTCCAGCTCTTCGGCCATCGCCAGAAGGTCTTTGGGGCTTTTGGCCTTAAGGTCAGCCAGATTCAGGGTGTCAGTTGTCATGATATATACCTTCGCCGCAGGCATCGCGGCACGAAGTGGAATTTCAGTACGGAAGATACGCCGCCCGGACGGGCGTGTTGATATCTACATAAGCGCGGCTGACTGCGGAGTCAAACAGGCCCTCAGAATTTCAAAATGACCGCCAGAACGATGGCAACCATCAAAATGGTGGGAACCTCATTCATCATGCGGTACTGGCGCCCAGTGAGCGTATTTCGGCCCTCTAAGAAGTCTTTGCGCCGCGCCATCAGCCAGTGATGGAACCAGGTCATGCCGATCACGGCAGAACCTTTAATCCAGGGCCATGCAAAATCCCAACCGACAATGCCTGGTGTGAACACCATGATCAGGCCACACACCCACGCCACAATCATTGCCGGGCGCATAATCACGCGCAGCAGCTTTTCTTCCATTTCAAAGAAAATGGTTTCAGCACCATCGACGGCTTGCGCCTTTTCTACGTGATAGACGAATAGTCTGGGCAAATAGAATAAGCCGGCCATCCACGAGATCACGGCCATGATATGTAAAGACTTCACCCACGGGTAAATCGTGAAAAGAAGATCGGTCATCCTGGCTCCGGGCGTTGCTCGGAACTCTCCCTAATAAAAAAATAAGAAAAGAAAAAGGAAGATGGTTTTGTAGGGTGAACAAAATTCGTGGATTACTTTTTTACACATGTGTTTTCCCCAGGTGGACATTTTTACGCGTCAAAGCGATGATTCTGTTAATAGTGAAAATAATGTAATTAAATCAATGTGTTAAGTCGTATTTACAAAAGATGCTCTGGGGATAAGTTTCTGAGTATATGTGGAGTTCCCGCTTATCCCGTCATTCCGACTTATCCTTGTCCCGGATGGACAGCGTTCGAGCGACTCAGGGAAGATCTGCGCGAATATCCCGGGGTTGCGTGTCAATCGGAAAACCATACAAACCATTCAAGAACGCTCAACGATTTGCACACGGGGTTGTCCACATGTCTGTCCCCATCATCCTGGCCTCAGGCTCATCCATACGTGCGCAGCTGCTGGAAAACGCAGGCGTGCCGTTTTCCGTTCAGGTCGCGCGCGTGGATGAGGATACCATGAAACGCGCGTTGCTGGCTGAGGAAGCATCCCCTCGGGACATCGCCGATGCACTGGCTGAGATGAAGGCGCGCAAGGTCAGCGACAAAAAACCAGGTGCGATGGTTCTGGGGTGCGATCAGGTGTTGGATTTCAACGGGAAGCTGTTGTCGAAACCGGAAACGCCCCAGGAGGCGCTGGCGCAGCTCAAGGCGATGCGGGGCAAGCGGCACATGCTGTTGTCGGCGGCGGTGATCTATCAGGATGGCGAGCCGATCTGGCGCCATGTCGGGCAGGTGCGTTTGCGCATGCGGATGAGTTCGGACGCGTACCTGCGCGACTATATCGACCGCAATTGGGACAGTATCCGGCACGCGGTGGGGGCTTATAAGCTGGAAGAAGAAGGCGTGCGCCTGTTCGCCACCATTGACGGCGACTATTTTAATGTCTTGGGTATGCCCCTGTTGGAACTGCTCAATTTTCTGGCCGTCAAAGGGGTGATCGACCAATGACACATAACCGAATTCCGCTGGCCGGAGTAATCGGACACCCGATTGCGCATTCCAAGTCGCCCCAACTGCATGGTCATTGGTTAAAGAAATATGGGCTGGCCGGGCATTACATTCCCGTGGACGTGGCGCCCGAGGATCTTGAGACGGTTTTGCGCACCCTGCCGAAGGCGGGGTTCGTCGGGGCGAATGTGACCGTGCCCCACAAAGAAGCGGCGTTGCGTATCGCCGATCACGTATCGGAACGCGCATCGGTCATCGGGGCGGCAAATACCTTGGTGTTTCAAGATGATGGCACAATCCACGCGGACAACACCGATGGCTATGGGTTTATGCAGAACCTGCGCAGCGGCGCGCCGGATTGGGTTCCGTCGGATGGCCCGGCGGTGGTGTTTGGTGCGGGTGGCGCAGCACGGGCGGTGTTGCAGGGTTTGTTGGACGCGGGCGTGCCCCAGATCATGCTGACCAACCGCACGCGCGTCCGGGCGGATCAGTTGAAAGATGAATTTGGCGACCGCATCACCGTTGTGGATTGGTTACAGGCCGGCAATGTCATTGAAGAAGCTGAACTGGTGGTCAACACGACCTCATTGGGCATGCAGGGACAACCGGAACTGAGGGTGCCCTTGGATGGGTTGCAAGCGGGTGCGGTTGTGACTGATTTGGTCTATGCACCTTTGCAAACACATCTTCTGAAATCGGCTGAGGAAGCAGGCTGTACCACGGTCGATGGTCTGGGCATGTTGCTGCATCAGGCGGTGCCCGGTTTTGAACGCTGGTTCGGCACCCGCCCCGAGGTGACCGATGACCTGCGCGCGGCGGTTTTGGGATGAGTTTCGCGCTTGGTTTAACCGGTTCGATCGGGATGGGCAAAAGCACCACGGCGCAGATGTTCGTCGAAGAAGGCTGTGCGCTGTGGGATGCGGATGCAGCCGTACATAGACTCTATTCAAGGGAAGGAGCGGCCGTCGCGCCGATGCGCGCTGTTTTTCCAGATGCCATCATCGATGGGTCTGTCAGTCGTGACGCCCTGAAACAAGTCATCGCGCAGCACCCAGCCGCGCTGAAACAGATTGAGGCCATCGTACATCCGCTTGTTGCCGCAGATCGCGCTGCTTTTCGGGAATACGCGACCGCGGATATTGTGGTGTTCGACATCCCCCTGTTGTTTGAAACCGGTGGTGATGCAGCGATGGATGCGGTGGCCTGTGTCTCGATCCCGGCGGACGAACAAAAGCGTCGCGTGATGGTGCGCGGGACGATGACTGAGGCACAGTTTGAACAGATCCGCGCCAAGCAAATGCCGAATGACGAAAAATGCGTGCGGTCAGATTATGTGATCGTGACCGATAGTCTGGACCACGCCCGCACGCAGGTGCAGGATGTGGTCAGGCAAATACGGGCGGGCATGGAAAATGCGTGAGATTGTACTCGATACCGAAACCACGGGGTTTGATCCCGAAAGCGGCGACCGGATTGTCGAGATCGGCGCGGTTGAGTTGTGGAATCACGTCGCCACGGGCGAGACCTATCACGTCTATATCAACCCTAAGCGCTCGATGCCCGAAGAGGCGTTTGGGGTGCATGGGATCGGCCCCGACCTGCTGGAAAACCCGCGCCCGCCGGAAAAGGGTGAGGTCACGCTGAAGGACAAGCCGGTCTTTGCCGAGGTGGGTCAGGGCTTTCTCAATTTCATCCGGGATTCGAAGCTGGTGATCCACAACGCATCCTTCGATATGAAATTCCTGAACGCGGAGCTAAAATGGATGGGATTGCCGCAGATCCCGATGGATCAGGCGCTGGATACGCTGGCGGTTGCGCGAAAACGGTTTCCGGGCTCACCTGCGTCACTGGATGCGCTGTGCCGTCGGTTCAATATCGACAACACGAACCGGGTGCTTCACGGGGCGTTGCTCGACTCGGAAATTCTGGCCGAGGTCTATCTGGAACTGATCGGGGGGCGGCAGCCGGATTTCGGCTTGTCCGCGACTGCTTCCTCGGCCGCGGGCGGTCAGGACGATTGGCGCCCATCGGCGCGTCCGACACCATTGGCGTCAAAGATCACCGACGAAGAACGCGCAGCGCATAAACGATTTGTAGAGAAATTGGGCGAAAACGCCTTGTGGACCCGCGCCTGAGGTGAAACCCGGCGCGGGTCAAATCGATTAGGCGTTCGCCTTCTGCGCTTCGGCTTGACGACGCAATAGTTCGTTGCGGTACAGCGCGACAAAGTCGATATTGTCCAGATTGACCGGCGGATAGCCACCGTCACGGGTGATATCGCTGACGATGCGGCGCAGGAACGGGAACAACATGCGCGGGCATTCGATCATCAGGAACGGATGCAACTGGTCCTCGGCCACGCCTTCGATGTGGAACAGGCCGCAATAGTCGATTTCGCACAGGAACAGAACGTCTTCCAGTCCTTTTGCTTTCGACTTGAGGTTCAGTTTGACTGCAACTTCATACTGATGCTCCGTCGCGCGCTTTTTTGCATCCAGATTCACCTGAACGGCAATTTCGGGCTGAACGTCACCGGACACACCTTTCTGTGCCATCACGTTTTCAAAGGACAAATCGCGGATGAATTGCCCCAGCACTCGCATTTGTACCTGGGGGGCGGCTTGGGCTGCCGTGTTTTCTGCAGCGTTTTCTTCGGCCATGGATCTACTCCAAAAATGAAATTCGACACTGCTTAGCAAGTTGGGCGCGGCACCTCAATGCAGGTCACGGTCCTTCAACCCATTTCGATGGTTTCGAAAGGTCCTGACGGGGCCGAACTTCGGTGAATTCGCCGTCAATCACGTCATCTTGCTCGAATGGTGCAGGACCAGACCGGAACTGTGCCCCATTGCCCATTTGGAACTGGGTGATCGTCACCTTCGATTTCAGGTATCGGAACACGGCCACGCGAATGCCCGGAACAAGCAGCGCAAAGCCGACCGCATCGGTGAAAAAACCAGGCGTCAGCAACAGAACGCCGGACAACAGGATCATCGCCCCATGAGCCAGGGGTTCTGTCGGATCGTCCAACTCGGCAAAGGATCGCTGCAGGTTCGCCAGCGCCATGCGACCTTGTGTCCTGACCAACGCAGTGCCCAGAACAGCGGTCAGCACCACTATTGCAAGGGTTGGCCACAGGCCGATCAGACCACCCACCTGAATGAACAGGGCAATCTCGATGATCGGAACCAATAAAAATGCCAAGAACAGGTACATATGCGTTATCCTTTACCAGTGGTCGGGCAGTGGACTTGCCACGAACTGTCACCTACATAGTGGCATGAGGCCGCGTATACAAAGTCGCGGTCTGAAAAGAGGATGAAATGAACGAACCGATGATCCAGTTGCTGGTCCTGGCCGGAATAGCCGTTTTCCTGATCCTGCGCCTGAAAAGCGTGCTGGGTACGCGTGAAGGTTTTGAGAAACCTCCTGTTCAGGAACAACCCGACGGGCACAGTGCCCGCCGCGGGTTTGAGGTGATTGAAGGTGGTCCTGATTACGACATCACAGACCATGTTGCCGAAGACAGCGAACAGGCACAGACGCTTGCCGCGATGAAGCGGATCGAGCCCAGCTTTTCCGTCACCGAATTCGTGCAGGGCGCGCGCGGTGCCTATGAGATGATCGTCATGGGCTTCGAAAAGGGTAATCTGGACGAAATCCAACCCTTCCTGTCCGAAGAGGTTTTCGACACGTTCGTGTCCGTTGTGGCCGCTCGTGAAGATCAAGGCCTGACCATCGAGGCCGAGTTTATCGGCGTGCGTGAAACCACATTGGCCGACGTGAAATTCGACAAAGATACCAATCAGGCCGAGATCACCATGAAATTCGTGGGTGAGCTGACCTCGGTTGTGCGTGATCGCGGCGGCGATATCATCGAAGGCAACCCGAACACCGTCAAACGCCAAAAGGACAGCTGGACCTTTGCCCGTGTCATGGGCGCGGACGATCCGAACTGGCTGCTTGTCGCCACGGACGCATGATTGCCGCACTCCGGTCGCTTTTTCTGGTGGGTGCGATGACCACCGCTAGCGCCGCCGGAGCTGAGGCGACGCGCTCGATCCTGTCGTTTGATGACCTTGAGGGCTGGGCCGCTGACGATCACGGGGCGGCCCTTTCGGTTTTTCTGAATACGTGCGGTGATCTGAATGATCCGGATTGGCGTGCCCTTTGCGCTGTGGCCCAAACCTATGAAGGGGATGCAGCGCGGGCGTTTTTCGAGCTGTTCTTCCGTCCGGTTTTGGTTGAAGACGGTAAAGATGCGCTGTTCACCGGCTATTTTGAACCCGAACTGGATGGATCGCGCAGCCGGACCGACCGGTTCAAATACCCAATCTACAAAATGCCACCCGAAGCACGCGCCGAAGGGCCTTGGCTGAGCCGCCGGGACATCCTAACCGGGGATGCTATGACTGGCCGGGGGCTTGAGATCGCCTGGGTTGATGACCCGGTCGAGCTGTTCTTTTTGCAGATCCAGGGCTCGGGCCGTATTCGTCTGCCCGATGGTGGTGGCTTACGCGTGGGCTATGGCGGCGCGAACGGGCATCCGTATCGGTCGATCGGGGCCGAATTGATCCGCCGCGGTGCCTTAGGCGCGCATGAGGTGAGCGCGCAGATGATCCGCGCCTGGGTGCGCAAAAACCCCGAGGCCGGGTCTGAACTGTTACTTCACAACCCTTCTTACGTTTTCTTTCGTGAAGTCACCCGCGTTGCGCCCGAACTTGGCCCGCTGGGCGCGATGAACCGATCTGTCACCACCATGCGCAGCATTGCCGCGGATCCTGAATATACGCCGCTGGGGTCTCCGGTCTGGGTGGAAAAAGACGGCAAGGACCCGATGCGCCGATTGATGATCGCGCAAGATACGGGTGCTGCCATCAAGGGTGCTCAGCGGGCGGATATCTTCTTTGGCACCGGTGATGCCGCTGGGCAGGCAGCCGGGCGTCTGAAAGATCCGGGCCGCATGGTGATCCTGTTGCCGATCCAACGCGCCTATGCCCTGATCCCGGATGAGTTCTGATGACCCGGCGCAAACTGACCGAAGAAGAGATCGAGCTGTGGCGCAAGGTCACCAAACAGGCTGAACGTCTGCATCCTGAGCTGCCGCAATCGGTTCATCCCACCACCCTGCCCAAACCGAAGCCAACCAAAACACCAAAGATGAGCCTGGACGGGTTCGAGATCGGCCAGACCGCGCCTGCCAAAGTGGCGCGTCATGCGTTGAAGCCCTCGGTCACTGACAGCCTGCGTGCCAGCCCGGTGCAGATGGACACCAAGGCTTTTGGACGGATGAAGCGCGGCAAGCTGAAACCCGAAGGTCGGATTGATCTGCACGGTATGCGGATCGACACGGCGCATCCGGCGCTAGTGCGGTTTGTGTTGACGGCGCAGGCACAGGGCAAGCGGCTGGTGCTGGTGATCACGGGCAAGGGTAAGGACCGTGACGAACCCGGCCCCATCCCGACCCCACGCGGCGTACTGCGTAATCAGGTGCCACACTGGCTGTCCATCCCACCGCTGGCGCAGGCTGTGTTACAGGTAACACCCGCCCATATCAGCCACGGCGGCGACGGGGCCTATTACGTGTATCTGCGCCGGGGTCGTTAAAACACGGTTTTCGCGCGGTGAATGCCGGTCCAGACCAAACCGCTGACTACAACAAAGAACGCAGCGATCCACATAAATTGAGTACCAAGCGTGACGTTGTAGTCGATCAGCACCCCAGTTAGAGCTGGACCAATGGCCGAACCCAGCACCATGACCGCGGTCGCCAGTGCCTTGATCGCGCCAATATGGCGAGTGCCGTAAAACTCGGCCCAAAAGGCGCTAGGCAATGTGTTGTTCGCACCGACCGTCAGAGCCAGAAAGATCAGGCCGATCAGGGCGCCGGTTATGGTATTGGTGACCGAAAGGATGGCAAAACCAACCCCAATCGGCAGCTGGTAATACGGCATGATCCGCGCGGTGCCCCATTTATCCAGCGCCCAACCAGCGGCAAACATCGACAGGATCGAAACGCCGGTGAATACAGGGAACAGCGCCACCAGTTGAATATGCGGCCAGTCCCTGACCTGCGCCAGATGGACCTGATGAAAGAAGAACGCGGTGATGAATGCAGATGGTGCAAGGATCGCGGGAACCATGAACCAAAACAGCGAATTGCGCAGCGCCTCGCTCCGGGTCCAGTGATGATCCTGCATGCCAGTGGCAATGTGATCCCCTGACAGGCTTTGCGGCGTGCGCTCCAGACGCAGCAGACGCATCAGAACCGGGATACCCAATACCGTCACACCTGCGGCCACCACCCACAACAATCGCCAGTCGAGAAACACCATCGCGGCGACAAAAATCACCGGCAACAGCGCCTCTCCGACCGCGTATCCCAGCGAGGCGATCGACAGCGCCTTGCCACGTGTCGCGGTGAACCAGCGCGCCATGGCTACTTGCGCCAGATGGGTGCTCATCCCCTGCCCGAAAAGGCGCAACAGAAAGATCACGATAGGCAGAAGGAACAGTCTATTGTTCAACGCCATCGACAGCGCCGCAAGCGTCAAACCAGCCAGCACCAACGGCCCCAGAACCCGAACACGAAAGATATCGGTCAACCCGCCGGCCCAGATCATCACCACAGCCGCAACGGTGGTACCTAGGGAATAAAGCCCTCCCCAGGCTCCGTGACTCAGCCCATACGCTGCACGGATTTCACCGGCAAAGACCGAGATGAAAAAGGTCTGCCCAAAGCTGGACAAAAACGTCAGCAGAACCCCGGCGCTCAACCAAGAGGCATTTTGAAAAAGAAAATGACGCAATTTAACCCGTGTCACGGGTTGGACACCTGCGCCTGTCCCGTTTCCGTCAACACGATCCCGGTCGCGCCTGTGGGGTTGCGTTCGCTGGGGGGGACCAGAATGTCGATAGCCGGACGCTCGTCAGGGCCAAATGTATTGTTGACCCGCCGGATCGAGTTGAGGATCGCCAGCAAAGCCGGAGATGTAGCAGCAACGAAATGCGAAGATTCGGCATCGCTGTTGAATGCGGTCGTGTCGATCACGTTGATAGGAAAGTCCTCAAGCGTTTTGATCGAACTGATATTGCCCAGCCGTTCGCCCTCATCCGTGCCGCGCAGACGGGCTGAAATGTTCAGGATTTTGTCCTTTTGCGAGACCATGACAATGAACGGGTCGGGTGGATTGTCGATCCTGTCCATCTGCGAGCGGAACAAATCCACGTCCAGATCAGGAGAGATCAGAACCACACCTTCGATATTTCTTTTGGCCCAACCCGGTTCCTGCAATTCGGTTTGTCGGATCATCTCCATCGTCAGGGCACTGCCCATGGAATGCGCCACAAGCAGAACCCGGTTTACGCCCATCGATTTCAATTCACGAATGGTCTGTTCCAAACCGTCGCGGGCAAAAAGCATGCTGTCCAGATCGTAAGCGTATCCATATCCCGTCGCACGGCTGGGCCAGGAATACACCAGGATCGATCCGGGCAGACCAATGTCATGCGACAGCTGCGCCGCGCGAAAGATGGTTTCGGTTTGGGTCGAGTTATAGCCATGCACAAAGATCGTCACTTCGTCCTGCCCACGTAGATGTTGCCGCAGTCCCTGAGGCCCGTTCAATTCGGTCACACCAGCCAGAACGAACTCTTTTTGCGGGTTAGGATTTGCATAAGAGAACTTCAGGGTTCCCGGCGTGTGTGTTGGCGGTATGGACACGGTGGTTTCCAGAAACTGCAGTTTTTCACTGCGCCTGAAACCAAATGATCCGTCTTCCTCGCGGGCCCTGGTCGTGCTGGCAAATACGGTTTTCGTCGTTCCTATGGACGCAGCCGACGGCACAATTTCAGAGACCGTCCTGTCAACACAGGCGCTCAGAGACAAAGACATAAATAGAAAAATCAGGTAGCGCATCAAACAGGGTCCTAACGGCCTTTTGCGCTAAGCTATCGAATTCTTGCCCCACGTCCAGCGACATGGGGCAGGATCAGCGGCAATTTCCGGCTGAAGACGTTACAGAACGTAACGGCTCAGATCCGTCGACTTGGTCAATTCGCCCAAGTTTTCGCTGACAAAATCGGCGTTGACGGTGATCTCGGACCCGGCCTTGTCAGGTGCGGTGAACGAAAGCTCCTCGAACACCCGCTCCATCACTGTGTACAGCCGCCGCGCGCCGATATTTTCGACGCTTTGGTTCACATCTGCTGCGATCTTGGCCAGGGCGGCGATGCCGTCCTCGGTAAAACTGACAGTGACCTCTTCAGTGCCCATCAATGCGGTGTATTGGCGGGTCAGGGCGTTGTCGGTCTCGGTCAGGATGCGAACGAAATCCTCTTCGGTGAGGGCGCGCAATTCTACGCGGATCGGCAGTCGGCCCTGCAATTCGGGCAGCAAGTCCGACGGCTTGGCAATGTGGAACGCTCCCGAGGCGATGAACAGGATATGGTCGGTTTTCACCGCACCATGCTTGGTTGACACGGTGGTGCCCTCAATCAAAGGCAGCAGGTCGCGCTGAACCCCTTCGCGGCTGACATCGCCGCCGCGGGCGTCGGACCGCGCACAGACCTTGTCGATCTCATCCAGGAACACGATGCCGTTCTGTTCCACCGATTCCAGCGCCACCCTGTTGACGGTTTCATCATCCAGCAACTTGTCGGCCTCTTCCCCGATCAGCGCATCATAGCTTTCGGCGACGGTCAGGCGTTTCTTGACGGTCCGCCCGCCAAACGCTTTGCCGAAGATATCACCCAGATTCATCATCCCCATCTGGCCGCCAGGCTGGCCGGGAATGTCAAACATCGGCATTGGGTTCGAGGTGTCGGACAGTTCCAGCTCGATCACCGTATCGTCCAGTTCGCCGGCTTTCAGTTTCTTGCGGAACATCTCGCGCGTGCCTTCGCGGGCATCGGTACCGGCAATGGCTTCGATCACGCGGTCTTCGGCGGCCTGATGAGCCTTGGCCTTGACGTCTTCGCGCATGTATTCGCGGGTCTGGATGATGGCGGCATCCGCCAGATCGCGCACGATCTGTTCCACGTCGCGGCCGACATAGCCAACCTCGGTAAACTTGGTGGCCTCGACCTTGATAAAGGGCGCGCGGGCCAGTTTTGCCAGACGGCGGCTGATCTCGGTCTTGCCGACACCGGTGGGCCCGATCATCAGGATGTTCTTGGGATAGACCTCATCCCGGATGTCATCGGTTAGTTGCTTGCGCCGCCAGCGGTTGCGCAGCGCCACGGCCACGGCGCGCTTGGCGTCTTTCTGCCCGATGATAAAGCGGTCCAGTTCCGAGACGATCTCGCGCGGGGTCAGGTCGGTCACAGGGGCGGTCCTTTCGGTCGGCATGGCTAGTCTTGGGCTTAGGTAATCACCGCAATCGCGAAAACAAC
This sequence comes from Ruegeria sp. BH6, assembly GCF_056538105.1. Lineage (NCBI taxonomy): Bacteria > Pseudomonadati > Pseudomonadota > Alphaproteobacteria > Rhodobacterales > Roseobacteraceae > Ruegeria > Ruegeria sp. BH6. The sequence goes on from NZ_JBQFSR010000004.1 coordinate 289,648, forward strand.
CAAGCCCTTTTCATTGGCAGCGTTGGTTAGCAATGGCCCATCCGGTTTGCAAACGCTTTCCATAGGTGAAACGCGCGCCCTCTGTTACAGTGATTTCAAGGTGTTGACGGTCAGGAGTGTGAAAGTGACGAAAATTGCCAAGATCACCTTGCTGTTCGTGGTGTTTGTGGACCTGATCGGGCAAGGACTGGTGTTTCCCATCATCAACTCGCTGATCATGGAGACGAAATCGGGGTTCCTGCCCGAGAGTACGCCCGATGGTCGCCGCCATCTGTATTACGGGCTGGTAATTGGTTGTTTCTTTTTGTCGTGGTTTCTGGGTGTGGTCTATGTGTCCAAGGTCTCGGATTCCATCGGGCGTAAGAATGCGCTGCTGGTCTGTCTGAGCGGGGCACTGGTAGGGTATGCGTTGACCATTGCGGCGCTGTATATGAACAGCTTGCTGTTGCTGATCATAGGCCGTTCGATCACCGGGTTCACCGCAGGGAACCAGCCCATCGCGCAGGCGGCGATGATTGACGGCAGTACCGATGCGGCGGATCGCGACCGCAACATGGGTTACATCATAACCGGTGTCAGCTTTGGCCTTGTCGGCGGCCCAATCATTGGCGCGGTTCTGTCCGATGCCAACCTGCTGGGCAGCTTTGCCACGCTGAAAACCCCGTTCTATGGCGCATTTATTCTGGTGTTGATCGCCATCTTCCTTGTGCTGACCTTTTTCAAGGACACCCGGACCGAGCGTACGGCTTTTGTGTTCCGCCCGCGGGACGTGACCGACAGCCTGATTGCTGTGCGAGAACACCCGATGGTTCTGAAAATCCTGCCAGTCTATGCGCTGTTCATGATCGCCAATGTCACCTTCTATGTCTTCGTTGATAATTTCCTGACCAGCGCCTGGGGATACGGAGTCATTGGCGGTAGCATGGCGATGGTGGTGATCGGTTTTGCGCTGGCGTTCTCAAGCACCTTCCTGGTGAAGCCTGCGCAAGAGAGGTTCAGCAAGCACCAGATCATCTACACTTCGCTGGTGGTGATGGTGATTTGCGGGTTCGGTTTTGCCTTCAGCCCCAGCGGTGTGCTGAGTTACGTGCCGGTTTTCTTCTTCTATTTCTTTTTCGGCGTCTCATACCCAACCCTGTTGGGGCTGTTTTCTTCGGCCGTTGCCGAGACCGATCAGGGTTGGGTCATGGGTGTGACCACCGCTGTCTTCTGTCTGGCGGGCGGTGTCATGTCTCTGATCGGCGGCGGATTGATGAGCTTTGATATCCGCCTACCCTATTACATCGTCATCGCGACAGCCCTGATGGGGCTGGTCGGCATGCACCTGCGCTGGAAAGGAAAAGAGATCAAGGCGCTGTTAGCCTGAGATCGTCTCGACCGTCAGGTTGCCGTTGGTATAGACGCAGATATCGGCGGCAATCGCCATTGCCTCGCGCGCCACGTCCTCGGCGGGTTTGTCGCTGTCCATCATGGCGCGGGCTGCGGCGAGGGCAAAGTTCCCACCCGAGCCGATGGCGGCCACGTTGTGTTCGGGCTCCAGCACATCCCCTGCCCCGGTGATCACCAGCAGGTCCTTGCCGTCGGTGACGATCAGCATCGCCTCAAGCTTTTGTAGGTACTTGTCTGTGCGCCAATCCTTGGCCAGTTCGACCGAGGCGCGCGCCAGCTGGCCGGGTGTGGCCTCAAGCTTGGCTTCCAGACGCTCCAGCAGGGTGAAGGCATCGGCGGTTGACCCGGCGAAACCGGCGACAACCTCGAACCCGCCGGGCGACAGGCGGCGCACCTTGCGTGCTGTTCCCTTGATCACGGTTTGGCCCAGGCTGACCTGTCCGTCACCGGCAATCACCACCTGACCGCCCTTTTTGACGCCAATGATGGTTGTGCCGTGCCATCCGGGAAAATCGCTATCCGCCATAAAAGCCTCCGTTTTCAACTGCCGTCCTATATGGGCCGGACCTGTCCGCAGCGCAACAGGTCACGAACTGCCTAAAAGATATGCAGGAATCGCAATGCGGGGTTACCGGACTAGCAATTGTGAGACTCGGCCGAAAGTCCTACATGAGCCTCACAACCGACAACGGGTCGGCTGTTTCACATATAAGGACTGCGCAAATGGCAACCATCGCTAAAACCCATGCGCCGCTCGGAGCAGCTACCATTCTGCACGTAGTGGACGCGTTCTACGGAACCTATGACAAAGCAATCGCGTGGAATGAATCCCGCAAGACACGCAAGGCCCTGTCGGAGCTGAGCGACGCACAGCTGGAAGATATCGGCCTGTGCCGCGCGGACATCAGAAACGTCTGATCCGCGCCCAGTGCAAAAAGAATGCAAGCCGCTCGTCCGAGCGGCTTTTTCTTTGTCAGGACAGTTTGTATTGGCCGGATAGGTCGGGCAGGAAAGCCTCGATCGCGGCGGTTGCCACCACATGTCTCGTGCCGGCCTCAATATCTTCGATATCCAACCCACCTTTGACAGCCCGCACCTCGGCCCGTCCGCGGGGAAGATCAGCGGCAACAAGATCGCAATTCACCTGGTCAGGGTCCTGTACCCCAATAGTGACGCAAACGCGCATGTCGGTATGATCCACACCCAGCTTTGAGAACAGCGTGATCGACGAATGATGCAGTGCATCCTGCACCGCCCGGCGTGCCGCCTTGGTGTAATCCTGCCCATACAGGTCGTTGCCGGTACCCATTTCCAGAATGATACGTTTTTCGGTCATGTCACGGGCTCCATGTCAAAGGAAACGATGATGGCGGCATTGGCGATGACGGTCCGACCCTCGGTATGCGGCTTTTCAATATCCAGCCCACCTTGCGTGATGGTGATATTGGGTTGCCCATAGGGGAAAATGGCAGTCAGCGCGTCTCGATCCACCTTTTCAGGCTGTTGAACCCCAATCTCGGCGTCGATGATCATCGCCTCTTTTGGAAAATCGAACAGCTCGGCCATGTTGACCGAATTGTGCCATAGTGCATCTTTGATCGCCCGCAGCGCGGCCTCGGTATAATCCTCGCGGCGCAAAGACGTCCCCATGCCGAACTCCACAAGTACCCGTGTTTTTGCCATCTGATCCTCCCGGCAATAAAAAAGGCGCCCGGTTCAAGGCGCCTTTGATGACTTGCTGATCACGTTGGATCAGATGGATTCGTCGATCCAGCTTTGCAGTGCCGCCTTCGGCGCCGCGCCTGCGCGGTTCGAGACGACCTGACCGTCCTTGAAGATGAACAGCGCCGGAATACCGCGAACGCCCATGGCGGCGGCGGCGTTCGGGTTGCTGTCTACGTCAACCTTGGCGATTTTCACCTTGTCGCCGTATTCAGCGGCCAGCTCTTCCAGGGCGGGGCCGATCTGCTTACAGGGGCCACACCATTCGGCCCAGAAATCGACAACAACGGGGATGTCGGAATTCTTAACCTCGGCGTCAAAGGTATCGTCGGTCACGGCTACGGTCGACATATTCTGTCTCCTGAATGGGGTAAACTCGGGAACAGAACGTAGGGTCGGCACCGCCCAAGGTCAAGATATCTGGGTGCGGGCCAATGCATCCGTCACAAGATCGTGTGGCAACCACATCAGATCGGCTGTACGGGTCCACAGGATTGCCGTGCGAACTTGTCGACCCGGATAGATCTGCGCCAACGCTTGGGCATAGGCCCCCATCTGCCGCAACAGACCTTCGGGGCAGGCCGATGGATTGTCGGGAACCGTGGTATTTGATTTGAAATCAATCACCTGCACATCCGACTCGGTCACGATCAGACGGTCGATCACTCCATGCATGCGCCGCCCGTTCAGATCGGCGGTCACCGGGACCTCGGCCAGTGTGTTTTTGGCGAACACGAATTTCAGATGGTCAGCCGCCAGAACGGCCTGCGCCTCATCCAACAGTTCCTGCCGGTCAGGTTGTTGCATATCAGGTAGAACCCGGGCGCAAAGCTGCGGCCAATTCTCTGGCGCAACGGATGGTAAGTGTTCCAACAACAAGTGCAGGCGCGTGCCACGCAGTTTGGCGGCCTCTTCATCCTGGCCGATATCTCCGGGCAACGCTTTGGCCCCACCTAAATCAGACGGGCTGAGCGTCTCGGGCGCCTGTTCTGGCACGGACGCTGGGGAAAGGAACTGGTTGGGCAGCGGAGTCGCGGCAATCTCAGGCTCCACATGTTCGACAAGAGGTAACGCGTCCCAATCTGCATGTGACAGACGCAGGGTTTCCGAGCCAGGGACCTGTGCGGCCCCTGCCCGTGCCATCGCAGCCTCGACCATCTGGTACCAACTGGTTCCGTCTTTGCCGACATCCCCGGCGGCGCCGACGATTAGCCACTTTTCGGCTCGCGTTAGAGCCACATATAGCAGTCGAAGCCGCTCATTTTCTTCCCGCGCCCGTGCCTCGGACCGTGCTTGGGCGATCAAAGCTGGCGAGGCATCCGCTGGTACTTTCCACAGCGGTGTGCCCTCTCCCACCATGATCTCGGCATCACGCGGGGCTTGTCGCTTGCCGGTATCCGGCAGGATCACGATCGGGGCCTCAAGCCCTTTGGAGCCATGCACCGTCATCACGCGGATCATGTTGCCGACACCGCTCATCTGCCGCTTGATTTCCAGATCGTCGGTCTGCATCCAGACCAGAAACCCGGTTAAACTGGGAATATCGGTGCGCTCATAAGCCAGTGCCTGTGACAGCAATGCGTTGATACCATCCTCGGCCTCGGCCCCCAGTCGGCCCAATAGTTTCCGCCGCCCGTCATGCCGGGTCAGAATGCGTTCGATCAGGTCATAAGGGCGCAGAAAGTCGATCTGGCCGCGCAGATCGTTGAGGATGCCTAGCGTTTCGGGAAACTCCTCGGCCCGTTGTCGCAAAGCGGCCCACAGAAACTGTTCCTGCCGCCGATGCGCCAGGTCGAACAATTGTTGTTCACCCCACCCGAACAAAGGCGATTTCAACACTGTGGCCAGTGACAGGCTGTCCTCGGGCGTGGCCAGAAAGCTCAACAGCGCCGCCAGATCCTTGACCGCTAGTTCCGCGCCCACTTTCAAACGGTCGGCCCCGGCAATGGGTAGGCCTTCGGCCTTGCAGGCGCGGATGATCTCGGCAAACAGGTCTGAACGGCGTTGGACGAGGATCAGAAAATCCCCCGGTTGCACCTTGCGCCGAACGAAAGTGCCGGGCCGGTCACCATCCTCGGGGATCGTCTCGCCGGTGTCGATCATGGTCTTGATCGAGCGGGCTACCTGTTCGGCCAGAATGACGGTGTGGTGCCGCGCGCCGGGTCGATCCACCGGATCGGTCCAGTCGCCATCATCATCTTCGTCGACCTTTTCAACCACCGGCCACAAATCAACGCGGCCCGGCAAATCGGCCTTAAATGCGCGGTGCAGGCTATCCTTGTGAAACCCAGCCTCGGCACGGTTTTCGAACAGGATATCGACCAGAGACAGGATCGCACTAGAGGATCGGAATGAGTATTCTAGTGTCGAATCCCACAGTTTAGAGCCTGATTCCTCCAATCTGCGCCCAAACTCCTGCTGCATCCGGTCAAAGGCCTGCGGGTCGGCGCCCTGAAAGGAATAGATCGACTGTTTCTTGTCGCCGACCACGAAAATAGTCCGCTCGACCCCGGATCGGGCCCCTTCCCCGCTGGTGAATTCCTGAGCCAGCTTTTCAACAACATCCCATTGATCTGGGCTGGTATCCTGCGCCTCATCCACCAGAATGTGGTCGATGCCGCCATCAAGACGGTACAGCACCCATTCCGCCACGGCCGGATCGTTAAGCACCTGCCGTGCGCGCAGGATCAGGTCGTCGAAATCCAGCCAGCCGCGCAACAGCTTGCGGCGTTCATATTCTGGCAAAAAGGCAGCAGCAAAACGGTGCAGAACATGTGTTTTGCGTGCCGCGACCAGCGCCAGCCGGTGTTCGCGTGCGGCCTCGATCCGAAGCATGAGGGCTTCCAGCTGTGGCATATGACCAGCCAGCGTACCTTCGCGCAGGGCTTTGGTGGGGAAACTGTTGATCTTGGCGGTAAAAGGCTCTTTGGCCGATTTGCCCGTCAGAAACACGCTCTCCAACAGCGGCAAGCTGCCAATGCGCGCCTCAGTGAACGCCGCCAGTTTGGCCGCAGCCTTGGCATTGTTGCCGCCACTTTCGGTCAGTGCAGGCAGGATCGCGCGGATCAAGTCGACCTCACCACCCAGAAACACGCGGGCCAGCAGGGCGTTTTCGTCGAACCCGTCGGGCAGATCGAAACGTTGCAGCAGATCAGGCCACTCTATTGGCTGAGAGAAGAGGTTGCGTTTATGCGTGACGGCGGCGGTTAGATTGTCAAAGCCGGTATCTGTGATGAAACGGGCGACATCCTTAATCAGTGCGGCCTGCGCACCTTCGGCAAAATCTTCGACGATCTCTTCGCGCAATAACGCTGCGGCCCGGTCCTCCATCTCGGAAAACTGAGGACTAACCCCGGCCTCCAAAGGAAATCGCCGCAATAGCGAAGCGCAGAATGAGTGGATCGTCTGGATTTTTAATCCACCCGGCGTTTCGATGGCGCGGGCAAACAGGGTGCGGGCCTGCGCCAGCCTGTCAGGGTCGATCACGCCCGACACGCCCAGATCAGTCAGCTGCGTCAGCAAGCTGTCATCCTCCAGCATCGCCCATTCACCCAACCGTTTGAACAACCGGTTCTGCATCTCGCTGGCGGCGGCTTTGGTGTATGTCAGGCAGAGGATATGTTGCGGCTGCACGCCACCCAGCAGCAACCGTGCCACCCGGTCGGTCAGAACCCGCGTCTTGCCCGACCCCGCATTGGCCGCCAACCAGGTCGAGGCATCTGGGCGCGCCGCCTGCACCTGCCGTTCGGTTGCATCATTGCGGGCGTTCATTTCAACACCTCGGGTGAGGTTTCGTCAGTGCGGTCCCATTCGCCGAACCGGGCCAGGTGGTCATAGTCGCCAACATCCGTGTCCTTGTGCAGCATCCGGCGCGCGGTGAAGCCTTGATCAGGCTCTAAATAGGCAGAAACCAGCTCTTTCAGCTCGGTCAGAACCTTGTCAGGCGGCTCCTTGGCCAATGGGGCCGCGACCTCTTTGTAAGTACCGCCCATGCCGATGAATACAGCCTCGGCAACCGGTAACGGATCGATGCCTTCGATGGCGCCCTGCTCGGCCATGGCGGCCTCGATCAGCAATTGTTTGTCGAACTTGGCTTGCTGGCTTTCGGTCGGAGGCGTGCCGGTCTTGTAATCCACGATCCGCAGCGCGCCACGGCTGTTGTGATCGATTCGGTCGGCTCGTCCGGCGATGGTGAAATCCAGTGGCGATAGCACCATCTTCATCGCGGCCTCAAACGCCACTGGCCCGCCATCGCCACGTCGGGCGGTTTCAGCGGTGAGGAAGTCATCGGCAATCCGCTCAAGCCGTGCTAGCCACAGTTTTCGGGCGGTCGGCCACGCGACATGCTGGTCCAACAGCGTCTCAGCGCGTTTCAGGAAATTCTCGCGTGTCAGCAAAGCGCTGTCCAAAACACTGTCTTTGACAAAATTTTCAAGGATTTCGTGGATGACGATCCCGCGCAGCAAAGCGTCTGGTGCCTGGACCATGGGGTCTAGTGGCCGCAAGCGCAGCACATGTTTGGCGTAGATCGCATAGGGATCGCGGATCAGGCGTTTGATTTCGGTCACGCTCAGACGGCGTGGGCGTGCGGCGACCGGCGGGCGCGGCGATGGGCGCGCGGCCGGTTCGATCTTCGGCGCGACCTCAAGCTGTTCCGACCAGCGCAGCCATTGCTGGCCACGAGCGCGCATTGAAGCCAGCGTTTCGGGACCACCCTGCCCCGGCAAGCCCTGCAACAGGTTCGTCATCCGGTTCAGCCAACGCGATGGCACGGTTTCGGCGTCATCGGATCGGGTTGCGCGGGTCAACCAGACCTCGGGCGCTCCGACAGCTTGTTGGAAATCATGCGCTGACAGGCCAATGCGGCGTTCGGGCAGCAACAGCCCCGCCTTGTCGCGCATCTGTCGGTTCAGCCAAGGGTCAGGTGCTGCCGCCTCGGGCCAGCTGCCTTCATTTAGGCCGCCCAGAATCAACAGATCAGCGCCCTGAACCCGGGCCTCAAGCGTTCCCCAGATCATGATATGCGGATGTGGCGCGTCCCGGTCGCGAACCTCTTCCCCCGCCAGCAGCGCGCCCAGCAGGTCGGCGAAATCATGGGCCGTCATCGTGCCGCCATGTTCGGCCTCGTCCTCAAGCGCGGTCAGAATCGACAACGCCTTTTGGCCCGCATTCTTGTCCCACAGCGTTCCGGCGTCGCCTTCACTACCGGCCGATATTGCCTCGGCCAGATTGCGCAGGCGGGTCACCCATTCGGATAGAGGTAATTCACCCGTCACGTGCTGGTCGCAGAATTGCGCCACCAGCCATTGCATCCACTGCTCTGGCACTTCTTTGCGGATGGCAAAAGCGGCCAGGCTGGCGCTGTCGGGGAACGGAGGGCCGTGTCGCCGCAATTCCAGTTCCAGATCACGGGTATGCAGCAGATGCGCACCGCGATCGCCGCCATCGTGGCAAAGCGGATGTTTCAGCAGGGTCAGCAGCGCCTCGCCCTCGAGCCTCCGGGCGAACAGCCCAGCCACATGGCGCAGAAACCGGCCCGGAGGCGATAACTGCAAAGGCAGACCCGCACTGTCATCCGGCAGGATGTTCCACCGATCCAATGCGGCGCTGACCTGACGAGTCAGCATCCGATCAGGCGTGATCAACGCGGCGGTCTGGCCGGTTTCTGCCGCTTCACGCAGACGCAGGGCAATGGCCAATGCCTCGGCGCGGGGGGATTGCGCCTCAACCAGGGTGAGGTCCTTGGTGGCGCCATCCAAATCGGTTAGCTGGGGGCCTTCGGACATCCAGGCATCAGTGATCGGCGCTGGGCGTAATGCCAGTGAAATCAGCCGATTACGGGCAGGGGACGGGGCAGGGTTGTTCGTCCAACGTTCGATCTGCCTCGGCTGTATCTCAAGCCGGGTCATCAGTTTTCGGAACCGGTATTGCGGGTGATCTTCTGAGGCTAGCGCATCGTCCAATCCCTGCCAGACATGGTCAGGCTGATCGAAATCGTAACCAGGCAGGATCAGCGCCCCTTGCGGCAGGCGAGCGACGGCCTCCATCAGCATCAATGTGGTGCCACGCGAGCCGGTAGAGCCCGCAAGGATTACCGGATGCTGCGGAGGTGCTACCTGCCAGCGATCAATCAGATTTTCCACCACACGTCGTTGCCGCGCCTGCGCGTCCAAAGCATCAGGGCCAGAGTCAATAAAATGGTCAGCAATCCCTATAAAGGCCTGCGCACGCGCCCAGTGGCCAGACATGTCGCTGACATCCAGCTGCCGGATCGCGTCTGGCGAAACACCTTCGCCCTGCATTTCGTCAATCAGCGCCGCCAGACTGTCGGACAGATCGAACAATGAGGATCGCGCAGCGAGATCAGGCTGTTGCTCCAGGAGCTTGGCAATCAGCTGCGTCAGCTCCAGCCTGCGTCGCAATGCGGGGATGGCGGGCGGAATTTGCGCCAGATCGACGCTTTCGCCCAGATCGGTCACCAGCGACAGGCGCGGCAGCAGGCAGGCCGGGCCCTGATCGAACAGATCGCGTACGCGCCGGGCCATACGGCGCGTGTTGACAACCAGTTGGACCCGGGCCAGCGCCTCGGGCGGTTGGTCACCGGCGTGTTGACGCAGGCCATCCACCAGAGCCTTTGGAAAATCTGCGCCCGGAGGCACGGCAAAGACGCGGGGCGCGGCGCTGGGTTCAAACATCGGCTATTAGCCCCTCGGCCAGGGCAATCCCCTCGGGGCGGCCCACGTCGCACCAGCGACCGGGGTAGGTGGCCGCGAACAGACGGCCCTGTTTGTGAATCTGATCCCACAGCAAGTTCAGCGAAAATGCCTGTTCCGATATGGCTGCCAGCCCTTCGGTCTTAATAATCTGCGCCCCGCCAAAGACCAATCCGGGGCCACGGCTGATCCGGCCCTCGGCATCTGCCGTGAAGTCGCCCGGTCCGGCATGCCCGATGGTCTGGGCGATGGGAACACACATAAGCAGCGCATCCATTCGGTTGGGGTCCCACGCTTTGCGCAAAAGGGTCAGAGGGTTCGGCCCGGACCAGATTGCATCCGTATTCAAGGTAAATACCGGATCCAACCCCAGTAGGGGCAGAGCAGCACGCAGCCCACCGCCTGTTTCCAGAATTTCCGGCTCTTCCAAAGAGGTCAGCACGCCCTTGGGGGTCAGATGCGCTGCAAGCTGGTCGGGCAAATAATGCAGATTAGCAACCACTCGATCAGCGGGCAGATCGTCCGTCAGATCCAGCGCGTGATCGATCAGCGGGCGGCCTGCGACCTCGATCAGGGGTTTGGGCCGGTCTTTGGTCAAAGCGCCCATACGGGTGCCAAACCCGGCGGCAAACAACATCACGGCGTCGGGGTGTCGGGTCATGTCTGTCTGAGCCTGTCCAGGTTTTCCGGGGTTGGGGCGGGCAGGGCGCCGCGCAGAAGATCAGCAACAGAGACCAGCGCAGGATGGTCCAGATCGCGCATCAGATGCGCCCATGTGGCCGGGATCAGATCGATGTATTGCGGTTTTCCATAGTCCACCGCCAATCGGGCGAACACGCCCAGAATGCGCAGGTTTCGTTGCGCACCTAACACGGCGTAGGCAGTGCGAAAGTCATGATCCTTTTCGCCGGTTGCATCGATGTATCGGTTTACCATCCGCATCTCGGTTCCCGGTGCCACATCACGGCGCACATCTTGCAACATCGACACGAGGTCATAGGCCGGGTGGCCCAGCATCGCGGTCTGGAAATCCAGCAATCCCACCCGCTTGATCCCGTCACGGTCCGGCAACCAGATCATGTTTTCCGCGTGATAGTCACGTTGGATCACCACTTTGCGGCCCGAGGTTTCTTGGTGCAAAATATCCGCAAAGCGGTTTTCAAACCGTATCCGAGCGTCTGCATCATGTTCCCCCAATACCGCTTGGGCGTATTTGGTGAAGGACAACGCAGCCAATTCGGTCATCATCGTCGGATCATAAGACGGCAGTGACAGGGTAGGTGCCTTGTGCAACTCGATCAGAACGTCGGTTGCAGCCTCATACAGCTCGCGCTCCATCCGAGGGTTTTGCCTGAGGACGCGGGCGAACAGATCATCGCCCAGATCCTCCAGCAACAGAAAGCCGAATTCTGTGTCCTCGGCATAGATTTCGGGTGCGCTAAGCCCGATTTCCCGCAGATAGTTAGCCATGCGGACAAAAGCCTCAACCGGTTCGGCCTTGCCCGGAGGTGAGTCCATGAAAACAGCCGTGCGGCCAGTATCGGGATCGGTCAAACGTTCGTACCGGCGGTTCGAGGCATCCCCGGCCAGCGGTGCGCGCGTGGCGTTGGACCATGGTGTTTGTGCAATCAGCGCCTCGGCCAGCACAGCCCGGTTCGTCATGCGGCACTCTCCAGTATTTGGGGCCATTTCGGATCGGACCACGAAAGGGTCAGATATCGCAAACCCGTCGTGTTAGGGTCTGTTTTCAAATGCAAGGTCAGGGCGGTGGCAGGGGTCAGCGGACCCAGCTTGTCCGGCCATTCAATCAGGCAAATGGCAGTTTCAAAAGCGTCGGACAGCCCCAGTTCTTCGATCTCTTCCAAGGCGCTTAGCCGGTACAGATCGCAGTGCCAGATCTCGCCAGGTAGGGTGTCATAGGCTTGTACCAGCGTGAAGGTGGGCGAAGGCACGTCCTCGGGCACAGACATCAGTGATTGGATCAGGCTGCGCGCAAAATGGGTCTTACCGCTGCCGATCTCACCCTCAAGCAACAAGATGTCGCCAGGGCGCAATTTTGCACCCAGCCGTGCGGCCAGATCGGCGGTTTCTTCGGGCGAATTCAGGGTGATCGAACGGGCGTGCAACGTCATGGCGCCACAATGACCTTACGCCCGGGCGGCTGCAACCCGGTTCAGGCGCTGATTTGACGGATCGGCAGGGTTGACGGCGCATCCTCGACCGAGAACCGCACAATCGTTGCGCCGTTCTGCATGGGACTGACCGTACAGGACAGTTGGGTGCCGTTCCGCAGCTTTAGGTCGTTGGACCATTCAACACGGTTGTCGCGCATTTCCACAAAATCGCGAATCTCGCCGAGGATCGGTGAGGCAACGCATTGTTCCTGCCAGCCACGCGTCACATCCAGCACGGAATCCGGTTCGAACCCGGCCTCACCAGAATCCCCCCACAATTGTTGATAGGCGCGGTTGGTAAAAGCCAGTGTTCCGTCATCACCAAACACCGCGATGGCATCGGCCAACTTATCCAGAACCGATTGCATCAGATCCATTTCCGAGCGGAAGCGCCGGGTCAGGGTAATCTCGGCCGTGATATCTTCGAACAGAAAAGCCACGGCGCCGTCGGGATGGGGCCGCCCGCTGACCGAATATACTGACCCCGAGGGCAGCGACCAGGTTTCCTGGTAATTCCCGTCCTCGGCCGCTTCGAGCAGGTCGTTCATCTGGTTGCGCCACCCGCGATAATTCTTGGGTTCCGGCATCATGTGTTGATCCCGCAGTCGGTCAAAAAAGCTGGACAGACTGGGGCGGCAACTGAGGAAATCCGGGGGCAGGGTGGTCAAATCGATCAGCGCCGGGTTGAACAAGGCCAGTTGTCGGTTGCGGTCAAATATGGCCAGCCCGATAGACAATTGAGCAAAGGTTTTCGTCATGGTCTGGACGAACTTGCGCTGAGCGGTCTCTGCGGCGACGATGGCATTGATATCGACGGCATAGCACAGGTGCCCCTCGGGGTGATCCACCAGAGTGAGATCGAACCACAGCTTGTTGCCGCTGCCTTCGGACGAAATTGAGATGCGGCTTTTTGCCCCCAACCGTGCGTCTTCATCAGTGCCGGGGAACATCGGTGCGGTCAAATCAGTATCCTGACCGCGGACCTTGCGCACAAGTAAGACATAGGCGGCATTGCACCAGCGCACGTTACCTTGATGATCCAGCAGCCAAACCGGATAGGGGGCCTGTTCCATCGCCAGCCGGATCGGGTCTTGGGGGTCGCGCTGCACCGGGTCGGGGCGGTCGGTACTGTCGCGCAGTTGCACCCGCACGATCCCGTCGATCCATTCACACAGGACATCGCGTTCGATGGTGCAGTCGATGGCAGGAATGATCAGGGTACCTTCGCGTCGAATACGGTCTGGTGTTTCCGGAAAGGTCGGAAAGTCCCGTTGCAGCAGGCGGCGCAGATCAGGCCAGTCGCGGACTGCCTGAAACCCTTCCAGAGCAATATCGGAATGGCTGATAAGGCGGTCCTCATCGAACAGAAACACTGCATCGAACAGCGACGCGGGTGAGGACAGACCGAAACTATCGCCCCGCTGCCGACGACGGGGCAAAAGCCATTGCACCGCCAGGCTAGCGGATACCAGGCTGATAGCGGCCAGAATGATCCAGTCGACCATGCTCTCCTCGGTACTGATATCACGAGAAGGAACTATGCGCGTTAATGGTTAACGGGGTCTTAACTCAGACCTGGATACGCTGGTTCGCACCCGACGGGACAGGCGTGTCGCCGGTTTGCGCGTCGATCAGATTTCGCGGCCAGGAAACCTGTACGATTGCGCCCCGCCGGTCTTTTTTGTCGCTCAGGTTCTGATAGGGATCTGACCCGTTGGCGAATTGAAGCTCTGCCCCGCTGCGTTCCAGCAGGGTTTTGGCAATGAATAACCCCAGCCCCATGCCTTCATACTCCGGGCGGGTCCGCTGATCGGATTCGGCTCGGCGGCGGCGCATGAAGGGATCACCGATACGGCCAATCATCTGCGAAGGGTACCCGCGCCCGTCATCCATGATATTGATGGTGATCTGATCGGTGGTCCATTCGGCCTCGACCCAGACATTGGCGCGGGCGAAATCCACCGCATTCTGGATCAGGTTGCGCAATCCGTGAATGATCTCGGGCTTGCGCAGGATCGAGGGTTGCTGCACATCACCGTCCCCGGCAGGCCCTTCGTCAAAATGCACCGTCTTGCCGCGATGAATATGCGGTTCGGCGGCTTCATGCACCACGGTGGACAGAGGAGCCTGCCGCAGATGCAGATCATCTTTGCCGGCACGGCCCATATCGCGCAGGATATCGCGGCAGCGATTGGCCTGTTCGCGGATCAGCGCGGCATCGTCTTTCAGGTCGGGGCGGTCATCCAGCTCTTCGATCAGCTCGGAACTGGTCAGCTTGATCGTGGCCAATGGCGTTCCCAGCTCATGCGCGGCGGCGGCGACCACACCGCCCAGATCGGTCAGCTTCTGTTCGCGCGCAAGGGCCATGTGGGTGGCTGCAAGCGCTTCGGACATGGATCGGACCTCGGAACTGACGCGGTGTGAGTAGGCGCCAATGAACACGATTGCGATCACGATCGCGGCCCAGTTTCCGAATAACAACATGTCGGGGATCAGCAACGCCTCGCCCTGCTCCGTGCGCAGCGGCAGATGAAACTCAGCCAGCAAGGATGCCACAACAATCGCAACACCCCCCACGATCAGGGTTGAACGCGTACTCATTACGTTTGCCGAAATGGTCACCGGCCCCAGCAGAAGCAACGCAAACGGGTTGTTCAGACCACCGGTCAGATACAGCAGAATGGCCAGTTGCAGTAGATCGAACAGAACCATCAGGAAGTTCTCGAACTCGGTCAGGCGCTTGTTTTGCGGGAACAGAAGAATGGCCGTCATGTTGCCCATGACCGAAACACCAATGGCCAGATAACACAGGGCCAGTTCCAGCTGCACGTGATAATATCGCTGTGCCACGGTGATGGCCGTGAACTGGCCAATGATGGCCACCCAGCGCAATAGGATCAGCGTGCGTAGCCGAATCCAGTTGCTGCCTTCCTGACCGGTCCACGAAGTGATGTTGGAATTTGCCATCGGTCTATTATGTCCTGTTGCATCGGCTGTTCATCTTGATAGGTGTCCCGGCGAAAACGATCAACAACCCCTCTCATTTCAGGATTGATGTCATGACCCGCCTTTATGCCATCCTCGCAACCGTAGTTCTGGCCGTTGGCCTGGGCGCCATGTGGCTGCTGACGCTGGGGGGCCGGTCGGACGATCAGTTCGCGCAATGCCGTTCCGGCCAGATCGCCGGTGGCTCAGCCGCGATTGGCGGCCCGTTCGAGCTGATCAACGGCAAGGGTGAGACCGTTACCGACAAAGATGTGATCACCGAGCCGACACTGGTTTATTTCGGCTATACCTTCTGCCCCGATGTCTGCCCTTTCGATATGTCGCGCAATGCCGAGGCCGTGGATATTCTGGCCGAGCGTGGCCAGTCTGTGACGCCGCTGTTCATCTCGATCGACCCGGATCGCGACACACCCGAAGTGATGGCTGATTATGCGTTCAATCTGGGCGGCAAAACC
The DNA here is from genome assembly GCF_056538105.1 of Ruegeria sp. BH6. Taxonomy (NCBI): domain Bacteria; kingdom Pseudomonadati; phylum Pseudomonadota; class Alphaproteobacteria; order Rhodobacterales; family Roseobacteraceae; genus Ruegeria; species Ruegeria sp. BH6. The sequence continues at coordinate 305,107 of NZ_JBQFSR010000004.1, forward strand.
ATCGCTCTGACCGGCACGCCCGAGCAGGTCAAGGCCGCCAGCCAAACCTACAAGACCTATTACAAGGCTCATGACAAAAGCGACGAATTCTATCTGGTCGACCATTCCACCTTTACTTACCTGATGACGCCCGAGCATGGATTCCTGGAATTCTTCAACCGCGACGACACGGCGGAGCAGATGGCCGACAAGGTCGGGTGCTTCCTGGATCAGATGTAGGGCGCACAGTCGATTTGACCTTTGAAATGGCGCTGCTATTACTCATGTTTAAGCCAAAGACGTAAAATTACGGAAAGAACAGAATATGGCGGACAGCTCTGACCTGGATATCGGCCCCGATAAATCCCTGCTTTTGGTGGATGATGATGAGCCGTTTCTGAGACGTCTGGCCAAAGCCATGGAGAAGCGCGGGTTCGAAGTTGAGACCGCAGGTTCCGTCGCCGCAGGCCGCGCCATTTCTACAGCCCGCCCCCCTGCATATGCCGTTGTCGACCTGCGGCTTGAGGATGGCAACGGTCTGGATGTGGTCGAAGTTTTGCGCGAAAAACGCCCCGACAGCCGGGTTGTGGTTCTGACCGGATATGGCGCGATTGCCACCGCCGTGGCCGCCGTCAAGATCGGCGCGACCGACTACCTGTCAAAACCCGCCGATGCCACCGACATCACCAATGCGCTGCTGGCCAAAGGTGACGAACTGCCGCCACCGCCGGAAAACCCCATGAGCGCGGACCGCGTGCGCTGGGAGCATATCCAGCGGGTGTATGAGCTGTGCGACCGGAATGTCTCCGAGACCGCCCGTCGCCTGAACATGCACCGCCGAACGTTGCAGCGAATTTTGGCGAAGCGCAGTCCGAGGTAGGCTACAGACTCAGTTCGAATGGTGTTGCAGCTATTGGCGAAAACCGCGCCTGAAACTTGGGTGCAACGTCTAGGCGCTTTGGTTTTTGGCGTCTGTTCCCTCGGAGCTCTGATCGTTGTGGGATCCATTGTTTTTCAAACTTGGAATGGACCATGGACTATGACCGGCTTAACGGCGAGTGTCTTTGGACTAGCAACTTGTTCTCTTTTGACCTTCTTCGGCATCGCCCATGCTTTGTCGGCACTTTTCCCCAAACTTATTGGGGCCAAGCAAACCCGTTCATCTCTGGAGCCCTTTGATACCGGTGAGATGAATGCGGAGAAATTGAGGTTTCTATATCAACTTATCGGCTGGTTGACTCTGATCGGTCTGTCTGTGATCGGATTTTTGTAGATTTCCTATTGATTGGACCAATTGATCCGAGAACACGCCATCCTTTGTTAAATCTTCTGGATCAGATTCTCATGCCGCGCCATATACGCCTCGCGTGCCTCAACCGGCGGGCGTAACGTAATCGTCAATCCTTCCATCACCGACTTATCCGGACGACCAAAGAACTTCGTCGCCTCGGCCTCGGAAAACCCCGCGATTTGCGTTGCCTCCATCCAGGCGCTGATCTTGTCGGCTTTCTTGATCTGCCGTTTCACCGTTTTCGGCACTGCAGCAGGCAACCCGAACCGAATGTGGATCGCGGCCGCCAGACGATCATCCAAAGCGCCGTAATCGGGGCCAACGGCGGATTTGACCGGCGAGATCATATCTCCGATCACATATTCCGGCGCATCGTGTAACAAAGCCGCGAGGCGCCATTTCACCGGTGCTTTGGGCGCAATCCGGCCAAAAAGCTCCTCAACCAACAGGGAATGTTCGGCCACGGAATAGGCGAAATCACCTGCAGTTTGGCCGTTCCAACGGGCCACAAAGGCCAATCCGTGGGCGATATCTTCGATTTCGATGTCCACGGGGGTCGGATCCAGCAGATCCAGCCTGCGCCCCGACAGCATTCTTTGCCACGCTCGTGCTTGTGTTGCCATTATGCCATGCCCTGTGAAGTCGCTCACGTAAGTTTTGGGTTTTTGTGTTATGATGTACCTGTCGAGATCACCAGCTGCCAACTTTTTCTTGACCAGACGTGCTTTGAATTGGCGCGTGGTGATACCGACATCTGTGCTGAGGGGGGTGCATGCTCCTCCTGGTGTGCCCCTCTCGGAACGTAACTCGTATCGAAGGGAGCTACTATGTTTAAGCGACTGTTTGGAATTACCCTGGCCTTTGGAATGGCCGCCACTGCCCCCCCTGCATTTGCCCAAGGTTGTGCGCAACGCGAGCATGTGATCGCCAAGCTGCAAGACAGCTATTCAGAAGAGCTGGTCTTTGGTGGATTGCAGAAAACGCGTGGTGCGCAGGCGGTTATGGAGGTTTGGACCTCGAAGGAAACCGGAAGCTACACGGTTCTGGTGACCCAAGCGAACGGCATTAGTTGTATTGTCGCCGTTGGCACCGATTTTTTTGAAGCGATCCCGAAGATTACACTAAAGGGTGAGCCCAGCTGATTTTTGCTGCCAAATAATCTGTTTTCGGCCATCTGCGTTGCTACCTGCCCCAAGGGATGCTAGGGGGCAGCCCGGACCTGCTTACCGGAATGGAGTATATGATGGCCGGGGACTATATCGTCAAAGACATTGCGCTGGCCGGGTTTGGCCGCAAAGAGCTGGACATCGCCGAAACCGAGATGCCGGGCCTGATGGCCCTGCGCGCGGAATACGGTGACGCAAAGCCCCTTAAAGGTGCGCGGATCGTCGGCTCGCTGCACATGACCATCCAGACGGCTGTTCTGATCGAAACATTGGTGGCGTTGGGCGCGGATGTGCGCTGGGCGTCGTGCAACATCTTCTCAACCCAGGATCACGCGGCGGCAGCCATTGCCGAGGCTGGTATTCCGGTCTTTGCGATCAAAGGCCAGACGTTGGAAGAGCATTGGGATTATCTGGACAAATCCTTCCTGTTCGAAGACGGCCCGAACATGATTCTGGATGATGGCGGCGACGCAACGCTGTATATCCTGCTGGGCGCACGTGCCGAAGCCGGCGAAGACATCATCCCCGTTCCGGGCTCGGAAGAGGAAGAAGTCATTAAGGCCCAGATCGCCAAGCGAATGGCGGCAAGCCCTGGCTGGTTCACCAAGATGCGTGATCAGATCCAGGGCGTGTCCGAGGAAACCACCACCGGTGTGAACCGCCTGTATCAGCTGGTGAAAGACGGCCACCTGCCGTTCCCGGCGATCAACGTGAACGACAGTGTCACCAAGTCGAAATTCGACAACAAATACGGTTGTAAGGAATCGCTGGTCGACGGCATCCGTCGTGCCACCGACACGATGATGGCCGGTAAAGTTGCTGTCGTTTGTGGTTATGGTGACGTGGGCAAAGGCTCGGCCGCCTCGCTGCGCGGCGCGGGTGCCCGTGTGAAAGTGACCGAAGTTGACCCGATCTGCGCCCTGCAGGCGGCGATGGACGGGTTCGAAGTCACTTTGCTGGAAGACGAAGTCGCATCGGCCGATATCTTCATCACCACCACCGGCAACAAGGACGTGATCCGCATCGAGCATATGCGCGAGATGAAGGACATGGCCATCGTCGGCAACATCGGTCACTTCGACAACGAAATTCAGGTGGCCAGCCTGAAGAACCACAAATGGACCAACATCAAGGAACAGGTGGACATGATCGAGATGCCGTCGGGCAATCGTCTGATCCTGCTGTCCGAAGGCCGTTTGCTGAACCTCGGCAACGCCACCGGTCACCCGTCATTCGTGATGTCAGCTTCTTTCACCAACCAGGTTCTGGCGCAGATCGAGCTGTTCACGAAGGGTGATGAGTACAACAACGACGTCTACATCCTGCCCAAGCACCTGGATGAGAAGGTCGCGCGCCTGCATCTGGATCGCATCGGTGTGAAGCTGACCCAAATGGACAGTGAACAGGCGGCTTATATCGGCGTGAAACCCGAAGGCCCCTATAAGCCCGAGCATTACCGCTACTGATCGCGGAACGGGTATGACGAAACGCAAGGGACGCCGCCGGATTTTGCATCTGGCGGCGTCTTTGTTTTTTACCCTCATTACGTTGCTGATCATCGTCGGTGGCGGCGGGTGGTGGCTGTTGTCACATCCGCAAACACCGGTGCCGTCGCATTGGAACCCGCTGCGGGAATTGACCGTCACGGCGCCGGTCACGCCGGTCACCGCCTACCAGATGCGCCGCGCTCTGGGGGATGAGGCCCAGTGCCGGGCCGCCCTCTCGGCGGCGGGCGTGGCTTTTGAGCGGATGGACGATCTGGTGGTCGATCAGAACTGTGGCATCGCCGGTCGGGGCCTGTTGACCCGGCTGGGCACTGCACGGATCGAGGCGGTTGAAACCAGCTGCGCGACAACTCTGCGGCTGGCCTTGTGGGAGCATCACGTGGTGCAGCCCGCCGCGCGCGATTTTCTGGGCACCGACGTGCGCGCCTTACGCCACGTGGGCAGCTACAATTGCCGCCGGATGCGCACAGCGCAGGGGCAGCACAGCGGCTGGAGCAGCCACGCCACCGCGGACGCGATTGATATAATCGGCCTGCAACTGGGGGATGGCCGATCCCTGATCCTGCTGACAGATTGGGACACGCCCGGACCCGAGGCCGCTTTCTTGCATCGGATTGGACGTGGTGCTTGTGACTGGTTCCGGGTTGTTTTAGGGCCAGATTACAATCGCTTGCACGCCGACCATTTCCACCTGCAGGGTCCGGGTTGGGGCTTTTGCCGCTAGGCCAGCCGGGCCGATTTGCGCCTTAATCGGCAATAGGGGGAGAAATCCCCAAATTTTTTCCTTTCGGAAAAATATCCGTCGCGGCTAACCTTAACGAAGACGGTAAGGGTGCCGTTTCATTGTAACTTAGGGAGATTGGGACATGGGAAAACGCGACGAGCTGATCGCAAAATACGCAGATGATCTGAAAAACAAATGCGGAATGGACCCTGACATGGACCTGCTGACCAAGGTCACAATCGGATGTGGTCCGGCGATCTATGACGCCGACGCGGCGACCGTGGCTGCCACGCAGGAAGGTGAGATCGAGACGGTCAAGAACAACTTTCTGATCAAGAAGCTGGGCCTGTCAGACGGGCCAGAGTTGACGGGCGCAATCAACACTGCGCTTGAAACCTATGGCATGTCTGAGCGTAACAAATACCGCGCCGTTGTCTATTACATGCTGACCAAGCATTTCGGCAAAGAGTCGGTCTACGGCTGATCCCTTGATGCCCGTCAGGCCACTGGCGGGCGTTTTCAATTTTAAGCACTTGGTGTTTGTGCTGACCACCAGAACTCGACTAATATCTAAGAGTGACCAGTACGGTCAGAGCCAAAGATTTCCAGACGCGTGTGGTGAATAGGGAGCACGCGGGGGTAGGGAAGGTTCTGCATCGTCGGAACCTTCCCGCATTTTTATTGGAACTCTTCAAGAATTCGGGCAACAAACCGTTCCACTGAATCTGGCCCTCGATTTGGTTGGCGTTTTCTTCCACCCCCCTTACCGGCCAGATAAACCTCGATATGGCCCGGTCGCGTTTTTGGACCGGACTTCGTAAAGTCCCGAGAGATACCGCCAAGCAAACTTGCTGTCAGTTCCGCAATTTGCGCGTCCTTGGGGTGATAGAATCGGACCTGAGTCGCCTTCACGGCATAATTTACTCGCGCCGTTGCAATCACGTCAGTCTGGTCCGAGGTCAAAATCTCAAGCACGGCGATGCTGGTTTCGTTCGACACGCCAACGGGTACAAAAAGAGATACCCCTGTTTCAGCCGGCTGGTCATGATTAGGCAGGCTGTCATGTTTTTCGGGAATCACGAGAACCGATCTCGGTGCGGTGGCTCGGGCGATCACGACGTCAGGTACGGTTGTTAGCGGCGCCCCCGGTTCGTAAGAGCCTTGTTTCACCGGTGGCAATAGCGTCTCACCCCAGGCTGGCTCATAGTTCATTGGAACAACTGAACTGCTCTTTTCTGACCCTGGCCCCGTATTTGCAGTGGACGTCTTGTGCGTCACTTTGGCAAACCGCGAAATCGGTTCTGCCGCGTCCGATTCCAAGCTGGACAGGGTCGTATCACCGTCATTTGGATCACCCGCCACCGGATTTGCGTCTGCGTCGATTTCTGCTGTTGTATCAATAGATAGGCTGGTTTGAACCACCGCGTCGGGGTTTCGCCATCCTGCCAAAACACTTGTTGCGGCCCAATGCAGGGCAGCGCCACAGAACATTGCACCAAAAACGATCGGATACATGCGATTGACGCGCTGTTTTCGGGGCGGTTGTATTGGGTGTTTCGACTGAGAACTTTTGAACACAACCTGCTCAAATTTGAATTCACCGGGTTCTGCGGGGCTGTCTTCCTGCGGCGCTTCAATCTCGATTTCCGGTGACATTTTCAGGTGACCTGATTGCTGCACATCGGCCAGCGCAGCGGCGCGCTGTTTTCGCGCAATCTCAAGGCGCGCTTCCCAGCATTTTGAACTCAGCTCAGCAGCAATGTCTTCGTTCTTCCCACCGCTGCCTTCAACGTCAGACATGGGTTCTTGCTTTCGAATTGATCAACCAAAGATCGAGCAACACCAAAAGACAGACGACCACTGAAACTGCGGCCGCCATTGCCCCCACATGGTGCAGCTCTAAAAATATACCATTTTATTGGTGGTTTGAGAAGGTTTGCACCCTTAGACGTTGATTCCGTCAATCCGGTTGGGTGGCCCCCAGCGCACAGATGGTTGCCCATTCCTCATCAGTCACAGGTTGAACGGACAGGCGCGAGTTTTTCACCAGCACCATCTCGTCCAGACGTTCATCTGCCTTGATCTGCTCCAAAGTGACAGCTGTGGTGAACGGGCGTACAGCCTTGATATCCACACATTCCCAGCGTTCATCATCTGTGGTGCTGTCGGGGTGGGCCTCGGCGCAGACCTCGACAATGCCGACAATCGCCTTGTCCTTTTGCGAGTGGTAGAAAAACCCGCGGTCACCGATTGCCATCTGGCGCATGAAATTGCGCGCCTGATAATTGCGCACGCCGTCCCACTCTTCGCCCGCATCCCCTTTGGCAACCTGCTGGTCCCAGCTCCAGGTTGAGGGTTCGGATTTGAACAGCCAATATGCCATCAGCCGACGACCTTCTTCCATACGATCAGATCAACGGATTGAAACAGCCCTGCTTTGGCATAGGGATCGTTGTCTGCCCATGTTTGCGCAGCAGCCATGTCCTCGACCTCAAGAATGATCAACGAGCCGATCATCGCGTCGCCGTCCAGCAGGGGGCCTGCCTGTGCAACAACGCCAGTTTCCTCGATATAGGCCAGGTGGTTGGCGCGATTGTCCAGCCGGGTTTGCAGGGCACCGTCCTTGTCCTTGGCGATCAGGGCAATGAGCATATTATTCCTCCTTGAGGGGTCGGTTGAGCAGGGTTTGAATGGCTTGGGGCACACTATAGGTACCGTGGCTCAGGTCGGCCACCGTGGCGCTGATGGGCATGTCCAGCCCCTCAGCCGTGGCAATGTCCGCCATGGCGCGCGCGGTTGCGACGCCTTCGACCGTTGTTTGGCTGTCGAAAGGGCGATTTTGACCCAAACACAGGCCAAAACGATAATTTCGGGACAATTCGGATGAGCAGGTCAGCACCAGATCGCCCAATCCAGACAGGCCCATCAAGGTATCGGGACGCGCACCGCGCATCAAAGCGAACCGCTGCATCTCGGCAAAGCCACGGGTCATCAGGGCAGCGCGGGCACTGTCGCCCAGCCCGGCCCCAATGGCAGCGCCGCAGCCGATGGCCATGACGTTTTTCAATGCTCCACCCAGTTCCGCGCCGATCACGTCGGTGGTGCGATAAAGGCGCAGGTTCGCAGTGGTCAGTTCGGTCTGCAGCGTTTCGCTTAGATCACCATCCGCGCAGGCCAGCGTCAGCGCCGTGGGCAGCCCGCGCGCGATGTCATCGGCAAAGCTGGGCCCGGTCAGCAGGGCCGGGCGCGCATCCGGGATGGTCCGGCGGATCACCGAGATTGGACCAAGGCCTGAGGACAGTTCGATCCCCTTGCAGCAGGCAACCAGGGTCTTTCCGGCCAGAACCGGGGCATGTTCCGTCAGAGCCGCGCGCAGTTTCTGCATGGGAACCGCCAGCAGCAAGACATCAGCGGTCACTGCGTCCTGCATGTCGGCTGTCACCAATACTTCGTCCGGCAGAGCCACATTCGGCAGGCGCGCTGCGTTCTCGCGGCTGTCTTGCATTTGGTTGGCTTGCTCGGTGTTGCGCGACCACAGCGTCACCGGCCCATTCCCGGCCAGCGAAATCGCCAAAGCGGTGCCAAATGCCCCGGATCCAAGGACAGCGATGCTCATGCCTTGGCCCCTTTCTTGCCGCTGCCCAGCATGGCGGGACTGGTCTGATCCAACGGCCAGCGGGGCCGGGCGGTCAGGTCCAATCCATCCCGGGCACCGGTACGAAACCGCTCCATCCCGGCATAGGCAATCATGGCGGCGTTATCGGTGCATAGGTTCAGCGGCGGGGCCGTGAATCGCGCACCTTTTTCTATGCAAACAGTCTCTAATGCTGCACGAATGGCCGAATTTGCTGCTACGCCACCTGCAACCGCGATCACCGGCTCTGCAGGGTTTTCCTCCAAATACAGATTCATCGCCCGGCGAGTTTTTTCGGCCAATGTGTCGACAATGGCCTGCTGAAACCCAGCGCACAGATCTGCGCGGTCCTGTCGGGTCAACCCACCCTTTTCGGCAACGATCTGGTCTCGCATCCGCATCAGCGCGGTCTTGAGTCCCGAGAACGACAGATCACATCCTGGCCGGTCCAGCAGTGGGCGTGGAAAGCGGAATCGCTTGGGATCGCCCGACCGGGCTTCGACCTCGACCGAGGGGCCGCCGGGTTGCGGCAAGCCCAGCAGTCGGGCGGTTTTGTCGAACGCTTCGCCGGGGGCATCGTCGATGGTGCCGCCCAGACGGGTGAATTTTTCCGGTCCGTGGGCAATCAGGTACTGACAATGCCCCCCCGAGACCAGCAGCATCAGATAAGGAAAAGCGATCCCATCCGTCAGACGAGGTGTCAGGGCATGCCCGGCCAGATGGTTCACCCCGACCAAAGGCAGGCCAGATGCTGCACTCAGCCCCTTGGCACACATGACACCCGACATGACGCCGCCGATCAGACCCGGCCCGGCGGTGACCGCGATGGCGTCCATATCGGCCAGGGTCAGCCCTGCGGACTGTAACGCCTGCACCACGCAGACATCCAGTTTTTCGGCATGCGCGCGGGCGGCAATTTCGGGCACTACGCCGCCAAAAGCGCTGTGCAACTCGGTCTGGCCATGCACGATAGAAGACAGAACCTCGGCCTCTGCACCATCGGTTTGGCGCACGACGGCGGCGGCCGTGTCATCACAGCTGCTTTCCAACCCGAGGATGGTAAGTGTTTGCACCATTGGCCTGATCCGTTACACCATGACTGCCAAGCGGGGTATCACCCTGCGCGGATGCAAACAATCCCAAGGCGGAAGGCGCCGACCGTTGTATTTGTTGATGACCCGCCCGCGCGCCGCCTCAGAACGGTTTGTCGCGCAGCTGCCGGCCCGCACCAGATCCCGGGTCAAGGTCATCTATTCCCCGCTACTCGAAATCAACCCCTTGCCGATTAATGTCGACACCAGTGGTGTGCGGGGACTGATTTTCACCTCGGCCAATGGGGTGAATGCTGCCGTATCCTTGGGCTTGTCTCGGAACATGCCCGCCTTTTGCGTCGGCCCTGCCACCACCAGCACGGCCCAAAGTGCTGGTTGGAACGCGCAGATGGTTGGCGCAGCGGCCGAAGAACTGGTGGCCTATCTGCTGAAACATCGCCCCGACAGCCCGCTTTTGCATTTGCGTGGAGAACACAGCCGGGGCAATGTCGCCACCCGCCTGACCGAGTCGGGACTGACCGTGCGCGAACAGGCCGTCTATCAGCAGCGCCTGTTACCGCTGACACCCGAGGCCGCAGCCGCCACCGATGGCAAAGAGCCGGTCATCGCACCGTTATTTTCGCCCCGTACGGCGCGACAATTTGCCGATATCTGGTCTGGTTCAGCGCCCCTGTGGCTGGCCGCAATCAGCGAAGCGACTGCGGAACCCCTTTATTTTTTGGACTATGCGCATCTAAGGGTCGCCAAAGCGCCAACCCCCAAGAAAATGCGGAAAGCGGTTAAAAAACTTGTGAAACATGCGATGCGGGTTGAGGGTAGCGATACCACCGATTAACTTAGAGTGGCCTGTTATTCATATGATTTTGGATTCGATAAGGGGAATGTTGCGGTGGCTCGTAAGAAGAAAACCGATCAAAAGCCAGTGGAAGACCCCAAGTCGGACGAAGCGGTCGAATCCACAATTGCCGAGGAACAAGCTACTGTTGACGCGGCCGAGCCGGTAGAAGAGGGCTTTTCCGAAGCCGAAGCCGAAGCCGAAGCCGAAGCCGAAGCCGAAGCCGAAGCCGAAGCCGAAGCCGAAGCCGAAGCCGAAGCCGAAGCCGAAGCCGAAGC